>JAXDAV010000032.1:0-193871 GCA_034679465.1 Candidatus Aminicenantota bacterium | reverse complement strand
AATAACAACTGATCCGGTTCATAGGGACGGAATCGATTCGCTTCTGCCATATCTCATCTTATAAGCAACTCCGCTCCAGGACGCAAGCCCCGGGTTGTCCGTGGGGTTTTCCGACAGGCTCCTAGCGATCCTCCATGTCAGCAAGTCGACCTCGTATGGCGATTGCACCACGATACGGGCCTTCTTGCTGGACATGATCGACCTCGATGATTGGCCTCGAATCGGGTTGACGGAAGAGGAGATCAGGCGTAAATTCGATGCCGGGGAGCGAACGCTCGACGAAATCGAGGGGATATGGGAAAGCCGCGCCCACAGTGAGGTCGTGATGGACGACGACGCACGGAAAAAGATCAGAGTCTGGGAGTACGTTCGAAACCGAAAAACTGGGAAGCTTGGCTACGTCGAGCGGGTACCACCGTCCTTCATTCAGGCCATGGAGCAGCTTCAGCCTGAAGAACAGAGCTCGTTTCGAGTGGCCATCGTTAAAACCGCGGATGATCTAAATTACCCCTATGCCGCCTACATTCTCGACCCGGAGATATCGGAATGGCAGCCGGGTTTCCTGAAGGCCCGGCTTAGGAGGACAGCAGACGGCTCCGGGTACGAAGCCAAGTGGTATGGGAGCTCGTTTCAGGACGATTGGCGGGAATTCCATCCCGATGAATCGGGCGCGTTGACGACCAAGGTCGTCGTCGAACTGGGGCTAAAATACGCGATCGAACAGACCTTGACCAAGGTCTATCCCCCTTGAGGCCAGGAAGAGGAGGTGATTAGAGCCTAAGCTGGGCTAGCTCTGGTCGGTCCTCTCGGTCCGGCCGGTCTTCCGGCGGACCGGCGCTCTCTTGGTCTTGTCCTCTTCGGCCTTCTGGCGCTTCTGGAGCTCGGCCTTCTCCCCCTCGTGCCTCTTCTTCAGCTCCGAGACGCGGGACTCGGCCCGCTCGTCCGCCTTCTTCTTCTCGACGGGGTTCTGGACCTTGGCCTTCTCCTCCTCGGCGCTCCGCCGGACCTCCCGAATCTCGCTCTCCTGGCTTTCCCTCAGGAGCTGCTGTTCCCTGTTGTGGTCCTGCCGCAGGATCTCTTCTTCGTTCCGGGGCGCCCGGCGGTAGATCCGGCCGCTCGACTCGCTGTTGATCTCTCGCGCGGCCCGCTCCTGGTCCAGGACCTCTTTCGGCCTGGCCGCTTCGTTGCGCCGGATCACGGGCCTGGAAATGACCAGATCGGTCCCCTCCTCCCGAGCGACGCCGGGACGGGTCGCGTCCTTGAGAGTCAGGCGCTCGACCGGACGCTCGGTGTGCCGGCGGACGATATCGGGATCGACGCCGTCATTGACGACGCGCCGGTCGCGCTCGCTGATCCGGACGCCGAACTCGGTCCGGTCGACGATCGTTCGGTTCCGCTCGATCGGCAGGACCCACCGGTCGATGCCTCGGTCCAGGAAGTCCCGGCCGCGGACGAAATTCCAGTGATCGTGGGGGATGTTCCAGTCATGCCGCCCGAAGCCGCGTCCGGGGATGTAGTCGAAGCCCGGAGGCAGGGGCGCCCAGCCGATGTGCGCGTCGCCCCATCGCCAGGCCACCCAGGCCGGCCCCCAGACGACATCGGGGACCCAGAACCAGCCCATGCGCCGGTCCCAGCCCCAGCGGCCGTAGTGGTACGCGATCCACCCCCAGCGCTCCACCGAGACCCAGGTCCACCCGTAGTCGGTCCAAGCCCAGCGGCCTCGGGAATAAGGCCGCCAATTGTAGCCGACGTTCCCCGGGATCCAGACGTAGCCGTAGGGGCGGTAGGAGACCCATATGCCGTAGGGCTGCAGCTCGTCGTAGAAATAGGCGCTGTCGAGGTTGTCGTAGCGGTCGTATCGGTCCCTGTCGTAGTAATCGTCGTAGGTCCCGGAGTAGCGTCCTGATTCATCGTAGGGGACATACCGGACGCAGGAGGTCCCGACGAGGACCAGGACCGCCGTCAAGAAAAGGAAACCGAGGGTCTTCTTCATCTTTGTCCTCCTGACACGGACCTATGCAAGGATTATGCCAAAACCCGTCGCTCAGGCCAGCCTTCTGAAGACGGTCTTAATCCGCTTGAGCGCCCAATTGAGGTCCTTGTCCCTGATGATGAGAGGGGGCGCGAAGCGGATGACGTTGTCGTGCGTTTCCTTGCACAGGAGGCCTTCCTTCATCAGCTCTTCGCAGAAACGGCGAGCCCCTCCGGCCGAGGGGTGGAGCTCGACGCCGATGAGGAGGCCCCGGCCTCGGACGTCCTTGATGTGGCGGCTGCGGATCTTGCGCAGTTTTTCCATGAAAGCCGCCCCGCGCTCGGCCGCGTTCTGGGCCAGCATCTCATCCCGGATGACCTTCAGGCTCTCCCGAGCCACCGCGCAGGCCAGAGGATTGCCGCCGAAGGTGGAGCCGTGCTCCCCGGGCTTGAAGACGCCGAGGAGCTCCCGGTCGGCCAAGACCGCCGAGACGGCATAGCAGCCGCCGCCGAGGGACTTGCCGATGACGACCATGTCGGGCCGGACGGCCTCGAATTCGCAGGCGAAGAGCTTGCCCGTCCGCCCGAGCCCCGTCTGGATCTCGTCGGCGATGAAGAGGACGTTGTTGGCCTTGCAGAGCTCGGCGGCTTTCCGCAGGTAGCCGTCGGGCGGGATGAGGATGCCGGCCTCGGCCTGGATGGGCTCGACGAGGAAGGCGGCCGTGTTCGGGGTGATGGCCTTCTCCAGGGCCTCGAGGTCCCCGAACGGGACGACGACGAACCCGGGCGTGAAGGGGCCGAAATCCTGGCGGTACAGCGGCTCGGTCGAGAAGCTGACGACCGTGACCGTGCGGCCGTGGAAGTTGTTGGCGCAGACGACGATCTCGGCCCGGTCCTGGGGCACGCCCTTCTTCTGGTAGGCCCATTTGCGGGCCGCCTTGACCGCGGTCTCCACGGCCTCGGCGCCCGAGTTCATCGGCAGGACCATGGAGAAGCCGGTCAGGTCGCAGAGCTCCTTGGCCAGCATCGGCCACTGGTCGTTGCGGAAAGCCCGCGAGGTCAGGGTCAGCTTGCGGGCCTGTTCGATGAGGGCCCGGACGATGCGGGGGTGGCGGTGGCCCTGGTTGACCGCGGAGTAGGCGCTCAGGAAATCGAGGTACTTGCGGCCCTCGACGTCGTACATCCAGATTCCCTGGGCCTTGCTGATGACGACGTCCAGGGGGTGGTAATTGTGGGCGCCGTAGATGTCCTCGAGCTGGATGAGGTCTTGGCTGTCCATGTCATGGCTCCTTTGCGTGGACGTTTGAAATGGCGGAGAGGGCGGGATTCGAACCCGCGGTGCACCTTGCGGCACACACACGCTTTCCAAGCGTGCTCCTTAAACCGCTCGGACACCTCTCCGTTCCTCAGGTTCCGATGAAGAAGGGGGCCTGGAGAGAAGAACCTTATCAAAAAAGCGCCCTCCGGTCAACGCGGCCGCCGCGCCCCGGACGCGCTCAGAAGGCCGGGCGGAAGATGTTGATGGCGTCCTTGAGCAGGGCGGCGGCGGCGCCGCGGGGGTTGGAGCGGCCGCCGGTCACGCTCACGGAGCCCATGGAGTCGGTGAGAAAGGTGATGCCCTTTTCGGTGCCGTTGACGTGGGCGAGCGGATGGGAGGGGTCGATGAGCGACGGCCGGACGTCGATGGTCCATCTCCCGCTGAGACGCCCGGGGGCGGCGGTGGCCAGGAGCTTGACCGAGCGTCCCTCCCGGCCGGCGGAGCGGACGAAATCGGGGGCCAGCCCGGCGATGCCGGCGACATGAACGTCCCTGAGGACGTAGGCCGCGTCAAGGCAGGCGTTGGTGATGAGCAGGATCTTGCAGGCGGAATCCCAGCCGCCGACGTCCTTGGTCGGGTCGGGCTCGGCGATCCCCTTGTCCTGGGCCACCTTCAGGGCCTCCTCGTAATCCAGGCCCTCGGCCATGCGGGTCAGGATGTAGTTCGAGGTCCCGTTGAGGATGCCCTGGATGCCTTCGATGCGGGCCCCGGCGAGCGAGAACAGCCCGACGTCGAGGGTCGGGAGCGCGGCGGCGGTGGCGCCGCTGAACTTGAGCAGTACGCCGTTCTCGGCCGCCCGGGCCTTGAGCGCCGGCAGGCCGACGACCAGGGCGCCCTTGCTGGCCACGACGGCGTGCCATCCTGACTCGAGGGCCGCCGTGATGTAGGACATCCCCGGCTCGCCCGTCTCCAGGTCGGACATCGTGCACTCGACGAGACAGCCTCCCCGCCCGTGCCTGGCGATGACCTCCCCGGCCTTCAGCCCCTCATGCCAGTGGGGGTTCCCGGACGTCCATGCCTCGCCCGCGCGCGAGATCTGCCGCGGGTCGAGCGGCTTGCCCGAATAGAAACAGCCCTCCGTCCGGGCGACGCCCAGCACCGCGAAGCCCAGGCCGTAGCGCCGCTCCAGGTCTTCGCCCTTTTCCCTCAAGAGAGAGAAGAAGGCCCGGCCGACGTGGCCATAGCCCGTGAGGACGAGGGGGACCGTTTTCATGGGCGGGCGGACAATGGCGGAGAGGGCGGGATTCGAACCCGCGATCCCAATCGCTCGAGATAACGGTTTTCGAGACCGTCGCCTTCAACCACTCGGCCACCTCTCCGCAAGATCAGGACGCGAAACGAATCCCGATTATAGCCGAAATCGTCATTTGTTTCTACGCGCGCGAAAGAAGCCGCGAAGGAGCGCGGCGCTCTCCCCGGCCAGGACCCCGCCCAGGACCTCGGGCCGGTGGTTGAGGCGCGCGAACGGGAAGCGCATCGTCGAGACGACCGCTCCGGCCTTCGGGTCCGGCGCGCCGTAGACGAGCCGGCGGACCCGGGCCTGGACGGCCGCTCCCAGGCACATGGCGCACGGCTCGACGGTGACGAAAAGATCACAGCCGGCGAGCCGATAGTTGCCGGACCTCTTCGCGGCCCGCCGGAGGGCCACGATCTCGGCATGGGCCGTCGGGTCGGACGATCGGACGGGCCTGTTCGAGCCGCGGGCGACGATCCGCCCGTCCCTGACGATCACGGCGCCGACGGGCACCTCTCCTCCCGCCGCGGCCCTGGCGGCCTCGCGGAGCGCGGCCCTCATGTGCTTCGTATCGTCCATGGCCGGATGATTCTACTCCGGATGGCCGGCGCGGCGCAACGGGAGCTCGCGGCTTTCCGTGCGCGCTTTCGTGAGCGTGTGAGCGCGGCGCTTGGCCGGGACGGCGCTTTCGGATTATAATCCGGCTTCCGCTCGAAGGAGAAGAACATGGATACGTTCGAATGCCTCGCCTGCGGCCCTCTGGCCTCGCGCGACCCCCACTCCCCTTTCTGCCCCGGGTGCGGCGAGCCGGTCTTCGTCGCGAGCTCCCGACGGCCCGGCGGCCGCGGCATCCGCGAAGGCGGGCGACTGGCCCTGGAGGTCTTCGCCGATTTCCTGCCCCTCGAGCGGATCGACCCGGCCCTGAGCCTGGGCGAAGGCCTGACGCCTCTCGTCCGGCTGGGCCGGATCGGCTCTTCCCTCGGCCTCGACGGCGTTTACGCCAAGAACGAGGCCCAGAGCCCGACCGGGAGCTTCAAAGACCGGGGCACGGCCGTAGCCGTCCAGAAAGCCGTCGCCCTCGGCGCAAAGCGTTTCGGCACCGTTTCGACCGGCAACATGGCCGCCTCCACGGCGGCGTACGGCGCCCGGGCCGGCCTCGAGACGTTCGTTCTGCTCAAGGAAGGGACGTCGGCCTCCAGCCTGCAGGCCGCCGGCATCTTCGGCCCCCGGCTTGTGGCCATCGAAGGCGACTACGGCGCCGCCTTCGACGCCAGCCTCCGGATCGGGAAGGACCTCGGCATCCTGTTCATGAACTCGATCGACCCCTACCGCCTGGAGGGCTACAAGGTCACGGCCCTCGAGATCTTCCTCCAGCTCGGCCGCCGCGTCCCCCGCACCGTCATCGTGCCCTTGAGCTCGGGCGGACATCTCCTCGGCCTCATGAGGGGCTTCGCCGACCTCGAGCGCGAAGGCTTAGCCGGGTCCTATCCGCAGATCGTCGGGGTCCAGGCTGAAAACTGCGCCCCTCTTGTCCGGGCCTTCGACAAAGGCCTGACGAAGTACGAGCGGGTCCCGGCGGGCCCAACCATCGCCCACGCCATCGCCAACCCGACCCCCCCGGCGGGCAACGCGGTGCTGCGGCTGATCCGCGAGAGGGACGGGCTGCTGGTCGCGGTTTCAGACCAGGAGATGCTCGAGGCCCAGAGGGCGCTCGCCTCGCGCGAAGGGATCTTCGGCCAGCCGGAGTCGGCGACGACGCTGGCCGCGCTGAGGAAGCTTGCCGCCGCGGGGCGCATCCGGAGCGGCGATGGGGACGTCGTCCTGGTCGTGACCGGAAGCGGGCTGAAGACCCTCCACTTGCTCGTCTCGGCCCCGGTCGAGGTCCACCGCTTCGATCTCGAAGGGCTCGCCGCCGGCCTGGCCGGCCTGTGCCGGCGGGCCTAGCCCAAGTTCGGGACGGGATCGGCTTGCCCGAAGGGCAAACTCTCCCTCTTACCGAGAAAACCGGCGTTTTTATGAAAACCCCGGGCTTGGGACCCTAACTATAGAAATATCAACAATAACACTCCAGAAAACAGGCGAATTCGGGCTAGCTCGGACCGGGAACGGAAAAAATATTTTTCCCAACATATGTAAAAAGGGTCATTTTTGCGGTCTTTATATATAGATGAACTGGGGTAATCCATGAGCCTAGGCGGCTGCGGATGCGAGGCGCAACTCGAAAAGGAGGGCGACATGAGGCGATCGGGCTGGGCGATTGTTCTTCTGGGAGCGCTGGCGTTTCTGCTAAGCGTCGGGTTTGCATACGGTCAAAGCGGGATCTTTGACAGACCGGGGGGCATCCCGGGCCACGGAGGATACTCCTCGCTTCCTGAGGAAAGGGTGGACCTGTTTACGGGCAACCTGACGCTAGCCTACCGGGACGTATTCCTGCCGGGCGCCAATGGCCTGAATATCGAAGTCTGGCGGGTTTACAACTCGAAGATCCTCTACGACCGTCCGGAAGGCCAGCAGAACCCCACCGTTCAAGCCTATCCGAAATCAATGATCGGCGTCGGCTGGACCATGCACATGGGGATGGTCCACAACGTGACCTCGGACACACCGGTCATCGAGTTTCCCGACGGGAGGCGCGAGACAGCGTTCCCGCCCAAAGCCGAGTACGGCTACAGCTCGAGGATCAGGATCACCCGGAACTTCCTGATGTTCGACAAGGGCGTTAGCCACGCAATCGAGCCGAGGCTCTATTTCCCCAACGGCGTTGTTTGGACCTTCGGCAACGTCGCGACTCTTCCTCTCGCCTCCGGGTCGGAAACCGTCCATATGGTCACCCGGATCGAGGACCGCCTGGGGAACTTCATCAATATCGAATATGACGCGGCCGACAGCCTCCGCTCGGTCTCGAAGATCACCGACAGCATGGGCCGGGAGGTCCGGTTCGTCAAGTCGTATCAGGGGAGCGATCCGGCCAAGCTGGCGGAGATCCGGATCAGGAACCATGACGACACGCACGACGTGGTCTACAGCTATTCGGTCGGCTCGTTTGCCAACGGCTTCTACAAGCTTCTGAGCTTCACCCCGCCGCTTCTCCCGCCGGCGACGTTTGACTATAACGACGGGCTCTCCAACAACTACGAATTGACGCGGGTAACGACGAGCTACGGGGGGGCGCTCGAGTTCTCGTACGAGAACCACCAGTTCTATTTCAATGCGGCTCCCCTCAACTCGAAGGTCGTGAGCCAGAAACGGATCACCTTCAATGCCGGGGAGCAAGCCGCGTTCTGGGACTACACCTATCCGACGTATCAGGGCGCAACCTCGGGCACGACCACGGTCGAGGGACCGGAATACGGCCTCTCGGCGACCCACTACGGCTTTGACGGCAACAGCGCCAACCGCTGGAGGATCGGGCTTCAAACCGCCCAAGCCACGGGCGACGGAAGCGCTTCGTCTTCGACCGTCTGGATCTATCACGAGATCTCCGATACCAACTGGTTGGCGGCCGGGGTGAACATGGGTAAGGCCAAGGGCCCCCTGGTCTTGACAGCCACGGAAGGACGCACGGGCGATTCGACGCTGGAGACGTCCTATTCGTATCTGAGGCCGGGCGTCAAGCGATACGGGCTGCCGACGAAGCTGAGCTATTTCGTCAACGGCTCCCCCACCGCCAAGAGCGTCAAGGAGCTGACCTACTTCTTTGAAGCCCACAGCGGCTTCAAGGACCGCTACATGCTGTCGTTTGTCGCCAACGAGAAGGACGCCACGGCGGGCGGCTTCCCGCTCCGGGAGACGGTCACGTCGTACTTCGAGGAGAGCGGCAAGTGGGGCGCACTCAAGCAGGTCAAGCGCTGGAAGACGGGCGCGACCTACCTGACTTGGGACTATACCTACACCGCCCTCAGGCCCGACTACTATTCGATCACCGTCGACGGTCCGGCCGGGAGCGGGGTCACCAGCATGTCCTACCAATATGGCCTGGAGCAATCGGTGACCGAGCCGGATTACTCGAGATACACGCGCCATATCTACAAGTACGGCTACGTGCTGCACGAGTGGAACCAGCGCGGCGGCTCGAGATCGTACGCTTATGACGATCTCGGGAGAACGACAGAGGTAAGGTGGAGGCGGGCTTGGCAAGAGCCGGAGGACCCGCCAGCGCCCCCGCCCCCGCCCCCGCCCCCCTTCCTTACGGTCAATTACGATTGGCGTCCCGGCGGCGAGAACAAGGTCGTCATCACCCGGGGCGGCAACACGGTCACCCGCTGGTGGGACGGCGTGGGGCGCGACCTGGGCTCGACCGAAAGCGGCGACGGGATCACCCTCCACAGCCGCAAGACTCTCGACGCCGAGGGCCGGATCAGGCGGGGGACGAACGGCGCCCTTGAGGCTGAGCACGAGTACGTCTACGCCTATGATGCGGCGGGCCGCGTCACCCAGGTCACCGATCCCGTCAGCGAGACGACGACGATCGCATATTCGGGCCATACCAGGACCGTCACCGATCCGGAGAGCCGCTCCACGGCCCAAGTCTATAACGACCTGCCGGGCCTGCCGACACGGCTGACCGACGCCCAGGGCCATCACGCCGACTACACCTACGACGAGGTAGGCCGGTTGATATCGGTCGTCTTCAACGGAACCAGGACGCAGAGCTACGTCTACAATCCCCTGGATCAGATGACATCCGAGACCCATCCCGAGACAGGCACCATCAGCTATTTTTATAATACGGCCAACCGGCTCGCCCAAAAGACCTGGGGCGGGGCGGTACAGAACTACAGCTATAACGCTTCCGGCCAGCTTCTGATCGTCGGCGGGGCCGATCCGGTGACCTACGGATACGATGATCGCGGGACTGTCGCGAGCGTCGCCGGCTCATCCGGCTGGAGCCGGACCGGGATCACCTATGACGACTTCGGCCTGGTCACCGCGGAAACCATAACCATCCCCGGCCTGGGCTCGAAGAGCCTGGCCTACGCCTACGACGACAGCGGGAACCTGACAGAGACCACCTATCCCGACGGAAGGAAGACCCTGGTGAGCTTCAACGGCCTCGATCGACCCGAGACCCTCAGGTTCGGGACGGGAGAAAATCCGCCGGGGCTGATCACGGAAGCCTCCTATGGGCCGAACAAGCAGGCGGCGGCGGTTGTTTTCGGGAACGGGACGTCGCTCGGCTCGACCTTCTACGACAATGGGGCTTCCCACGCGGTCGCATTGACGAGGGGCGCGACGCCGCTCTACAACGCCGCCTACGGCTATGACGGCGCCGGGAACATCACCTCGATCTCGAGCACGGCGCCCGCGCCCGCCCTGAACGCGAGCTTCGGCTACGACTCGCTCAACCGGCTGACGTCCGCCTCCTATTCGACGGGGGCCGTGGGGACCTACTCCTACGAGTATGACGCCTACGGCAACATGCTGACCGTCAGGCACGACGGGGGCATTGTCTTCAGCAAAACCTACAAGTCCTCCAACCAGATCAACGATCCCGGGTATCAGTACGATGCACGGGGGAACCTGACGGCCGCGCCGGGGAGCTTCTACGAATGGGACGCCCAGAACCGGCTCAAGGTCGTTCGGGACGGCACCGGACAGTATGTGGCCGGCTACCGGTATGACGAGCGGGGACTGAGGCTGGCCTCGTTTCCGCCCCTGCCGGAAATCGGCGTCGATGGCCATCCGTCGGGCTCAAACGCCGATATCACGGCCGGCTTGCAGACGCCGGTCTCGCGGACCTTCACTCTCCGGAACGCCGGCGCCGGAGTCCTCCATCTCGGCGCTCTCACCCGGGAGGGGACGGATATGGACATGTTCACGGTCACCCAGGCGCCGACAACACCGGTCCCTCCGGGTCAATCGACCGAGTTCACGATCCGGTTCCTGCCGACCTCGACGGGCGACAAGACGGCCACGCTCAGTATCGCCTCGGACGATCTCGACGAGAACCCCTACCTGATCCACCTGCGGGGGTTCTGCGAGCCGACCATGCGGATCGTGAATTGCGGCAACGGCCAGACGTACGATTTCGGGACCAAGGCGGTCGGCTGGTCGACGACCGACACCTTCTATCTCGATAACCCCGGCACCGCGACGCTCGTCCTCTATGAAGGCTGGCCGGTCACGATCGAGGAGTCGGCCGGGGAATGGAGCTTCCATCTGGAAGGGCAATCGGGCGGAAACGAGGTCCCTGCCGGCTATACCAATAGCTTCACGGTCCGCTTCGCTCCGCTGAGCGAGGGGCCGAAGTCGGCCTCGGTGACGATCTTCTCGAACGACCCCGACGAAAGCCCCTACACGATCTACCTGGCCGGGACCGGGATCTGGGGGACCGAGAAGGTCATCGACGACGACGGGGAGCTCACTCTGCTTTCGCCCAACGGCGGCGAGGCGCTCGAGGCCGGCTCGCTCCGGCCCATCACCTGGGGCGGCGGCGAGCAGGTGCGGGACGTGAAGCTCGAGTATTCGACCGACAACGGGACGACCTACCGGACGATCGTCGAGCGGTTCGCGAACGTCGGCCGGTATCCCTGGCGCGTTCCGGAGGAGCTTTCGGGGTCGTGTCTCGTCCGGGTCAGCGACGCCGACGGCACGGCCACGGTGCCGGTCCTCGTCCGCTTCGAGTTCAACTTCAGGGTTTCGGCGGCCGAGGGGGCGCCGCCGGACCGGCCGCACTTCGTCCTCCGGGCGGGCGTTCCGGATGTCTCGACACAGACGTTCCAGGTGGCTGAGGTGGCCTTCGCCCCGGACGGCCTCCGGGGCACGGAGAACCTGCTCTTCAACTACGCCCTGGGCGAGGTCCGGGAGCTCGAGAGCTTCCTGGGGCGCTGGCACCAGGCCCGGATCATCTACGATCTGGGCTCCTACACGGGTTCGGTCTGGGTGGACGACGAGCCCATCCTGAGCGGCGTCCCGCTCCGGACGGACCTCGATGTCCGGCGCCCGGCCGAGATCTCCCTGGACCCCGGCCCGGAGGTTTCGGTGAAGCTCTGGATCGACGATCTGGACGTGAAGTTCGCCGATCGCAGTGTCTTGGGACAGGATCCGGAGGGAGTTGTATTCCGGCCGTTGTTCAGGGATAATTTCAACAGGTACGAGAGCGTCCTCTTCCCCAGGGAGGGCGGTTGGCTTCCCGGCCGGACGAAAGCCCTCGAACAGCTCCAGGGGACCGAGGAAGGCGCGGAAGCGATGCGGGCGGTCGAGACCGGGCAGACAGGAGCTTCGTGCATCGACGACCGGGACTACGCCTCGAGCGCCCGGTCGTTCAAGCTCGAGGGGACCGAAGAGGAGCCGGGGACGGCCGGGAAACGGTTCTCTTTTCCTGAGAGGATCCCTTATAGCATCAGCGCCGACAACTTCTCCATCGTCGAAGCCGGAGAGGCTGTCTCTCTTGATCGGCTCGAACGGGGTGGCCCGGACAGAGCGGCGGGCCGGGACGGGAAGCGACAGAAGCGGGAGGACGAAGTAACGTCCGATACGGCACGCGGCCTGGCGGCCGACAGGCGCCCGGCTGAAACCGCAAGGCCGAAAGCGCACTCGATCAGGCCGGACGTCTTGAAAGCGGCGGGGGACTCGGAGATGCTCTCCGGCCCGCCGCCGAGCGGCACCTACTACATCTATTCCTTCGACGGGCGGCTTCTCGCCGAATACAGCATCCTGGGCCAGTGGATCCGGGACTACATCTACTTCGGCGGCCGGCTGGTCGCCGAGTACAGGGCGACCGAGGCCGGGCCGGAGCTTTTCTACTATGCCGCGGACCAGATCAACTCGACCCGGATCGTGACGGACGACACGGGGACGGTTGTCTATTCGGCGGCCCACGAGCCCTATGGGGGGATCCAGAGGACGTGGGTTGGGACCTACGACCCGGAGATCAAGTTCTCGGGCCAGCAGCGCGACGCCTGGTCGGAGCTCGATTACTTCGGCGCGAGGTACTATGATCGGACGCAGTATAGGTTTATTTCAGTAGATCCGATTATCCCCGCACTCATGGCATTGCACGATCCCCAACGATGGGGCCTGTATGGCTACTGCCGGTGTAGTCCCATTAGCTACCTGGATCCCGATGGAATGCAGGCCATCGAAATCATGCGGTATAATTATGGCACTAGCGCAACACAGGGAATCTATCGAATAGAGTTAGGAGATAAGGTTTTGTATGGACATACGCTTGAACCCGCTAGAGGCGTAGGCAAAGGGCCGATTCCTGAAGGAGAATACGATGCCATACCTTATTGGTGGTCAAAGAAGGGATACGAAGTGTACTGGCTTCAGGGTGTTGATGGATTCAAGGAGATACTTATCCATAGGGGGAATAAGCCCCGTGATACGATCGGCTGTATCTTGGTTGGTAACAAAAGGAACGGAGGAGAGATACTAGGGTCTAAAAACGCGTTAGATGAGATCTTATTTGAAATAAAGGATTTCACAGCGGATATGATACAGGGCGAAATATCAAAAGGCATGGATGATCTCGACTTGATGAGTCTATTCTGCAGCGGCCGTATCACTGTGCGGATCTGGAGCATCCGGTTGCCGGATGGTATAGTAACCTATGAAGTGGTCGTTCGCCAAACTCAATAGACCGTGATGAAGGATGATAAACAATGGACTCTCTTAAACGAGTTGTATTCAGGCGCTCTTGGGGAGCGGTAATCCTGATCATAGTTGCTCAATGGTTGCCTTTGGCAGGCGCTATGCAAGATCCGGAAAATCGAAGAGAAGCAAAGTCCGTCAATTGGGAAGCGGTGAAACAAGCCCTAGAAGCCTATGAATCTTTTCCGAGTGAGGAGAGCGCGAAATCCCTATTAGCGGAAATACCAGAAAAGGCTATGGGGTATCAACGCGGCAGAAGGGAAATCGTTAGTTTTGCGCTTATTGAAAGCATTCAATTCGAGAAAGCAGTTAGCGCGGGCGACCCACTTCTCGCAGAAGCAGCATTCCGACTATTGGGTCACATGCGGGGTGGCGTGGCTGAAGAAGAGTTGAGGATCATGCTGGGTAGGTTCTTAACAAAGAAGCCGGAGGTATTCCTGATATTGTTGAATAAATATCTTCATATATTCGCGTCAGAACGGGACTACCCCATAAACATGACGGAGATATTAGAAATCGTTCCAGACATCACGTCAAGTGAAGATTCGCGACTCAGAACGAAAGAAGAAACGAGGCTTTACACGGAACGCATCAAGGCATTGCAAAGTGTGAAACATCAAGAGCTTAAAGAACTGAGAGATGCTTGTATTCGAGTAATTCGAGCGATTATCAATGAGCTTTGATGGAGAACTTCGTCTATTCGGCGGCCCACGAGCCCTATGGGGGGATCCAGAGGACGTGGGTTGGGACCTACGACCCGGAGATCAAGTTCTCGGGCCAGCCGCACGACTCATGGTCGGAGCTCGATTACTTCGGAGCGAGGTACTATGACCGGACGCAGTATAGGTTTATTTCGGTAGATCCGATTATCCCGACGTTCGCGGCTTTGGGCGACCCTCAGCAGTGGAACCTCTACAGCTATTGCCGAAGCAATCCGGTCAATTATATCGACCCGGATGGAAGACAAACTTTGGAAATCACTCGTTATCGTTACAACAGTGATGCAACCTACGGTAACTATAAGCTGATCTTGGGCGACACGGTGATATCCGGATACACACTCGAACCGGCTATCGGCGTCGGAAAGGGCCCCATTCCGACGGGAGATTATGAGGCAAAGTCCCTTTGGTGGTCAGCGAACCGCTATCAGGTATATTGGCTCCAAGATGTGCCCGGCTTCAAGGGGATATTCATACATAGAGGCAATTCACCCGGTGAGACCGTGGGGTGCATTCTGGTGGGCAAGAAGTTGGTTAGTGGGGGTATCAGGGGCTCCAAGACAGCAATGAATGAGTTGGTATTCGAGATAGCGGATTACTTCGCTGATCTCATGATCGGGGAGATCGTCAACGGCTTGGACGATCTGGACTTCATGAGCTACCTCCTTAGCGGGATCATCCGGGTCCAGATCATGAACGCTCCCTTGCCGCAGGGTGTAGTCACCTATTCAGTCGTGGTCCGGCCACCCCAATAACACGCGAAGGAGGCCAAGGCATGAAGCCGATCTCATTCTTAAGCCGTAGGCTCGGATCTGCTTTTCTCATCATGCTGGTTCAATGTTCGCTCCTGGCTGGCGGCCGCGCGGAGCGGCTCATGGGGCAAACGGAAGTGACCATCAACTGGGACGAGGTGACCCTGGCCTTGAAGGCCTATGAGTCCCGACCCAGCGAAGAGAACGTCAAGCGGTTATTGGCGACAGTCCCAGAGCAACCCGCATCCGTTCAGCTTGGGAACAAGAACGCTGCGGCCAAAACGATCCTGGAAAACATTCGCTTGCATGATGCCATCTCCGCCGGCGATGAGGGCCTCGCTGAATTCGCAATCCGGATGCTGGACTATAACTACATGAGAGGCGGAGCCGTCGATGAAGAGCTGTGCATCGCGTTGGGCATATTCCTGACAAAGAAGCCGGAAGCGTTTCTGAGGTTGCTGAAAAAGCATCTCCATCTCTTCCCGTCGGAAAGGGACTATCCGGTCACGATGACCGAGATACTGGACATCGTCCCCGACGTGACCTCGGATGAGGATCTCCAAAAAATGAATGCAGAAAGTCGGCGCCTCTACATGAGACGCATTCGTGCGCTGAAAACCGTGGAGGTCCCGGAGCTCCGGGAATTGAGAGACGCCTGCATCCGGGTCATCGAAGATATCATCAACAGATATCATCGCCAGGCGCCTTCGATGATAGGGATCGGCGCATGCAGTTGAGCGAAAACACGCTCGCGCAAACGAATTTGATCGAGTGCGCATGAGAATTCAACCGGCTTTGAGGCTCTCGCTGACACTAGGCCTGTTCGTCTTTGTGAGCGCCTGCGTCGCCCGGGAAGAGGAATTGATATCCCAGGCGTCGAAGATCCAAAAGCACATGCGGATTGGGGAGGTCGTGGAACTGCTGGGATCGCCGGAGTATGCGGCAATCACCGAATCATCCAAGATCTACGAAGGCTGGGACCGGGCCTGGACGCCTCACTACGACGAAATGTCGAAGAACCATGACCGGGTTCTTTATTATTCCTACAGCAAGGGAGTCGTCCACATCAACGTCTGTTTTGACCTCAGAGAACAGCGGGTCGTTTATGTTTCAATGTTCTTTGGAACGGGCTGAGTGCCACAAATCCGAAAGCATCCTCTTCCCCCGGCAGGGAGGCTGGCGCCCCGGTCCGGTCGAGGTACCGGTCGGAGGGGAGGCGGCGGAGGAAGGCGCAGAGATGTTGCGGGCGTCCCGGGCCGATGACGTGGCCGCGAAATCCGGAGTCGACGACCGGGTCTATGCCTCGAGCGCCGGATCGTTCAGACTCGAGGGTACTCAAGGAATTCTTATTGTATCCCAAACGGGTTTTGATTTTTATAGGTTCGGGAGCAGTGACTATCTCGATACTGGGTACGATCGCCCCTATTTCACAAGCCTACAGAGCACTTCATGTTATGAATGCTGATGTTCGCCAGGAAGTCTGGGCCAGTACGATTGCAGGCGCGCTGCCTATCCTCTTTCTCGGTCTGATCGTAGGGTTTGTTTGTATAGGAGTCGCAAAGCTCTACGGATTCCTCTTGGAGATCGAATTCAATAAGGTCATCTATAAAGCAATGAGATCAACACGAGATTACTGACCTGTCCCCCTATCCCCCCACAACGACAAGAAATGCGCCTGACAACGCCGGTTTTCTCATAGGACAAGAAAACCCAAGACCGGCGTTATTGTGAATAGTCCAGACTAGGTCTTCTTGACCAGGAAGTTGAAGATCTTGTCCCGGTTCGGGAACAGGGCCGGCGTCCCACCCGTGTGCACGAAGACGACCTTGTCGGCCGGCTTGAAGAAGCCCGTCTTGATGAGGTCGCCGAGGCCGATCATGGCCTTGGCCGTGTAGACGGGGTCGAGGACGATGCCTTCCGTTTGAAAGACCAGCCGGATCGTCTCGGCCACGGCCTTGTCGACCGCCCCGTAGCCCTCGCCGAGGTACTCGTCGAAGACGGTGACGTCGTCCGGCATGATGCCCAATCCAAGTCCGAGCGCTTCATCGGTGGCCCTGGCGATCTCGAGGACGTCGTCGGAGAACGGGCCCTTGGGGTCGGAGACGCTGATGCCGAGCACCCGGCAGGCGGGGGCCAGGGCCCGGGCCCCGACGACGAGGCCGGCCTGCGTCCCGCCGGAGCCGGTCGAATGGACGACATAGTCGGGCTCGAACCCGGCCCCCCTCGCCTGCTCGAGGATCTCGGCGAAGCCGGCGACGTAGCTGATGGCCCCGAACGGCTTGTCCATGTCGCCGCGGACGAGGGAACCGCCGACCGGCACGAGATAGGGCTTGTGCCCTTCGCCTCCCGCCCTCCGGCCAGCCTCCTCCAGGACGCTCATGGCCTGGGCCGCCTTGACGACCCGGCCCTTCTCGGTCTCGAGAAATCGGATGTCGGCGTCGAGGATGACGTCGAGCAGGACGTTGCCGTCGGCCGTGGCGGCCTGATCGGCGGGCTTGAAGAGCATCAGGACGGGCTTGATGCCGAACGTCCGGGCCGCCGCCGCGGTCTGCATGCACCAGTTCGACTGGAGGCTGGCCCAGGTGATGACGACGTCGGCCTTCTTCCCGAGCATGTCGGCGATGATGAACTCGAGCTTGCGCGACTTGTTGCCGCCGAAGGCCAGGCCCGTCAGATCGTCGCGCTTGACGTAGATCTCCGGGCCGCCGAGCCGGGCCGAGAGCCGCTCGAGCTTGCGGAACGGCGTCGGCCTGTGAATGATGTCGACGCGGGGGAACCTCTCGACGCGGTCGAGGACGTCCCGGATCTGATAGGCCATGGCCTCAGTACCGGGGATCCTTGAGCACCGACCCCCAGGTCGACTGGGACTTGCCGTCGACCGTCAGGACGATCCGGTAGTCGCCCGGCTGAACGGGGAACGTGGCGAAGCCCGCGCCGCTTCCGGCCCCCCCGTAGCCCATCTCGCGGGCCCGCCGGGCGCGGTCCTGGGCGGCTTTCTTTTCTTCGGGTGTCATCTCGCGCCGTCCGGTCATGTCCCAGACCACGGTGTTGAGCCCGATCTCGGACGGTCCCGCGATCTCGTTGAGGAGCATCGTGCCGGCGTAGATCCGGACCTTGGTCCCTTCCTTGGGCTTGGTCCGGAGGAGATAATAGATGGAGAGCCCGGCCGGCTCGCTCTCGCCGGCGAAGTTGGAACTGCTCGATTCCCGCCGGTTCTGTCCCACCCAGCGCGGCTTGGGCTCGACGGCGAAGAGGTGGACGTCCTTGGCCAGGACCTCGGGCGTGATCTCCTGGAGCGGCTTGATGTCGGCGATAAAAGCGCCCCGCCCGTGGGTGGCGACGATGAGGTCGGCCTCGCGGGGGTGGACCTTCAGGTCATGGACCGGCTGGGTCGGCATATCGGCGTCCATCTTCTTCCAGGCCTTGCCGCCGTCGAACGAGACGTAAACGCCGAAGTCCGTCCCGGCGAAAAGGAGCGCGGGGTTCTTGGGGTCCTCCCGGATGACGTTGACGGGGCCTTCGGCCAGCCCGGCCGCGAGGGACGTCCAGGTGGCGCCATAATCCGCGGTCTTGTAGATGAAGGGCCGGAAGTCATCGTTCCGGAATCCCGTGTAGGAGACGTAGGCGGTCCCGGGGTCGGTCGGCGAGGCCGCGACCCGGCTGACCCAGTAGCCCGGGTTCCCGGCGATCCTGTCGTTGAGCTTGGTCCAGGTCCCGCCGTTGTCGCGGGTGACCCAGACGTTCCCGTCGTCCGTGCCGGCCCAGAGCAGGCCGGCGACGAGGGGCGATTCGTCGAAGGTCGTGATCGTGCAGTACTGGATGTTGCCGTCGCCGCCCTCGCCCCGGACGGTGAGCTTGGACGGATCGTTGGTCGAGAGGTCCGGGCTGATCTCGGTCCAGGTGTCGCCGCGGTTGGTGGACATGACCACGATATTGCCGCAGTGATAGATCGTCTCGTTGTCGTGGGCGGAGACGAGAATGGGCGAGCACCAGTTCCAGCGCGTCTCGGGCTTCACCCGGTCATAGGCGATGCTCTTGGCCTCCCCCGTCGTCAGGTCGAGGCGGGTCAGGGTCCCGAACTGGGATTCGTTGTAGAGCGTGGCGTTGGTCGTCCGGTCAAAGGCGTTGTACATGCCGTCGCCGCCGCCCATGGCGAACCAGTCCTCGAGCCGGATGGCCGGTCCGGCGCCGCCGGCCCCGCCGAAGCGGCCGCTCGGGCCGACATTCGTGCTCGGGCCCATGTGGCTCCCGTTGTCCTGGAGCCCGCCGGCGACGCGGTAGGGATGGGACATGTCGTAGTCGATGGCGTAGAATTGGGACAGCGGCAGGAAGTCCGGATGGTACCAGTTCTTCCCCCCGTCCCAGGTCACGCCCATCCCGTGGTCGTAGCCGAGGAGCATGTGGCGGCTGTCCGCGGGATTGATCCACAGGGCGTGGTTGTCGCCGCCGAAGCGGAACGGCACCGTCCAGGTCTTGCCGCCGTCGCGGCTGGCCAGCATGCCGACGCTGAGGACATAGACGAGGTCCGCGTCGTTCGGATCGACGACGATCTGGCCGTAGTAATACCCCGGGGCGCCGCCGATCGAGCGCCCATCGGGGCTGACCTTGGTCCAGGTGGCCCCGGCGTCGTCGGAGCGGTAGATCTCGCCGTCGATCATGCCGGAGCTCGACCGGCCCTCGAGGACCTCCTTCCAGCGGTCCTCGACGGACATCCCGGGCTTGTTGGCGTTCTCGATCTCGGCGTAGAGGATCTTCGGGTTCTTCGGGTAGATGGCCAGGCCGATGCGGCCGAGGATGCCGCCGGGCAGGCCGGCCGTGAGCTTCGTCCAGGACCTCCCGCCGTCGGTGGTCTTGTGGATGCCGGAGCCCGGCCCGCCGATGCCCCAGGTCCAGGGCTTGCGGAACTTGTCGTAGGTCGCCGCGTAGAGCGTCTCCGGGGCGGACGGGTCCATGACCACGTCGACGACGCCCACGGCGCGGCCGTCCACGGCGACGTCCAGGACCTTGACCCAGCTCTTGCCGCCGTCGGTCGTCTTGTAGAGCCCGCGCTCGGGGTTCTCGCTGTAGAGATGGCCGAGAGCGGCCACGTAAACGATGTCGGGATCGGAGGGATGGATGACGATGCGGCCGATGTGGTGCGACTCCTTGAGGCCCATGTTGGTCCAGGTCCGGCCGGCGTCGACCGACTTGTAGACCCCGTCGCCCCAATAGGTCGAGCGGGAGTTGTTGGCCTCGCCCGAGCCGAGCCAGAGGAGCGCGGGATCGGTCGGCGCCACGGCGATGTCCCCGATCGAGAAGACCTTCTCGCGCTCGAAGAGCGGCTCGAAGGTCTGGCCGTTGTTCTCCGTCTTCCACAGGTGGCCGGAGCCCGTGGCCGCGTAGAAGGTGTGCGGTTGTCCGGCCGGGACGGCGAAGTCGACGAAACGGCCGCTCTGCCGGGTCGGTCCGATGGCGCGGAAATTCACGCTCTTCAGAACGACGTCGGGGTCGAGCGCGGCCGCGGCGGCCGGAGCGCCCTTCTTGGCGGCCCGCGGCTGGCCTTGGAGGCCGGAGGCGCCGGTCAGGATCAGGGCCAGGGCCAGAACGGGGATCATCAGCTTCCTTGTCATCTCATGTCCTCCTTGTCCGGAATTCAGGATTCTTCCATCCGATAGACGACCCGGCGCTTGGCCAGCTCGTCGAGTACCGCCCGGAAGACGGTCTCGTCGGCGCCGAGGACCTCCGGGGGCGAGACGCCCTTGCGCCGGAACCCCCCCTTCAGGACGAGCCGGGCCGCCGCGGCGGCCGGAAAGCCCGTGGTCCGGGCCATCGACGAAAAGCCGGTCGTCCGGTCCCTGCGGTCGAAGAGGTCGTATTGGATGCGCTTCGGCCGTCCGTCCTCCCGGCCCTCGACGATGATGCGCATGACCGTGAACTCGTCATCCTCCTCGTGGAGGAGCCAGTGCTTGAACAGGACGGCCGACGTGGCGTCGAGCGGGCGGACCCGGCAGCCCCGGACCTCGATCTCGTCCGTGCCGAAGAAGCCGCTGTCGCGCAGGGCCAGGATGTGCCGGACGTGGCCGGGGTAGCGCAGGGTCTTCTCGATCATATTGGGGATGCGGATGGTCGTCAGGAGGGACCGCAGGCCGTCGGAGTTGAAGGCCTCGAGCGTCCCGATCTCGGGGAAGTCCATGTTCTCCACGTCCGAGAGGGCCGGCTTGACGACGAGGTGACCGTTCTCGACGTAGCGGGCCGGCCGGGTGTATTCCTCGATGACGTCGGCCGGCGAAAAGGGGGCCTTATATTCAAACGGGAACTCGCGGCGGAACGGCAATCCGCCCACGTAGCAGGCGAAGCGCTCGACCGACATCCGGGCCGCGTGGCGGCCGCAGATCATGTTGCTCATGCCCGGGGCGACGCCGCAATCGACGATGGCCGTGACCCCGGCCGCCCGCGCCGCCTCGTCGAGGGCGAGGGCGTCTTCGGGAAAGAACGAGATATCGACGACGTCCCGGCCGGCGTTGATGACCTCGCGCAGGGTGGCGAAGCCCATGGAGCCGGGCACGGCCCCGACGACGAGGTCCGCGGGACCGACGATCTCCCGGAGCGAGGCGGGCGACGACAGGTCGGCCTGGCGCGTCCGGACGGCCGTTCCCCGGAGCTTGGACAGGTTGCCGGCGTCGACGTCGACGGAGGTGACGTCGAATTCCCCGGCCAGATCGAGGGCGATGATGCGGCCGACCATCCCCGATCCGAGCACGACGATCTTCTTCATCCGGTCTCCTTGAGGGTTATAACCCATGTCGGCCCGGCTTTCAACCCAGGATCCGCCGGGCGCGCTCCGGCCTCTACGCCGCCGCCCGGGAAGCGCGCGAGTCCCCGTCCCGGATCACTTGATCTCGGAAGTGCAGTGCGGACAGCGGACCGCCCTGAGCGGGACGGCCGTAGCGCAGAAGGGGCAGTCCTTGGTCGTCGGCGCGGCCGGGGCCTCGGCCTTCTTCAGCTTGTTCATGGCCTTGACGACCAGGAAGAGCGCGAACGCGATGATGAGGAAGCTGATGACCGCGTTGATGAACTTGCCGTAGTTGATCGTGACCGAGTCCGACAGGCGGATGACGAGGCTCGAAAAATCGACGTTGCCGACGAGCAGGCCGAGGGGAGGCATCAGGATGTCGGCGACGAACGACGAGACGATGGTCCCGAAGGCCGCGCCGATGATGATGCCGATGGCCATGTCCACGACCGAGCCGCGCATGGCGAATTCCTTGAATTCTCTGAACATCCGGACCTCCTGGGAGCTTGTTCCTGACTCCTTATAACGAAGGCGGCCCCCCGTTGTCAATCTTTGACGAACGGGAAGACGGTGATCCGCAGACGGGCGCAGCCCATGGGGATCAGGTCGATCTCCTCGACCGGGCCCTGCCCCGGGGCGGGGCCGGGCGGCAAGGGCCCGACCATGCGGCCTTCCTCCGTCCACCCCGGCATGCGCCGGGCCCGGGCTTTGAGGACGATCGGCGCGGGATCGGGGACGAAGGGCTGGAAGGGAGGGATCGTTCGGGAGGCCAGACGCACTGCGGGCCCTTCCCCCGGGCTGTCGAGGACGAGCCCGTAGTTCCAGGGCGTCGCCGGCAGGACCTCGAAGGCCGGCCAGGCCTCCGTGCCGCCGCAGCGCCGCCACGTCTCCCCGATCCGGAGGGAATACCAGAGCGGCCCGCGCCGGACCGAAACGGCGCCGCCCCGCGAAGGCCACTCGACGATCTCGATCTCCGGGTCGAACTCGATCCGGACCTGGTCGCCGTGGCGCCACGTCCGCCGCAAGACAGCGTAGCGCCCGCCGCGGAAGTCCCCGTCGACCGGCTCGCCGTTGAGCACGATCCGGGCCTTTCCGGCCCAGCCCGGGAGCCTCAGATAGAGCGGGAAGGCCACCGGCCGGTCGCACGACAGGCTCAGCCGGACCTGGTCCTCGAACGGATAGGCCGTCTCCTCCGCGATCGAGATATCCGCGCCCTCGGCGACCTTGGCCCGGACCTCCGAGGCGGCGTAGAGCGTCGCGGCCAGGCCGTTGTCGGCCGTGGCCATCCAGAGATGCTCGGCGTAGTACGGCCAGCCGAAGGCGACGTTGTGCTGACAGCAGCGGTAGCTCCAGGGGTCGAAGGAGAGGAGCGTCCCGGAGTTCTGGAAGTCGTGATCCCCGCTCTGGTCGCAGGAGATGAGGTTGGCGGCCGTGAGGTAGTGGAGACCCTTGAGATCGGGCGTCAGGGGGGCCGGGAGCGAATTGAAGGCGACGTCCTCGGCCCTGTCGGCCCAGACCGGGGCGCCGGTGATCTTGAGCAGGGATTCGAAGCTGGCCATGAGCTCGACCATGGTGCAGGTCTCGGACCCCTGGCGGGGATCGTCCTGGCCGGGACGGATGTTCTCGTCGGCCGCGAAGAGGCCGCCCGGCTGGCGACCGTAGCGCTCCATGACCTGGCGATAGTTCCACTCCACGGTCTGGACCAGGGCCGGGTCGCGGGACTGCTGGGAGTAGATCGCGGGCTCGCGGAAGCCCATGGCGATGTTGACGCCGTGGTAGAACGAGCTCTCCTCCCAGAGCTTGTCCCGGCTGGGGGTGAGGATCGGCGACGTCCAATCCGCCGTCCTCCGGTGGAGCCTTTTCGCCAGGTCGAGGAGGAAGCTCTCGCCGGTCCGGTTGTAGAGCCAATAGACGCTCTCGAGGTTCTCCCCTCCCCGGAGCTTCTGCCAGCTTCCCGGCAGGAGCTCCTCGACGGGAAGATGGAACTCGTACTGGAAATACCGGCTCATGAGCGAGAGGACGCGACGGTCGCCCGTCGCTTCGTAGAAGCTCTGGAGGGCCGCCAGCATGACCATGTTCGGCCAGAGGTCGTTGGCGACGCGGTTGTCCGGCGGCCCGAAGAACCCGTCCCGGCCCTGCGACTTGAAAGCCTGGACCAGCCAGCGCTCGGTCTCCTTGCGCATGGTCGCGTCCTTGAGCAGATAGCCGAGGTCGCCGTAGCCCTTGAGCCAGTAGGGCATCTCCTCCCAGCCCTTGCCTTTGAGGGTCAGCCAGCCGCTGTCGTCGCCGAGGAAGCGGCTGAGCTCGCTCAGCCGGCCTACGAAGCCGTCCCGCAGGAGCTGGAGCTGGGCCATGAGCCAGCCCCGCGGTTCGATCGCCCCGATGGGCAGCTTGACGAGCGGACTCACCGACAGGGGCGGCCGGTTGGAGGGATAGTGCTGGTTGGGCGTCGCGGCCGGCGGGAGGGCGACGACGGACGCTTCGGGCGGGGCGACGGCGCCCAGGCCCGCATATCTCATGAAACCCTCCGCCGGACCCGGCCTACCAGGCGATGCCGTAGTCCTCGCCGAAGTTGCTGCTGCCGCCCCAGAACGTGCCGTGGGCGCGGTCGAAGAAGATGGCGTTGATCGGGCCCGACGTGCGCTTCTTGACCGACAGGACGTAGCCCATAGCCTCGAGCGCGGCCCGGACCTCGGCCGGCACCTTCTCGTTGACGTCCAGCTTGCCGGGATAGGTCTTGTGGTCCGCGAAGGAGTCGTGCATCTGGTAGCTGGTGATGTTCGGCGCCTCGCAGGCCTGTTGGACGTTCTGGCCGAACTCGACGACGTTGAGGAAGAACTGGAGCAGGTTCTGGTCCTGGGTGTCGCCGCCCTGGACGGCGAAGGACAGGTACGGCAGTCCGTCCTTCAGGGCCAGGCCCGGCGTCAGCGTGGCCCGGGGCCGTTTGCCCGGGGCGATGACGTTGAAGGGGTTCTGCCGCTCCTCGAGGACGAAGCTCTGGGCCCGTTGGCTCAGGCCGATGCCCGTCTTCCCGGCGATGACGCAGGGGATCCAGGCCCCGCTCGGGGTCACCGAGACCACCCAGCCTTCCTTGTCGGCGGCCTGGATGGAGGTTGTGCCCGCGTTGAACGAGGCCTCGGCCTCGGCCGCCTGCCGCGGGTTGAGCTTGGCGGCATCTCCCCGGCCCCAGTCGAGCCAGCGCTCGAGATGGCGGGAATAGGGATTGGTCCGACCCATGAAGGGATACGGGTCCCCGGGCTTGATGTCAGGATCGTTCCGGTCCTGCCGGATGAGCTTGGCCCGCTCGCGGGCATAAGCCTTCGACAGCAGTCCGGCCAGCGGTTCCTCGGGCGGGAAATAGGGGTCGCCGTAATAGAAATCTCGGTCGGCGAAGGCCAGGCTCATGACCTGGTAGAGGGTGTGGATATAGGCGGCGCTGTTGAAGCCCAGGCCCTTCATGTCGAGGGTCTCCAGCATGTTCAGGGCCTGGAGCATGACCGGGCCCTGGACCCAGCTCGTCAGCTTGAAGACCTCGATGCCTTCATAAGAGGTCGACACCGGCTCCTCGAGATAGACCTTCCATTCGGCCAGGTCCTCCATCGTGATGAGCCCGCCCTGCTCGCTCGAGCCGCGGACGAATTCGCGGGCGATGTCGCCTTTATAGAACCGGTCGTAGGCGGCGTAGATGGCCTCCCGGCGCGTCTTCCCGGCCGCGAGGGCGCCGCGCTCGGCCTCGACGAGCTTGCCGAGCGTCGCCGCGAGGTCCGGCTGGCGGAAGACCTCCCCCGCCCGGGGCCCTTCGGGGGACTCCCCCGGGTGCGGCAGGAAGACCGTCCGCGAATAGGGCCAGGACCGGATCCGCTCCTTGTCCCTCTCGATCCGGTCCCCGGTTTCCTTGTCCATCGGATAGCCCTCGGCCATGCGGAGGGCCGGGTCGAGGACCTCGGCCAGGCTCATCGTGCCGAATTCGGCGAGCATCGTCAGGAGCCCCCCCGGCGTCCCGGGAGTGACGGCCGAAAGGACGCCGAACTCGGGCGGAAAAGCGTGGCCCTTGGCCTTGTAGAAATCGGCCGTCGCTCCCGTCGGGGCGACGCCCAGGGCGTTCACGCCGACGACTTTCCCCGTCCGGGGATTGAAGATCAGGGCCTGGGTCTCCCCGCCCCAGCTCAGGACGTCGTACATGGTGCAGACGGCGCCGAGCATGGCGCAGGCCGCGTCGACGGCGTTCCCGCCCTTGGCGAAGATCATGGCCCCGGCGGTGGCGGCGAGGGGCTTGCCGGTGATGGCCACCCATTCCCGGCCGTGCAGGACCGGCTTCTCCGTCCGCTGCCCGGACAAGCCGGGGGCGGAGAGAGCCAGGCAAAGGATTAGGACGGCGGCAGAGATCGCTTTCATCAGTCCTCCTGGTCCGTTGCAAGTCCGCGATGCGAGGGCATCGGACCGATTATACAACAACTCCGGACGGATTGTGTGTCGCGCCGCCAGGCTCTGTGCTATAATACGCGGCCTTTGAGAGGCCGCCGATCCAAAGGCTGTAGGAGAAGGACTGGTCATGTACAGGATCAAACAACACCCCATCCTGCCCATCCCCTCCCGGGCCAAGGTCCCGTTCACCTGGAAGGGCGAAGCCCTGGATGCCTTCGAGGGCGAAACGATCTCGGCCGCCCTGTTCGCCGCGGGCATCCGCGTCTTCGGCCATCACCCCAAGGACGGGGCGGCCCAGGGCATCTTCTGCGCCAACGGCCAATGCTCCCAATGCCTGGTGCTGGCCGACGGTGTCCCGGTCAAGTCGTGCATGGAGCTCATCCGCGCCGGGCTCGCGGTCGAGCCCGTCGAAGGACTGCCCGAGCTTCCCCGCACCGACCCCCGCGCCTCCCGGCTGACGACCGCCCGGCCGATCGAGACCCTGCGCCTGCCCGTGTTGATCATCGGCGGCGGCCCGGCCGGGCTCTCGGCGGCGATCGAGCTCGGCCGCCGCGGCATCCGGACGCTCCTCATCGACGACAAGCACCGGCTCGGCGGCAAGCTCGTCCTGCAGACGCACCGCTTCTTCGGCTCCATCGAGGCGGTTTACGCCGGCACCCGCGGCATCGACATCGCCACGCGTCTCGAGAACGAGGTCCGCTCGTTGGCCGCGGTGAGCGTCCGGCTCCAGACGACCGCCCTGGCCGTCTACAGCGACGGGAAGGTCGGCGTCCTGGTCGAAGGTCGGCGCTACGCGCTCGTCGAACCGGAGGTCCTCCTGGTGACGGCGGGCGCGCGCGAGAAGAACCTGGCCTTCCCCGGCAACACCCTGCCCGGCGTCTACGGCGCCGGCGCCTTCCAGACCCTGGTCAACCGCGACCTGGTCAAGCCGACGGGGAGGCTGTTCATCGTCGGCGGCGGCAACGTCGGCCTCATCGCCGGCTACCACGCGCTCCAGGCCGGCATCTCCGTCGTCGGCCTGGTCGAGGTCCTGCCCGAGTGCGGCGGCTACAAGGTCCACCGGGACAAGCTCGCCCGGCTGGGCGTGCCCATCTACACCTCGCACACGGTCGTCAGCGCCAACGGCGCGGACGCGGTCGAATCGGTCACCATCGCCCGCGTCGACGGATCGTTCCGGCCCGTCCCCGGCTCGGAGCGCTCGTTCGATTGCGACACCCTGCTCATCGCCGTCGGCCTCGACCCGGTCAGCGAGTTCACCGAGAAGGCCCGCGAGTTCGGCCTGCCCGTCTTCGCGGCCGGCGACGCCGAGGAGATCGCCGAGGCCTCCGCGGCCATCTTCTCCGGCAAGATCCGGGGACTCGAGGTCGCCCGGGCGCTCGGTCACGACGTCGGCGAGATCTCCCCGGACTGGTACCGGACCGCGGACATCCTCAAGTCGAAGCCGGGCGCCGTCGTCCCGGAGCGGACGCCGGCCGACGAGACCGGCGTCTTCCCGGTCATCCACTGCAACCAGGAGATCCCCTGCGATCCCTGCACGGCCGTCTGCCCCAGCGGCCTCATCGAGATGGACGAAGCGGACATCCGCCTCCTCCCCTCTTTCGCCCGCGAGAAGGGCGGCAAGGGCTGTACCGGCTGCGAGAAGTGCGTGGCCATCTGCCCCGGACTGGCCATCACCCTCGTCGATTACCGGAAGGACGCCGAGTTCCCGACCGTGGCCGTGCCGTTCGAGTTCCTCAAGGAGACCCTGAAGGCCGGGGACCGCGTCGTCGTCGAGGACACCGAGGGGCAGCCGCTGGGCGAGGTCGAGGTCGGGGCGGTCAGGGCCCTCAAGGCCAACGACCGCACCGTCATCGTCAAGGTCCGGGCGCCCCGCGCCTACGCCAAGAGGATCGCCAGCATCCGGATCCAGCCGGCGGAGGCCTCCGAGCCGCTCGGGACCTACGTCCGGCGGACGGCCGACGACACGATCATCTGCCGCTGTGAGCGGGTGACCGCGGGCGAGATCCGCCGGCTCATCCGCGAGGGCGTGCGGGACATCAGCGAGATCAAGGCGGTCACCCGGACGAGCATGGGGTCCTGCGGGGCCAAGACCTGCACCCCGCTCATCCATCGGCTCTTCCGCGAGGAGGGGATCCCCGACGCCGAGGTCGTCGACCAGCCCAAACGGCCGCTCTTCATCGAGGTGCCCCTGGGCATCTTCGCCGGCCTAGGCGAAAAGGACAGGGACCATGACGACGAATAGAAACTTCGATGTCATCGTCGCCGGCGCCGGGAGCATCGGCACGCCCGCGGCGCTGTCGCTGGCCGGCGCCGGCCTCAAGGTCCTCGTCGTCGATCCGCTGGCGAGCGTCGGCCAGGGCTCGAACAAGCGGGCCATCGGCGGCCTCCGGGCCACGCATTCCGACCCGGCCAAGATCCGCCTCTGCCTCCGGAGCCTGGAGATCTTCGCGACCTGGAAAGAGCGCACCGGCGTCGACATCGAATGGTACCGGGGCGGGTATTGTTACGTCGCCTACCGCCCCGAGGAGGAGCGGACTCTCAAGGAGCTTCTCGTCGTCCAGAAGGCGAGCGGCCTGGCCATCGATTGGCTCGACGCGCCGGCGCTCCTCGAGGTCGTCCCCGACCTCAACCCGGAGGGCCTGGTCGGCGGCACCCTGTCGCCGAACGACGGCCATGCCTCCCCCCTGCTCGCCATCCGGGCCTTCTACGACCGGGCGCGAGCGCACGGCGCCGAGTTCCATTTCGGCGAGCGGGTGACCGCCCTGACGACCGCGGGCGGACGCATCGCCGGCGTCCGGACGGACAAGGGCGAGTACTCCACGCCGGTGGTCATCAACGCCGCCGGGCCCTGGGGCGCCGAGGTGGCCGCCCTGGCCGGGATCGAGGTCCCCGTGCGGCCCGACTCCCACGAGGCCGCGGTGACCGAGGCCGTGGCCCGCTTCCTCGAGCCCATGATCGTCGACATCCGGCCGGCCCCCGGCTCGGCCAACTACTACTTCTATCAGCACCATACCGGCCAGATCATCTTCTGCATCACGCCCAGCCCCAGCATCTGGGGGACGGACGTCCGCGAGACGAGCGCGTTCCTGCCCCTGGTCGCCGGCCGCATGGTCGGCCTCATCCCCCGGTTGAAGAACGTCCGCGTTCGGCGGACCTGGCGGGGCCTCTATCCGATGACCCCCGACGGCTTCCCCATCGTCGGCTGGGCCCAGGAGCTCGAGGGGTACATGCTGGCCGTCGGCATGTGCGGCCAAGGCTTCATGATCGGGCCGGGGCTCGGCGAGCTCATCGGCCGCCTGGTCCTGGGCGCGGCGACCGAGGACGACCGCGAGACGCTGACCTACCTCAGCCCGTACCGGGAGTTCAAGGGGCAGGAGAGGCTGAAATAGGCCTCAGGCCTTCTTCCGCCGCCCGGAGATCCAGAGGGCCAGGCGCAGAAGGACCGTGATCGCGCCGAACAGCGCGGCAGGCAGGCTGAGGGACGGCAGGGCCGGGTCGAACGTCCGGAAGAAGTTCGACCAGCTGTCCCCCTTGAGGAACGCCGAATGCGCCACGGCGAGCGTCAGCCCGGCGTAGCCCCCGTAGCGCAGGGCCTTCCGCCAAAGCGCCGTCCCCAGCTTCCTCCGGGCCGTCTCGTTCGAAATGATCGTCAGGACCGCGAAGAGGACGAGCGCGGTCCAGCCGACGGCGTTGGCCGGGATGTTCCCGCTCTCGTTCTCCGAACGGAGCCCGATCGCCGGGAGAAGGAGATGATCGAGGGCCCCATGGAGGAGCCCCAGCCAGAATCCCGTCAGGCCGACGTACTTCCGCAGGGCCAACGACCGGCCGCCCCGCTTGAAGAACCGGGACCAGCTCGTGAGGAACATCGACAGCGTGATCATGACGAGGGAGGTCACGCCGAGCGACTTGTTGACCAGGCCCAGGCCGAAGTGCCAGACCCCGCTCCTGATATATTGGCGGACGAAGAAATAGAGACAGCCGAACGCGGCGACGGCCAAGGCCCACAGGACGGCCCGGGCCCAAAGTCTCTTCTCCTGGAGCATAGGGTCCGCATTATAGCGGAGAGGCGCCGCGATGCCAAGCGGCGGTTCAACCGCTAGTATATGCCGACCACCACCCGGATTACATTGGAATAATCGGAAATCCCCAACGGGTGTTTCGCCACTACGCGATAGTCATATATGCCGGTCGATACCATGGTGTCCGTCCACGTGATCGTCGGGTGAAGAAACTGCGGAGTTGCTCGTTTGTCGAATTGTCAGTCCAGACGACGTGTATGCTTTGCCAGGAGTAGCATTCGGCAGACAAGTTGCTTGGGGCTGTGGGGACGGCTGCGTCATATGAGTGGATTCCCCAGGCTAAAACAGGCGAAGCCTGAAGCCTATTCTTATCGCCGATCTACTGAGGTTCAGCCTGACCTTTTTTATGTCGCTAATAAATGTCACGCTTATATCAGGAATCTTGTCCCAGACAGTAAGGACACCCCATCTAGCTCCGAGATCCTGATTTTCCTCGGTAAAATAGTATAGTGTCCCTTTTTCATCATCATGCCATGAAAGATAGTGTTCTCCTTCCCGCGTCCACTCATTCACAAAGTACCTGACTCTTCCTTTGAACCGATTAAAAACGACATGCCTCCACTCGGTCTCCACCACCAACGCCAGGTTCTTCGTGAAGCGATATTCGAAGCAGAAGCCGCCCTGAAAACCCAAAGGGAACCGTGCGGACGAGTCAATATATTGCTCCGAGAGTCCATAGTCTCCTAATGGAAAAACTAGGCCATACGTAAAATATTCGTCGATATCCGTCGGATAGATCCCGATGCCCCCGTTGATAGAGATATCAGCTCTGGATTCGCGCAAAGGGGAATAGTAGAAGCGGAACTTCATCGGCGGCCAGACCATTATGGAGGGACGATATGACATGTCAACGACTTGACCCTCTTCACCCGGCACCTGGATGTATCTCACCGAACTCTCAACCGCCTTCTTATGGGGGATCGAAGTCGCGAATCCCAGGCTGATATGCGAACCTAAGGTCGCTATCAGCTCCAATTCCCATTCAGGGAGCTGATAGTTCAATGGCCGGATTTCTCCGGTGACGCGCGAGGGATCGACTTCCCGCCAGTACTTGAATTCTGCGTTGTTATTCACCGATTCCAGATACCTATCGATGTCATCCTTGGGCAATGGCGATCCCCAGCCGCCGGACAGCTTGAAGCTCAAAGCGGGCCTGAACGGTTTCCCATCCTGAGGAAGGGCTGGCGAAAGGGCCATCAGCACCACCAAGCATACGGCGGAGCCGAGTTTGGCGGGCTTCATCTTAAGACAACGTTTCGCCCTCTGATACCAAGAGGCTAGCATCCTCTCAACCTCCACCTTTGCCTTATCAAAAAGATTTGTGTTTATCAAGAGTTATTATTGGGTTTTTTTGGTTTTGTTGTCTATGACTGAAAATTAGATATCCCCGCGGCAAGCCGAGGAGATCAAGGGCACAGCTTCCTCCTTCCTTTACGCTTCATATATGCTGATGCAAAAGCTGAGGTCAGCCGAAAAGTAGGTCTAGTTATTGGGGGAAGTTCTGGCTCGAATGACCGGGCCGGGCTGTGAGCCGGCCTCAGCCGAAGACGAGGTGGCCGAAGAACTCGGGCCTGTGGAAATCGGGCGCCGGCGTCTCGACCGGGCTCCAAGCGCCGTAGTGGGCGATCTCGGTCTCGTCGCCGCACTTGTAGAAATTGGCCCGGGCCTTGCGACCGGCTCGGATCTCCTCGCCGTAGAGCTTGCGGAAGAGCGACAGGGGGATCCGGTACTCGAGCGTCCACTCGCCGGCGCCGTGCACGCCGTCGATCGGGCCGCGGATCGACGGGGCCGCCTCGAACTCCGCCAGGTCCTCCGGCCAGAGAGGCCTGCGGCGCGGCCGGTCCGGCCCGAAGGCGGCCAGCAGGGTGCCCGCGGCGTTGGTCTCGAAATTGACGTAGCCGAGCCCTTTTTCCGGGAAGGCGTCGATGAAGAGCTCGACACAGCTGTCCTTGGAGACCGGATCCTGGAACCTCGTGTAGCGGACCCGGACCCGCTTCTCCCCAACCCGGAAACGGACGTAGAGGAAGCGCGGCGACCAGCACAGCCGGGCCCCGACCGACGGCCGGTAGCCGTTGTCGAGCCACAGGTAGCGGTCGACCGCGAGCTCGGGCATGACCGCCCAGGGCGCCGCGGGATCGCCGGGCCGGAAATCGGCCCCGGCCTGGACGACGGTATAGGACGGCCGCGCCTCCGCCGTGGACATGCCGGCCCTCAGTCCCCGACCTTTTCGACGAGGATCGTCAGGTTGGAAGCCAGGGCGGCGATGGCCCCCACGGCCGCGAGGACGGGCGCGACGACGGCCCCGACGACGCCGACCGTCAGCGGGATCTCCATGAACGTCTTGCCGTTCTCGTCCTTGAGGATGATGCGGCGGACGTTCCCTTCGTGGATGATCTCCTTGATCTTGTTGAGGAGCTCTCCCCCGTTCAGCCGGAATTCCTCGAACCTCGACGGGCCCTCTTTCTTTTCATCGGACATGTTCGCCCTCCATGATTATAGGATACGTCACAGGCCGGGAAAAAGCTTCTTCAGGACGGCCAGGGCCTCCGGGGACAGCTCGGCCAGGCCGATCGGCTGCCATTCCGCGGCCGTGAAGCGCCAGTCCTTCGCCCCCTCGCGGCGAACGGCCATCCGGAAGCCGTAGTATTCCCCGGAGTAGCGGATGAGGCGGCGCAAGACCTCCGCCGCGCCGTGCGAGAGAGAGACTTCGCATTCGACCGAAGCCCGGCCGTCGGGCCCGACGTCGCCGACGCGGACGGCGAGCAGATGGATGACGATATGGCTGTAGCGGTCGAGGTAGCCGGTGATGAGCCGGAGCGTGCCCTCCGCGTCCCGGCCCTGGAAGTCCCTGTAGTCCGGCGCGAAGAGGTCCCCGAGGCCCGCGGCGTCCTTCTTCTCGGCCAGGGCCGCGGCCCGCTCGAGAAGCCCGCGGACGCGGCTCTCGTCGGACGGCCGGCCGCAGGCCGCGGACAGGAGCGCCGTCAACGCGAGCGCCGCGGCCGCCGTCGTCCGGACCGGGCGCCGCATCAACCGGCCCCTCCGCCGCCTCCCCCTCCCCCGCCGCCTCCGCCGGAGGAATAATGGGCCGCCGACGTGCCGGCCCGGCTGATGGCCGTGGCCGCGCGCTCGATGCCGGCGGTCAGGCTCGAGAACCCGTCGCCCGCGAAGGCCCCCGGCCGGCCGACCCCGGCGTACCAGACGGGGGCGACGGCCCGGTCGTCCTGCAGGACGAGCGGGAGCATCTTGAGGATCTTCTTGGCGTTGCCGAACAGGATGCCGAAGACAAGATAACGCTCCCAGAGCTTGTAGGCCTCCGGGGGGATGTCCTTGAAATCGGAGAAGTCGTCGAGGAAGCGGTCGAGCCCCTTCCAGGCCTCATTCTCCCGGGCCCAGGTCATGGTCCTCCGCTTGAGCGTGGGGACGAGGGCGAGGGCGAGGAGGAAGAGCACCGGGCTGAGGGTCAGGGCGGCCGCCGGCAGGGAGAACAGGTAGAAGCGGTTCCGGGCCGCGAGGCTTTCCGGTTCGTGGAAGCGGAGCGCCTTCGCCTCGTCCTTGATCGCTTTGGTCCAATTCCGGTACCACGATTGGAATTTCTGGGGATGCTTCCTGAGGAAGTCCTCGAGGCCGTCGATCGTGAAGGACGTCCCCGGCGCCGTCCGTCCGGCCTGTTCCCCGTAGAGAAAGCCCAGGAACGAGCTCTCGAACGGGACGAGACCGGGCTCCTTCGCCAGGTCCTTCTTGAGCGTGACGACGGTCTCGACGGCCTCCTTGGTCCCGAAGAGCTTCTTCTGCCGGACGTTCCGGTCCTCGATCTCGAGGACGCCCCGCCGGGCCAAGTCGAAGATCGTGGCCGTGAAGGCCGCCGGCGTCGCCGTCCGGCCCTCCCGCATGAGCGCTTGGACGATGGCCGGAGGCCTGTCCGCGGGGAGCTCGCGGACGTAATCGGGCAGGCCCTCGAAGCGGTAGTCCTTGCCGACCGCCGACCAGGTCCTGTAGAAGAAGATCAGCCAGACGAGGGGCCCGACGACCTGCCAGATCCCCCAGCCGGCCAGGGCCTTCAGCAGCTTCTGTTTCTTCGCCGCCTCCCGCTCGCCGCGGCCCGCCTCCCCGGCCTGGGCGCGGCGGACGCGGTCGATCGTGTCCCGGACGAAGCCCTCCTCTTCGGCCTTGATGGCCCCGAGCGTCAACCCGTCCGAGGGGACCCCGGAGACGAGGCCGTTCGGCCAGATGACCCGGACCTCGAAGAATTGGCGCGAGGCGAGCTCGGGGGCCGAGAACAGGGCCGTCCGCTCGTCGACGACTTCGGCCCGGCCGGAGAGCGGGCCGTGGCCCCAGATGAGCAGATCGCTCTTCGACCCGAGCGGCGCCGGGAGGACGACGGTCGCCCGGACGTTCCGGGCCGGCTTGTCCCAGCCGTCGCCGATGACCTTCCAGTAGAGCTCCGTGGCGTCGGGGTAGCTGGTGATGCCCCCGGACACGCGATAGCGGATGCGGAACGTCCGGCTCTCATTCCGGGCCGAGTAGTGCCACTTGGCCGTGAGGAGACCGCTCGTCCGTTCGATATCCGTCCTCAGGGCCCGGCCCTGTTCGTCCGTCACGGCGAATTCGGTGACCGTCACGCTCCGCCGGGCGCCGGGCCGGTCCAGCCGGAGTGGGATGGTGACATAGGCGTAGCTGAACGAGCCCTCGAATTCGAACGTCCGGAGCTCGTCGACGACGAAGGAGCCGTCCCGTTCGACGGCGACCTCGACACGGACCTCGGGGAAATAGTAATCCTTGGCCGCCGCCGGGGCGACCGAACCGGTCAGAAAGGCCAGGACCGCCGCGACGGCGAGAAGCGCTCTGCGCACGGAGTCCTCCTTTCCGCAGAGAACGCCCCCTTTGTAGTCCAGGACGGGGAGAAAAGCAAGCGGACGGGCGGACGGGGCGTCAGCCGGCCGGGCCGTCTTTCAGCCCGAAGATGTGGTCCATCAGGGCGAGCTCGGCGTCCGGATCGAGGCCGACGAACTCGAGCCCAGCCTCATAGACTTCGCCGGCATAGAGGTCGCGGACCCAGCGGACCTCGGCCACGGCCCGGATGCGCTTTCGCGGCCGGCCGAGGGTGAGATCCACCCGGACGCGGGTCCCGGCTTCGATCGGAGCCGAGGTCATGATCCGGAGGCCGCCCATGGAGAGGTCCCGGGTCAGGGAATGGTAGGTCCCGGGAACGCCGGACCGGACCTCCCCGGTCATGAGGGAGAGGACGACCTTGTTTTCCTCGATGAGGCGGACATCACGGCGACGGTCCTTCATTCAACGCCTTCTCCCGGGCGCAGTCCTGGTCCGCTGCTTCCCGCTCCCTTTTAGTCGGACCGCGGCCGCGGAGGATGAACTCCGACTTCCCGCCCGGGGAGCCGTCTCGACGACGCGCCCCGACGCGCCCCGACGTTGACAATCCCGCGAGACTTAAGGTATGAAGGGTCTTCTGAGACGAAGGAGGTTGACGACATGGCCAAGAAATCGGCGACCCTCGGCGTCGGCATCATCGGCGGCGGGTTCATCGCCCGCTTTCATATCCGATCCTGGGTCGGCGTCCGCGACGCCGACATCCTCGGCGTCTTCGACCCGGAGGCCGCGCGGGCCCGTGAAGCCTGCGCCCTGGCCAGGTCGCTCGGCGTCGGGGAGGCCAAGCCCTACGCCTCGATCACGGAGATGGCCGCTGACCCGCGCATCGGGGCCCTCTGGATCTGCGCCCCCAACTACACCCGCGGCGAGGTCATGGAGGAGATCGCCCACGCCGTGGTCAAGGGCCAGGCCGATCTCATCGGCGTCGCCTGCGAGAAGCCGCTCGGCCGCAACGTCCGCGAGGCTCGGCACATGCTCGAGCTGGTCGAAAAGGCCGGGCTCCTCGACGGCTACCTCGAGAACCAGGTCTTCTCTCCGGCCGTCGTCCGGGGCAAGGAGATCGTCTGGGCCCGCGGCGCCGCCCTGTCCGGACCGCCCTACCTCGCCCGGGCGGCCGAGGAGCACAGCGGCCCGCACATGCCCTGGTTCTGGGAGGGCACCCTCCAGGGCGGCGGCGTCCTCAACGACATGATGTGCCACTCGGTCGAGGAGGCCCGGTTCATGCTGACCCCGCCCGGCGCCCGCCGCGACGTCCTCACCCCCGTGAGCGTCACGGCCTATACGAACTGCCTCAAATGGCAGGAGCCGAAGTACGCCGCGGTCCTGGCCAAGGCGAGCGGCGGCAAGACCGATTACCTCGAACGGCCGTCCGAGGACTTCGCCCGCTCGCTCATCGAGTACAAGGACAAGGCGGGCAAGACCCTGGTCGTCGAGACGACGACCAGCTGGTGCTACGTCGGCGCCGGCCTGCGCCTGAGCATGGAGCTCCTCGGCCCCGAGTACGCCCTGCAGATCAACACCCTCGACGCCGGCCTGAAGGTCTTCTTCAGCCGGGAGGTCCGGGGCAAGGCCGGCGAGGACCTGGTCGAAAAGCAGAACGCCGAGATCGGGCTCATGCCCGTGGTCGCCGACGAGGCCGGCGAATACGGCTACATCGCCGAGAATCGCCACATGGTCCGATCGTTCCTCATGGGCGTCCGGCCCGAAGAGAGCTTCGCCGACGGCGTGGCCGTGGCCGAATTGCTCATGGCCGCCTACCGGAGCGCCGAGCTCGGGCGGACCCTCCCCTTCCCCTTCAAGGGCCTGGAAACCTACGTGCCTCCGGTGGCCCGGGGGACATGGAACCCGAAGACGACGCCTGCCCCCAGGAGGACCCGATGAGACACAGCCCCTTCGCCATCGTCCTGGCGATCGCCGTCGCCGCCGCGGCCGTCCCGGCCTGCGGCGCGCCCCAGCCGACTCGCCACATCTCTCCCGAGCTCCAGAAGGCCGTCGCCGAGACGGATTACGCGGCCGTCCGCATCAAGAGCTTCCCCATCGCCTCCGAAGCCTGGACGTTCCGCAAGTTCACCTTCACCGAGACGCTGGCCAAGCTCCAGGAGCTCGGCGTCGCGGCCGTCGAGGCCTACCCCGGCCAGTCCCTGGCTCCCGAACGGCCCGGGGCCAAGTTCGACGAGAACATGACCGACGAGGAGATCGCTTTCGTCAAGGACGCCCTCAAGGCCTCCGGGGTGAGGCTCTATGGCTACGGCGTCGTCGACATCGGCACGACCGAGCCGAGCATGCGCAAAGTCTTCGACTTCGCCCGCAGGATGGGCATCCGGGTCATCGTCTGCGAGCCGGCCGACGACGACTTCACTCTGCTCGAGAAGCTGGTCCGGGAATACAACATCAGGATCGCCGTTCACAACCATCCCGCGCCCTCGAAATATCACCTGCCCGAGACCGTCTTCAGCCGAGTCGACGGCCGGGATCCCCGCATCGGGGCGTGCGCCGACAACGGCCATTGGATGCGGGGCGGCACCGATCCGCGCGAGGCCTTCAAGCTCCTGGCCGGCCGGATCCTGGACGTCCACCTGAAGGACCGGTCCGCGTACGGCACCGGCCAGGGCGTCGACGATGTGGCCTGGGGCTCCGGACAGGGGCGCATCCGCGACCTCCTGGCCGAGCTGACCCTCCAGGACTACGACGGCTACCTGACCATGGAGTACGAGAACGAGGCCGAGGCCGGCGACCCCTTGCCGGCGTTCCGCCAAAGCATCGCCTACGTCAAGAGCGTCACTTATTACGACGGCTACACGCCGCTCCTGCGGCGCGGCGGGGGCGGCTATGAGAAGCACGGCTGGAACCACTACGGGCCGGGGCACTTCGAGTGCGACCCGAAGACGGGTGTCCTCAAGGGCCAGGGCGGCATGGGCCTCCTCTGGCACACCCGGAAGGTCAAGGACTTCATCTTCGAGTGCGAGTTCAAGTGCTCGACGCCGGCGACCAACTCCGGGATCTTCCTCCGCGTCCCGTCGGTCCCGGTGAGCGACGACTACATCTACCATTCGATCGAGGTCCAGATCGACGACGCCTCGAAGGGCGTCCATCACACCGGGGCCGCCTACGACATCGAGGCGCCCAAGCTCTCGGCCTCGAAGCCGACCGGGGAATGGAACCACCTGCGGATCGAGTTCCAGGGCCGGCGCCTCAAGGTCTTCCTCAATGGGAAGGCCGCCCTCGACTGGAACGCCCGTCCGGGCGGCAAGGTCCGGGACCTTTCTCCGGAGGGCTACATCGGCCTCCAGAACCACGACAGCCAGTCGCCGCCGTTCTTCCGGAACGTCTATCTCAAGGAGCTGTGACCGGACGCCCGGGAGGGCCGCGAGACATAAGGAGGGTCGAGCATGACCAAGACGACCGGACCCCGCAACAAGCTGTTCCTGATGATGGTCATGGAGTTCTTCATCTGGGGGGCATGGCTGCCGCTGATCTTCGGCTATCTGCCCAGCCTCGGTTTCACGCCCATCCAGCAAGCCTGGATACTGAACGCCTTCCCCCTCTCCGCCATCATCGGCATGTTCTTCAGCAACCAGTTCGCCGACCGACATTTCGCCGCGGAGAGGTTCCTCGGCTTCAGCCATCTCGTCGGCGGCCTGGCCGTTCTCGGGTTGGGCTTCACCCGCTCCTTCTGGCCCTTTTTCCTGCTGATGGCCGGGCATTGCCTGCTCTATGTCCCGACCCTCTCGATCGTCAACTCGATCGCCTTCGCCCACATGAAGGACTCGAAGAAGGAGTTCGGCTTCGTCCGCATGGGCGGGACCTTGGGCTGGATCCTGGCCGCCTGGCCGTTCACGTTCATTCTCGTGGACTGGGCCCGGGTCAGGGCCGCCGCGCCCGACGGGGCGATCGCCTGGATCGGGACGGTCCTCGGCTCGGGCCTCACCGGCCAGGCGCTGAAGCAGGCGACGCGCTGGACGTTCATCGTGGCCGGGATCGTCTCCCTGGCCCTGGCGGCCTACAGTCTGCTCCTGCCTCACACCCCGCCGAAGAAAAGGCTCCCGGGGGCGCTGGCCACGGAGCGCTTCGCCTGGCTGGAGGCGGTCCGCCTGCTCAAGCACCCCTTTGTCCTGATCCTCTGGCTCATCACCTTCGTCGACGCGTTCGTCCATAACCTCTATTTCAACTGGACCGGGTCGTTCCTGGGCGCCGGCGTCGAGGCCGGGGGCGTGGGCATTCCCGGCAACTGGATCATGCCCGTCATGAGCCTGGGCCAGGTCTCCGAGCTGTTGACCATGCTCGTCCTCGGCGCGGTGCTGAAGAAGCTGGGCTGGCGGTTCACCATGCTGATCGGCATCCTCGGGCACGCCGCCCGGTTCGCGGTCTACGCCTTCTTCGCCGCCGAGCCCTGGATGATCGTCACCGTCCAGGTCCTGCACGGCGTCTGCTACGCCTTCTTCTTCGCCACGGTCTACATCTTCGTGGACACCTACTTCCCCAAGGACGTCCGCTCGAGCGCCCAGGGGCTGTTCAACGTGATGATCCTCGGCCTGGGCGTGCTGGCCGCCAACACGCTGGGCCCGTGGCTGATGCAGTCGGTCTTCACCGCCGCCGGCGTGACCGACTTCCGGTCGATGTTCCTACTGCCGTGCCTGACGGCCCTCGGAGCCGCCGTCCTTCTGGCGGCGGCCTTCCGCCCGCCTACCACCCGTAGCGAGTGAAACGAGCGGAGGGCAGAAATCCCCGGAGATGCACGGAGGGGATTTCTGCGAAATATCCGGACAAAGCTCTTTTCCGGTTTCTCGAGTGAAACGAGCGGAGGGCAGAAATCCCCTTTTTTTCAGAAGCCCGGGCTGATGCTCACCTGAAAATGCCAGCCGCGGGCCGGCCGGTTGATGGGATAGACGTAGTTCATCCCCAGGATGAGATAGCCGAAGAGGTTCGTCCGCAGTCCGACGCCGACGCTCTGCAGGGGCTTCCGTAGTCCGTCGCCCCAGAAGGTGGGCCGGACATCCGCGTCGGTATACCCCGCATCCCCGGATCCCCACCAGGGGCTCGGATGCGAGGCATAGGCGAGGCCGACGTCGTAGAAGCCGTAGAGCTCGAGCGGCCAGGCGCCGTAGAAGCCCTTGCCCAGCCCGAGGAGCCCGAGCACCGGGAAGCGCAGCTCGGCGTTGGCCACGAACATCCGACTGCCGAAGAGCCGGTTAAAGTCGAACACCTCGTCCGGATGCTGATCGTAGTAGGCGAACTCCTCCTGGCTGTAGGACTCATAGCCGCGGACGAGGTCCCAGTAGGCGATGTAGAGCGGGTAGAAGCGGTCGTCTTCGGCGCCCGCGCCGTAGCGGCCCATGTGCATGGCCCGGAAAGCCAGGGTGAAGGGCCTGACCGGCATGAGGTACTTCCGGAAGTCCGCGGTCAGCGTCGTGAAGGTGACGTTCCCCACGGTGGGCATGACCGAAAGGCCGAAGTTCTGGCCCAGGATGGGGCTGGTCGCGCCGAAGATGCCCGTGTCGTAGAAATACCCGGCCGTGAGATAGCCGTAGGACAGCGAGGGCGGCATATCCGCCGGACGGAACTTCTGATAATCGATCAGGAAGCCCGAGGGGTCGTAGATCCACTGATAGACCGTGCGGTGGTAATCCTGGACCCTGAACCCGCCGCTGAGCTGGAACCGGCTGACCTGGCTGAACGGGTAGGACCCGAACAGCGAAAGGTCATAATTGATCAGCCGGATGACGTCCTCCTGTTCGATGTAATTGCCCGTCCCCGGGTCGACGCCGAAGGAATAATACGGATAGGGATAGACGATCCGCTGGGCCGCCCCCCCCCAGTTGAACCGGGACTTGTTGTTGAGGTAGGCCAAGACGCCCGAGGTGTCGATGAGCCGGGAGCCCGTGAATGCCGTGGTGACGACCGTGTGATAGCCGAGCATGTCGCTCCAATAGGCGGCCAGGCCCCCCGCCCCGTAGGTCCCGAAGCGGTCGACCCCGATGGCGACGTTGGGGGGCGAGACGTAATCGAGCCCCAGCCGGGGCTTGTAGGGGACCACGGCGAAGGCCTGGTCCTTCGGCAGTCCGAAGAGCGGGTTCTTGAGCAGGCCGAGGAGGGAGCCCTCGGGCTCGGCCCGCGGCGGCAGGATGCCGGGGTTCCGCTCGAACTGGGCCAGGAACGACTGCCCCTCCAGGACCTCCGGATCGTCGATCGAGTAGACCGTGTAGTAGCCGTCCTTGTAGGCCGACAGGACGACCCGGCCGGACCCGGTGGCCACGGAGATCGAGGGACTGAGCTCGGTGATGCCGGCGACGCCGGAATAGAGGTTGGTGACCTGGGTGATCCGGGCCGAGGCCACGTCGATCCGGTAGAGGTCGGTCTTGCCGTTCTGGTCGGAAAGGAAGAACAGGGCGGCGGAGTCGGCCGTCCACTGGGGATTGATGTTCTTGCCGTCCGGGAAGGCCAGCAGTTTCCGGATCGCGCCCGACTCGACGTCGAGGAGGGCCAGCTCGTAGCCGCCGATGTCGACCCACTCGAGGTTGGTCGAGAACCGCTCGGTGACGAAGGCGATGGTCTTGCCGTCGGGCGACCAGGCCGGCTGCAGGTCGGCGAAGACGTCTCGGGTCATCTGCTTGACGATCTTGTCCTGGAGGTCGTAGATGAAGAGGTCCGAAACCCCTCCGGCCAGGCCGCAGAAGGCGATGTAGCGGCCGTCGGGCGACCAGACCGGGCTGAGGATCTCGGCCAGCTCGTTGAACGGGATCTCCCTCTCGGTCCGGTCCCGGACCATGTCCACGACGGTCAGGACCGGGCGGCCCTTGGACACGCCGGCGAAGACGAACTTCTCGCCCTTGGCGTCCCAGGCGCCGGCGGACTTGATGAACTGGATGCTCTCGAAATGCGGGTCGACGGCCGTGGAAACGATCTTCCGGCGGATCTTGCCGGCGTCGGCGTCGGCCAGGTAGAGGTCGATCGAGAACAGGTCCCGGGTCGACAAGAAGACGAGCGACTTGCCGTCGGGGCTGATGGAGGGAGCGACGTTGTAGGGGTTGTTCTGGGTGCCCTTGAACAGGGGCTTGCCGATCGCTTCCGCCAGCTGGGTCTTCTCGAGGAGCGGCAGGTAGGCGTCCTGCATGGACTTGTGCCAGTCGGCCGAGAGCTGTTTCAGCTTGATGCCGAGGACGCTCTCGAGGATGACCTCGTAGTCGCCGGTCCGGCCGACCGACTTCATCATCTTGCCGATGACCTCGTCGCCCCAGCGCCCGGTGATGTAGGCCCAGACCGCCTGGCCCCAGCGATAGGGGAAGAACTTGTAGGAGTTGTCGAGCTTCTGGATCTGCGGCAGCTCCTTGCGGCGCACGGCGTCGCGCATCCACATCGCGGTGTTGGGATCGACCGGCCCGATGGACAGGTACTCGGCCATGCCCTCGATGAACCAGAGGGGGATGCGGAGGGCGGAATCGTAACCGCGGGCCTGGTCGGAATGGCCCTGGGCCATGATGTCGTATTGGAAGGCGTGGACGAGCTCGTGGCCGATGACGTGGTCGGTCTCGGAGAGCGTGGCGCCGTAGGGCAGGACGATGCGGCGCTTGAACGACTCCGTGACGCCGCCCGTGCCCTCGCCCAGCAGGTCGGGGATGACCGTCGTCTGCTGGAATTCGGGGCTGCTGCCGTAGAGGATGAGGGGCTGGCGCCCTTTGAGCTCGTGGTTGAACATCCGAGACAGGCGCGAGTACCAACGCTCGGCCATGAGACAGGCCATCTTGACGGTCTCTTCGCTTTCAAGATAGAAGTAGACGTCGAAGTGGCGGGTCTTCATGATCTTGAAGTCGAACTTCTGGTACTGGACCTTGTTCCGGCCGTAATACTGGGCCCGGAGCGAAGGAGCGCCGACGCCGGCCAAGAAGCCGGCCAGGCTCAAAAGCACGAGGGATTTCGTCAGGATGGAACGCCGCATGGGAGATCTCCTTTGCTGGACATATTCTAGCAGAAGACCCTTTCCGCCGATATCTTAGCGATTCTGTAGTCTTTTGTCCAATAACGCCCGCCGGGGCGCCCGCGTTGCGTCGTCCCGACTGTTGACCGCGCCTCCGGCATTCCTGTAGAATGCCGGTCTGAGCATGACGACACAGATCCTGATCATATTGGCGGTCATGGTCGCCGCGTACGTCGCGGCCAAAGCGGCCAAGCTGTCGGTCGAGATCGGGATGTTCGCCGCGGCCCTGGCCGGCGGGCTGGCCGGGGCGTTCCCGGGGACCCCGCCCCTGGGCGAGCTCGGCCGCCACCTCGTCGAGGGCTCGATCACCTACCTCGACGTCATGCTTGTCTTCTTCACGGCCACCTTCTTCATGGCCGTCGTCAACGAGTCCGGCGGGGTCGTCTACGCCGTGCGGGCCACTCTCCGGGCCTTCGGCCGGTGGCGGGTCGCGACCCTCCTCGCCTTGATGATCATCGTCCTCGTTCCCGGCGCGCTGACCGGGGCCGGGAGCGTCTCTCTGCTCGTCGTCGGGGCGCCCGTGGCCATGGCCCTCGGCCGCCTGGGCGTCGCCCCGAAGCGGGTGGCCGCCATCCTGTTCATCGTGGCCGGCCTCAGCGCGGCCGCCCCTCCGGTGAACATCTGGGCCATGATCCTCTGCGCCGGAACGGCCATCCCCTATGTCGGCTTCGAGCTCCCCCTGGGCATCCCGGTCCTCCTCCTGGGCGCCTTCACCGTCCTGGCCCTGGGCCTGAAGAAGGGGGCGGGCGCGGCCGCCGGCCCCGTCGAACTGCCGGAGCCGCCTCAGGGGATGACCTGGTGGCGCGTCCTCATCCCCTTTCTCGTCTTTTTCGGGCTCGTCGCCGCCTATCGGATCTGGCCCTTCGCCACCCCGATCTTCGGCTTGGCCCTGGAGTTCAGCCTCTCCGCCCTGGCCGCCATCCTGGTCAGCCCGAAGAGGATCGCCGTCCTGCGCCTGGCCCGGGACACCGTCAAGAGGCTACTACCCCTTCTCGCGACCACGGCGGTCGTCGGGATGCTCCAGCAGATCATGACCGCGACCGGCGTCCGCGGCCTGCTCTCGTTCGCCGTGATCTCGACCCCGCTCATCCTCCTGTTTGTCCTCCTGCCGGTCATCATCCCCTTCTCCGAGGGGGTCCTGACCTACGGCGCGGCGGCCATCATCGGCATCCCGCTCATCTGGTTCCTGGACTCGATCGGCTTCCATGCGACGGTCGTCATCGCCGGGCTGAGCCTCCTCTGGCCCCTCGGGGACGGCCTGCCGCCGACGGCCCTCATCGGCCGGCTGAGCACCATGGTCTCCGGGTACCGGGGGGCCTACAGGGACTTCCTGAAGGCCACCTGGCTCCCCTGGCTGGTCATCACGGCCGCGGCGATGGCCATGATCATCTTCAGCTCGAAGCTGGCCTTCCTGGTCAAGTGGAGCATGTAGGAGGCAGAGAGACCGCCGATGATCATGATCGCCTATTACCTCATCACGGCCGCCCTCCTCGTCCTGGCGGCCTGGAACTTCGTCCAAGAGAAGGACGACCGCCAGAACCTCTTCCTGTACCTGCTGGTGATGGTCCCCCTCGTCCTCAGGCTCCTGAGGTGGAAGTGAGGAAGGGGCGCATGAACAAGGACATCGCACCGAAGGCGCTTCTGGCGGCGGTCCTGCTCGGCCTCGTCCTCTGGGGCGGACTGCCGCTTCGGCGCCACCGCCATTTCGACGTCCCGATCATCAAGGGCCCGGGCGTCACCGAAGTCCGGCGGCTGAGCGAGCTCTCGCCGGGCCTGGCCGGAACGGCCGGCGACACGAACGTCTTTGTCCTCCAGGGCCGGGAGCCCGGGGGAAAGGCCCTGATCATGGGCAACACCCATTCGAACGAGCCCGAGGGCATGCTGACGGCCCTCATCGTGATCGAGCGGGCCGTCGTCGAAACGGGCACGCTTTTCGTCATCCCCTTCTTCAACAACAGCGGCAGCCGCAACACCCGGCCGGGCGACGGCTATCCTCTCTATTTCGATGTCGCGACCGACTGGGGCGCCCGCCGCTTCCGCTACGGCAACCGCGACGCCTCGCCGCTCGACCAGTGGCCCGACCCGGACGTCTATATCCATTACCCCGACCGCCAGCTCCTGTCGTACATCGACGTCCGCAACACCAACCGGACCTGGCCCGGCCGGGCCGGAGGACCGCTCATGGAGCGGGTGACCTTCGGGGCCATGGAGCTCATGCGCCGCGAGGGGATCGACCTGGCCGTGGACATCCACGGCGCGGAGACCATGTTCCCGGTGACCAATTGCATCGTCGCCCCGGAGAGCTCGGTCAAGATCGCGACCCTGGCCTCCCTGACGGTCAAGGCCACGGAGGGGTTCGAGAGCCACGTCGAGCCCTCGCCGTCCGGGTTCCGCGGCCTGTCCCACCGGGAGATCGGCGACCACGGCCCGTCCCTGCCCTTCCTCCTCGAGGCCCCCATCCCCTTCCTCGACCAGCCGACGGGGCCGAAGACGGTCCGCTTCCTCCTCGACGGAAAGGACCCCTTCCTGCTGAGCCTGTCCAAGAAGAAAAAGCTCTTCGTCCCCTACGACGAGAGCGGTTGGCCGCTGGAGAAGAGGGTCGGACAGAACCTGTCCGTGACCCTGGAACTGCTCCGGCAATTCTCGAAGAGGACCCCGGACCGGCCCATCGCCGTCCGCGACGTCCCGCGATACGCCGACGTGGTCAGGAACGGAGTCGGGCACTTCCTGGCCGACCCGTCCAAGGCGGCGGCCGGCGCCGTGGTCATGAATTGATCGGGCCCGCCGCGGGCCGTTCCTGGAGGTAAGCGAAGTGTTCAGCAAGAAAGCCATCCCCCTGGTCCTGGCCGTCCTCGCCGTTCTCGTCTTCGCCGGCGGGATAGGGCTCGAACGGTCCGGACGGACGGACGTCGCCGCCGGGCCCGAGTTCGATCCGGCCTCCGAGGCCTGCACCGTCATCATGGTCGGACGGGAGGCCTCGACGGACGGCTCGGTCATGAGCACCCACGCGGCCGACTGCGGCGTCTGCGATTTCACCTGGCGGCACGTTCCGCCGGCCGACCACAAGCCGGGCGCGAAACGACGCCTCTACAACATCCATCAGATCCGGACCTGGCCGCCCTCCGAAGGGGGCAAATGGGCCGCGGTCCTCAAGGACCCGACCGCCGTCGAAATCCCCCAGCCGGCCCGCACCTACGGCTACCATCACTCCATCTTCGGCTACCTGAACGACCAGCAGCTGGCCATCGCCGAATCGACCATCGGAAACGTCCGCAAGATCGGCAATCCCACCCCCACCCCGGCCACGAATATCTCCATGCTGACCCTGCTGGTCATGGAGCGCTGCCGGACGGCCCGCGAGGCCATCAAGCTCATGGGCTCGCTGGCCGAGCAGTACGGTTACGGCTACCATGACGGCGGCGAGATGCTGGCCGTTTCCGACCCCCGGGAGATCTGGGTCTTCGAGATCATGCCGGTCGGCCCGCTGTGGACCCCCGGGAGCGGCAAGCCGGGCGCGGTCTGGGCCGCCCAGCGCGTCCCCGACGATCACGTCGCGGTCTGCACGAACGAATCGATCATCGGCGAGCTGGACCTCGGCGATCCGGACCTCTTCATGGCTTCGGCCCATGTCGAGTCCTATGCCGTCGAGGCCGGGCTCTACGACCCCAAGGCCGGCCGGCCGTTCAGCTGGAAGAGGGCCTACTCCCCGACCGAGGGCAGCGCCGTGAGCACGGCCGGCCGGCGTTCGCGCACCTGGCGCTTCTTCGACCTCGTCGCGCCGTCCAAAAAGTTCAAGCCCGAGACGCCGAACATGGACTTCCCCTTCTCGGTCAAGCCCGACGCCAAGCTCTCCCCCCGCGACGTCATGGCCCTGACCCGGGACAAGTCCGAAGGCTCGATCTTCGATCCCGTCCGCGGCCTCCGCGGCGGCCCGTTCCAGAACCCCAATTATTACCGGGGGACGCGGCTCATCAGCGTGCCCAACGTCGAGTACACGACCCTGACCCAGTGCCGCTCCTGGCTCCCCGATCCGATCGGCGGCCTCGTCTGGGTGGCCCTGGGGGCCCAGGACACGTCCTGCTACGTCCCCTTCTACGCGGGCGCGACCGCCGTCCCCGCCTCGTTCACCGTCGGCGACCACTTCGTCCTCGACCGCAAGTCGGCCCGCTGGGCCTTCGACTACGTCGACTTCCACACCCAGGTCGCCTACAACGCGGCCATCCAGGACGTCAAGGCCGCCCGGAAGGTCTGGGAGGACGGGGCCCTCGAGCGGATCGCCGAGATCGATCGCCTGGCGGTTGACCTCCACGGGCGCAATCCGCGGGAAGCGATCAAGCATGTCACCGGGTTCACCCTCGCCAACGCCCAGAGCGTCGTCGACGCCTGGTGGAAGCTCGGCGACGATATTTGGGTCAAGTACAATCACCTCGCCCAGTACGACCCCGAGAAGCGGCGGAGCGGCCGCATCCCCACGGCCAATCCCGAGTGGTGGAACAAGGCCGTCCGGGCCATCGACGTCCTGAGCGAGCCGGACAAAAAATAGCGCCCCCGCGCGGAGAGAGGAAGTCATCATGACCAAGAGAAGCCTTTGCGGAATCGGCCTGGCGGCCGTCCTGGCCCTCCTCCTGGCCGGTCACATGACCACGGCGACCCGCCAGTCCGCCTTCCCCGCCGATGTCGTCGCCGGGGAAGGCTGCACGTCCATCCTCGTCGGCAAGGACGCCTCGACCGACGGTTCGACCATGACCACGCACACCTGCGACTGCGGCACGTGCGATTGGACCTGGCGTCGCGTCCCGGCCGCCGACCACAAGCCCGGCTCGACCCGGAAGATCTACCACGTTTCCCAGTACAAGACCTGGCCGCCGTCGGAGGGCCTCAAGTGGGACCTCTACAAGAAGGACTTCACCGGTTTGGAGATCCCCGAGGTGCCCCACACCTATGCCTACCATCACGGCATGTTCGGCTACATGAACGAGAAACAGGTGGCCATCGGCGAGTCCACGATCGGCTGCCAGAGGAAGCTCCAGAATTCGACGCCCTCGGCCAAGCTCGATCTGACCATGCTGACCCTGCTGGCCATGGAGAGGGCCGCCACGGCCCGCGAGGCCATCCGGGTCATCGGCTCCCTCGCCGAGACCTACGGCTACGGCTTCCACGACGACGGCGAGATGCTGGCCATCGCCGATCCCCGGGAAGTCTGGATGTTCGAGATCATGCCGGTCGGCCCGCTCTGGACGCCCGAAAGCGGCAAGCCCGGGGCCGTCTGGTGCGCCCAGCGCGTGCCCGACGACGAGGTCAGCGTCTGCCCCAACGAGTCGCGCATCGGGGAGATCGACCTGGCCGACAAGGACTTCTTCATGGCCTCGTCGAACGTCGTCTCGCTCGCCGTCGAGATGGGCTTCTACGACCCCCAGAGCGGCAAGCCGTTCAGCTGGAAGAGGGCCTATTCGCCCGCCGAGGGCAGCGCCGTGAGCACGCAGGGCCGCCGCTCCCGGATGTGGCGCTTCTTCGACCTTGTCGCGCCCTCACAGAAGCTCAAGCCCGAGACGCCGAACATGGATTTCCCCTTCTCGATCAAGCCGGACAAGAAGCTCTCGGTCCGGGACGTCATGGCCCTGACCCGCGACAAATCGCAGGGCACGATCTTCGACCCGGTCCGGGGCATCCGCGGCGGGCCCTTCCAGAACCCCTATTACTACAGAGGGACCCGGCTCATCAGCGTGCCCAACGTCGAGTACACCAGCCTGACCCAGTGCCGCTCCTGGCTTCCCGATCCGATCGGCGGCCTCGTCTGGGTAGCCCTGGGAGTCCAGGACACGTCCTGCTACGTGCCCCTCTACGCGGGCGCGTCGGACGTCCCGGCCTCGTTCAAGGTCGGCGACCACTTCGTCGTTGACCGCACATCGGCCCGCTGGGCCTTCGACTACGTCGACTTCCACACCCAAGTCGTCTACAACGCGGCCATCCAGGACGTCAAGGCCGCCCAGAAGGTCTGGGAAGACGGCGCCCTCGACCGGATCGCCGAGATCGACCGCCGGGCGGTCGACCTCTACACGCGCAACCCCCGGGAGGCCATCAAGCACGTCACCGGGTTCACCCTCAGCAACGCCCAGAGCGTCGTCGACGCCTGGTGGAAGCTCGGCGACGATATTTGGGTCAAGTACAATCACCTCGCCCAGTACGACCCCGAGAAGCGGCGGAGCGGCCGCATCCCCACGGCCAATCCCGAATGGTGGAACAAGGCCGTCCGGGCCATCGACGCCCTGAGCGAGCCGGACGCGAAGTGACAAAGCCCCCGGCGGGGGAAAGGAGAGCATCGTGAAGAAGAGTCGTTTTTGGATTATCGGCCTGGCCCTCGTCCTGGCCGTCGCCCTGACCGGACATTCCTCCGCGGCCGCCCAGCGGGCCGCCGCGGCGGTCCCCGGCGGGGCGGACCTGCACGGAGACGGCTGCACGGTCATCATCGTCGGCAAGGACGCCTCGACCGACGGCTCGGTCATGACCACGCACACCTGCGATTGCGGCATCTGCGACTGGACCTGGCGTCACGTCCCGGCGGCCGACCACAAGCCTGGCTCGACGCGGAAGATCTATCACATCTCCCAGTACCAGACCTGGCCGCCGTCCGAGGGCCTCAAGTGGGACCTCGTCAAGAAAGACTTCGCCGGGATCGAGATCCCCGAGGTCCCCCACACCTACGGCTACCACCACGGCAGCTTCGGCTACATGAACGACAGGCAGGTGGCCATCGGCGAATCGACGATCGGCTGCCAGCGCCGGCTGCAGAACCCGACGCCGTCGGCCAAGATCGATATCACCATGCTGACGCTCCTGGGGATGGAGCGGGGCGGGACGGCCCGCGAGGCCATCCGGGTCATGGGCTCGCTGGCCGAGACCTACGGCTACGGCTTCCACGACGACGGCGAGATGCTGGCCGTCGCCGACCCGAACGAGGTCTGGATCTTCGAGATCTGCCCGGTCGGCCCGCTCTGGACCCCGGAGAGCGGCAAGCCGGGCGCCGTCTGGGCCGCCCAGCGCGTGCCGGACGATCATGTTTCGGTCTGCCCCAACGAATCGCGCATCGGGGAGATCGACCTGGCCAACACGGACTTCTTCATGGCCTCGTCGAACGTCGTCTCGCTCGCCGTCGAGATGGGCTTCTACGATCCCCAGAGCGGCAAGCCGTTCAGCTTCAAGCGGGCCTACTCGCCCGTGGAGGGCAGCGCGGCCAGCACCAACGGCGGAATTCAGAGGATGTGGCGCTTCTTCGACCTCGTCGCGCCCTCGCAGAAGCTCAAGCCCGAGACGCCGAACATGGATTTCCCCTTCTCGATCAAGCCGGACCGGAAGCTCTCGCTCCAGGACGTCATGACCATGACCCGGGACCGGAGCTACGGCACGCCCTGGGACCCGGTCCAGGGCATCCGGGGCGGGCCGTTCAAGAACCCGAACTATTTCAACCGCCGGGCGCCGCGGGTCATCGCCGACGGCCGGGCGGAGTACACGACCGTCACGCAGAGCCGGGCCGGCCTGCCCGACCCCATCGGGGGCCTGGTCTGGATCGCCTTCGGCGCCCAGGACACGGCCTGCTACATGCCGTTCTACGCCGGGGTGACGGAATTGCCCAAGTCCTTCGCCGTGGGCGACCACTGGACCTTCTCGCGCGACGCGGCCCGCTGGGCCTTCGACTACACGGACTTCCACGTCCAGGTCGTCTATTCCGAGGCCATCAAGGACGTCCACGCGGCCCAGGCGAAATACGAAGCCGGGATGATCGCCCGGATCCCGGAGATCGACGCCCAGGCCCTGGCGCTCTATAAGAAGAAGCCGGCCGAGGCGGCCAGGTTCCTGACCGGCTTCTCGCTCAACAACGCCCAGACAGTCGTCAACGCCTGGTGGAAGCTCGGCGACGATCTGTTAGTCAAATACAATCGGCTCTACCTCTACGACGTGGAGAAGCGGAGCTACAACCGGTCCCAGCCGGCCACGCCGGACTGGTGGAAGAAGGCCGTCAAGGCCTTCGACATCCTGATGGAGCCGGACAAGAAGTAAAAGGAGACCCCCATGACCAAGAGAATCCCCCTCGGCCTGGCCGCAACGGCGGTCCTGGCCGTCATCCTTCTCGCCGCCGGGCAGGCCGTCCCCAAGCTGGGCCTGCCCATCCTGACGACCTCGGCCGGGCAGAGCACGGATGTGACGACGCTCAACATCGTCCTCGACGAGGCCGCCGTCATGTACGACTACTGCGACGTCCCCACGGCCGAGATGGTGGCCGACGGCGTCGGCCTCGGCGGGCGGGAGTCCGGGCCGGGCTTCCACGTCGAGAGCACGATCGACCAGGCCAAGTTCCCGGCCGGGACGCCGTACAAGGCCGTCATCTTCGCCATCGGGGCCAGCATGAAGGGCATGGGCGCCTCGGGCCTGACCCTCGAGAGCGAGGAGGCCCGGTTGAAGAAGGTCATCGAATACTGCAAGGCCCGCAAGATCTCGGTCGTGGCCGCCCATATCGGCGGCGAATCGAAGCGCGGGCCGGCCGGCAGCGATAACGAGCGGATGATCGACGCCGTGGCCCCCTTCGCCGACTACATCGTCGTGACCGCGGACAGCAACAAGGACGGCCGCTTCACCAAGATCGCCGAGGCCAGGAAGATCCCTCTCACCGAGGTCGAATACGCCCTGGGTCTGGTCGAGATCGTCAAGCAGGCGTTCCAATAAGGCCCGGTGGCCGGTCCCCCTCGGCCGGGACCGCCCGGCGCGCGAGGGCGGGGCCGACGTGTGGGGGCCAGCCCGATCAGCGGGACTGCGCGACCAGCACCAGGGAAACGGACGGGTCGGAGCTCACCGCGAAGACGATGCGGGCGCCCGACGGAGAGAAGGCGGCAAAGCGCCCTTTGGGATCGCGGAAAAGCATGACCTGGGCCGTAGAAGCGCGGGCCTTCTCGAACCTGTCCGAGCCCTCGAGGGCCTCCCGGAGCTCGGCCCAGGCCGTCTCGCGGGCCGCGCCCGAGCCGTAGTCCATCACGACCAGGAAGGAGCCCTCGCCGTAGTCTCCCTTGACCGCGGCCGCGAAGGCGAGCCCGTGGGCCGACGGGAAGGCGTAGACGTTGTTGAGGCCCAGGAGGCCCCGGAGATACTTGACGGTACCGGGCTTCAGGCCTTGGGCGGGAAGCGATGCGACCAGGGGCGGCGGGTCCCCCTTGTCAGGGATCATGGCTTCGACCCGGCCGCCGACGGCCAGGAGGCTGGCCACCGTTTCCGCCGACTCGTCGAACCCCGTCAGGGTGGCCAGGTAGCGGCCTTTCCAGAAGTTCAGATAGTAAGCCTCGAGCTCGGCGCCGGCCCCGAGGGGCACGTCCCGGCCTTGCCCCGACCTCTTGAACGTGAACATGCCGAAGGCGGCCGCCGGCGTTTCCATCTCGAAGATCTCGAGCGAGAGGGATTTTCCCGCGGCGCTCTTGTAGTCCTGGACGACCACCCGGCGAAAGCCGTATTCCTGGTAGATCTCGGCGCCGCCGTTGATGTAGGTGTAGAGGTCCTCCCCAGCGAACGACTGGGGCTCGCCGTCCTTCGACCAGCCCGGCGCCGCCCCGTCCGCCGGCAGCAGGGCCTCGAGGGTCTCCTGGCCCGGCCCGGCCGGGACCGCCCGGGCGCAGGCCGCAAGAAAGACCGTCAGAGCGATGGCGGCCCGCCGGCGCCGTGTCGCGGACATTCTCCCGGCCTCCAGTCCCGCTTCCCCAGGACGCCTAGACGACGGCCGCTTCCCTGAGGACGGCCTTGTTCGGGTCGATCTGGCCCAGCCCCTGCTCCGCCGCCCGTTTGATCTGGACGATCTCCTCCGGCTTCAGACCCCAGAGGGCCGCGCAATAGGCGTCGACGGCGACCCGGTCCGTTCCCGCGACCACCCGTCTCGGCCTGAAGAGCTGGCCCGGCCCGAAGGGGCCATTGGAAACGATGAATTCGGTCGCGTCGACGATATTGAGGGCCGGCACGACCGCCTTGTTCAGGTCGACGATGCACTGGTCGAGATGGGCGACGTCGTCCGGGTCGGTCTTCCAGTTCGGCCGGTGGAAGGCGCGGTTGTTCGCGGGCGAATTCAGGCCCATGAGGTTCTTCAATGTGCCAGTGAACTTGTTGCCGGCGTGGTCCTTGGTGATGGGCATGTTGATGAGCGCGTCGTGGTCGAAGAGCGCCGCGAGGACGCGCGCTTCCTTGAGGGCGATGCCGTCGGGGATGGGGACGGGCTTGAAAAGCGACTCATCCCGCTCGAAGATCTTGAGCCCGGTCCCCTCGGATTCGATGACGGCCTTGAGGCCGGTGTCCTCCCATTGCTTCTCGGTCTGCCAGCTCAGGCAGTCGATCTCGCTCGCGCCGGCCTTCTTGCAGAGGCGGATGACGGCGCGCAGGATCTCGGGCTTGGTGAACGAGCCCGGGTGGCGACTCTGGACGTTCGGGAGCAGGGCGACTTTCGAGCCCTTGCGCACGAACTTGCGGATGCCGCCGAGGAGATCGACCGCCCGGACCGCCGACTTCCCGTAGTCGTCGCCGACGCCCACGGCCACGACGGGCGCCTTGGCCTTCGCCGCCCCGGTCGAAGCCGCCAAGGCCTTGCCCATGGCCAGGGTCAGTCCGGCCCCGGCGCTGGTCTTGATGAAATCCCGTCTACCGATCGTCCGGCTCATGGGGCCTCCTTGAAAGGATCTGCGGCCATTCTCTCATAGCCGCTGGCGTCCGTGCAAGGCAAATGGGGTCGGACCTCAGCAATATGAATGATTTCAATATGATAGCCACGAATTCGGGGGTCAAAAAGCCTTAAAACCAGTGTTTTTGGCCGCCAAAATGAAGAAATCATCGTTTTTTCCTGCCCAGTTTTTCGTTTTTGGGCCTCAAAACAGCCGTTTTAAGCCGATACAGACCCTTTTTTAGTGCTTATCTTATTGATAATGTTGATATTGCTGAGGTCCGACCCCATTGGGCCGAGCTCCTGGCGCGGTCCCGGGGGGGCCGGATCGGCGGACGTACGGGCAGAGGATGGTCGAGGGCATAGCGGGTAAGGTAGAGCATGGCCGGCAGGTTCTCTTCGAAGATGGCGCCGATCGCCGCCTCGTCGTTGAAGAAGCCCCCGTGGTCGATGTCGACGGGCGGAAGCTCGATCGTAAAAGACGGAGCGCCGGCGAGGCCGTAGGCCCAATCGACCGTGTCCCCGTTGGTCACATACAGATGCCGGGAGGCCTGGCCGTAGGTATAGACCGAGCCCCGGACCTCGGCGATCAGTCCGGACATGTCGGCGGCGATGGTGTCGAGCCTCGCGGCCGCCGCGGCCGGGGCGGTCGTGTAGCCCCACGGATAGAGGATAACCTGGGCAAAGCTGTGGAACGAGATCATGGCCCGGAAATCCCGCCCGGCGAAGAGGTCGCGGATGGCGGCCGTCTCCGGCTCCGAGAAGGGCGCGGTCCCCCGGTAGACGTCGGAGCCCGGCCGGCCGCTCGACCCCAGGTCGTCCAGGCCCCACGCCAGGCCGTAGTTCCTGTTGATGTCGACCCCGAACGTTCCGTCGACGTTGGCCCTCCGGTTCTTCCGCCAATACCGGTAGACGTGAATCGAGTATTCGAGCCCGTCCGGGTTGGCCGACGGGACGATCCAGATCTCGCTGGCGTCGACGAGGTCCCGGACCTCCTGGCTCCGGCCGTATTGCTCGAGCAGGTACTTCCCGAAGAGGTACGGCACTTCGACGGAGATCCATTCGCGGGCGTGGTGGCCGCCGACGAACAGTACGGCCGGCTCTCCCTCGTCCGCGGCGGCGTTATCGCTGATCTTCAGGGCCAGGATCTTCCTCTTCTCGAGCGTCTCCCCGATCTCGCGGACGCTGGCGAGGCCGGGGTGGTCCCGCTCGAGGATCCTCAGGTCGGTCGCGAGCTCGAACGAGCTGTGATAGGCCCCGTTGAGGCCGCCGCCCGCGCTCAGGGCCCGGGAGGCCGCCTGAACGAGGCGCGGGGTCTCGACGGCATAGGGAACCCGCAGCGCCGCGAGGGCCGCCATCTCTCCCGGCGAAACGACGAGATGGACCCGGCCGTCCTTCTCCATGAGCGCGTCCAGGCCTCTGCGGCCGAGCCCGGCCGCGGCGAAGTCCCTCTTGGCCACGCTGACGATCTCGTTCGCCTCCTCGGCGGCCTCGAGGACGGTCCAAACGCCGGCCGCGCAGGCACAGGCCACGACCGCGACCAGGGCCGCGGCCCTCATCGAACGCCAGGCCGCATCCCTCATGACATCACTCCTGAAAGATATAGCGGACCGTCAGCACGATCCGGCCCGACTTGAGGGACCGTCCCGAGCCCCGCTCCCGGCCGAAAGCGCCGGAGATGTCGACCGCCAGGGCCCGCAACGCGAGTCCCGTGCCGAAGGTCAGAGCCGGATAGGACGAGCGGACGGACGTCACCGGCTGAGGATCGAAGGAGAAGCCCAAGCGGAACGGGATGCGGGCGGACCGGCCGAACATCGGGGCCGGGGCGAGGTATTCGACCCCCGCTCCCGTCCGGACGATATCGCGAAAAGTCCTGGCCAGGGGCTCCCCGAAATACGCGACCGAGTAGCGCGACCAGCCGAACCAGGCCGCGTCGGCGGCCAGGACCCAGGCGCCGGAGAGCTTCCAGGACAGGCCGGCCCCGACGATCCAGGGCTGGCGATACGCGTTCCCGGCCTCGGCGTCGATGCGGATGTCCGTCCCCGCCTCGGGGACCTGGTACCGCAGCAGGCTCCGGCCGGTCCCCTTCTTGGTGAAGGGCGCGCGAAGGGCGAGGCCGGCCGTCAGGCCCTTCCCCGCGCTCCACGTCAGTCCGCCGTTGAAGGCCAGGCCCCGATAGGTCTCGTGCCGGTCGTCGGTGATGGTGACCGTGCGGACGCCGTCGGCGGCCCGTTCGACCGTCGTCCGGTCGAGCCGCCCGGCCGCATAGCTCACCCCCAGGCCCAGAGACAACCCGGCCGGGAGGCGCCGGGCGACTCCGGCGTGCCAGAGCCGCAGGCCTCCCGTCTGCTCGAAGCTGAGCTCGTACCCCGCGCTCCCCACGGCGATCGAGGGACGCCCGTAGCTCTCCGGCGCCGCGGCGACGACGGCGAAGGCCCAATCCCCGCGGCGCACGGCCAGGCCTCCCCCGTCGATCCCGTAGACGGCCGCCGTCGGGTTCCCGGTCGACTGGACGACCCCCGTGTTGACCAGCGAGAACCGGAAAAGGGAGGCGATCGCGTAAGAGCCCGAGACGAAGGCCGACAACTGCGGCAGGGTCAGAAGGAGGGCGGGGTTGGCCAGGGACGCCGCCGCATCCGAGGCCCGGGCGAATTGGGCCCCTCCCATCCCGACGGCCTGCGCCGACGGGGCCCCGAAGACGTTCCAGGTGCCGAGCGGCGCTTCGTCCTCGTATTGGCCGAGGACGAGCTGGGCCGAAGCGGGGCCGGCGAGGAGAAGTGCCCCGGCCAGAACGGCTATCGGCATGAGGGTCCGTTTCATGCGGCCTCCGGGCGCCGCGATTATAGCATAGGCGGCCCCGCGAGTCCCCTGGGCCCCTCGGGGGACTCGGGGGACCGGATTGGATTCGCCGCGGCAAGTGTGATAGAAAAAGCGCAACCCCCGAGAGGAGAACGATCATGAGACAGTCCCCGTCCCGAACGTCCCGGCCGCGGGCCTCCTTCGTCGCCGGCCTCCTCATCCTTCTCCTCCTGGCCCCGGCGCTCCGGGCGGTCCCCCGCGACCGGTACCTCGCCTACGCCCGGGCGTCGGCCGATTGGACCCATGCCCACAAGGCCGAGCTCCTCGACCAATGGCAAAAGACCTTCGACCCGCTCAACGTGTTCGGCTACCGGGCGCCGGGCGGGCTCCTGGAGATGGCCGTGATCTACGCCTATCTCTTCGAGACGGAGAAAAGATCCGTCTACGCCGACCGGGCCAAAGAGGTCCTCTTGACCTACGGCGACTACCGGTCGGCCTATCCCGAGTCCTCGATCAGGCTCCGGTCCGACTATGCCGACGGCGTCCCGGCCCTGTCCGATTTCTTCACGGCCATGCGCTACATCCGGGCCTTCGACACCCTGCGCCGGCTCGGACGCCTCTCCCCTTCCGAAGAGAAGCTGGCCGCGGACCTGATCGCCGGGAGCATGCGCTACCTCCTCCGGACGGCCGAGTGGGGGCCGATGAACCGCGCGGCTCTGCGGGCCGAGACGCTGGCCTGGGCCGTCCGGGCCCTGCCCAAGCACCCGGACGCGCCGATCTGGGAGATGCAGCGCCGGGCCCTCGGCGACGACAACTGGGGCAACTGGCAGATCGAGGACGCCACGATCTACCACGGCGTCTGGCTCTACGCCCTCCTGGGCTACGCCGACGCCCTGGGCCGGACGAGGGAGCTGTTCGCGACGCCGGAGATGTATTATTACGCCGGGTATTATCTCAACCTGTTCTGTCCGGCCGGAGTCGTGCCCGACTTCGGCGACGCCCACTGGACCTCGAACTGGCCCCATTTTCTCGTCTATTTCGAGGCCGCGGCCGCCGCGCTCGACGACCCCCGGCTCAAGTGGGCGGCGGAGACGATCGCCGACAAGTTCGTCGATTTCGCCAAGCCGACGAGCTCCGGGCTCGGCTGCATGCTCCTCGACTGCTACCGCTGGGGCACCGACCGGATCAAGGCCGCCCGGCCCACGGCCCTGTCGATGGAGGTCCTGGAGGACGTCCAGGGCAAGAAGATCGTCTTTCGCGACGGCTGGACGCCCCGCTCGAGCTATCTTCTGCTCAACTACCGGGACGAAGGCGACGGCGGGTTGAATTTCCGTGACTACCTGCGGGACACCATCCCGGTCGAAGAGGAGAAGATGACCCACGGCCACGCCGACGAGAACAGCCTCGTCCTGCTGATGTCCGGCGGCTCGGTCCTCCTCCACGACGGCGGCTACCGCGATTACATGCCCTCGGGGCCCTACGGCGCCTACCGCCAGGACTATTTCCACAACCGCCTCTGCGTCCGGCCCGAGAAGATCTTCTGGGGCCAGAAGGCGGGCCAGAGCCGCTACAGCGTCCGGGACGCGGTCCCCGGCCAGTCGATCCTCGAGTTCATGCGCAACGCCGGGTCCTATCGGCCGGTCCGGACGCGGAAGGTCGATTTTCTGACCTTCGACGACTTCGACTACAGCCGGACCCGCGTCATCGACGACGGCTGGGGCTATCAGGCCGACCGGGTCGTCGTCTGGGTCAAGGACCCGGAGTGCTATGTCGTCTTCGACATCTTCAAGGCCCTGCGGGAGGACTACTTCACCATGGGCGCCTTCTGGCACACCCGGCGGATCTACGACCGGGGCGAGCACTGGTACGACACGGGTTACGACCGCATCCAGACGGCCGAGCTCCCGCCCGACAAGCGCCTGCTCATCCTCTTCCCCTCGCCCGAGCCGCGGCAGGAGGGCGTCGAAGCCGAGCGGCGCCACCACCAGGACGAGTGGCTCATCCACCAGTCCTGGGCCCAGCACTTCGAGCTCGCGGAAACGTTTGCGTTCGTGAGCGTGCTCGTCCCGCACGGCGCCGGCGAGGACCCGAGGCCCTGGCTCGGCCGCGTCTCCCTCGCCCCCGCCGATCCGGTCCGCGGCGCGATCGGCGTCGTCATCAAGGACGGGGACCGGGAGATCGTCGTCGGGGTCAAGAACGACCTCCGGCAGGACATGAGCCGGGACCACCGGCGCCCCCGCTACACCTACGAGGCCGGACGGATCCGGATCGGCCCCGTGGAGACGGACGGGGACTTCGTTTTCACCGCCTCCCGCGGCGCGGCCCTCGATTACACCATCGTCAATCTGACCAAGGCGCTTTTCGGCGGGAAGACGCTCGTCGAGGCCGAAGAGGAACAGCACGGCCTCGGCTACGACGCCCTGCCCGACCGGGGCGGCTTCGGCAAGATGCGCTACTGGCGGGAAAAAGGGGCGGCGGCGCGTTAGCCTGGATCGTTCAGAAGCGTTCAGACGGGCAGGCCCTGCTGTTTGCGCTGGGCCGTCTTCTGGAGCTCCTGGCCTTCGGCGACCAGGCCGGCGAGCCGGTCGAGGGCCATGCGGATCTTGATGTTGGCCAGCTTCCGCTTGCCCGTTCTCTGCTTTTCGTAGAGGGCCTGGAGGGAGCTCTCGATCTCCTCCGGGCTCATGATGGTCTTGAGGAAATCGTCGCTGACGAGCTCGGCCCGCAGCTCCTCCGGCGTCTGGCCCCGGACGACGATCTTGTTCTCGAGGAGGGCCTGGGCCCGCCAGCCCTCGAAATCCTTGGCCGCGTAGATGGGGACGGGGCCGAGGAGCTTCTTGGCGTCCTGGAGCGTCTGATCGTAGAAGGCCTTCCCTTCCTTGAGCAGATTCCTGGCCCGATAATATTCGGGCGCGCTGGCGACGACGCGCGAGTCCAGGAAGCCCCTGAAGGTCTGGATCGCTTCGGAGAGGATGGCAAAGGCGCGGGAGGCCCTGATATAGATCTCGCGCTCGATCTGAACTTGCATTCCCGGCGGCTCCGGCCGGAAGATAGCACGGGTCCGGTCGGAAGTCAAAATCTTTATTTGGCCCGGATCGCGGCGCCGACGACGTTGGCCACCTTGCTGCGCAGGGCGATGATGTCGCCCTTGTCGTCCGGGTGGACCCGATTGGTCAGGAAGATGACCGCCGTCCGTGTCTCCGGATCGATCCAGATGGAAGTTCCGGTGTACCCCGAATGACCGTAGGAGGCCGGGCCGAAGAGATCGCCCCGCACGGTGGCATAGTCCGTGTCGATGTCCCAGCCGAGGCCGCGGCCGGACGCCCCGACCTGCGGATAGATCTCGATCATCCGGGCGACGGCCAGCGGGCTGAGGACGCGGACGCCGTTCCACTCGCCCCCGTTGAGGAGCATCGCGGCGAAGACGGCCAGGTCGTCGGCCGTCGAGAACAGCCCGGCATTGCCCGAGACGCCGCCCTGGAGGCGGGCCAGGGGGTCATGGACGATGCCGCGGAGAGGCTGTCCGCCGATGACCTCCGTGGGCACGCACTTGTCCAGGAGATCGGCCGGCGGCCGATAGAAGGTCCGGGTCATGCCCAGGGGCTTGAAGATCCGCTCGGCCGCGAATTCGTCGAGGGGCCGGCCGGAGACCTTGTGGACGATGTGGGCCAGGGTGATGTAGTTGAGACAGCTGTAGACGAACTCCCGGCCCGCCGGCCCTTCCTTGGGGATGCGGGCGATGAGCCCGGCCAGGTCGGCCGTCGCGCAGGGCCGGCCGATGGCCTTGGCCGCCTCTTCGGGGTCCGTGTACGGCGGCAGGCCCGACGTGTGGGTCAGCAGGTTGAAGAGCCTGGCCTCCCCGCTGGCCCGGCCCTTCTCGCCGTACCAGGTCGAGAACTCGGGGACATGGAGACGGACCCTGTCCCAGAGACGGATCTCGCCGCTCTCGACGAGCAGCATGACCGCCGTGGCCGTGGCCACGGGCTTGGTGATCGAGGCCAGATCGAAGATCATGTCCGCTTCGAGCGGCCGCCGCTCGGGGACGAGCTGAGAGGCGCCGAAGGCCTTCCGGTAGACCGTTTTCCCCTTGCGCGACACGAGGAGGACGGCCCCCGGGAAATCCTTGCGGGCGACGGCGGCTTCGACGATCGCGTCGAGCAGAGCCAGCTGTTTCGAGGACATGCCGACCGCCTCCGGCTTCGCGACCGGAAGGCCCGCGCCGGCCGCGACGACGGACAGGCCGAGGACGAGGGATCCGAGGACCGCCGAGCTCACGATCTTGCGCATGCCGTTCTCCTTGCTCATTTCGCCGCCGGACCCGGCGCTTCCTTCCAGACCAGGCCGTCCTGACGGATATGCCAGGACTCCCCGCCCTTGGCCGACATGACCGCTTCGAACTGCCGGGCCGTCGTCCGGATGACCGGTCCTGACCAGCCCTTGACCCGCAGAGAGGCCCGGTCTTTGAGCCCCAGGGCCGCGAGGTCCGCGCTGAAAACCGACCGCTCGAATTCGTGGGCCCGCTCGGCGTAATAGACCTGGCGCAGGGCCCATTTGACGCTTTCCTCGGGCCGCCGCGCGAACCTCTCCCGCCCCTTGCCCGGGAGCTTGGACGAGAACTGGACGTAGCCCCACATCTCCGGGTAATGGATGTTGATGACGCCCTGCGGCGCCCAGGTCCAATTGTCTTCCGGCAGGGGCTGCCCGGTCCCGGCGTCCTTGGCCGTGACGTAGGCGCCGTCGACGACATCCAAGTGGTATTCGACCCGCGAGAAATTGACCCGCCACTGATCGCCGGCCGCGGGGCGATCAGGCTTGCCGGGGATGCACTCCTTGAGCACGGCGAAGGGCAGGGCGATCTCGACGCTCCAGGCCTTGTCGCGGTCGGAGGGATCGTTCAGCGTGCCCATGAGATGGACGCCCGTCTGGAGGCCCTGAATGTCCCAGGCGTGGACGGCCGGTCCGCCGTCGCGGTAGGGCTTGACGAGCAGGAGGTCCCAGACGGTGTTGAGGGCGTTCATCTCCAGCTCGTAATAATTGTGGGTGTCGCCGTCCGGGTCGATGAAGACCTCGAAGTCGTTGTCCTGGAAGATGACGGAATCCCGGGCCGTCAGGGTGGCCCAGAGGTGCGGCTCCTCGAGATAGGCCCCGATGTAGAAGCACCGGTCGTCCCAGAGCATCTGGGCCCGCGTCCGGAAGCGCGGCGCCGGCTTCGCCGGGCCTTCGATGTCGCCGAAGACCTCGGTCCAATCGGCCTCCGCCCAGGAGGCCTCGTCGAGCCGGCCGTCGACCTTGATCGGGCCCGCCGCCCTCCGGCAGACGTATTCGAACGGGGCCAAAGCCGTCCGGGGCTCGGGGATGCGGACATGCGGGATGGCCGCGAAGGCCGCGGCGGCGATCAGGAGAAGGGCGGCCGAAGGAAGCAGGCGGACCCGGCGGGCCGTGGCCATCTCGCCCTTCATTCCAGGCGCTTGATGATGTGCCAGCCGTACTTGCTGGCCGCCGGATCGTAGGCGGCCAGGCCCACGCCGCCGACCTCGAGGCCGAAGCTGACGTCGCCGAAGCCCTTGACCATCCTCGTCCGGGAAAATTCCCGCTTCGACGGGTCGGGCGTGACGTCCCGGTTGGACATCGCGTAGATCCCGGGGTAGGAATCGTTGGTGTAGGTCTTGACCATGGCGTCAAAATCCTCGCCGGCCTTGGCCCGCTCGAAGATCTGCCGGGCGAGCGTCTCCGCGGCCTCCCGGCCCCGGGTGACCTTCTGATCGTTGGGCAGTGAGCCCTTGAAGGCGATGAGGATGTGCTGAACGGTGACGCGCTCGGGTTCGGGCCTGTCTTGGACCGCGGCCGGGACGGCCAGGGCCGTCAGAGCGATGAGCGCGACTGAGGCGAGTGTTCTCATGAGGACCTCCATCGGTTTTCAGAGCTCCAGCCAGCGGGCGGAGTTGCCGCGCGCGGCCAGGAACTTTTCGAAATCGGCCAGCGAGATCTCCAAGGTGGCCGTGTTGACGTTGGGGTGAAAGCCCAGGGCCGCGCTCGACTTGAGCGCCCGGTCGCAAACGACCCGGACCTGACGGGTCTCGTCGTTGATCAGGCCGAACGGCGAGACCGAGCCGGGCTCGACGCCGAGCCAGCGCTTCAGCCGCTCGGCCGAGGCGAAGCTGAGCCGGTCCTCGTCGAGGAGCGCGGCCAGCCGCTTGAGGTCGATGCCGCGGCTGACCGGGGCGACGACGAGATAGTGACGGTTGCCTTTGTAGTTGCGGAGAAAGAGGTTCTTGCAGTGGGCGCCCGCGAGGCCGGCCCAGTGCTTCTCGGCTTCCTCGACCGTGGCCACGGGCGGGTGCTCGTGGCGGACGTACGGGATGCCGAGCAGGTCCAGGGCCTCGAGCACTCTGCGCTCGATCTCGGCTGCCGGCACGGCGTTCCTCCTCTCCGGGCACTCAGCGGACACAATAGACCAAAGGGCTAACGGCGCGCAAGCCGGACCTCGGCCAGGACCGGGCTGTGGTCGGAGACGAACCGGCCGGACCAGGAGGCCGGCAGGACTCCGGCCCGGAGGACGGCGAAATCCGGGCCGACGAAGATGTGGTCGATCGGGAGCCCGGGCCGCGGCTCCGCGCTGAACCCGTTGAAGGACGAGGACGGCCCGTAGGGCGACCGGGGCGAAGCGTCGCGGGCGTCCCGCAGCGACGGTCCCCCGCCCGCCGCGGCGACGAGCGTCCGGTACGCGGGCGCCCCCCGGGTGCAGTTGAAATCCCCGGTCAGGACGACGGGCCGTCCGGAGGCGATGCGCCGCATCTCGGCGAGAACGAGGACCGCGCTCTCGCGCCGGGCCGTCTCCCCCATGTGATCGAAATGGGTGTTGAAGGCCACCAGGACATCGCCCGTCCAATCGTCCCTCAGGCGCGCCCAGGTCACGATCCGGGCGCAGGCCGCGTCCCAGCCTTTGACCCCGGGACGGTCGGGCGATTCGGACAGCCAGAAGGTCGACGATCCGAGGAGCCGGAAGCGCTCCTTGAGAAAGAAGATCGGGCAAAACTCTCCCGCTTCCTTCCCGTCGTCCCGGCCGACGCCGACCCAGGCGTATTCCGGCAGGAGGGCCTCGAGGTCCCGGAGCTGGGAGACGAGGACCTCCTGGAGGCCGACGATGTGCGGCCGGTGGAAGGCGATCGTGCCCGCGGCGAGGTCCCGGCGCAGCGGCCAGGCGTTCGGCCCGTCGGCCGGCGTGTCCATCCGGATGTTGAAGGTCATCAGCCTCAGCCCGGCGGCGGCCTCCCGCGCGGCCTCGGGCCACGAAGAGCAGGCCGCCGTGAGGAGCGACAGGCCGGCGGCGAAGACCGCGGATCGCAGGCGTCTCTTGGTCATGGTCCTCCTGCCTCGAAGCGGGGATTATATCAGCCGCCCGGTCCCGGGGCAACGTCAGCCCGGCGGGTATTCTCCGGACGCCGCGATTCGGATAGAATGGGCCCGTGAGCATCCTCTTCACGCCCATCCCGGTCGGCTCCGTCATCGTCCCGAACAGGTTCGTGCGCTCGGCCACGCACGACTACCTGGCCGACGACGAAGGGAGCGTCACCGAGGCCAACGTCTCGCTCTACCGGCGGCTGGCCGAAGGCGAGGTCGGGCTGATCATCAGCGGCCACGCGTTTGTCCAGCTGTCGGGAAAAGCCAGCCCGCGACAAACAGCCGTCTATGACGATCGTTTCGTCGAGGGCCTGGCCCGCGTCCCCGCGTCCGTCCACCGCTTCCCCTCCAAGATCTTCCTCCAGATCGCCCACGCGGGGCGCCAGACCAAGGAGAAGCTCTGCGGCTGCGTTCCGGTCTCCCCTTCCGCCGTTTACGACCCCGTCTCCAAAGTGATGCCGCGCGAGCTCTCCGGTGAAGAGATCCATGCCCTCGTCGCGGATTTCGTCGCCGCGGCCGTCCGGGCCCAGCGGGCCGGTTTCGACGGCGTCCAGCTGCACGCCGCCCACGGCTACCTCCTCTCGAGCTTCCTCTCCCCTCACACGAACCGGCGCTCGGACGAGTGGGGCGGCCCGGTCGGGAACAGGGCCCGCGTCCTTCTCGAGGTCCTCCGCGGCGTCAAGGCCGCCTGCGGGCGCGACTTCCCGGCCATCGTCAAGCTCAACTCGACCGATTTCCTCGACGGGGGCCTGACCCTCGACGACGCGGTCCGCGTCGCCGGGATGCTCGAGGCCGGGGGCATTGACGGGATCGAGGTCAGCGGCGGCATGGCCGAGGCCGGAAAGGGCTCGGTCTGGCCGGGGCTCAGAAGCGAGGCGGACGAAGGCTATTTCGTCGAAAACGCGGCCCGGATCAAGCGGACCGTCGCGGTGCCGGTTTTCGGCCTGGGCGGCATCCGCACCCTGGCGATGGCCGAAAGGATCGTCGAGGAGGGCCGGGCCGATCTCGTATCTCTGAGCCGGCCCCTCATCCGCGACCCCTTCCTCGTCAAGCATTTTCGCGAGGGGCGGACGACGAAGTCGGAGTGCATCTCCTGCAACAAATGCTTCAATCCCCGCGGCGTCCGCTGCGCCGAGCTCAAGAAGACGCCTTAGCGCCGGCCCCAGAAGGGCCCTGTGGCCGGAGGCGGCTCAGCGCCCGAGCAGGGTCCCGGGGACGGCGCTCTTCGGGAAGCCGGGCCCGCGCCACCGGAGCTCGAGCCCCATGTGGCCCGAGACCTGGAAATAAGCGATCTCGATCGGGTGCCAGCCCTGGGCCAGGGCGATCTCACCTTTCTCCTCGGAGAGGCTGTGCGCCCCGTCGTGGACAATGAGGTCCCGGCCGGCGATCCGAAGCCGACTGCCGTCGTCTGAGCCCAGATAGAAAACGTAGACGCCCGACCGCGGGGCCCGGATGTAGCCGCGGAACCGCAGGGCGAAGCCCGCCTTCCGGTCGCCCGCGACCTTCAGATCGGGTCTCGGCGCCGTTCCGGTCCGCAGGGCCGTCAGGGCATCGATATCGCCCAGCTTCGCGACGGCCCCTTCAAAGTATTCGAAGGCCAGGCCTCTTTCGGCCGGGGCCGCCGCCGGGGCCAGGGGCTCGGCCGGCTTGAACGTCCGGCTGACGATCAGGCTCGAGATGCCGTCGGGCCAGAAAGCCTGGGCCCTGACGGTCGTCTCGCCGCCGATGCCGACCGGCTTGTCGTAGAGGGCCGATCCGGGTCCCGGCTCGGAGCCGTCGAGCGTATAGCGGACGGTCGCCCCCGGCGGCCCGGCGAGCTCGACCAGGAACGTCGGCCCCGCGTAGAGAGTCTGGTCGGTCACGAACGACGGCGGCAGGAAGCCCCGGTTGAGCGGCGCGAATCTGGCCGGGTCGAGCTTGACGACCTCGCGGTCGTAGGTCATGAGGCCGTTGACCTCGATCTCGCAGTCCGAGGTCTGGGTGTAGACGGCCGCGGCCAGGCCCCGGTCGACGAGGCCGTAGAGCTTCACGATGAGGTCGGTGTAGCGGTCCTCGAAGGCCTTCGTGTCGTCGAAATTGCGGTAGCCCCAGTTCCCTTCGGCCTGCCAGAGGTGGCCGGTCAGCGGGAGCCCGAGGCCGCCGAACTCGCCCAGGACGGAAGCCCGGTCCGCCTCGAGGGGCGGCATGTCCGGGCCGGGATAGCTGTGGATATCGCTGACGTCGCCGACGCCCTTGTCGGTCCAGCCGCTGGCGTTGTTGACCAGGCGGGTCGGATCGTAGCGCTTCGTCCAAGCCGTGATGCGCTCCGTGTCGTATTGGCCCCAGCCTTCGTTGAACGGCACCCACATGACGATCGAGGGGTGGTTCGAGAGCGCGTCGATCACGGCCTTCCATTCCTTCTCGAACTGGGCGTCGCGCGCGGCCAGGGCCTCGGCGCTCAGGGCGTCGCGCTTGTAGAGCGCGCTCGGCATGTCCTGCCAGACGAGCAGGCCCAGCTTGTCGCACCAATAGTAGAGCCGGTCGGGCTCGACCTTGACGTGCTTGCGGAGCATGTTCAGGCCCAGGGCCTTGATGGTCTCGATATCGAAGCGCAAAGCGGCGTCGGTCGGGGCCGTGTAGAGGCCGTCGGGCCACCAGCCCTGGTCGAGGGGACCGAACTCGAAGAGCGGCTCGTTGTTCAGGAAGAGCTGATTGATGCCCCGATCGTCCCGGTCCAGCGCGATCTTGCGCATTCCGGCGTAGCCCCGGACCTCGTCGACCGCCCGGCCGCCCTTCTCCAGGACGACCTTGACGTCGTAGAGGGCCGGGTTCGAGGGCGTCCAGAGCTCCGGGCCGGGGATGCTCAGCGACGCCGGGCCGGCGGCGGCGGCCGCGGCCTCGGCCACCGGCTTCCCGTCCCGGCTGACGGTCACGGAGACCCGCGTCCCGGCGCTGTCCCCGGCGACTTCGGGCTCGACCGTCAGCGTCCGGGCGTCGATATCCGGGGTCATCTTGAGCCTGACGATATGGGCTTTCGGGACCGGCTCGACCCAAACCGTCTGCCAGATGCCGGTCACGGCCGTGTAAAAGATGCCGTGCGGCTTCATGGCCTGCTTGCCCCGGGCGATGGGGCTCGTCCCGTCGTCGGTCGGATCGAGGACCCGGACGACGATCTCCTGCTTCTTGCCGCGCCTCAGGGCCCCGCGGATGTCGAAGCTGAAGGGATCGTAGCCGCCGCGATGGGTCCCGACCTCGGCGCCGTTGACCCAGACCGTGCTGTCCCAATCCACGGCCCCGAAATGGAGGAGGATCCGGCCGCGCCGCCATTTCCTCGGGACCGTGATCTCCCGCCGGTACCAGAGGGCCTGGTCGGATCCGACGGCCTTGCCCACGCCCGAGAGCGCCGACTCCGCCGCGAACGGCACCAGGATGTGCCCGTCCCAGGCCTCGGGACGTCCGGCCTCCTGGGGCTTGATAGCGTATTGCCACAGGCCGTTGAGGTTGGCCCAGGCGGACCGGACCATCTGCGGCCGCGGATATTCGGGCAGGACGAGATCCGGCCGAACCTCGGCGGCCCAGCGGGTCATGATCCGCCCGGTGACGGGGGCCCAGGCGGCCGCCGGCTCGGACCTGCAGGCGACAATCGCCCCGACCGCGAGGAAGGACGCGCAGATGACGGCGAAGGTTCTTTTCATGGGGCTCTCTCCTCTTCCCCGCATTAGTAATGCATCCCCCTCGCCCCTGTCAACCCGATCGACCTCTCCGCGCGCCGTTCCGCGCGCGCGCCGGGTTGAATTCGGCCGCCGATTGGAATAAAGTGGCCAATCCGAGCCTAGATCCATCAAGGAGAAGCACATGAGAAGGAACTCCCACGCGGCGGCCCTCGCCGGCCTCCTGCTCGCCGTCCTCGTCGTCGGGCAGGCCTTCCCCCAGGAACGGATCATCGGGAAAGCCCTCTATGAGAAGCTCCAGCGCGAGGGCCGCAGGATGTCGGGCCCTCCGGGCCTGGGCCCGGGCGGATTCGCCTGGACCCCCGACGGCAAGGCCAGCTATGCGTTCGAGGACGGCACCTTCAAGCGGACCGACATCGTCACCGGGGCGAAGACGCCGCTCTTTGACGACGCCAGGATCCTGGCCGCCGTCAACGCGGTCACGGGCCGCCAGGAGGTCAAGCTCTTCTTCAACCGCTTCCAGTATCTCGAGGGGGGGAAGAAGATCCAGTTCCAGGCCTTCAACAAGGTCTTCATCTTTGACCTCGCCTCCTCGAAGATCGTCTTCTACGAGCCCGAGCGGCCCCTCACCGGCGTCCGCGGCCGGACCTACGGCGACGTCCTCTCGCCCGACCTGAAGTACCGGGCCTTCACCCGCGGCTTCAACCTCTACGTCAAGGACATGGACGGGACCGAGACGGCCCTGACGACGGACGGGACCGAAGACCTGCGCAACGGCTTCCCCGACTGGGTCTACCCGGAGGAGCTCGGCCAGTACCAGGCCTTCTGGTGGTCGCCGGACTCGAAGAGGATCGCCTTCATGCAGTTCGACGAGAAGCCGGTCACGAAGTATCCGATCGTCCACGACGTCCAGCCGATCCCCCACTTCGAGCTCCTGGGTTACCCCAAGCCCGGGGGCAACAACCCCATCGTCCGGCTGTTCGTCGTCGACGTCCCGACGAAGAAGATCGTCCGCCTCGCCACCGGCGACGACCTCGACGTCTATCTCTACCGGGGCCAGTGGACCGCCGACGGCCGGGAGTTCACCTATCACCGCCTCAACCGGTTCCAGAACAAGGTCGAGCTCTTCGCGGCCGACCCGGCCACGGGCAAGACCCGGCTGGTCCTGACCGACACGGACCCCTGCTACATCGACGAGTCGACCGACCTCGTCTTCCTCCGGGACGGTCAGCGCTTCCTCTGGACCTCGGAGAGGAGCGGCTGGCGCGAGATCTATCTCTACGACCTGGCCTCCGGAGGGCTCCTCAAGCAGCTGACCAACGCCAAGCTGCCCGTCAGCGGCATCCAGGGCGTCGACGAGGCCCGGGGCCTGGTCTACTTCTTGGGCCAGGAGGCGAACGGTACCCAGCGCCACCTCTACCGGGTCAAGCTCGACGGCACGGGCTTCGTCAAGATGACCAGGGAGCCGGGCTCGCATGCGGCCAACCTGTCCCCGACCTTCGATCACTACGTCGATACCTTCTCGAGCTTCGACCAGCCCGCCAAGACGACTCTCTATGCCGTTGACGGCAGGGCGGTCAGGGTCCTCTCCCCCGGCACGGTCGGCCAGGAGCTCCTCGACCTCAAGCTCGGCAAGCCCGAGCACCTCCTGTTCAAGTCCGCCGACGGCCAGTACGACCTCGACGGGCTCCTCTACTTCCCGGCCCACTTCGATCCCGCCGACAAGTACCCGCTCATCCTCTCGATCTACGGCGGGCCGGGCTCGAAGGGCGTCACCAATTCCTACAGGATGACCGACGGCAGCCAGGCCCTGGCCCAGCTGGGCTTCCTCGTCGCCGTCTGCGACTATCGCGGCGTCTCCGGCCGGGGCAAGGCCTTCCAGAACCTCCACTACATGAAGCTCGGCCAGGTCGAGCTCGAGGACCACGTCGCCTTCGTCAAGGCCCTGGGCCGGCGGCCCTACGTCGACACGACCCGGGTCGGCGTCACCGGGCACTCCTACGGCGGCTACTTCACCTGCATCGCCCTGCTCAAGGAGCCCGACGTCTTCCACGTCGGCGTCGCCGGGGCCCCGGTCACCGACTGGCGGAACTACGATTCGATCTACACCGAGCGCTACATGCGCCGGCCCCAGGACAATCCGGAGGGCTACGAAAAGGGCTCCTGCCTGACCTACGCCAAGAACCTCAAGGGCAAGCTCTTCCTCCACCACGGCGCGGTCGACGACAACGTCCACCCCGGCAACACCATCCAGCTCGTCCAGGCCCTGCTCAAGGAGAACAAGGCCTTCGACATGATGATCTACCCCGAGCAGCAGCACGGCATCGCCTTCCCCCGCTACGCCGCCTCGCGGGTCGAGTACTTCATCGAGCACCTGAAGCCGGTCGTCAAGTGACCGACGGCATCTCGTTCAAGGAGGACTGAAATGGCCAAGTTCGAAGGCGTGAAATGGGCCCCCCGCCAGATGCGCTACCTTCTGCCCGGGAAGCAGTTCGCGATGATCGAGCCCGACGCCAAGGTCTTCGGGGTGTCCCGCTCGATCTTCTACGCCACCTTCCTCTGCTTCGAGGGCATCCGCTTCTTCTGCAAGAAGGGCGCCGCCGGACGGCTCGAGGTCAACTTCCTCAATTGGCACAAGAACCTGGAACGGCTCCGCCGCGGCATCGCCTTCAACCTCAGCCGGGCCCAGGCCGACCTCATCCCCTCGGTCGAGGAGCTGGAGAGCATCGTCATCCACCAGTACTTCAAGGACCCGGACATCCGGGCCTTCCTCGCCGACATGGCCGAGAAGGGCGTCCAAGGCTACCTGCGGCCGTTCACGGTCGACGAAGAGCAGTCGATGGGCGTCACGTTCCCCGGCCAGCCGGCCGTTCGGGCCATCTTCTGCAGCTACGACAATTACCTCGGAGAGCCGTTCTCGGGCGTCGTCATCCCCCACCTCGTCCGGGCCGTCGGCGCCAACAAGACCGGCTGGCTCAAGCTCGGCATCAACTATCTCGTCAGCCTCAAGGCCCTCGAGGCGGCCAAGGACGTCGATCCCCAAGCGGCGGCGGCCCTCTTCCTCGACGACAGGACCCACCTCCCCCTGGCCGACCGCTGCGTCACGGAATGGGACTCCTCCTGCTGTCTCTTCGGCCTGCGGGACGGGACGATCGTCAAGATCCCGGAGAGCGAGCTCATCCTGCCCTCGGTCACGATCCAGGGCATGGTCGCCATCCTCAGGGACATGGGCGTCAAGGTGGAGGAGCGGAACGTCGCCTACGGCGAGCTGGTCAGGCGCATCCAGGCCCGGGAGCTCGTCGTCGCCGCGAGCATCGGCACGGCCGGCATCATGAACCGCTGTCAGAAGCTCCTCTGCGTCGACGAGAAGAACGCCGTCGCGGCGACCCATGTCCCCGACACGGGGCATCCCCTGTACGCGAAGCTGGCGGAAGCCAAGGCCGTCTATTGGGACATCTACAGGGAACGGGCCAAGCTCCCCGCCGGGATGAACCTCTTCAAGTACACGCTTTAGCCTGGACTATTCATAAAAACGCCGGTTTTCTCATAAGACAAGAAAACCCAAGACCGGCGTTTTTACCCTTCGGGCAAGCCGAGCCGGCCGCATCTGCTTCGTTGCAAAGGGTTCGCAGTACCAGGAGTACAGCTTCACCCTTTGACGCCTCGCATCTGCAGCCGCCTCGACTCGTGACTAATCCAGGCTAAGGGCTACAGGCCCATGGCGATGAGCATCCAGAACTTGTCGCCGAGCTCCAGGTACTTCTGGATGGCGGAGCGGGCCATGTCGTTGGTGTACTTCGTCAGGTACTGCTCGACCGTGAACGGCTCTCGGCCGGGCGCCTGGCCGGCCAGGATCTCCTGGACCCTCTTCTCGATGAACGGCAGATCGGCGAAGGCCTTGTCCTCGAACTCGGCGATGGCCGCCTCGACCGTCTTCCGGGTCGCGCCCCACTTCAGGGTGGCCAGCCGATTGGCCCGCCGGAAGGCCCACGCCGCCGAATCGAGCCGGAAGCCGTGCTGGGCGCAGATGCCGAAGCCCGGAGGCAGCTCCGTCGTCCCGGCGAAGATGGGGATGCGGGCGCTCATGGCCGGATTGTCGAAGCTGAACCAGCAGATCGCGCCGACCGCGGGCGGCAGCCAGCCCCTGATCTGGAGGACGGTGGCATAGGCGCATCCGGAGATGGGGATGGTCCTCTGGGGCTGGATCACGCCCGGCTTCAGGGTGTTGGCCAGGTTCGTGAGGTCCCGGGGCATCCAGGCGCTGGCGATGGGGCTCAGGACCATCTCCGGCTCGGCCGCCGGGGCCGTAGGCGTCTGGCCCGGCTTCTGCCGGGGCTGGGGACGGCGGACCATCAGGTTCTGGGTCAGGTCGAGGTCGGTCCCCTCATAGGGATCGCGGTAGAGGGCCAGGACGTCGCGGACGGAAAGCTTCTTCTCGGGCTTCACCGAGAACGGCAGCTCCGCGAGGTCCATGGACAGCTTGAGCGAGGGCGCGAGCGTGCTGAGGACGAAGAACTCGCGCGTCGAGAAGGGCTTGCCCCGTCCCCCGCCGTAGGCCTCCCAGAACTTGAACGGCCGGCCGCTCTTCGGGTCCCACCAACCCATGTCCTGGGCCAGCTGGAAGACGTTCTCCGAGGCCATGTAGCGGTCCGGGTTCTTGAGGTCGATCTCGGGGATGCGGGGGATGTTGGCGGAGATGCCGACGTGGTCGTCGGGGATGCGGACGGCGGCCCAGACGGCGCCCTTCTCGAGCGGCCCGGCCCCCATGAGCTCGAAGTGCCAGACCTCCTTGCCGTCGGCGATGGTGAGGCACTCGCCCATGTCGCCGTAGCCGTGGTCCTTGACCAGCCGGCCGATGAGCCGGATGGCCTCGCGGGCGGTCTTGCAGCGCTCCAGGGCGATGCGCTCGAGCTCCTCGATCATGAACATGCCTTCGTTGTTGACGAGCTCCCGGCGGCCGCCGATCGTCGTCTCGCCGATGGCCAGCCCGTGCTCGTTGAGGGCCGGATAAGCGGTGTTCAGGAAGCGGTAGGTCTCGGGGACCTGGGGGATCTCGCCCGTCTGGACGAGGCCGCGCAGATCGGTCGGCGTCTCCGTGTGCATCTTCCCGGAGTATATCTTGGCCATCGATTTTTCGGGCCATTTCTGGCCCGGGACGATGTTGACCCACTGCCGGTAGGGGCCGTCACAGGTGTGGCAGGTGATGACCGAGCCGTCGACCGTGGCCAGGCGGCCGACCTGGATCGACGTGCAGCTGTCGGGATCCTCGACCCAGGCCTCGGCGACCGGGGCGAGCGTCGTCTCGTCCTGACGCGCGCTGAAAACGGTGAAGGCGGCCGCGAGCGCGAGGGCGAAGACGAGCCCGCGGCCGGCGCTCTTTCTCAGAAGGGATCGGGTCATGAAGTCCTCCTCATCGGGTCTTTCCAAAACAGGAAGAATGTATGATTATGATTAGGACGCCGCCGCTGTCAACCGAATTTTATGCCGCCCGCACGGCCGCGTCGTACAGCGCCGCGGCCTTCATCGAGGCCGAGACCCGGACGGAGATGATCGGGACGCCCCTCCCTCGATAAAAGCCGATGAGAGGCGCCGTCCGTTCGCGAAAGAGGACCAGGCGGCGGGCGACCGCCGTGAGGCCGTCGTCGGTCCTGGCGGCCCGGTCCCGACCGGGGTCCGCGCGGATCCTCTCCGCGATGACGGCGGCGTCCGCCTCGAGCGAGATGACGCGCTCGACGGCGACGACCGACGCCAGGCTTTCGGCCTGGTCCCGGTGCCGGGGCAGGCCGTTGAGAACGAGAAGCGAGGCGGGGTCCGGGCGGCGCAGGGCCGCGAAGCGCGTCAGGATCTTGACGATCATCGGCCTGTCGCCCGCCTCGAAGAGGGCGCCCGTCGCGAGCGAAGTCCGGATCGCCTCCAGCTCCGGCCCCGTCAGCCCGAAATCGTCCGCCCGTCCCGCGGCCGCGGCCCTGAGGTTGGCCCCGAAGTCGAAATGGACGCAGCGCCGCCCGAGGAAGCCGCGGCGCTCGAGCTCTTCGCCGAGCGGGGTCTTGCCCGAGCCCGTGGGGCCGACGAGAAGGACCGACGGGAGCGGGCGGGACTCCATCTCAGCTCGCCGGCTCCGCGTCACGGGGCTCAGAATCGCTTCTCTTCATGGGCCGCCCCCTTGGCTTATAGCACGGGGCTCCGGGACGGTCAACCGCGTCGTTCCGCATCGTCCCGCCCGTCCCCTCTTTGGGTTAGCCCGGCGGAGGGGATTTCACCCCGCGGAACATCGGAAAAGAGGATGCCGTCGGCGACGTGGTAAGATAGACTCAAAGCGGAAAAAGAGCACTTGAGGAGGTGCGCATGAAAAGACTGGCCATCATGACGATCGCCGCACTGGCCGCGGTCGCGCTCGCGCCGAGGGCCCTCGACGCCGGCGTCGGGATCAAGGCCGGCTTCTCGCTGGCCAAGTTCTCCGAAGAGTCGGCCGACCCGCCGGCTTTCCCGTGGGAGAATCTGCCCTTCTTCGCCGGCGGCCTGTCCTTCGAATCCGGCTTCGCCTACGTCTCCGTCCAGACCGAGGTCTTCTATGTCCGGATGGGCGGGAAGTTCGCCGCCGCGGACCTCGAATACCGCTTCGACTACGTCCAGGTCCCGGTCCTTCTCAAGATCAACATCGTCCCGGCCGGGCCCGTCAGGCCGTTCCTCGGCGGCGGCGGCTATGGGGCCTACCTGATCAAGGCCAGGGGCGTCCTGGGGACGGAGACGGGGGACCTGACCGAAGACTACGAGCGGCTGGATTATGGCCTCGTCGGGGGCGTCGGGCTGGCGTTCAGGCTGGCCGGGATCGGCCTCTCGATCGAGGGCCGCTACAACCACGGCCTGAGGAACCTCATCAAGGACGCCGCGCCGGGCGCCTCGATGAAGAACAGGTGCCTCATGGCCCTCGCGGGCATCAGCTTCTGATCCGGGGGGACGGCCGGGCGCGACGCCCGGCGGGCCGCGGCCTGGCGCCGGGACCCGGCTTGGTTTATGCTTGAGCCGGATCGGAGGTCATCATGAGGCGAATCAAGGTCGGGCTCATCGGGACGGGTTACATCGGCCTGGTCCACCTCGAGACGCTGAGGCGGCTCGGCGGGGTCGAGGTCACGGCCGTGGCCGACGCGAACGCCGGGCTGGCCCGGGCTGCGGCGGCCAAGCTCGGCATCGGGAAGGTTTACGAGAGGGCCGAGGCCCTCATCGCCGACGGCGAAGTCGAGGTCGTCCACAACTGCGCCCCGAACAACGTCCATTTCGAGATCAGCGCCGCGGCCATCCGGGCCGGGAAAGAGATCCTGTCCGAGAAGCCGCTGGCCCTCGACTCGCGGGAGTCCGCGGAGCTCCTCGCGCTCGCGGCGAATCACGGCACCCTGACGGCCATCGATTTCTGCTATCGCTATTACCCCGTCGTCCAGGAGGCGGCGGCCCGGGCGAGGCGGGGCGATCTCGGCGAGGTTCGGGCCTTCGTCGGCCATTTCCTCCAGGATTGGCTCTTCCACGAGACGGACTACACCTGGCGGTTGGACCCCGAGGTCGCGGGCCGGGCCAACGTCGTCGCCGACCTGGGCAGTCATTGGTTCGACCTCGTCCAGTTCATCACCGGACAGAAGATCGTCGAGGTCATGGCCGAGCTCCACACCTGCCTGCCGAAGCGCCGCAAGCCGAAGGGAGGGGTCCTGTCGTTCGGGGCCGGGGCGTCCGGGGAGACCGAGGACGTGGCCATCACCCTTGACGATTACGCCTCGCTCTTCCTCAGGCTCGAGAACGGGGCCCGTGGGAACTTCACCACCTGCCAGGCCGCGGCCGGTCGCAAGGTCGACCTGGAGATCCAGGTCTTCGGGTCGAAGGAGTCCTACGCCTGGAGCCATGTCCGCCCGAACGCCCTCTGGATCGGGCACCGGGAGAAAGCGAACGAGATCTTCTACGAATCGGCGTTGCTCCAGACGGAGGAAACACGGAAGTACGCGACCCTGCCCACCGGCCATCCCCTCGGTTACCGCGACGCGGTCCTCAACCTGTTCCGGGATTACTATGACGCCTTGGCGGCCAAGCGGGCCGGAAAGGCCTGCGTGGCGACCTTCCCCGATTTCCGGACCGGTCACGACATGATGTGCGTCATCGACGCCGCGGTCGAGTCCTACCAGGCCGGGCGCTGGGTGGCGGTCAAGAGGTAGCCGGCTCTTCCTTCGGCTTCTCGGCTTTCTTCGGGGCGGGCGCCTTTCCCCCTGCGGGCGACTCGGTCTTTTTCGACGGCTTGCCGCCTTCCGGGGCCTTGGGCTTCTTGGCCTTGCCTTCCTGAGGGGCGGCCTTGGCCTTCGGGGCTTTGGCGATGTCCTCTTCCTTCTTGGGGGCGGCGGCCCTCTCGGCCTTGGTCTTGGCCATCTCCTGGGTTCTCTGGTCGATCTCGGCGATTCGAGCCAGCCGTCTCGTCGAGTCCTTGAGCAGGGCCTTGAGCTTCCTCACGAGAGGGTCCTTATCTGCTTGCGGGGGTTTGACCCCCCTTTTCGACAGGACGGACAGCCGGTCCTTCAGCTCTTGTTCGCGAGACGACTTCTGCCGCATGAGTATCTCTTTCCGCATCAAGCCCATTCATTCCTCCGTTCTGTTTGGGGCAGGGCCTTCGGTCCCCCGCCGGCGCGTGTTCGCCGGGCTATCTTATCAGGGACGCGGCGAAAAAGCCAGACCGCGAATCACGCCGTCATTTCATTCTGATCTCGAATTTATAACGGCAGATCTGATTGAAACCTTCATCATCGTCTTCAAGGGAGTACATCCTGTCACCCACTATACAATTGACCGTGAATCCGAGTGCGAACTTCCCCAGCGACCGGCCCTCGCGGTTGAACGCTTCATAGAAATGACGGCCGGCTTTGTCAACCTCATACTGCCTGACAAAGATGTTGTCTTCATCATCGGTAATCAGGTATTCGATCGGCGGATAATAATCCGGGAATACGAAGACTTGATCTTTGGGAGCCGGCGCTCCCTCGAACCTAATCTTGATTTCGCGTTCCTTATCCGCCGCCGTGACATTGACGCGTTTGTAATCATTGGACACTGTCTTTGCTATCCCGCCTGTCGAATTGTACCTATAGAATTTATACTCATCGCTTTTCGCTACCAGAAGCCCGTCATCCGCAAGGATTCGAAACAGCAGGCTCGTCGGGATCACTTGGATTTCGTTCCCAAGCGGTTTTTCCTCAACCCGGATGATTTCCTTTATGAACTCGAACGTAGGACTATACTTAGAAATGAGCCGGACCGTTTTCTCCGGCCCGGGCAAGACCTGGTAACAATAAAAGTTGCCTTGGGAATCATCGTCTATCCTAAACATGCGCGGCTGTTTGGCCGTCGATATCTCCTCAATCAGTTCCCCGGTATCTGCCGAAAAGTACGCCAATCTCCGATTCCCAATATCGTAGATCAGGACGGAACCGTTCTTGCCTAGCTCCATCCCAATGGGGACCATGAATTCACCAGGGCCTTGTCCTTTTTGGCCAATCGAAAAAAGAAGCTCCCCAGTGCCGTTGAACTTGAGGAGTCTTGGCGCCCGGGAATCCAGCACATAGATATGGCCCTTATGGTCGACGCGGAAAGAACGCACGGATTGGAAGAGCGCCCCTTTTCCATCAGATCGCTCCCCCAAAGTCAGTTCCTTTTCGATCTTCACATCAACGATCCGCGCTGGCTTGTTCTCAATGATCGATTGGGACGTGCATGCGCCGAGCATACAGCTGATTGAAGCCATCGCGAGCCAGGTTAACCTGCTCATTTCGGACCTCCTTTTAACGCAACGCGCTCTCGTCTTCCCTTAGTTCTGATTCTACATCCGGGCCGGAAACGAAACAAGCCCCTTCGTTGCCATCGGCTTCACCTGAGCGCCGTTTTCTCCGGTTCGCCTATTCATGCTGCGGCCACTCAGCCCTCACTTCCCGGCCCGATCTCGCTGGTCCGGTTTTCCATCATTGCCAAACGAATTACTGAAATTGCGATAAGGAACCATAAAAGGCGGGCGACCGATAAACGATTGATTTTGAAGAAGAAGGGAAGCGCGCCCGGGGTGACTCGAACACCCGACCTGCTGATTCGTAGTCAGACGCTCTATCCAACTGAGCTACGGGCGCGCAGAACCGGAAAAGCGGGGATAATATAGCCCAAATCAGCCGGGTTTGCAACGGACCGGGGACTGATCGATCTGCAACACGGCGGCCCCGTCGAGCCGGCCGGCTTGGAGGTCGGCGAGCGCGTCGTTCGCCGCTTCGAGCGGGTAGGACCGGACGGTCGTCCGCACCGGGATCTCGGCCGCGACTTGCAGGAGCTCCTCCCCGTCCCGGCGGGTGGCGTTGGCCACGCTCAGCATCTTCCGCTCGTGATAAAGATAGCGGTCGTAGTCCATCTCGGGGATGGGCGACATGTGGATGCCCGCCGAGACGACGGTCCCGCCGCGGTCCATGACCCTCAGGGCGTCGAGGTACAGGCTCCCCGCCGGGGCGAAGATGACGGCGTTCGTCAGCTTGGCCGGCGGCTCGTCCCGAGCGGTCCCGACCCAATCGGCCCCCAGCCCGCGGGCGTGGCTCTGGCGCTTGGCGCTCCTGGTGAAGACGAAGGTCCGGGCGCCCCAATGCCTGGCGATCTGGATGGCGATGTGGGCCGAGCCTCCGAACCCGTAGAGCCCGATGACGCCACCCCTCTGGACCTCGCTCAGGACGAGCGCCCTGTAGCCGACGATCCCGGCGCACATAAGCGGCGCCGCCTCGGCGTCTCCGAACCCGTTCGGAACGGCGTAGGCGAACTTCTCGTCCATGACCATGTATTCGGCATATCCACCGTCGGCATGATAGCCGTTGAAGCGCGCCGTCTCGCAAAGGTTCTCCCGGCCGCTCCGGCAGAAACGGCACGCGCCGCACGCCGACCGGAGCCAGGCGGCGCCGACGCGCTGCCCGATCCTGAACCGGCCCGCCCTCTCCCCCGCCCGCGCCACCGTCCCGATGACCTCGTGGCCGGGGATGAGAGGCGGCCGGGCGTCCGGGATCTCCCTGGCGACGATGTGAAGGTCGGTGTGGCAGACGCCGCAGCAGCGGACCTTGATGAGGATGTCCTCCGGCCCGACCTTCGGAACGGGCACGTCCCGCGCCTCAAGCGGCCTCTCCCCCGGCGGGCGGAATCCGGCGAGGACCATCGCTCTCATCGGCCGGCCGTCCCGTTCCCCTTCGCTCTCTTGCCCCGGAGACGGGCGATCCGACGCTCGAAGTCCTTTTCGGCCGCGGCGGACCTCCCTTTCGCCAGGGCCAGGCCTTCGGTCGCGACGCGGAGGGCTTCGTCGTAGTCCTTGGCCGTGTGCTCGAAGTACATCGCCAGCTCCCGGAAGCAGTCGCAGTCGACCTCCTCGCCCGCGGCCATCTCCTGCCAGAACGGCAGGGCCTTGTCCCAATCCTTGTTCTTCTTGAAGTGATGGGAGAGCTTCTTCCGGGCCACCTGGGAGACTTCGGCGGTCAGGCCCCGGCCCCCGGCCAAGGCCCTTTCGAGCAGGGCCGCGGACGTCGTCGCGTCGCCGGCCCGCTCGAACAGGCGGGCGACCCCGTAGAGGTCCATGGCGTCGCCTTCGCCCCGCGCCGCGGCCTCGCGGTTGCGCTCGACGAGGATCGCGCCCGCGACGATGACGCCGAGAAGCGAGAGCAGGTCCTCCTGGTTATGGTAGAGGATGGGATCGATGAGCTCGAAATCGCCGTTGCGGATGTACTGGAAGTAGCGGAGCGGGATCTCCGCGCCGGGGATGTCCTCGGACCGTTCCGCCTGGACGATCTGCCGGGCCAGGTTGAACAGCCGGCAGCTGTCGTATTTGTGCTTCCAGAGGCTCCGGGCCGAGAACAGGAAATCGAGGTGCGGCAGACCCCGCAGCGGGCAGGGCGTCCGGTGCAGGGCGAAGCGCGTCTCGACGAGCGGGAGGTCGAAGGCCTTGCCGTTGTAGGTGACGACCGACTTGAAGCCCCGGTCGATGATGAACTGGGCCAGCTCGCGGACGAGACGGTCCTCCTCGGCCATCTCGTTGAGGAAGAACTGGGTCACCTGGAACCGCTCGTCGCGGTAGTAGGCCAGCCCGACCAGGAACGGCACGGTCCCCGTGCCGCCGGCGAGCCCGGTCGTCTCGAGGTCGAGGAAGACGGCCGTCGAGAGATCGAGGCCCTCGAAGGCGGCGTCGCGGCTGAGGAACCCGATGATGCCGGCCGGGATCTGCAGCCCCATGGAGATGGGGATCTGGCCGTAGCTCGCGCCGAGTGCGTAGGAGTTCTCGAAGACGAGGACCGGCTCGCGGCGCCTCTTCTCGCCGGTCCGCGCTTCGGGCGCCGGGGCCGGCCCCCGCCCCTTGTCGGTGAGCGCGATCAGGCGCTCGAGCCTTTGCTTGACCGTCAGACCGGCGTCCTCGCCGAGCTTCTCCCAGGTCGCCTCGACGTTTTGGGACCGCGACCGGGCCTCGCGTTCGCGCCTCAGCTGTTTGAGCTTGTCCTCGAGCGGCATGGAACCTCTGCGGGCAACTGCGTTGACTTCGGCTGTATTGTAGGGGAATCCCGGGCCGTTTTCAAAGCCCGCGACTTGAAAACGGGGCGCGTTCCGCATATAAGAAGAGCCTCGGGACCGCCATGACACCCAAAGCCGCCGCCGCGCATTTCCTCGCCTTCGACCTCGGGGCCGAGAGCGGCCGGGCCGTCCTCGGAACGCTCGACGGCCCGAGGCTCGCCGTCCACGAGGTCCGCCGCTTCCCGAACGCGCCTCTTTCCCTCGCCGGGCACATCCATTGGAACGTCTATGCCCTCTTCGATGAGATGAAGGCGGCCATGCGGGACGCGGCGGCCGCGATCGGCGGCCGGCCCACGAGCCTCGCCGTCGACGCCTGGGGCGTCGATTTCGGACTGCTGGCCAGGGACGGCAGCCTGCTCGGCCTGCCCTTCTGCTACCGCGACCGCCGCAACGCGGGCGCCATGGAGGACTACTTCAAGCTCGTCCCGCGGCCGGCCCTCTACGAGGCGACGGGCATCCAGCTCATGCCCTTCAACACTCTCTTCCAGATCTACGCCATGGTCCGGGAGAGGTCGCCCCTGCTCGACGCGGCCGCGGACCTGCTCTTCATGCCGGACCTGTTCAATTTCCTTCTCACCGGACGGAAGGCCGCCGAGCTGACGATCGCCTCGACGTCCCAGCTCCTCGACCCCCGCACGAAGTCCTGGGTCCCCGGCCTCTTCCAGGCCATGGGCCTGTCCAAGAAGCTCCTGCAGGACCTCGTCGAACCCGGGACCGTGCTCGGGCCGCTCGCGGAGGACGTCGCCTCGGCGACCGGGCTCCGCCGCGTCCCGGTGGTGGCCACGGCCGGCCACGACACCGCCGCCGCGGTCGCGGCCGTGCCCGCGGAGGGGGAGCGCTGGGCCTACATCTCGTCGGGGACCTGGTCGCTCGTCGGCGTCGAGGAGAAGGCGCCCGTCATCTCGGAACAATCGCTCGAGGCCAACTTCACCAACGAGGGCGGCGTCGCGGGAACGGTCCGCTTCCTCAAGAACGTGTCCGGCCTCTGGCTCGTCCAGGGCTGCCGCAGGGCCTGGTCGGCGGAAGGCCCGGTCAGCTACGACGAGCTGACCCGGGCCGCCGCGGAGGCCCCGGCGTTCACGGCCCTCGTCGACCCGGACGATCCGCGCTTCCTCAACCCGGCGGATATGCCCGAGGCCGCCGCCGCCTATTGCCGGGCGACCGGCCAGACGCCGCCTTTAACGAGGGCCGCCCTCATTCGCGCCCTGCTCGAGAGCCTGGCCCTCAAGTACAGGCAGGTCATCGACGAGCTCCGGCTCGTCCTGGGGCGCCCCATCGAAAGGATCCACGTCATCGGCGGCGGCGCCCGCAACGCCCTGCTGTGCCAACTGACCGCCGACGCGACCGGGCTTCCGGTCGTCGCCGGCCCGGCCGAAGCGACGGCCGTCGGCAACATCCTCGTCCAGGCCATGGCCCTGGGATGCGTCGCCTCGCCGGCCGAGATGAGGGCTCTCGTCCGCCGCTCCTTCGACCTCCGGACCTACGCCCCCTCGGGCTCTCCCGCCGCCTGGGACGCCGCCTCGGCCCGGTTCCGGAGCCTCGCCGAGGCTTGACAGGCCGGGAGAGGGAGCATATAACGATGGCGTTCCTGCGAGGAGGGCTGAGGATGGATCCGGCGCTTATCGAAAAGACCTACCTTTCGGCCCGCGACCGGTACGCCGAGCGCGGCATCGACACCGAGAAGGCCCTGGCCCGCCTGCGGGCGATCCCGCTGTCGCTCCACTGCTGGCAGGGAGACGACGTCGGCGGCTTCGAGAAGCGGGCCGGCGGCCTGGCCGGAAGCGGCCTCCAGGTGACCGGGGCCTACCCGGGCCGGGCGCGCACCGTCGAGGAGCTCCGGGCCGACCTCGAGCAGGCGTTCGCCCTCATCCCCGGCCGCCATCGGGTCAACCTCCACGCCATGTACGGCGAGTTCGGGGAGGGAGCCGTCGACCGCGACGCCATCGAGCCCGCTCATTTCCGCGGCTGGACCGAATGGGCCCTCCGCCACGACCTGAAGCTCGACTTCAACGCCACCTGCTTCGCCCATCCCCAGGCGGCTTCGGGCCGGACCCTGAGCAGCCGCGAGAACGGCACCCGCAGGTTCTGGGTCGATCACGTCAAGTGCTGTCGCAGGGTCGCCGCCTCGATCGGCCGGGAGCAACAGGCCTCCTGCCTGCACAACCTCTGGATCCCCGACGGCGCCAAGGACGTCCCCACCGACCGCTGGGGGGCCCGGGCCGCGCTTCTCAAGTCCCTCGACGAGATCTACGAGGTCGAATACAGCCCCCAGCAGATGAAGGACGCCGTCGAGAGCAAACTGTTCGGCATCGGCAGTGAGTCCTTCGTCGTCGGCTCGCATGAATTCTACCTGGGCTACGCGCTGACGCGGGGCAAGATCGTCTGTCTCGACCTCGGTCACTTCCACCCGACCGAGTCCGTGGCCGACAAGATCTCGGCCATCCTCCCCTTCTCCGGCGAGATCCTCCTCCACGTCAGCCGCGGCGTGCGCTGGGACAGCGACCACGTCGTCCTGCTCAACGACGAGGTCCGCGAGCTGGCCGCCGAGATCGTCCGCAGCCAGGCGCTCGACCGCATCCACATCGCGCTCGATTACTTCGACGCCAGCTTCAACAGGATCGGGGCCTGGGTGCTCGGGGCCCGGTCCGTGCTCAAGGGGCTTCTCCTGGCTTTGCTCGAACCCGCCGAAAAGGCCCGCGAGCTCGACGCTCCCTCGAAGGCCCTCCAGCGCCTGTCGCTTCTCGAGGAGCTCAAGGCCCTGCCCTTCGGGCCGGTCTGGGACGCCTATTGCCTGAAGAGCTCCGTCCCGCCCGGCGGGGAGTGGCTGCGGGAGGTCGAAGCCTACGAGCGCCGGGTCCTCAGCCGCCGCTGAGGCCTTTTGTTCCGGTTTCTTTCGGCCCCGGCCCCCGCCTCCCCGACTAAACAGGAGATTGACGCCCGGGCCGATCCGGATAAACTGAGGAGACAGGGACCGATATGAGCATGGAGCCCAAGGCATCGCCGGCGAGCGAGGCGCCGTCCCTCGACACCATCGATCCCGCTCGCGTCGAAAGGGCCAAGGACCTGCTCCACTATCTGGCCAACACCGTCTCGGCCATGAAGATCTTCCCGAGCGAGCACACGACCGTCAGAGGGTTCGTCGATCAGCTGACCCAGAAATTCACGGGCTTCCTGGCCGCCTACCAGAAGCTCCAGGTCGGCATCGAGGAGTTCACCTTCACCTACGGCGGGAAGCCCGTCTACGTCGACGAGGTGGCCATCAAGAGCCTGCCGTTCTTCTTCTTCAAGGACGGCCTGCAGGCCCTCTTTTTCTACCAGGGCCTGGAGCGGGCGGAGATCCTGGAGTTCCTGGAGATGATCGCGGCGGAAGCCCAGAAGCCGGCCGAAGACAGCGATATCGTCGTCGCCCTCTGGGAGCGCGATTTCCCGAACATCCAATATTACGCGCCGGACGAATTCCTCGAGAACCGCATCCTGGCCGAGACCCGCGATTCGCGGGCCCTTCAGGACCTGGCCGATCTTCCGGACGGGCTCTCTCAGGAGACGATCGAAGTCCGGGTCGACACGGCGAAATTCTCCCAGGGGCGGGTCGATCTCGACGCCCGGGACCGGGAAGCGGTCGAACAGGCCGCCGCCCAGTCGGACCCGGCCGGCCCCGGCGCGTCGGCCGAGGACCCCGAAGCCGGGCCGGCCGGCCCCGATACGGCCGCGTCCGTCGGCGAAAGCCTGATCAGCCCGGCCGCGTCCATGGACCCGACCCTGACCGAAGACGAGCTCCAGGCCCTCGAGGCCATGGTCCGGGCGAACCGGACGATCTCGCCGGAGGAAGAGTACATCGACCTCATGGTCGAGATCATCTATCTCGAGGAGAACGCCGCGAGCTGCCAGGCCAGCCTCGACGCCCTGCTGGCGTATCACTTCGACCAGCTCCAGCGCGGCAGTTTCCATGTCGCCGTGCTGATCATCCAGAAGGTCCACGATCTCGGCCGGAACCTGGGCCACGACCCCGCCAAGGCGGCCCTGCTCGACGGCTTCCTCAGGCGCACCGTCAGCCCCAAGACGGTCGAGGCGGTCAAGACCCTGCTGGACAAGAAGAAGGCCCTGGACTGGGAGTCCCTGCTGGGCTTCTTCTGGCTGGTCGGCCCCTCCTCGCTCGGCCTGGCCGCCGACCTCTTCGACATCGCCCCCGACGGCGAAGCGAAGCACAAGATCATCGACTTCATCGAGAAGACCGGCGAAGCCAATCCCGGGCTCCTGGCCGGCCTGGCCGACAACGCCCGGCCCGACCTGGCGCGTCAGATCATCGGCATCCTGGCCCGGATCCGCGACAGCCGGGGCATCCCCCATCTCGCGCCGTTCGTGAATTTCCAGAACAAGGAGATCAAGTCCGAGGCCATCCGGGTCCTGGGGCGGTCCGGGGACCCGATGGCCGGCCGCATCCTCGCCGGGTTCCTCAACGACCCCGACGAGGAGGTCCGGATCCAGGCGGTCCTGGTCCTCGACCCCGCCCAGGGAGGGGCGCGCGTCCAGCAGATCCTGCGCGAGGCCTCGGGCCGGGAATTCCAGGCGAAAAGCCTCAAGGAGAAGGAGGCCCTGCTCGCCTACCTCGGCCGGACGAGATCGGCCGAAGCCCTCGAGTTCCTCAGCGGAACGCTCCTGAAGTCCGGCCTGTTCGCGTCGAAGAAGCGCCTCGAGGCCCGGCTGGCCGCCGTGGCCGGCCTGGAGAGCATGGCGACCGACGAGGCCGTCCAGGCGCTTCAAAAGGGCGTCCTCGGCCGGACGAAAAAGGTCCGCGAAGCCTGCGAGGCCGCGCTCGTCCGCCTGCCGCCCTCAGGAGGGCCCCGGGCCTAGGGACAACGGGAATGGACGAAAAAAGCATCCCCAAGCCAGCGACCGGGGCCGAAGCCAAGGCCTTCCAGAGGGCCGGCGTCGAGCTCCTCACCCGGTTCCACATCGTGGACAAGATCGCCAAGATCTACGACACCCGCAACGACGCCTTCCAGGAGCAGGGCCGTCTCTTCTTCGACAGTCTCTCGGCCGTCCTCAAGGACGCCGGCGAAGCGTCCCTGCGCGTCCGTCAGGGCGTCCTGCTCATGAACGGCGTCCGGCTCAAGTTCGGCGTCGGGACCTACGGCATGTTCAAGGCGGCGATCGAGGAATTCCGCACCCGGAACGTCGAGGCGATCGATTTCCTGCCGGGCCTGACCCGGGACGAGCTCCTCGCCTTCATGTCCGTCTTCGCCAAGCGCGAGAAGAAGGACGCCGACGGCTACGCCCAGCTCCTGGCCGACCTCGACGCGGCCGGCGTCCGCAACGTCGGGCTGGAGAAGATCTCCGACGAGGAGATCCCGCAGGGGATCCATCAGAGCTCGGCCCGGCTGTTCTTCCTCAGCATCGTCCACCTCAAGGAGTCGTTCGGCCGCGACCAGCGCAACGAGCCCATCAAGATCAGCACGACGCGGCGCCTCATGCAGTCGATCTACAACCACATCGTCGAGGACGAGGGCTTCGTCCACGGCCTGACCAACATCAAGAACCACGACGAGTACACGCTCAACCATTCCGTCAACGTCTGCCTGCTGGCGACAGCGCTCGGCCGCCGGCTCGGCCTGAGCCGAGCCGAGCTCGTCGACCTGGGCATGGCCGCCTTCTTCCACGACCTGGGCAAGACCGAGACGCCGCTCGAGATCCTGAACAAGCCGGGCCGCCTGACCGAGGCCGAGCGCGACATCATGGAAAAGCACCCCTTCCACGGCGCCGAGAAGCTGGCCCTCCTCCAGGAGTTCCGGCGCCTGCCCCTGCGGGCCATCCACGTCGCCCTCGAGCACCATATCAAGGAGGACCTGTCCGGCTACCCGCGCTATTTCCGGAAGGGCGACGTCAATCTCTTCAGCAAGATCGTCAAGGTCGTCGACGTCTTCGACGCCATCACCACCAAGCGCGTCTACCGGGCCAAGGACTTCACCCGGGCCGAGGCCCTGAGCCTCATGCTCGAGCAGAGCGGCACGGAGTTCAACCCGGTCATCCTCAAGGCCTTCGTCAACATGATGGGCATCTTCCCCATCGGCACACTGGTGGCCCTGACGACCGGAGAGCTCGGCATCGTCCTGGACCTCAACCCCGACCCCAAGCTCGTCCTGCGGCCCGCGGTCAAGCTCATCACCGACGCGACGGGCCGCAAGTTCGACGGCGGGACGGTCGACCTGACCGAGCGGGACGACGCCACGGGCCGGTTCAAGCGGACGATCGCGACCGCCCTCGACCCGGCCAAGTACGGCATCGAAGTCGCCGACTACTTCCTGGCCCAGGCCTCCGCCTCCTCGGGCCTGTAGCACCGCGGGGCCGGCTTTACAGACCCGGCCCCGAATCCCTATAATGGGCCCGCCTTCAGCCCGTCGCATCCGTGAGGTCCGCCATGACGCCGCGCCCCCCCGCCCGCCTCCGCTGTCAATATCTCGACGAACCGCTCGGCGTCGATACCGCTTCGCCGCGGCTTTCGTGGGTCGTCGAGAGCCCGGTCCGGGGCGACCGCCCGAAAGGCCTCCACGTCCTCGTCTCGTCCGCGGAGGAGCTCCTCCGGAGCGATATCGGCGACTTCTGGGACACGGGCCTGATCGAAGGGGACGGGGCCCCGGCCCTGGAATACCGGGGCGAGCCCCTCTCGAGCTGCGCCCGGTACTTCTGGAAGGTCCGCTGGCGGGACCGCGAAGGCCGGGTCAGCCCGTGGAGCGAGCCGGCGTCGTTCGTGACGGGGTTCCTCAACCCCGGCGATTGGAAGCCGAAGTGGATCGCCGCGCGGCGCGTCACGGAGTTCCGCTCCAAGGGAACGGTCCTCCTCGGCCACCCGGGCCCCGAGGACAGCCAGGCCTGCGCGGTCTACTTCCGGCACGAATTCGCCTGCAGGGACCGGGCCGCCCTGGCCATGATCTTCATCTCCGGCCTCGGCCACTACGAGCTGCGCCTGAACGGGGCGAAGGTCGGGACGAGCGTCCTCGATCCGGGCTGGACGGACTACGGGAAGAAGGCCCTCTATGCCTCCCACGACGTGACCGGCCTCCTCCGCGACAAGAACGCCGTCGGCGTCATCCTCGGCAACGGCCGCCACATCCGGAGCTACGGCTACGACGCGCCCAAGCTCACCTGCCGCATCGAGATCGAGTCCGAGAGCGGCGAGCGGCGGGTCTTGTTCTCCGACGAGAGATGGAGGACGTCGAACGGTCCCCTGCAGGAGAACGGCCTGTATTACGGCGAACGGTACGACGCCCGGATCCTCATCGACGGCTGGGACCAGCCGGGGTTCGACGACCGGGCCTGGGACAAGGCCGTCTCCTGCGCCGGATACCCTCTGGTCTCCCAGATGATGCCCCCGGTCCGGGTCGCCGCAACGCTCGCGCCGCGGTCGGTCCGCCGGCTCTCCTCCGGGGCCGCCGTCTTCGACTTCGGGCAGAACTTCTCCGGCTGGACCCGGCTGAACGTCGAGGGGCCGATGGGCACGGAGGTCCGCCTCCGCCACGCCGAGCTCCTCCACGAGGACGGGACGCTCAACTTCGGGCCCAACGAGAACGCCGAGGCCACCGACATCTATATCCTGCGCGGGGGCGGGCCCGAGGTCCACGAGCCCCGGTTCACCTACCACGGCTTCCGCTACGTCGAGATGACCGGGTACCCCGGCGAGCCCGGACCCGACGCCCTCGAGGGCCGTTTCGTCCATTCGGACGTCGAGCCCGCGGGCGAGCTCCGCACGTCGAGCGAGCTGGTCAACGCCATCCACGGGAACGTCCTCTGGGGCCAGCTCTCGAACCTCATGAGCATCCCCACCGATTGCCCCCAGCGCGACGAGCGGCACGGCTGGCTCGGCGACGCCCATCTCTCGGCCGAAGAGGCCGTGTTCAACTTCAACATGGCGGCCTTCTATGCCAAGTTCCTCGACGACATCCGTCTGGCCCAGAAGGACGACGGGAGCCTCCCCGACGTCGTGCCGCCCTATCTCCCGCGCCTCTACCCCGCCGACCCGGCCTGGAGCTCGGCCTATGCCACGCTCGTCGAGCTCCTCTGGGACCATTACGGCGACCGCGGCCTCGTCGCCGCCCACTACGGGAGCCTGAAGCGCTACATCGACTATCTCGGCCGGAACGCGGACCGGGGCCTCATCCGCTCCCTCGGCAAGTACGGCGACTGGTGCCCCCCCGGCGGGATCGTGCCCAAGAAGACGCCCGTGGACCTGACCTCGACCTGGTATTACTACCACGACGTGCTCATCCTGGCCCGCCTCGCCTCCGTGCTCGGCCGGGCCGAGGAGACCCAGCAGTACGCCCGGCTGGCCGAGTCCGTCAAAGCGGCCTTCAACGGGGCCTACCTCGGCGAGACCCAATACGCGGCCATCCGCGTCAGCCCCGTGGACACCTACCCGAACCAGACCTCCAACGCCCTGCCTCTCTACCTGGACATGGTCCCGGCGGACAGGAAGGACAAGGTCGTGGCCAGCCTCGTCCAGAGCGTCGTCCGCCAGCAGGACTATCACGTCGACACCGGGATCCTCGGGACGCGCTATATCCTCGACGTCCTGACCGAGGCCGGCCAAGCGGAGGCCGCCTACCGCACGGCCACGCAGAAAAGCTATCCCGGCTGGGGCTATATGCTGGCCGAAGGCGCCACGACCCTCTGGGAGCGCTGGGAGAAGCTGACCGGGCAGGCCATGAACTCCCAGAACCACGTCATGCTCGGCGCCGTCGACGGCTGGTTCTATCGCGTCCTGGCCGGGCTCTCCCCTCTCCTCCCGGGCTGGAGGGCGGTCCGGTTCCGGCCCCACGTCCTCGGAGACCTCACGTTCGTCGAGGCCCGGCTGGACACGGTCGCCGGCCGGGTCGAAGCGTCGTGGAGATTGGCCGGGGACGGGCTTTCGCTCGAAGTCACGGTCCCCGTCGGCGCGACCGGCGAGGTCCATGTCCCCCTGCTCTGGCCCGGGGCCAGGATCCTCGAGTCGGGGAAGCTCCTCTGGCGCGCCGGGCACGCGGTCGATCCGGTCCCGGAGATCGACCCGGCCGGGGACGACAGGAAGCGCGTTGCCTTCAAGGTCGGCAGCGGCGCCTACATGTTCGAGCTGAAGAGGTAGATAAGCGTCAGTCCAGGTAGCGGCCGAACAGCCGGGCCGCTTCCCCGTAGGCGGCGATCGTCGCCTCGATCTCCTTCGGCCCGTGGGCCGCGGAGACCGCGCCGCCGCCGTGGACGACGTTGACGCCGTTGACGAGCAGGGCCAGCTTCAACAGGTCCTCCCGTAGGGCCAGGTTCGACCGTTCGGCGTCATGGATGTCCTCGGGACGGTCGTAGGCCGTCCCGGGGCGCCGCGGGAAATGGACCATGAAGAGCGAGCTGCCGGGGACGACCTCGTTCCCGTCGCCGGTGCAGCGGGCCTCGATGCCGGCCTCGGCGAAGACGCGCTCGATCCCGCGGCGCAGCCGCTCGCCGGCGCGGGCCAGCTTCGGATAGACCGTCGCGGCGTGGCCGGCGAGATGGCCGAGCATGATCAGCCCGGCCTTCATGTACTCGGCGTGGGCCGAGAACGTCCCGCCCTCGAAATAGACGCGCGTGCCGCCGCCGCGGCCGCGCTCGCACTCCTCCATGATCTCGCGCGGCCCGACCACCGCGGCCACGGCGTGGCCGCCGCCGATGACCTTGCCGACCGTCGTCAGGTCCGGCCGGACGCCGTAGAGCCCCTGGACCCCGCCCGGGCAGAAGCGGTACCCCGAGATGATCTCGTCCAGGATGAGAAGGATGCCGCGCCGGGCCGTCAGGCGGCGGGCAGTCTCGAGATAGGCCTTCGAGGCCGCGAGAAAGCCGCCGACGCCGAGGAAGGGCTCGACGATGAAGCAGGCGATGCGGTCCCCGTGCTCGCCGATGACCCGCTCGAGGTCGGCGACGTCGTTGAACCGGGTGATGAGCGTCCTCCGGAAGATGTCTTCGAGGACCCCGGCCGATTCCCGGCCCTCAAAGCCGTCCGGGCCGTGATGCTTGACGCCCTTCAGCAGGTAGGGGGAAGCGCCGTGCCAGCCGCCCCCGACCTTGAGGACGTGGTCCCGGCCCGTCAGCCCCTGGGCCATCATGATCGCGTACATGGTGGCCAGGGTGCCCGAGGTGGTGAAGCGGACCTTGGCGTCGCGGCCGCCGAGACCGCGGATGAGCGCCTCGGCCAGCTCGATCTGATGGGCGGCCTCGAATCCGGTGTGCAGGGCGCCGCGCTCGAGCGAGGGCGCGATCCGGCTGCGGATGAGCCGGGGGTTGTGGCCGAGGACGTTGGCGTAGTGACCCTGCCAATAGTCGATGTAGGCGTTGCCGTCGACGTCCCGGACGATCGGGCCGTCCGCCGAGACGGCGAAAAAGGGGTGCGGGCGCCAGAGCCGGATGGTGTGGCTCCCCCCGGCGATCATGACCTTCCCGGCCCGCCGGAACATCGCCCGGCTGCGGACGGTCTTTTTCTCGTATTCGCGGACCAGACGGCCGCGGAGCCTTTCGGATCCTGTCATGGTGACCTCTTTTTTTTAGCCCCCATTTAACGCCTGCGGCCGGCCGAAGTCAATGGGTCGTTTGACCGGGCCCGTATCTTGCGGTAAAATAGTCAGTTCTGGAAGGAAACGAGCTGTCATGGCCGTCCCCAAGCCCAAAAAGACCAATCGCGCCTGCGTCATCGGCCTTGACGGCGTTCCTTACGGGATGATCGTCGAGCTGGCCCAGCGCGGGGTCATGTCGACCATGGCCCGGCTCATGGATATCGGCAAGATCCACAAGATGAGGGCCAGCCTGCCCGAGGTCTCCTCGGTGTCCTGGACCGACTTCATGACCGGGACGAACGCCGGGACCCACGGCATCTTCGGCTTCACCGACTTCAAGGCCAAGTCCTACGCCGTCCGTTTCCCCAACTTCCTCGACGTCAAGGCCCCGACCATCTGGGACCGGCTCGGGGCCAAGGGGAAAAAGAGCATCATCATCAACCAGCCTTCGACCTACCCCGCCCGCAAGGTCGACGGGGCCCTCATCTCCGGCTTCGTCGCCCTGGAGCTGGCCAAGGCGGTCTGGCCGATGTCCTACCGGGCCGTCCTCGAGCAGATGGGCTACCAGATCGACGTCGACATCCTCAAGTGCCGGGAAAGGCCCGAGGTCCTCTGGCTGGAGCTCAGCAAGACCATGGCCGGAGGCCAGAAAGCGCTGAACTTCTTCTGGGAGGAAGGCTGGGATTACTTCGAGTTCGTCGTCACCGGGACCGACCGCCTCCACCATTTCCTCTGGCGGGCCTACGAGGACCCGGCCCATCCCTTCCACCAGGGCTTTCTCGACTTTTACCGGCACATCGACCGCCTCATCGGCAAGATCGTCGCCGCCTACCACAAGATCGCCAACACCTACGCCGGCTTCTACATCCTGTCCGATCACGGCTCCACCGGCACGGACGCGGAGGTCTACCTCAACGCCTGGCTGGAGAAGAACGGCTATCTGAAGTTCCTCAAACCCGAGCCCGAATCGCTCGAGGACATCCACGGCCGCACCCGCGCCTTCGCGCTCGATCCCAATCGGATCTACCTCAACGCCAAGAACAGGTTCCCCAAGGGCTCGGTCGAACGGTCGGCCCGCAAGGCCCTCAAGGAGGAGATCGCCGGCAAGCTGGCCAAGCTCCACTACGGCGGCCGCCGGGTCGTCCGCAAGGTCTTTTTCGCCGAGGAGGTCTACTCGGGCCCGCACGCGGCCAAGGGCCCTGACCTCATCGTCGTCGGCGAGCCCGGGTTCGACATGAAGGGCTCGGTGAGGCGAAAAGACGTCTTCGGCCGGCCCGGTCTCCAGGGCATGCACACCTGGGACGACGCCTTCTTCTGGGCCGCGGAGGACCACGGCGACTCGCTCCAGATCGCCGACGTCGCCCCCCTCATCCTCAAGAATTTCTGATGAAGAAATCGGGCCTCCTCGTCGCGGCGACCCTCGGACTGGCCCTGGCCTCCCCCCTGCTGGGCTATATCGGCCCCGGGGCCGGGTTCGCCTTCCTGTCCTCCTTCCTCATCCTCTTCCTGACCCTGCTGCTGGCCTTGTTCTCATTCCTGTCCTGGCCCTTCCGGTTCGCCTGGAAGGCGATCCGGGGACGACGGGCCTACCGGACGAGCCCGGTCGATCGGCTCGTCGTCCTCGGCCTCGACGGCCTCGAGCCGACGCTCGCGGAGAGGTTCATGGCCGAGGGGAAGCTGCCGAACCTGGCCCGGCTCAAAAAGGAAGGGACCTACTCCCGTCTGCGGACGACGACGCCGGCCATCTCGCCCGTGGCCTGGTCGTCGTTCATGACCGGCGCCGAGCCGTCCAAGCACAATATCTTCGATTTCCTCAGCCGCGACCCCCGGACCTACCTCCCCGACCTGTCCTCGGCCCGCATCGGCAGGCCGAAGCGGACGCTCACCCTGGGCAGGTACGTCGTCCCGCTCTCCAAGCCCGAGATCCGCGGCCTGCGGAAGAGCGTCCCGTTCTGGAAGATCCTCGGCGACAAGGGGATCGCTTCGACCGTCCTGAGGGTGCCGATCACCTTCCCGCCCGAAAGATTCAAGGGGCGCCTTCTGTCCGGCATGTGCGCCCCGGACCTCAAGGGCAGTCAGGGGACGTTCGCGCTCTTCACCGAGGACGCCGAGAAGGTCCGCAAGCACGAAGGCGGCGTCGCCGTCCTCGTCCGCCGGGAAGGGTCGGTCATCAAGACCGCCATCTCCGGCCCCGAGAACTCCCTGCTCAAGAAGCCCGCCGAGATCCTCCTGCCCCTGACGATCACCATCGACAAGGACAAGGGCGGGGCCCGGCTCCGAATCCAGGGGTCGAAGGAGTTCTTCCTGAAAGAGAGGACCTTCAGCCCCTGGACCCCGGTCGCTTTCAAGGCCGGCCTGGGCACGAAGGTCCGGGGCGCCTGCCGCTTCCGCATCGCCGCGCTCGAGCCCCGGTTCGAGATGTACGTGACGCCTCTCAACATCGATCCGGAGAGGCCCGCCCTGCCGATCTCGCATCCCTTCATCTACTCCGTCTATCTGGCCAAGCTCCTCGGCCGCTTCACCACCCTCGGCGAGGCCAACGACACCTGGGCCCTCAACGAAGGGGCGCTCGACGAAAAGGCCTTCCTCGAGCTGACCTACGCGAACCACGCCGAATGGGAGGCCCTGCTCGGGAACGCCCTGGCCAGGACGCCGCGCGGCCTGGTCGCGATCGTCTTCGAGACGACCGACAGCGTCCAGCACATGTTCTTCCGCTATCTCGACAAGTCCCACCCGGCCCTCGAGGCGGCCCCGGCCCGGCTGAGCGCGGCCGTCATCGAGGACCTCTATAAAAGAATGGACGGCCTCGTCGGCCGGGTCGCCGCGGACCTCGGCCCCAAGGACGTCCTCTTCGTCATGTCCGACCACGGCTTCAAGTCCTTCCGGCGGGGCGTCAACCTCAATTCGTGGCTCCACCGGAACGGCTACCTGGCCCTGGCCGCGGGCCAGACCGACAGCGGCGAGTGGTTCAAGGACGTCGATTGGGACCGGACGAAGGCCTACGGCCTCGGCCTCGGCGGCGTCTATCTCAATCTCAGGGGCCGCGAGGCCCGGGGGACGGTCGAACCGGGAAACGAGGCGGCGGCGCTCAAGGCCGAGCTGGCGTCGAAGCTCGCCGCCCTCAGGGACGGGCCGAACGGCCCGGCCGCGATCACGCGCGTCTACGACCGCGAAGCCATCTACGCCGGCCCCTACAAGGACAACGCCCCGGACCTCCTCATCGGCTACAACGAGGGCTATCGGGCCTCCTGGGACGGGGTCACGGGCATCGTCGACGACACCGTCATCGAGGACAACACCAAAGCCTGGAGCGGCGATCATTGCATCGATCCCGCGCTCGTGCCCGGGGTCCTCTTCTCCAGCCTCAGGCTCGCGCGGACCGAGCCGTCGATCATGGACCTCGCCCCGACGGTCCTCGAGCTCTTCGGGATCGCGCCGCCGGCCCACATGGACGGGCAAGGCCTGGTCGACGTCGCCGCGCTGGCCGGAATGCGACAGGGGAAAGAGTCATGAGCGATCACAAGCGGACGGCCCTCAGCCGCCGGGAGTTCCTCAAGGCGGGCGTGGCGGCTTCGGCCGCGCTGGGCCTGGGCGGGGCCCCACGCCTCGTTCCCAAGGCTTACGGCAAGGCCCGGACGACGACCAGGATGATCGTCCTCGGCCTCGACGGCCTCGATCCGGTCCTGACCCGCCGCTGGATCGATGAAGGGCGTCTCCCGGCTTTCGCCAAGCTCCTCCGCCAGGGCGGCGATTTCCGGCCGCTCGGCACGAGCCTCCCGCCCCAAACGCCCGTGGCCTGGTCGAACTTCATCACCGGCATGGGCCCCGGCGGTCACGGCATCTTCGATTTCATCCACCGCGACCCGAAAACGTACATCCCCGTCTTCTCCTCGACTGAGACCTTGGGCGCCGGGAAGACCGTCCGGCTCGGCAAAACCCTCATCCCGCTTTCGAGCGGACGGGTGCGGAGCCTGCGCAAGGGGAAAACGTTCTGGCAGATCCTCGAGGACGCCGGCGTGCCGTCGACGGTCTTCAAGATGCCCACCAACTATCCGCCCGCGGAAACGAAGCAGAGGACGCTCGCCGGGATGAACACGCCCGACATCAGGGGCACATACGGATGGTTCCGCTATTACACGGACGATCCGCCGAGCCTGGTCCAAGAAGCGGGGGGAGGCGGAGAGGTCCACGACGTCTATGTCGTCGGCAACAGAGTCGAGGCCGAGCTTCCCGGACCCGTCAACAGCCTCAAAACGGACAGGCCGGACACCACCATCCCCTTCCAGATCTTCATCGACCCTTCGAACGCGGCGGCCAAGATCCGAATCCAGGGGAACGAATTCGTGCTCAAGGAAAAGGAGTGGAGCGGCTGGGTCCGGCTCCGCTTCACCCTCATTCCTACCCAAAACGTCCACGGCATGTGCCTTTTTTATCTCAAGGAGGTCCGGCCGAAGTTCAAGCTCTACGTCTCCCCCATCCACATCGATCCGGCCCGGCCGGCCCTACCCCTCTCCACCCCGGAGTCGTACGCCCGGGAGCTGGAGAAGCGCTTCGGGCCCTACTTCACCAAGGGCCTGCCCGCCGACACCAGCGCCCTCGACAACGGCATCCTCGACGAGGCCGAGTTCCTCGAGCTCGACAACAAGGTCTATGAGGAGAGCCTGGCCATGCTCGAGTACGAGCTGGGCCGGTTCGACGAGGGCCTCCTGTTCTTCTATTTCTCCAACGCCGACCAGCGCCAGCACATGTTCTGGCGCTTGACCGACCCCGGGCACCCCGCCTACGACGAGAAGCTCGCCGCCCGCTTCGGCGACGTCATCGCCAGGACATACGGCGAGATGGACCGGGCCCTCGACGCGGCGCTGAGGAAGGCGGACAAGGACACCGTCGTCCTGGCCATGTCCGACCACGGCTTCGCCACGTTCCGCCGCGGCTTCAATCTCAATACCTGGCTCCTCCGGGAGGGCTATCACCGGCTGAAGAGGCCCTGGAAACAGGAGGAGTCGGCCCTCTTCGACAACTCCGACTGGGCCAGGTCCCGGGCCTACGGCGTCGGGCTCAACAGCCTCTACATCAACGAGAAGGGGCGCGAGGGAGAGGGCATCGTCGCCCCGGGCGCCGACAAGGACAACCTCGTCCGCGAGATCGCCCGGAAGCTCGAGGCCGTGACCGACCCCCTGACCGGAGAGCGCCCCATCCTCAAGGCGTTCATCTCCAGAGAGGCCTACAGGGGCGCGAACGCGGACCGGGCCCCTGACATCATTCTCGGCTTCAACCGCGGCTACAGGATCTCGTGGCAGTCGCCTCTCGGCGGCTTCCCGCAGGAGGTCCTCGAGAACAACACCCAGAGGTGGAGCGGCGACCACATGTCCGCGCCGGACGTCCTGCCCGGCATCGCCTTCTCCAACCGCAAGTTCACGGCCGAGGCCCCGGTCCTGGAGGACCTGACCGCCTCGGTCCTCGGCGTCTTCGGCGTCGAAAAGCCCCGGGACATGACCGGCCGGAACGTCCTCGGATAACGGGTCGAAAGGAGAGCCCCATGGCCAGCGCGAAAGTCGCCATCGACAAGGCCCTGTACGGGAAGATCAAGAAATACGCCGAGCTGTCGGGCTACTCTTCGGTCGAGGAGTTCGTCAGCCACTGCCTCGAGAAGGAAGTGGCCAAGATCGAGGAAGCGGACTCGGAAGAGGAGATCAAGAAGAAGCTCAAGGGGCTGGGCTACATCGGCTGAGCGCCATGTCGATCGTCAACCTCGTCTTCGGCCGGGCCGTCGCCCTCGTCCTTCTGCCGTTCAGGGACCTTTCGCCCTGGTTCGGGATGGCGGCCGTGTCCCTCCTGACGGCCCTGCTCATGCTCGAGGTCTACAAGCTCGCCTCGAACCAGGCGGCCATCCGCCGGGCCAAGGACCGGATCAAGGCTCACCTCTACGAGATGCGCCTCTACAAGGACGACATGCGCGTCACCCTGGCCGCCCAGGGGGCCGTACTCAGGGCCAATCTGGCCTACCTGGCCGCCAATCTGAAGCCTCTGGCCGTCATGATCGTTCCGCTCGTCCTCATCCTGGCCCAGCTCGGCCTCTGGTTCGACCGGGCCCCGCTCCGGCCGGGCGAGGAGACGCTGGTCAAGGCCGGTCTCGAACGGACCGCGGACCCCGTCACGCTCGACCTCGCGCTCGAAGCGCCGCCGGGCCTCGAGATCACCGCGCCGGCCGTCCGCGTCCCCGACGAGCGCGAGGTCGTCTGGCGGGTCAAGGCCCTCGCTCCCGGCGACGGCAAGCTTCTCCTGCGGACGGGCGGGCTCGCGATCGAGAAGTCGGTCGTCGTGGGCGGCCGGACCCTGACCAAAGTCTCGGCCCTGGCCTCCCGGGGCTCGTTCTGGAAGAGGCTCCTCCACCCGGGCGAGCCGCCCCTCCCCAAAGGGACGCCCGTCCGAACCGTCGAGGTGCTCTATCCGGCCAAGAGCCTCTCGGCCTTCGGCCTGAGCGTCCACTGGCTCGTCGCCTACCTCGCCCTGTCGATCGCCTTCGGCTTCGCCCTCAAGGGCGTGTTCAAAGTCGAGATCTGATTCCACGCTGAGAGGTTTCCCCATGCACATCGACGTCTTCAGGATGGAGCGCATGCAGTCGACCTGGGAGAACGTCGTCGACTACAACCTGTCCGAGAGCGGCGTCCACCCCCTGAGCCTCAAGGAGCTCCTGACTCCGGCCGAGATCGACGAGCTCGCCGGGATCGAGCTCGGCTACACCCAGACGAACGGGACGGTCCCGCTCCGCGAGCGCATCGCCCGTCTCTACCCGGGCATCGGCCTGGACCAGGTCCTGGCCACGGCCGGCTCGTCGGAGGCGAACTTCCTGCTCATGTGGAGCCTCATCGAGCCCGGGGACGAAGTGCTCTTCGAGCTGCCGAACTACATGCAGATGGCCGGCCTGCTGCGGGCCTTCGGCGCCGAGGTCAGGCCCTTCCGGCTCCGCGAGGGCCTGGGCTGGCAACCCGACCTCGACGAGATGGGCCGTCTGGTCACGCCGAAGACCAAGCTCATCGTCCTGACCAATCCCAACAACCCGACCGGTTCGGTCCTTTCCGCGGAATCCATGACCGGCATCGTCGATCTGGCCGCCCGGGCCGGCGCCTGGATCCTGGCCGACGAGGTCTATCAGGGGGCCGAGCTCTCCGGGGTCGCGACCCCGAGCTTCTGGGGCCGGTGGGAGAAGACGCTCGTCGTCAACGGCCTGTCCAAGGCCTACGGACTGCCGGGCCTGCGGGTCGGCTGGATCGTCGGCCCCAAAGAGATCGTCAAGAGGACTTGGCCCTATCACGATTACACGACCATCTCCCCCTCGGCCCTGAGCGACAGGCTGGCCACGATCGCCCTGTCCCCGGGGACCCGGGAGCGCGTCCTCGGCCGGACCCGCGGCATTCTGAACGCCAACTTCCCCGTCCTGGCCAAGTGGCTGGGCGACCATGAAGGCCTGTTCAAGTTCCGGCCTCCCCAGGCGGGCGCCATTTGCTTCGCCGGGTATGCCCTCGAGGCCAATTCGACCGAGCTCGTCGAGCGCCTCATCCGGGAGAGGAGCGTCCTCGTCGTCCCGGGCGACCATTTCGAGACGGACGGCTACCTGCGCTTCGGGTACGGCTCGGAGAAGGGCTATCTTCTGAGGGCCCTGGGGCGCATCGACGAAACACTTAAAAAAATCGCCTAATCGTGCTAAGATAGCGAATCCATTCCTGGACGGAACGAGTTCAAAGGAATAGGACCATAGGAGGCCTCTCATGAAGAGAATGATGACCGTCGCGCCGCTTGCCGTCTTGATCATCCTGGCCGTCGCCGCGGCGTCCTACGCCCAGCAGACGGCCAAGATCGCCATCATCGACTCGGCCAAGGCGTTCGCGACTTCGATCGAGGGCAAGAAGGCCCAGAACCAGATGACGGAACGCGAAACCAAGATCAAGGGCGATATCCAGAAGATGGACGACTCCATCCGGCTCCTCGAGAACCGGCTGAACACGGGCCGGCTGACGATGACCAACGAAGCCCTGATGGCCCTCCAGGCCGACATCGAGAGAGAGAGGACCAAGAGGAAGCGCTACGAAGAGGACCAGGCCCGCGACTATCAACAGCTCTCGGCCAACGTCCTTCAGAAGATCCAGGTCGAGATGGTCGCCATCATCGAGGCCCTGGCCAAGGAGCGCGGCCTCGAGCTCGTCCTCGACGCCCAGAACAGCGGGGTCGTCACCGTCTCTCCGACGATCGACATCACCGACGAGGTCGTCCGCCGCTACGACCAGTCCAAGGCCGCGGCCGCCCCGGTCAAGAAGTAGCTCCCCGACTCTCTCCGCCCGGCTTCGTCAGGGCGTCCGGTCGAAATGGAGCCGGATGCGGACAACCTCGGCCCGGCTGCCGATCCGCACCGGGGGCCCCCACGTTCCCGCGCCGCTCGTCACATAGTAGCGGGTGCCGCCTTTGTCGAGCGAGCCCCAATTGAGCTCGTAGATCAGGCTGTTGATGACATCGATGGGGAACATCTGCCCGTCGTGGGTGTGCCCGGAGATCTGGAGGGAGGCGCCGGCCTGTTCGGCCTCCTCGAGGCGGACCGGCTGGTGGTCGAGGACGACCAGGGGCAGGTCCCGACGGACGCCGCTCCCGGAGAGGATGTCCGGGAGGGACAGCCGCCGCTCCCCGGCCGCGAGTGAGCTCGGGTCCCTTCTCCCGGCCAGGACGAACGCGCCGGCCACCTCGACCGCCTCGTCCTGGAGGACGGTGACGCCGCAGGACTCGAGGCAGGCCACGTTCCTCTCGAGCCCGCTGTAGGACTCGTGGTTCCCCAGGCAGGCGAAGACTCCCAGGGGCGCCCGGAGCCGGCGCATGATCCCGCCCAGCTTGGCTTCGATCTCATCGGTCACGGTCTCGTCGACGATGTCGCCGGCGAAGAGGACGACGTCGGGTCCGAGGGCGGCCATCCGCTCGACGACTTTCTCGAGGCGGCGCGGACCCACAATCGTTCCGAGGTGGAGGTCGGAGGCCGCGACCACGGTCAGCGCGCCCGCGGCGCCCGCTTGGGCCGGAAGGTGAAGGTCGAGGTCGACGGTCCGCAGGCGCGTCGCGTTCCAGGCCCCGTAGGCGACGGTGAGGCCGACGGCGCCCGCGACGGCGGCGAAGACGGCCGGACCCGGCCTCGCCCCCCCGCCGGCCAGGCCCGCGGGCAGGATCCGCGCGACCGTATTGGCCAGGCGCACGAGGTCCACGGCCAGCACGGCCATGAAGCCGTAGAGCATGACGGCCAGGTGGAACGTCCCCACCTCGACCAGGAGCGAGACCAGGCCGCCCCGGGCGAAGCTCATGAGGATGCGGCCCAGCGGGAAGAGGAGCGCCAGGCCGATGAAGAGGACGAGGAAGACCGTGCGGGCCCCAGGGACGGGCGCCAGGGCTTGGGCGCCGCGGCGGATGATGTAGAAGTTGACGAGGCCGTAGACGCTGAGCGCGATGATGACGAAAACGGCCATGGTCCGGTCTTTCAATCCGCGGGAACCCTGTTGAAGGCGACGATCTCCTCGTAGGTCTTGCGGGGCGGCTCGCGCGTCGGCCTCTTTTCGGCGTAGCCGACGGGCATCAGGGCCACGATCTTGAGCCGGCGGGGGACGCTCAGGACTCTGCGCGCGTGACGCCGGCTGAACCAGCCCATCCAGCACGTCGCGAGTCCCAGCTCCTCCGCCTGGAGGACGATGTGCTCGCCGGCGATGCCGAGATCGACGAAATAGTAGGGGATCCTCTGATACCGGGCGCCGAGGCCGTGGGCGACGAAGGACTTCTTGGCCAGAAGGACCAGGATCACCGGAGCGGCGGCGGCGAACCGCGAACGGCGATAGAGCCCGGAGAACGCCTTCTCCGCCAGCCGGTCCTTGAGCCCGGGCTCGTCGACGACGACGATCCGGCACGGCTGGGCGTTGTGGGCCGAGGGCGCGATCCGGGCGGCCTCGAGGCAGGCCCGGAGCTTGTCCGGCTCGACCGGCGTCGTCAGATAGCGGCGGATGCTCCGGCGGCCGGCCAGGATCCGCTGGAAGGGCGTGGGTCCGGGGGCACTGGTCTCTTCGCTCATTTGTACCTCATCCTCGCCAAATTATAACAAAACGCCGCGCCCGGCAACCGGATGCCCCCCGCCCGTCAGCCCCCGCGTTCTCTCCCCGCCGACCCGCGGGTTTGCCCGGCCGGGTCGAAGATGGTATAGTCCAGATAGGGAAACATCGACTCTCGAGGAGGTTCAGGTGATGAAAAGAGCTCTGTCTTTCTGTTTGGCCCTCGTTCTCGCCGCCGCCTACGCGGCCTGCACCCCGTCCACGGCCGTCAAGTCGGGCGCCGCGGCGGGCGAGGACCTGGTCACCATGCTGCCCAGGTCCGCGACAGGAGTTATGGCCTTCGACGTCAAGAAGCTCATGGCCGGAGAGGCCGCGCAAAAGGCCCTCCAGGACCCCGAGGGCAAGGCCAAATACGACGAATTCGTCGCGACGAGCGGGATCGATCCGCTCAAGGACATCGCCTACATCGGGCTGGGCCTGGGGGGGTCGCTGCCGAGCGGCCTCGCCGGCGTGGACGGGGCCGTCATCATCAACCTGAAATACGACCAGGCCAGGCTTCAGGGCCTGATCAAGGCCGAGGCGCCCCAGGCCAAGGAAACGCTCTACAACGGCGTGACCATCTATTCCGATATCGAAGGCCCGGAGAACAGGTCGAAGACCCAGGTCGCCTTCCTCGACGCCTCCCACATCGTCCTGGGCACCGAAAAAGGCATCAGGGAAGTCATCGACGTCGCCCAAAAGAAAGCGGACCCGCTGGCCAAGAGCCCGGAGATGGCCGCCATCCTCAAGAAGGTCGACAAGTCCGGCCTGGCCTGGGGGGCCTTCCGGATCCCGCCCGAGCTCGTCAAGAAGGGCGTCGACGCGATCCCCCAGCTCAAGGTCCTCTCGGGTGTCACCGCCCTGACCCTGGCTTTCGACGACCGGCCCTCCGGGTTCGTCGCCGACATCCGCGCCCTCGGCGGCACCAAGGAACAGAACGCCGACCTCGCGTCGGCCCTCACCGGCTTCAAGGCCATGGCCGAGATGTTCGCGGCCGGTGAGCCGGCCTTGGCCGAGCTGCTGAGCGGGATCACGATCAGCTCGGGCGGGGACTACGCCGGTCTGGCCATCAGGGTCTCCCACGAGGTCATGGACGAGCTTGGCAAGATGGCCCAATCCAGGGCCGGCGACTTCATGAAGTCCAGGAAGGACTGAGCCGCGCGGAAGCGAAGAAGCAGGGCCCCCGGGCCCTAGTCCTCGGGCAGGTATTCTTTGGCCCGGAAAACGACGCAGGCCAGCGCCAGCAGCACGCCCGTGATCGCGGCCAGAGCCAGGACGGCCGCGGCGGGCGACGTGGGCTCCAGCCGGAAGAGCAGGAGCGCGACGCCCCTTCCCGTCGGACCGCTCCCCGGCGTGTACGGCAGGAGCGATTTCAGGTAGTGGACGATGGAGAACCGCTGCGTCGAGCCGGGAAAATACTGGATGACGTTCTCCCACCCGAACCCGAAGACGAGGCCGACGATGATGGCCCGCTTGAGGACCGTGCCGAGAAAGGTGAAGAAGGCCGTGTAGGCGAGGATCCCGAGGCCGAGGACGCCCAGATAGCGGAGGAACGTCCCGGCGACCGCCGGGTCCCCGAGCCGGGCGGCGTTGATGATGAAATAGGACAGGCTCAGGCTGAGGCCGACCATCGCGAACATGAGCGCCGCCGCGGCGGCGAACTTGCCCAGGACGATCGACGACTTGGGGATCGGCCGGGTGACGAGATAGGACAAGGTCCGGTTCTCGACCTCTTCGGCCGCGACCGACGTGCCGTAGAAGAGGGCCAGGATGACGACATAGAACTGCAGGAAGAAGACCATCAGGATCTCGGTCGAGACGTCGGCCATGAGCCCGGCCCGGCCGCGCAGGAAGACGCGCGCGACGACGGCCAGGGCGACGGGGATGAGCCCGAGGACGGCGAAGACGCGCGTCTTGCCGGTCCTCGCGCCGAGGAAGGCGAAGAAGCCGAAGACCTGGCGGACGGCGCTCGCGGCGGTCATGTCACCTCTCCACCAGGTACTCGAAGACGGACTGGAGGTTGTCGTCCGGCGACGAGATCTCGTCCACCTCGATGCCGGCCTCGAGGACGATGCCCGTCAGCCGGCCGAAGAACTCGTCCCGCTTGTGCGTCTCCACGACGACCGTGCGGCCGTCGGGGTCGAAGGTCATCTTCTGGATGGACCGGTCGCCGACGAAGCGGGCAGCCAGCGCCCGCGGGTCGCTCGAGCGCACCGAGATCTGGTGCGGGTGCTTCTCGATGAGCTCGCGGATATAGGGGATGTCGCCCTGGGCCAGGATCTTGCCCTGGTGGATGAGGACGATCCGCGAGGTCAGGGCCTCGATCTCCGGCAGGACGTGGCTCGAGACGAGGACCGTGCGGCCCTGGCTCTTGAAGTCCTTGATGAGCCGGATGAGCTTCCGCTTCCCGAGCGGATCGAGCCCGCTGAGCGGCTCGTCGAGGATGAGGATGTCTGGATCGTGGGCCACGGCCTGGGCGAACTTGATCCTCTGGCGCATGCCCCGGCTGTAGCCGCGGATGAGCCGGTCCCTGTGCTCGGTGAGATCGACGATGTCGAGGGCCCTGGCCGCCCGGGCCTTGATCTCGGACGCCCCGTAGCCGTAGAACCGGAGCAGGCCCGTGAGGAACTCCCAGCCGGTGATGTCCTCGTAGAAGACGTCCTGTTCGGCGCAGAACCCGATGCCGCGGAAGGTCTCCGGCTCGTTCCAGACCTTCCGGCCGCGGACCGTCACGGCGCCGATGTTGGGCTTCAGCTGGCCGGTGACGAGCTTCATGAAGGTCGATTTGCCCGCGCCGTTCGGGCCGAGGAGCCCGGTGATGCCCTCTTCGATCTCGAGCGTGACGTCGTTGAGGCCGAGGATGTTGCCGTACCACTTGGACAGGCCGGCCGCGGCGATGACGGCGCTCACTTGATCACCTCGACGCTGCGGGTCTTCCGGCCGAGGACGACCGCCGAAAGGGCGCAGATCCCGGCCAGGACGGCGAGCGACCACGCGGCCGGAACGTCGTGGGGCGGCTTCAGGCCGAAGAGAAGGGCCTTGGCCTGCTGGAGATTGGCCGGGATCGAGAACAAGGCCATGGACGGGGCCCTGAAGATCCCGTTGAGGATGCCGTAGAGGACGGAGGAGAAAGTGTAGGTCCCGAACGTCAGGACGAAGACGTACCGGGAGTTCTTGCTCAGGGCCGACAGGAGGAGGACATAGAAGCCGAAGAACGCCGTCAGCAGGGCCGCGTAGCCGAGGATGGACAGGGGCAGCCAGGGGTACAGGAGAAAGAACTCGAAGCTGCCGGCGAAGATGAGCTTGAAGACGACCAGGACGAGCCCCGGCACGGCCGTGAAGATGAGGACGAAGAAGGCGATGACCGCCATCTTCCCGACGAGGTAGTCCTTCTTGCCGAGGGGCCGGGAGAAGTAGAGCTGGAGGGAGCTGTGCTTGAGGTCGTCGGCGATGAGCCCCCCCGCGCCATAGGCCAGGACGAGGAGAATCATGAACACCAGCCAGTCGCTCAGGAAATAGGAGGCGAAGTATTTCGGGCCGATGTCGATCAGCCGGTCGCTGCCCTGGACGAAGGCCTTGAAGTCGTCCAGCCGCTCGGACACATAGAGGCCGACGAGGGCGACGATCGCCGGGAAGAACGCGCCGGCGAAGAGGAATTTGAAGCGCTTCTTGCGGAAGGCCAGCAGGATGCCCGTCCGGGTGATGGGCCACCAGGGGAAGCGGCGCTCCTCGAGCCGCCCCTCCCAGTGGCTGTAGCCCTTTTCCCGGACCGTGGCCATCAGTCCGCCCCCACGACGCCGGCAAAGAGGTCCTCGAGCGAGGTCCGGCTCCTGACGAAGGCCCGGACCTGGACGCCGGTCCGGGCCGCGGCCCGGAAGATGTCCATCCGGTCGCCCGCTTCGGGCAGGTAGACCTTGATCAGGCCGTCCTCGGTCTCGTTGACCCTCGCGCCGAGGCCTTCGAGATCCTGGCGGAAGGCCCCGGCCTCGCCCTTGACGCGGAGCTCGTACAGGGCGAAGTCGAGGGCCCGGAGATCGGCCATCCGGCCTTCGGCGGCGACCCGCCCGAGCTTGAGGATGACGACCGATTCGCAGAGGGCTTCGATGTCGTCGAGGATGTGCGACGACAGCAGGACCTGGACGGACTTGTTCGAGGAGATGTCGCGGATGAGCTCGAGGACTTCCATGCGCCCGGTCGGATCGAGGTTCGAGGTCGGCTCGTCGAGGAACAGCAGCCGGGGGTCGTGGACCAGGGCCTGGGCCAGCTTGAGCCGCTGCTTCATGCCGGCCGAATAGGTGTCGAGGAGCCTGTAGCGGGACTCGCCGAGGCCGACGTAGAAGAGGACCTCGTGGGCCCGCTTCATGGCCTCCTGGCGGGGCATGCCCGACAGCTCGCCGAAATAGGCGGTGAAGGTCACGGCGTCCATGCCGGCGATGAAGCAGTCGCTCTCGGGCATGTAGCCGACCGAGCGGCGGATCAGGGCCTGTTCGCGCCGGATGTCGTATCCCAGGACGCGGCCCTGGCCGCGATCCGGGACGAGGAAGCCGAGGAGGATGCGCAGGAGCGTGCTCTTGCCGGCCCCGTTCGGGCCGAGGAGGCCCACGGCGCCCTGCCCCAGGCTCATGCTGACGCCGTCGAGGGCGACGATCTTCCCGTAGCGGAAGCTCAGGTCCTTGACTTCGATGCTCATCTCATCACAGACGACAGTTTAATCCCTATGACATACGGGGCGCAACGGATTTGGTTCCCCGGCGATTCCCTCGGCCCTACAAGGGCAGGCGGAGCATGGCCTCGGGGTCGACGCGGGCGTCGAGGATCCGGAAGGCCCAGTGGAGGTGGGGGCCGGTCGAGCGGCCGGTCGTGCCGCAGAGGCCGACCGCCCGGCCTTTCTTCACGTCCTCTCCCCTCTTGACGAGGAGCTCCGACAGATGGCCGTACGAGCTGAAGACGCCGAGGCCGTGGTCGATGATGACCGTCTTGCCGCCCAAGTAGAGGTCGGCGGCCAGGGCCACCCGCCCGGCGTTCGTCGCTTCGATCGGCTCGCCGAACGGCACCCGGAGATCGAGGCCCGTGTGAAGGGACTGCAGGACGTTGTTGTTGAGCCGCCTCTGGCCGAAGTTGGCCCACGACGGCGCCGGATGCGGAAGGACGAACGGCCCGTCGCCGAGCCATTCCGGCGTGACGACGCTCATCGCCAGGGCGACCAGCTCGGCCTCCCGCTTGATCCTGGCCTGGAGGGACGCCGGCGGGGTCACATAGTTGGGGTCGAGCGTCAGCTTGGTCGAGGGGAACTTGCGCTCGACGACGAGGAGCTCCTTGTCGATCTTTTCGACCTGGCCCCCGGTCTTGAGCACTCGAACGGTCAGGATCTGGGTCCCCGGCTTGGTTTGGACGTCGATCCCCAGAAAGGCGAAGACGCTCCGGCCGTCCGGGGCCGGCCTCAGCTCGGCCGTCCGGCCCAACAGGCTCACCGTGGCCGACCGGACCCCGGGGCCGGCGTCGAGATGGATGATGACGGGCTCCCCGGGCTGAAGAGCCCGGTAGCTCAGCCGGACGACGGGCCCGGCCGGGACCTCGGGGGCCTGTCCGCCCCGCATCATGCCGACCCCGGCGATCCAGGCGGCGAGAGCGAGGACGGGCCCGGCCGGCCGCCGGCCCGGCCCGTGGAGCCTCACGCCACCGCCCCCCGCTCGTTCTTCCTCAGAACCCGCCCCGGGAGGCGCCCGGTGTGCGTCCCCTCGTCGACGACGAGCTGGCCGTTCACGATGACCTTGTGGACGCCTTCCGGGTAGACCGCCGGGTCCTTGAAGGTCGCCTTGTCGATGATCCGGTCGGGGTCGAAGACGCAGACGTCGGCGGCCCAGCCGGCCTTGAGCAGGCCCCGGCGGACGAAGCCCATCTGGGCGGCCGGCATGGCCGTGATTTTCCGGACCATCTCCTCGAGCGGCACCATCCTTTCTTCGCGGACATACCTGCCGAGGGCCCGGGGATAGGTCCCGTAGGTCCGGGGATGGGGCTTCCCTTTGCTCAAAGCCCCGTAGGGCGCGACGGCGCTGCCGTCCGCCCCGATCCCGATGTACGGGCGGGCCAGGATCCGCTCGAGGATCTCCTCGTTCCCGTAGAAGGCGACCATGCCCACGCGGTTGGACTCCTCGACGATGAGGTCGCGCATGAACTCGTAGGGGGCCTTCCCGGCCCTTTGGGCCGCTTCGAGGACGGTCGTCCCCTCGAGCGCGCGGTTCTTGTCCGAGCCCACCTCGGAGATGAGGATCTTGTCCCACGAGCCGTAGTCTCGCTCCTGCCCGGCGATGTGGGCCCGGATGCGGGCGTCGTGGGCCGGGTCCTTGAGCCTGGCAACGAAGCCCTCGGCGCCGCCCGCCCGCGCCCAGATCGGGAAGATCGTGGCCAGGCCGGTCGCGCTGGCGATATACGGGTAGCGGTCGGCCCGGAAATCGAGCCCCTCCGCCCGGGCCTTCTCCAGCATGTCCAGGAGCGGCTCGATCTTCGGCCAGTTCGGCGCGAGCCCGACCTTGAGGTGGGAGATCTGAAGACGGATGGGCGTCTCCCTGGCGATGCGCAGGGCCTCCTCGACCGCCTCGAGGATGAAGGTCTCTTCGTCCCGCATGTGGGTCGCATAGACGCCGCCGGTCCGGGCGGCCACCCGGCTGAGCTCGATGAGCTCCTCGGTCGAGCCGAAGCTGCCGGGCGCGTATTCGAGTCCCGACGACAGGCCCAGGGCCCCGCCGGCCATGGCCTCGGCCACGTAGGCCTTCATCTTCTCGAGCTCCCCGGCCGTGGCCGGCCTGTCGTCGTTGCCCATGGCGGCCGAACGAACGGTGCCGTGGCCGACGAACGTGGTGTAGTTGACGGCCGTGCCGGCCTCTTCGATCCGCGCGAGAAAGCCCCGGATATCGCGCCAGCCCCCCTGGAGACCGTGCTCCTCGGCCAGCCGGCGGGCCAACGCCTCCGCGTCCTTGTCCGTCAGGGGGAAGGGAGAGCCGCCGCACTGGCCGCTGACCAGCGTGGTCACGCCCTGGCGGACCGCGCTTTCGGCCTTGGGATTGACGAGCAGGCCGGTGTCGGTGTGGTCGTGGACGTCGACGAAGCCGGGCGAGACGGCCAGCCCGTCGGCCTCGATCACCGCCGCGGCCCGGGACCTCGCGATCCGGCCGATCGCCCGGATCGTGTCGCCCGAGACGCCCACGTCGGCCCGGAAAGGCGGCCCGCCCGTCCCGTCGAAGATCGTCCCGCCGGCGATGAGCAGGTCGAATTCCCGGCCCTTGGAGCAACCCCGGAGGAGGAGGCCGGCCCCTCCAGCCGAGGCCGCCACCGCCGTCTTGACCGCGCCCTGAAGGAAGTCCCGTCTTTTCATGGTTTTCATGTCCTTCGCATCATAGTCAAAATCCGGTCGCGAGTAAACACGCCGCCGGACCGCCCCTCGGCCCGCGGCCGGCCCCCCCGCGATTTGCCTTCCCCCGGAGTTTCTGGTAGATTAGGCGCTCCCGGCGGCCGTCCCGCGCCCCGGATAACCCGAAAGGATCGCAAGAATGGCCGACGAAAAGAAGGACACGACGCCGAAGAGAAAGAAGCTGAACGCCTTGACCCTGGCCGAGCTCGAGGCCGAGCTGGCCGAGTGCCGGGAGAAGCAGGGCGGCCTGACCTCCAAGTACGCCCGCCAGCTCCAGGCCCGCAAGAAGGCCCTGTCGGCCTGAGCCCCGGGTCCCTCCCCTCTTTCCCCGCCCATTCCGCGACCTTCCGCGAGGCCTGTTGTCTTTCCGTCCGTTTTCTGCTAAGATATGGCGGAAAAAAACATCAGGAGAACAGAACAGCGTGATTAGCAAGGACCAGAAGACGAAGATCGTCAAGGACAATCAGGCCCATCCCGCCGACTCGGGATCGCCTGAGATCCAGGTCGCCTTGCTGACGGAGCGGATCAACCTTCTCGTCAGGCACTTCGGCGACCACAAGAAAGACTTTCATTCCCGGGCCGGCCTCATGAAACTGGTCGGGCAGAGAAAGCGGCTCCTCGAGTACATCAAGAAACAAGATGTCAGCCGCTACGAGAAGCTCATCCAGAAGCTCGGCCTGCGCAAGTAGGCCCCGCCTCCAAAGGAACACCCCATGTCCCACACTATCAGTCTGGAGATCAACAAGCGCGCCCTGACCATCGACATCGGCCGGATCGCCAAGCAGGCCGACGGCTCGGCCCTGGTGCGCTACGGCGACACGATGATGCTGGTCACGGCCACCTCCCGCAAGGAGCTCAAGGAAGGCAAGGACTTCCTGCCTCTCATCGTCGATTACCGCGAGAACACCTACGCCGCGGGCAAGATCCCCGGCGGGTTCTTCAAGCGCGAAGGCCGGCCCTCGGAGCGGGAGATCCTCATGGCCCGCCAGATCGACCGCCCCATCCGGCCGCTCTTCCCGGAGGGCTACTTCTTCGACACCCAGGTCGTCGGCCTGCTCCTGTCGGCCGACCTCGAGAGCGAGCCGGACACCCTCGGCGTCATCGGCGCCTCGGCCGCGCTCTACTTCTCCGACATCCCCTTCACGACGCCCCTCGGCGCCGTCAAGATCGGCCTCGTCGACGGGGCCTATGTCGTCAATCCGACGGACCAGGAGCTCGACCGCAGTCCGCTCAACATGACCGTCGTCAGCAACGAGAGCGGCATCATCATGATCGAGGCCGGCGCCCAGGAGATCGACGAGCAGAAGGTCCTCGACGGCCTGACCCTGGCCCACGAGACCAACCAGCGGATCATCCAGGCCCAGAAAGACCTCTTCGCCCAGCTGGGGATCAAAAAGCGCGAGTTCACGGCCAAGCCCGTCGACCTCGAGAAGCTGGCCCGGCTCGAGAGCGAACAGGGCCCGGCCCTGCTCCAGGCCATGCAGGTCAAGGGCAAGAAGGCCAGCGAGGCCGCCCTGGCCGCGGTCCGCGAGGCCGCCCTGGCCCTCGTCCCCGAAGACAAGCCCGAGGAGAGGATCGAGACCAAGGCCCTCCTCTATAAGCTCGAGGAGAAGCTCTTCCGCGACCTCGTCCTCAAGAAGAAGCTCCGCACCGACGGCCGCGGCTTCGACGACATCCGGCCGATCACGGCCGAGGTCGGCCTCCTGACCCGCACCCACGGCTCGGCCGTGTTCACCCGCGGCGAGACCCAGGCCCTGGCCACGGTCACGCTGGGGACCTTCGAGGACGCCCAGCGCCTCGACAGCCTGGGCGAGGAATCGAGGAAGCGGTTCATGCTCCACTACAACTTCCCGTCCTTCTCCGTCGGCGAGGTCGGCTTCCTGCGCGCCCCCGGCCGCCGCGAGATCGGGCACGGCGCCCTGGCCGAGAAGTCCATCCTGCCGGCCATCCCCGACATGGAGACGTTCCCCTACACCATCCGCATCGTCTCGGACATCCTCGAGAGCAACGGCTCCTCGTCGATGGCCACCGTCTGCGGCGGCGTCCTGGCCCTCATGGACGCGGGCGTGCCGCTCAAGATGGTCGTCGCCGGCATCGCCATGGGCCTCGTTTCGGAATGCGACGACTTCGCCGTCCTGACCGACATCGCCGGTCTCGAGGACCATTTCGGCGACATGGACTTCAAGATGGCCGGCACCGAGACCGGCGTCACGGCCATCCAGCTCGACCTCAAGATCCCCTGCGTCACGGTGGCCCAGCTCCGCGAGATCATGGCCAAGTCCAAGGCCGCCCGGCTCAAGGTCCTGGCCCGGATGAAGGAGGCCATCGCCGAGCCGCGGCCGGCCATCTCCGTCTACGCGCCGCGCATCATCATCCTCAACATCAACCCCGAGAAGGTCGGCGAGGTCATCGGTCCCGCCGGCAAGGTCATCAAGAAGATCATCAGCCAGACCGGGGCCAAGATCGACATCGAGGAGGACGGCAAGATCCTCATCGCCTCGACGGACATGTCCGCGGCCGAGGCGGCCAAGCAGATGATCCTCGACCTCACGGCCGAGGCCGAGCTCGGCCAGGTCTACACCGGCAAGGTCGTCCGGATCGAGGAGTACGGGGCCTTCGTCGAGATCATGCCCAACCTGGTCGGCCTCCTGCACATCTCCGAGGTCGCCCCGTACCGGATCGCCAGCATCCACGACGCGCTCCATCTCGGCGACACGGTCACGGTCAAAGTCGTCAGCATCGACCCCGCCGACAACAAGATCCGCCTGAGCAAGAAGGCCTGCGAAGAGGGCGGCGGCGGGGACAACCCGGATTCGACCCCGCGGCCCCCGGCGCCGCGGCGCTACCCTCCCCGCGACCACGGCCCCGACCGCCGGAGCGGAGGCGGGGGCGGACGCGACCGGGGCGGCCGCGGCCGGTTTTGATTTCCCCGGCCGTTGGCCTATAATCGAAAAGAGCCTGCCGCGGCGCCCCGCGGCCGGCGGCCATGACGATGCGACACAGACGCGACCGCCCGGGCTTCACCCTCATCGAGATGATCGTCACCCTTTCGCTCGTGGCCGTCCTGGCCCTGGCCGGACTGCCCCTCGGCAAGATGGCCGTCAAGCGCAGCAACGAGATCGAGCTCCAGCGGGCCCTGCGGATGATGCGCGAGGCGATCGACGCCTACAAGAAGCTCGCCGACGAGAGGAAGTTCGAGGTCGACGAGGACACCGAGGGCTATCCGCCCACGCTCGAGACCCTGGTCGAGGGCGTCGAGATCCAGGACAAGGACTCCAAGGGCAAAGCGGGGGCCAAGAAGACCGTCAAGCTCCTCCGCCGCATCCCCAAGGACCCCATGACGAATTCCTACGACTGGGGCCTGAGGTCCTACCAGGACGACTTCGATTCCGACGTCTGGGGAGAGGAGAATGTCTATGATGTCTACACGAAGAGCCCGGCGGTGGCCCTCGACGGGACCAAATACAGGGACTGGTGAGCGCGGCTTCACCCTCATCGAGATCATCATCGTCCTCGGCATCATCGGGCTCCTGGTCGGCCTGGGCCTGCCGACCTACAAGTCGGCGACGGTCAAGGCCCGCGAGGCCGTCCTCAAGGAGAACCTGTTCATCCTGCGCAAGCTCATCGACCAGTACGCCCAGGACAAGGGCAAGTACCCGGCCACCCTCCAGACCCTGGTCCAGGACAGCTATATCCGGGAAATCCCGGTCGACCCCGTCACCCACCTCGCGACGACCTGGATCGAGGTCCGCGAGCTCCCCTCCCCCGAGGACCCCATGCTGGCCGAGATCCCCGGGGTCATCGACGTCAAATCCGGATCGGACCTCAAGTCGCCCATCGATGGAACGCCCTATAACACCTGGTGACCGGCCGGGCCCGCCGGGCTACGTCCTCATCATCCTGATGATGGCGATCTTCGTGATGACCCTCGGCCTGCTCGTCGCCGTGCCCGTCTGGCAGACCGAGCTCCAGCGGGAGAGGGAAGAGGAGCTCATCTTCCGCGGCCGGCAGTACGCCGAGGCCGTCCGCATCTACGTCCAGAAGAACCCCGGCCGCTATCCGGAGAGCCTCAAGGAGCTTCTCGATAAGAAGTGCATCCGGCGGCTCTACCGGGACCCGTTCGGCCGGGACGGCCGGTGGAACGTCGTCCTGGCCTCGGGCCGGGCAGGGGGCCTCTCGCCATCCCGTCAGGGGGACGCCGGCGGCTCCGTTTCCGGGACGGCCGGGGGGAGCCCGACGGCGACCCCGGTCGTCCAGGAGGTGCTGGTCGCGCCCGAAAGGGCCCTGACCGCCATCAAGAGCCCCCGCATCCTCGGCGTCGTCAGCTCGTCGACCGCCAAGTCGATCAAGATCTACAACGACCAGGAAAGCCACGACAAGTGGCTGTTCTTTTTCGGGCTGGACCCCCAGAAGCCGCCGAAGGTCGTCTATTACGGCCAGGACGACCGAGACTGAGTCCGCGCGGCGCGCCGCGGGAGGCCCCCCGGCTGTGGTCAGCGGGCCTTGACCAGGGGGACGAAGCGGACGGCCAGCAGCCTCTCCTTTTCGGTCCCCTTCCGGGTCCGCCGCACGAGGACGAGCTCCTGCAGGTCCGTGCCCACCGGGACGATCATCCGGCCCCCGACGGCGAGCTGGTCCTCGAGCTTCCGGGGCATCACCGGCGCCGCGGCCGTGACCATGACGGCGTCGAAAGGCGCCCCGTCGGGCCAGCCCTCCGATCCGTCGCCCACGCGAAAGCGGATGTTGGCGTAGCCCAGGCTCTCGAGAACGCCGTGGGCCCGCTCGGCCAAGGCCCCGACGATCTCGATCGTCCGGACCTCGCCGGCGATCTCGGCCAGGACGGCCGTCTGATAGCCCGAGCCGGTCCCGATCTCCAGGACCTTCTCCCCGCTCCGGAGACCGAGGGCCTCGGTCATGTAGGCCACGATATAGGGCTGGGAGATCGTCTGGCCGTCGCCGATCGGCAGGGGCTCGTCGGCGTAGGCATGGGCCCGCAGGCCTTCGGGGACGAAGAGGTGTCGGGGGACTTTGGCCATGGCGGCCAGGACGAGCGGGTCCCGCACCCCGCGCGCCCGGATCTGGGACTCCGTCATCAGCCGGCGTTCTCGGGCGAACTCATCCGTCAACGGGGGGCCTCCCCTTCCGATCAGTAGGCGCGGGCGAAATAGGCCACGGCCTGGCCCTTGGCTCCGCAGGCCGCGCAGGGCCGGCCGGGGCCGGCCTCTTCGGGGTCGAGCGGGATGACGCGGATCGTGGCCATGGTCTCGGCCTTGATCCGGGCCTCGCAGGCCTCGTCGCCGCACCAGGCGGCCCGGACGAAGCCGCGCCGGTTCTCGAGGATGTCCTTGAAGCCCGCGTAATCGGCGGCGTCGCGGATGTTGGCCTCGAGGAAGGCCCGGGCCTGGGCCATGAGCCCGGCCTGGATCTCGTCGAGGAGCGCGGGGACGCGGGCGGCGAGCGAGGCCAGAGGCGCGGTCTCCTTGGCCTTGGTGTCGCGGCGGACGAGCACGGCCTGGCCGGCCTTGACGTCCCGGGGGCCGATCTCGACCCGCAGGGGCACGCCCCGCATCTCGTATTCGGAGAACTTCCAGCCCGGCGTCATCTCCTCGCGGGCGTCGATCGCGGCCCGGAGGCCGGCCCGGCGCAGGCCCTCGACCGCGGCCCGGGCGGCCGGAAGGACCGTCTCTTTCCAGTTGCCGATCGAGATGGGCACAACCATGACCTGGACGGGGGCGACCCGGGGCGGGAAGCGCAGGCCGGAATCGTCGCCGTGGACCATGATGAGCGCGCCGATCGTCCGGGTCGTCATCCCCCAGGAGGTCTGCCAGACATACTGGAGGGTCTGATTGCGGTCCTCGAACTTGATGTCGAACGCCTTGGAGAAATGCTGGCCGAGGTTGTGGGAGGTCGCCATCTGGAGCGCCTTGCCGTCGGACATGAGGGCCTCGACGGCGTAGGTCATCGAGGCCCCGGCGAATTTCTCGCTGAGCGATTTGCGGCCGGTGAGGACGGGAATGGCCAGCTCCGTCTCGCAGACGTCCCGATAGAGGTCGAGGATCCTCAGCGTCTCGGCCTCGCCTTCCTCGGCCGTCTCGTGACAGGTGTGGCCTTCCTGCCACAGGAACTCGGTCGTCCGGAGGAAGGGCCGGGTCACTTTCTCCCAGCGGACGATGTTGGCCCACTGGTTGATCAGGACCGGCAGGTCCCGCCAGGACTTGATCCACTTGGCGTACATGTGGCCGATGATGGCTTCGGAGGTCGGGCGGACGGCCAGCCGTTCCTCGAGCTCCTCCTTGCCGCCGACGGTGACCCAGGCCACCTCGGGCGAGAAGCCCTGGACGTGCTCGGCCTCCTTCTGGAGGAAGCTCTCGGGGATGAACAGGGGGAAGTAGGCGTTGACGTGGCCGCTGGCCTTGATGCGGAGATCGAGGGCCTTCTGGACGTTCTCCCAGACCGCGTAGCCGTGCGGCCGGATGACCATCATTCCCTTCATCGGGGTGTAGTCGGCCAGCTCGGTCTTCTGGACGATCTCGACGTACCACTTCGAAAAGTCGTCGCTCTTCGGCGTGATCTGCTTCACCTGGCGGTCGGACTCGTTCACGACATCTCCTTCTCTTTGAGCGTTTTACGATTCTAGCCGCGAGGTCGCGGATTGTCAAGGAAAGGCCGGAGCCGCGGGAATATCCCCCGGGGCTTCATCGTCAGGGGTGATTGACCGTCCGCGGACCGCCGTGCCATGCTGGACACGCCAATTTCGAAGGAAAAGGAAGTCGTCATGACGAGCAGGACATCCTGGGAGTCCAGGCCCTTCCGGCACCGGCCTGCCGAACGGGGATTCAAGCTCACCTTGCCCATGAGCGTCGAAGGACCCGACCCGAGCGGGACCTTCTTCCGCGAGGATACGACCCTCGCGTACATGAGCCATCAGGGCGCCGTCTTTCCGCTCTGGAGCCCCGTCGCCCCGGGGTCCCGCCTGAAGCTCTCGATCGTCCTTCCGCCCAAGCTGGGGGAAGGACGGAACCTCACCCTGGTCGTCAAGGGCACGATCGTCGACATCGACCCGAGCGAGGGCGGGGCGGCCCCCCAGGTCGCCATCCGCCTCGAGTCCCGCTACATCATCCAGGCGGACGCCGCATGACCGGACGGCCGGCGGCCGACGCCGGCCCGGGCGCCTAGCCCCTGGCGGTGAGACGAGCGGCCCGAATATGACCCCGCGATTCCCCGTCAGGAGCGATTGTCCGGGGGCCAAAGAGCCGCGAGAATAGCGAACGACATGGAAATGGTCAAGTCCCTTCATGATCCCTCCACCCAAGGCGCGGCCAAGGCCGGAAAAAGGGAGCGATCGTTCGAGCTCTCTCTTCCGGCCTTGGTCAAGGGCCTCGACGCCACGGGCCGCAAGTTCGAGGAGAGGACCGCGGTCTGCGGCATCAGCGCTCAACAGGTGTCCTTCCGCCTCAAGGCCCGCCTCATGATCGACTCGCGGGTGACCCTGTTCCTGGATATCCCGAGGACCCTCATCCTCGAGAGCCCCCTGCGCCTGGTCCTGTCCGGCGCGGTGGTCTATGTCCGGCTGGAAGACAAGGACGAGAAGTCCCAGTTCATCGTCGCCCGCCTGGACCGCGGCTTCCGCCTCCACCCGAACAGCGTGCCGCCGGCTTAGGGCCGGCGTTTTTATGAATAGTCCAGGCTAGCCGCCCCGTCTCACCCCCCCTCACCCCCCGTGCTTGACAAGCCCTTCGGGAATGACTTATGATGCGGGCGACCCGATGGACAAGCCTTCCAAGACACCAAAACCCGCAAAGGGGGACGAGATCAGCATGGAGAAAAAGAAGACCCCCGTGACCTCCGAGTCGAAGATCACGCTCCTCGTCTTTTGCCCGTCCGACATCATCCTGGCCGGCATCCTGAGGGCGCTCGAGGCGGACCCGGAGCTGGAGATCCTGAACATCGAAAAGAACACGATCGAGTCGTTCATGGATTCGATCAAGAAGCTGAGGCCCCAGGTCATCCTCTTCGCCCACATGGAGGCCCTGCCCAATCTCCGCGAAATCTGCAAAGCCATCCGCGAGATCGCCAAGACGCAGGGCCGGTCGGAGCTGCTGCTCATGGGCAGCATCCCGGCCCACGAGGAGATCGTCAACCTCATCAACGCCGGGGCCCGGGGCTACTTCGACCTCAACGACGCCTCGACCCAGCTGCCGGAGGCCGTCCGCGCCGTCCACAAGGGCGAGATCTGGCTCCCCCGTGACAAGATGTCCAGCATCATGGACCGCATCATCTCGGTCGTCGGCCGGGAGCTCAAGGAAAAGACGCTCGACCAGCTCACCCCGACCGAGTTCCAGGTCCTGCGCCTGATCGGCCAGGGCAAGAGTAACGACGAGATCGCCGAGCTGATGTTCATCAGCAAGAACACGGTTCGCTCGCACATCAAGAGCATCTATGCCAAGCTCGACACCCACAGCCGGCTCCAGCTGGCGCTCTACGCCATCAATTCGGCCCTGTTCTAAAGCGAGGAAGCGAGGACGCCATGACCAAGAAAGCCGCCCCCAAGAAGAGGACCAAGCCCGTCCCCGAGGACCTGGAGATCAACCGCCGCCGCGAATGGCGGTTCGACTTCCCCCTGGACACGCTCATCGAAGGGAGCTCCGCCGACGGCGCCAAGTTCAAGGAGGAGACCCACCTCGAGAACATCTCCTCCGGCGGGGCCTATTTCTCCCTGGATTCGGGGGTCGTCGTCGGCTCGAAGCTCAACCTCTACATCGAGCTGCCGGAGAAGCTGGCCGACGGCAAGAAGCTGAGACTGCGCATCGGCGGCATCACCGTCCGCCTGGAAAAACCCGACAAGAAGACGAAGCGCCAGGGCGTCGCCGTCCGGTTCAGCGATGACTTGTTCAAGGTCGTCCCGGTCAAGAAGACCGCCCGGAAGAAATAGGGTCCTCCGGGTCGCCCTGACCGGAGGGATCGCCTGCGGCAAGTCCGTCGTCGCCCGCATCCTGGCCGAAAAAGGCTGTGTCGTCTATTCGGCCGACAAGGCCGCCCATGACCTGATGGGCCCCGGCCGGGCCGCCTGGAAGGCGGTCGTCGCCCGCTTCGGTCCCGCGGTCCTCCGTCCCGACCGGACGATCGACCGGGCCGCCCTCGGGGCCATCCTCTTCTCCGACCCGGCCGCGCGGCGCTTCGTGGACGGGCTCGTCCATCCGCTCGTCCGCGAAGACCAGGAGAGGACCGCCCGCAGGCTCGCCCGCGAGGGCCGGGCCCGCATCTTCGTGGTCGAGGCCGCCCTCACCATCGAAGCCGGGTACGCCGGCGATTTCGACCGCGTCGTCGTCGTCCACTGCCGCCGGGCCGACCAGGTCCGGCGCCTCCGCGAGCGCGACGGGATCGGCCGGGCCGACGCCCTGCGCAGGATCGGGACGCAGATGCCGGTCCGGGAGAAGGTGAAGCACGCCGACTACACGGTCGACACGTCGGGATCGCCGGCCGAAACGGTCGAGCAGGCCGAGCGCCTCTACGCCCGGCTCGCCCTCGACGTTCAACTCAAAAAGAACGGACCGGGTCTTCGCAAAACGACCTGAACCGCCAACTGGGGAGCGTGCGGAGGGGGATCTTGCGAAGACCCGGTCCGATCTTTTTAAGAGGCCTTGGACTTGGAGAGGAGGGTCTTGAGCTCCTGGCCGGGCCGGAACTTGATCCGCTGGCCCTTCTCGATGCGGATCTGCTTCTGACGGCGGATGTCGCGCCCGAAGCCGGTCTTCTTGGCCACCACCTTGAAGCTTCCGAAGCCGCGGATCTCGACCTTGTCCCGGTTGGCAAGAGCGGACTTGAGCGACGCCAGAACGGCCTCGACGATCGACAGGGACTTGGCCCTGCTGAACTCGGTCTTCTTCTCGATCGCCAGGGCGATATCGTTCTTGATCATCGAAATCACTCCTTGGACAAAAACAAAGACTATATTTAATTTATTGAAAATAAAAAGTCAAGCACAAACTGGGAGCGAACCGGGGGAGCCGAATCGGTTGACTTGAGCCGGGCCCGATTTTATAATAAAGCCGCGTTGAAAGTCCCAAGCGTCCTTCTTCTCGCGGCCCTGACCCTCCTGCTGGGCGGGGCCGTCCCGGCCTCGGCCGCCGTCATCAAGATCAAGGTCGACACCCCCATCCATCCGGTCACCTCCGAGTATGTGGTCAAGTCGCTGGAACGGGCCGGCCGCGACGGCGCCGAGCTGGTCATCCTGACCCTCGATACGCCCGGCGGGCTCGACTCCTCGATGCGCGAGATCATCGAGGCGATCGTCAACGCCGAGACGCCCGTGGCCGCGTTCGTCGGTCCGGCCGGCTCGCGGGCCGCCTCCGCGGGCTTCCTCATCGCCCTGGCCTGCGACGTCTTCGCCATGGCCCCCGGCACGAGCACCGGCTCGGCCCATCCCGTGGGCATCTCGCTCACGGGCCAGGCCATGGACAAGACGATGGAGGACAAGGTCACCCACGACGCCGCGGCCTATGTCCGTTCGATCGCCGAGAAGCGCGGCCGGAACGTGAGCATGGCCGAGGACGCCGTGCGCAAGAGCCTGTCCTACACGGAACAGGAAGCCCTGGCCGGCGGGCTCATCGACCTCGTCGCCTCCTCCGAGGCCGAGATCATCGCCTGGCTCGACGGCCGGACGATCGAGCGCTTCGACGGCAGCGCCCGGACGCTGGCCTTGGCCGGCCGGCCCGTCGTCGACCTGCCCCTGACGGCCCGGCAGAAGTTCCTCCTGACCATTTCCAACCCGAACCTGGCCTACATCCTGCTCATGATCGGGCTCCTGGGGCTCTATTTCGAGTTCTCCAACCCCGGGGCCATCCTGCCCGGCGTCCTGGGGGGCATCTCGCTCCTCCTGGCCGTCTTCGCCTTCCAGATCCTGCCCATCAACTACGTGGGCCTGGGCCTGATCCTCCTGGCCGTCATCTTGTTCATCCTCGAAATCAAGGTCCAGAGCTTCGGCATGCTGGCCGTCGGAGGGATCGCCGCCATGATCATCGGCTCGCTCATGCTCATCAAGGCCCCCATCGCCGAGCTCCGGCCCAGCCTCGGCATCGTCCTGCCGGTCGTCCTCGGCCTCGCCGCGATCGTCCTGTTCCTGGTCGCCCTGGTGTTCAAGGCCCACACCCGCCGCGCGACCACCGGGCGCGAAGGGATGATCGGCGAAACGGGGACGGCCCGGACCGACCTCTCCCCCGCCGGCTGGGTCTTCGTCCACGGCGAGCTCTGGGAGGCCGTGGCCGACGAGAGCGTCCGCGCCGGCGAGAAAGTCAAGGTCGTCGAGGCTCTCGACGGCCTGAAGATACGGGTCGTCAAATCATGACCGGTCAGGAGGGCATCGTGATCACTTATCCGATCATCGTCGTCGGCATCCTCGTTCTCTACATCCTCAATTCGATCAAGATCCTGCGGGAGTACGAGCGGGGCGTCATCTTCCGGCTCGGGCGCCTGCTCCCCCAGCCCAAGGGCCCCGGGCTCATCCTCGTCTTCTCCCCGATCGACCGGATGGTCCGCATCAGCCTGCGGCTCATCGCCATGGACGTCCCGCCTCAGGACGTCATCACCCGCGACAACATCTCGGTCAAGGTCAACGCCGTCCTCTACTTCCGGGTCGTCGAGCCCGCCAAGTCCGTTGTCGAGGTCCAGGACTACCTCTACGCCACCTCCCAGCTGGCCCAGACCACCCTGCGCAGCGTCCTCGGCCAGGTCGATCTCGACGACCTCCTCTCGGAGCGGGAGAAGCTCAACGCCCGCCTCCAGGAGATCATCGACCGCCACACCGATCCCTGGGGCATCAAGGTCCAGCTGGTCGAGATGAAGCACGTCGACCTGCCGGAGAACATGGTCCGGGCCATCGCCAAGCAGGCCGAGGCCGAGCGCGATCGCCGGGCCAAGGTCATCCACGCCGACGGCGAGTTCCAGGCCGCCGACAAGCTGACCCAGGCCGCCGACATCATCTCGCGGAACCCGCAGGCGCTCCAGCTGAGGTTCCTCGGCACGCTGGGGGAGATCGCGACGGAGAAGAACTCGACCATCGTCTTCCCCCTGCCGCTTGAGCTCCTGCGGGCTTTCACGTACGATAAGAGCCAGGAGAAGAAGCAGAGCTGATGGCCAACAAAGAATTCCGCGAGATCCAGGTCTCGAGCAGCCTTCTCGTCGTCATCTTCCTCGGCGTCCTGGCGCTGGGCGTGTTCATCTTCCTCCTCGGCGTCTCCGTCGGGAAGACCCAGGCCCGCGCCGCCGCTCCGACCCGGATCGTCACTCAGCAGATCCCCGAACCCGTCAAGGAGGCCTCGGTCAAGCCGGCCCCGTCCGACACCGCGGCCGGCGGCGCGGCGCCTCTCCGGCCCCAGGCGACGCCGTCCCAGCAGCCGGCGGCCGAGACCGCGGCCCCCTCGAAGACGGTCGAGACGAAGACGCCCGCGCCCGCCGCGCGCGGCCTCTACTATGTCCAGGTGCTCGCCGTGGCCGACCGGGCCCAGGCCCAGGCCGAGGCGGACAAATACCGGAAGCAGGGCCACACGGCCATCGTCGTCGATCCCCCCCGGGGCGAAGTGAACTACAAGGTCCGGCTGGGGGGTTACGCCGCCAGGGACCGGGCCGCCGACCTCCTGAAGAAGCTGAACGCCGCCGCCGGCAAGAAGACGGACTTCTGGGTCGTCCAGTACTGACAAGGACAGCGATCGCCATGACCCCACCCGAAACCCGAGCCATCGACATCCGGACCCGGATCGCCGGCCTCTTCGCCAAGATCGAAGAGGTCCGAGGTTTTCTTTGACCTCGACCCCAAGACCGCCGAGCTGGCCTCGATAAACGCCCGCCTGGCCTCGCCCGAGGTCTGGCAGGACCAGAAGCTTTCGCAATCCCTTCAGCAGAAGAAGAAGCTCCTGGAGAAGGACCTCGGGTTCTTCAAGCGGATCAGCGGCCAGAAGGAGGAGATCGAGGTCCTCACCGAGCTCGCCGCCGAGGGCGAAAACATCGAAGCGGACCTCGGCGCGGCCGTCGACCGGCTCGAGAACGACCTCCGGGAGGCCGAGCTCAGGGCCCTGTTCGATGACCCGGACGATCCCCGGAACGCCATCCTGACCGTCCATCCGGGGGCCGGCGGCACCGAGTCGCAGGATTGGGCCGAGATGCTCCTCCGGATGTACCTCCGCTACGCCGAGCGCAAAGGCTTCAAGACCGAGGTCCTCGACCACCAGCCCGGGGACGAGGCGGGCCTCAAGAGCGCGACCCTCCGCTTCGAGGGCGACTTCGCCTTCGGCAATCTCAGCCAGGAGACCGGCGTCCACCGGCTCGTCCGCATCTCGCCCTTCGACGCCGCCAAGCGGCGGCACACCTCCTTCGCCGCGGTCTTCGTCTACCCCGAGGTCGACGAGGACATCGAAGTGGAGGTCAATCCCGAGGACCTCCGGATCGACACCTACCGGGCTTCGGGCGCCGGCGGCCAGCACGTCAACCGGACGGATTCAGCGGTCCGCATCACCCACCTCCCGACCGGCATCGTCGTCCAGTGCCAGAACGAGCGCTCCCAGCACAAGAACAAGGCCATGGCCATGAAGATCCTCAAGGCCCGCCTCTACGAGCTCGAGAAGATGAAGCAGAGCGCCAAGCTGGAGAAGCTCGAGGACGCCAAGTCCGACATCGCCTGGGGCAACCAGATCCGGTCCTACGTCCTCCACCCCTACCGGATGATCAAGGACCTGCGGACGCGCCTGGAAACGGGAGACACCGACCGCGTCCTCGACGGCGACCTCGACGACTTCATCAAGGCGGCGCTCGTCCTGCGCAAGAAGAAGGTATGATGGGCGACTCCGGTGAAATGAGGATAGGCCAATGACGGATGAGAACACCAAAGCGAAGGACGGCCCCGGGGCGCCCGAGGGAAGGGAGTTCCTCCCGCCCCTTGAGCTCAGCTCCATCATCATGCTTCTCTATTTCCCCGCGCTCGTCCAGCTCGGCCTCGTGGAAGACCCGGTGACGGGCGCAAAGAGGGAGAGCCTGGGCCTGGCCAAGAGGAACATCGACCTCCTCGACCTGCTCAGGGACCGGACGAAAGGCAACCTCGAGCCCGGGGAACAGAAATATCTCGACGACGCCATCGACCAGCTCAAGCTGGCCTACCTCAAGATCGCCGACGTCGTCAAGATGTAGGCGGATGGTCCTTTATCGCGGCCTCGACGATCCGCGGCTCCGGCCCCTCCCGGCCGCGGTGGCCGTGGGCAATTTCGACGGCCTCCACCTCGGTCACCGGAGGATCGTCGACCGCCTCTGCCGGCTGGCCGCCCGGCGGGGCCTGCGCTCCCTCGTACTGACCTTCGAGCCCCACCCCGAACGGGCCCTCGGCCGGAGGTCGGTCCTCCTGATCGACACGCCGGACCAGCGTCTCGACCGGCTCCGCGGCACGTGCATCGACGCCGTCGTCGTCATCCCTTTCGACCGCGCGTTCGCCCGCCTCGGCTGTCGGTCCTTCGTCGAGGACGTCCTCCGGGACCGGCTCGGCGGCCGGGAGATCGTCGTCGGCCGGGACTTCCGCTTCGGCCGCGGCCGCCGCGGCGGCGCCGCCCTCCTCGCCCGGCTCGGCCGGCGGGCGGGCCTCGGCGTTCATATCGTGGCTCCGGCCGTCCGGGGGGGGCGGACGGTCAGCTCGACCGCGGCGCGCCGCCTCCTCAGCCGCGGCCGGGTCGAAGAGGCCGCCCGGCTTCTGGGCCGGCCGTACGAGATCGCCGGCCGGGTCGTCCGTGGCCGGCGGCGCGGCCGGCGGCTGGGCTTTCCGACGGCCAATCTGGAGACGGCCAGCGAGATCCTGCCCGACGGCGTGTATGTCACCGAAACGGTCCGCGGCGGGACCGTCCATCGCTCGGTGACGAGCGTCGGCCCCAACCCGACCTTCGGTCCCGGCCCCCTGACCGTCGAGACCCTCCTCCTCGATTTCCACGGCCCGCTCTACGGGGCCGCGATCACCGTCCGCTTCCTGAGCCGGCTCCGCCCGACCCGAGCGTTCCCCGACGCCGAGGCCCTCGCCGCCCGGATCGCCCGGGACATCGAGGAGGCCCGGGCCTGGTTCGCCCGGCGCGGCGCCCGGCGGGGTTGACATTTCGGCGGGGTTCATGCATGTTCAAGAGGCGGGAGCCGCCCGCGCCAGGAGCCCAGGCATGGTCGAAAAGACAAAAGCCCGCATCATGGACGCGACCCGGATGCGCCGCGTCCTCGCCCGCGTCGCCACCGAGATCATCGAGAGGAACAGGACCCTCAAGAACCTGGTCATCGTCGCGGTCAAGCCTCGGGGCCTGGCCATCGGCCGCCGGATCGCCCGCTCGGTCAAGGAGCTCGAGGGCGTCGACGTCCCGGCCGGCCTTCTCGACATCACCCCCTACCGGGACGACGCGCCGGCCCGCGCGGCGGGGCCCGCGCTCGACGAGAGCGAGCTCGGCTTCCCCGTCGTCAAGAAGGACGTCCTGCTCGTCGACGACGTGCTCATGACCGGCCGGACCATCCGGGCGGCCATGGACGCGCTGATCGACCGGGGGCGGCCCCAATCGGTCCAGCTCACCGTGCTCATCGACCGCGGCCACCGCGAGCTGCCCATCCGACCGGACTATGTCGGCAAGGTCCTGCCGACGTCCCACCGCGAGCGCGTGAGGGTCCGGCTCAAGGAGATCGACGGGAGCGACGAGGTCATCATCGCCGAGCCGGTCAAGATCGGCGGCGCGAGGAAGCGGTGATCCTCCTCCGCGGCGGCCGCGTCGTCGATCCCTCGTCCGGGCTCGACGGCCTCCTCGACGTCCTCATCGAGCGCGGCCGGATCGCCGCCGTCGGACCCCGCCTCGAGGCCGACGGGGCGCGGGCGGTCGATGTCCGCGGCCTCGTCGTCGTGCCGGGCCTCATCGACATGCACGCCCACTTGAGGGAGCCCGGGGACGAGGCCAAAGAGACCATTCTCACCGGGGTCCGGGCCGCCGTCCGCGGCGGCTTCACCTCGGTCTGCGCCATGCCCAACACCCGGCCGGCGAACGACAGCCGGGAAACGACCGAGAGAATCCTGGCGGAGGCCCGGCGGGCCGGCCTGGCCCGCGTCCTGCCCATCGCCGCCGTCACCGTCGGTTCGACCGGCCGGGAGCTCGTCGACATGGCCGATCTCGTCGCGGCCGGGGCGGTCGCCTTCTCGGACGACGGGCGCCCCGTCGCGGACAGCCGGCTCATGCGCCGGGCCCTGGAGGCGGCGGCGAAGGCCGGCTCGCTCATCATCGACCACTGCGAAGACAGGCCGCTCGCCGAAGGCGGCGTCATCAACGAGGGGCCCGTATCGGCCCGCCTCGGGGTCGCCGGCATTCCCGCGGCCGCCGAGGACATCATGGTCGCCCGCGATATCATCCTGGCCGAGGCCGCGGGGACCGCGGTCCACATCGCCCACCTGTCCACGGCCGGCGGCGTCCGCCTGGTCGGAGAAGCCAAGGCCCGAGGGGTCCGCGTTTCGGCGGAAGCGACCCCTCACCACCTGCTCCTCACCGAGGAGGCCCTCGGCGCCGGCAACGCGGACTTCAAGATGAACCCGCCGCTCCGGTCGGCCGCGGACAGGGCCGCCCTGGTCGAAGCCATCCGGACGGGGGCCGTGGACGCCGTCGCCACCGACCACGCCCCGCACACAGCCGAGGAAAAGGGCCGCGGGTTGGCCGCCGCGCCCTTCGGCGTCGTCGGCCTGGAGACCGCCGTCTCCCTCGTTCTCGACCGGCTGGTCGGGCCGGGCACGATCTCCCTGGCCCGGTTCGTCGAGCTTTTCGCCGCCGGGCCGGCCCGCCTGCTCAGCCTGCCGCGCCAGGGCCGCATCGAAGCCGGCGCCGACGCCGATCTGACCGTCCTCGACCTCGACCTCCCGGTCACGGTCGACCGGAGCGCGTTCGAGTCCAAGGGACGGAACACGCCCTTCGACGGCTGGACGCTCCGGGGAGGGCCGGTCATGACCATCGTCGGCGGCCGGATCGCCTATCCCTTCGACGGAACGGCCCCGCCGGCGCGCCCATGACCGCGGACCGCAGGACGCTCGACCGCCTGGAGAAGGCGATCGGCTACGCTTTCGCGGACCGGGACCTGCTCGCCAAAGCCCTGACCCACAGCTCCTACGCCTACGAAAAGGCCCCCGGGGCCCCGGAGGACAACGAGCTGCTCGAATTCCTGGGCGATTCCGTCGTCGGGCTGGTCACCGCCGAGTTCTTCCACCGCGCCTTCCCGGGACGGAGCGAGGGCGAGCTGTCCAAGCTCAAGGCCGCGGCGACGAGCACGCTGGCGCTGGCCCATCTCGCCCGAACCCTCAAGCTCGACAAGGCCATCCGCCTCGGCCGCGGCGAAGAGAAGAGCGGCGGCCGGAAGAAAGTCTCGATCCTGGCCGGCGCCTTCGAGGCCCTGGCCGGCGCGGTCTATCTCGACGGCGGATTCGAGGCCGCGAAATCGTATCTCTGCGGCCTTCTCGAGCCCTGCCGGAAGCCCATCCGAGCCGAATCGCAAACGATCAACAACTCCAAGTCGGCCCTCCAGGAGATCTGCCAGAAGGCCGGGCTCCCCGCCCCCGCCTATCGCCTGCTCTCGGAAAAGGGGCCGCCCCACGCCCGGATCTTCGCCGTCGAGGTGCGCCTCGGCGAGAAGGTCCTGTCCAAGTCGAAGGGTGCATCCAAGAAGGCGGCCGAACAGGCGGCGGCCGAAAAGGCCCTCAAGGCCTTCTTCGGGCGGAAGATCAAGAGGATCTCACCCGAGGCCTTTGTCATCGAGGCCGACGACCTGGTCCTGCCCTGACGGCGTCCCCGGCCGCCCTCACGGCCCCATCAGCACGGCCACCGGCTTGAGCGACGGGATGTTCTGGCAGACGATCTTGATGACCGCCGTCAGGGGCACCGAAAGGATCATGCCGGGGATGCCCCAGAGCCAGCCCCAGAAGAGCAGGGAGAAGAAGACGAGCAGAGGGCTGAGCCCCAGCCCCTTGCCCATGACCCGCGGCTCGACGAAATCGCCCATGATCGTGTCGAGGCCGACGGTGATGACCAGGATCCAGAACGGCGTCCAGAAGGTGCCGAACTGGAAGAAGGCAAACCCGACGCGCAGGATCGCGGCCAGGAGCGAGCCGATGCTGGGGATGAAGTTCAGCAGGAAGGCGACGAGGCCGAAGAGGAGGGCGAAATCGACGCCGAAGAGGCTCAGGACCGCATAGACCATCAGCCCGTTGACCAGGCTGGCCCCCGTCTTGATGATCAGGTATTTGCGGACCTGGACGTTGATGCGCTCGACGATGCCGCGGACGCGGCCGGCCTTGCCGTCGCCGACGGCCCTGGGGAATTTCCTCTCGGCCCGGCCCCGCCCGGCCACGATAAAGACGAGGAAGAGGAAGACGAGCAGGAGCTTGCCGAGAAGTTCGAAGAACGGGCCGATGGCTTTGACCACGGCCGTGCCGACCCGATTGGCGTCGAGCCCGCTCAGGGCCGCGGGCACGTCGATCCGGAACGGGCCCAGGCCGGATTCGATGAGCCGGACCAGGTCCCCGATCCGCTCCTGGTACTTCGGCAGCTCGGCCACGAAGGCCTTGCCGCTCGAATAGACGAGGACGCCGGCGAGATAGAGGAAGACGAACATCATCGCCAGGACCGCGACCACGGCCCCCGGCCGCGGACAGCGGCAGCGGGTGAGGAAGGTCAGCGCGGGGTCGACGAGGTAGGAGAGGAAGACGGCCAGGATGAACGGGATCAGGACCGGCCGGGCCAGCTTCAGGACGAAGCCGGCGATGAAGAGGAGGACGACCGCGAGCGCGGCCTTGAAGTACCTGTCCTCGTCCATGTCGCCTCCGACTCCCGGCCGGCTCCCCTATTTCGGGCGGCCCCCCTTCAGGGCGGCGGCCGTCGACTCGAGAAGCGATCGCCCGGCCGCTTCGAGGCCGTCGGGGACGCGCATGGCGCCGCAGAGCACGGCCCCGACCCGGGCGATGAAGAGGTGCCGGCCGTAGCGGTTCCGGGCGTGATGGCCGGACGGGATCTTCTCCACAGCCTGGCCGTCCGCGGCCAGGGCGTCCAGGAGCCTCGGCAGCATCCCCTGGGCCTCGGCCTCCGTGCCCCCGTCGATGAAGAAGCCCTCGATCTCTCGGCCGCCCGATCCGTACGTCGCGACATAGCCGTCATGGAGGAACTCGTAGCCCATGAAGTTGCGCTTGATGTAGCGCTCGCTCCGGGCGACGAGGCCGTCTTGGGGAAAGGCCAGGACGAGCGCCGGGAGCAGGCCCTCAGACTTGATGCCGCCGGCCACCTTGGCCGCGGCCTCGACGAGGGACGCCTCCGTGGCCTCGCCGAGACCGAAGGCCAGCATCTTCACGTAGAACCGGCCGGCGAGGAAGTTCAGGGCCTCGCCCTCGACGTAGCCCAGCTCGCCGACGGGCACGACCTTGTTCTCGGGATAGCGCTCGGCCGCGAAGATGCCGAAGGCGTTGAGGGGAAGCCCCATGTCGTAGATCTCCAGCGTCAGCGTGGCCTCGGCGCCCGCCCTTTCGAGGTCGACGACAAGCAGCTCGCGGAAATCGTAGCTCAGGTAGCTCTCGGCCGCGCCGTTGATGTACTCGAACAGGTCATCGGGGAAGTAGCTCCGGGGGGCGGTCGACGCCGTCCAGGACTCGAGCCTGGGGGCCAGGGCGGCCAGCTCGGGGCTGGCCGGGCGCGCCTGGGGGACGGCCGCCGGCGCCGGAAAGACAAGGACCGCCAGGACCGCCGCGACGGCCGGGACCCTCTGATGAAGCGCGCTTGTCATCCTCAACCTCCGGGCCGGTGAATACCCTGTTACTATAACGGAGGGGACCGCTCTTGGCAAGCCGCCGCCCCCCTCGTCGTCCCCCGGGCTCGGTTGACAGGCCCCGCCAAAAGGCCCATCATGGGATGACCATGGCCAGATCGCGCGTCGTCGTCGTCCGCTCGGAGCGCGCCTGGAGGCCCGGCGGCGATCCCGACCGGGCGGTCGTCGACCGCCTGTTCGCCCGGGGGCTCGCCCTCCTCGGCGGCGGCCCGGGGCTCTTCCGGCCGGACGACCGCGTCGGCATCAAGGTCAACACCATCGGCGGCCGGGCCCTCAGCACCCGGCCCGAGGTCGCCCTGTCCCTCGCCGGGTGGCTCGGCCGCAACGGCCTCGCCGAGAAGAACCTCTTCGTCTGGGACCGGACGACGCGGGAGCTCCGGGACGCCGGCTACGCCGTCACCGCCGCCCGGAACGGGATCAAGGTCTTCGGCACGGACGCGGACGGCGTCGGTTACGGACCGGACCTCGTCGCCCACCTCGGCGTGGGGAGCCTCTTTTCGAAGATCCAGACCGAGCTCGTCACGGCCTCGATCAGCCTGGCCATCCTCAAGGACCATGGTCTGGCCGGCGTGACGGGGGGCCTGAAGAACTACTTCGGGGCCATCCACAATCCGAACAAGTATCACGACGGCCGCTGTGATCCCTTCGTCGCCGAGGTCTTCGACGCGCCGCCGGTCAAATCCAAGCACCGCCTGACCGTCCTCGACGCCCTCGTCGTCCAGTTCCATAGAGGCCCGTCGTATCATGCCCGCTGGGCCGGCAAGTTCGGGGGCCTCGTCTTCAGCCTCGATCCCGTGGCCGCCGACGCCGTCGGCTGGTCCATTGTCGAGCGGCTCCGCGGGGCCGCGGGACTGCCGACCCTCCGGGAAGAGGGCCGGGCCCCGGGCTATCTCCGGACGGCCGCAAAGATGGGCCTCGGCGCCGCCGACCCGGAATCGATCGAGACGGTCGAGGAGACGGTCGAATGAACAGGCGGAGCTTCCTGCGCGGCGGCGCCGCGGGCGCCGGCCTGGTCCTGGGCGGCGGCCTGCCCGCGGTCGGGCGCCGCCTGGAGGCGGCCGCGTCCGGGCCGAATCTCTCCCGCGTTGAGGCCCGCTACTACGCCAAGCTCCCCGACCGGGAGATCGAATGCCGGCTCTGCCCCAGGCTCTGCCGGCTCGGCGACAAGGAACGGGGGTATTGCGGCGTCCGGGAGAACATCGGCGGCGCCTACTACACGCTCGTCTACGGCAAGGTCTGCAGTCTCAACATCGACCCCATCGAAAAGAAGCCCTTCTATCATGTCCTGCCGGGCACGCCGGCCCTGTCCCTGGCCACGGCCGGATGCAACGTGAACTGCAGGTTCTGCCAGAACTGGGAGATCTCCCAGGTCCGGCCCGAGCAGATCGAGGCCTTCGACCTGGCCCCCGAAGCCGCGGCCGCCCGGGCCGCCGCGTCCCGCTGTCCCTCGATCGCCTACACCTATTCGGAACCGATCGTCTTCTTCGAGTACATGTACGATACGGCCGTTCAGGCCAGGCGCAGGGGCGTCCGCAGCGTCGTGGTGACCGGCGGCCACATCAACCCCGGACCGCTCACCGACCTCTTGGAAGTCGTCGACGCCGTCAAGGTCGATCTCAAGGGATTCACGGAGACGTTCTACGCCGAGTACGTGCGGGGCGGCCTCGAGCCCGTGCTGGAGACCATCCGGACCGTGGCCCGGTCCAAGGTCTGGCTCGAGATCGTCTACCTGGTCATCCCGACGCTGAACGACAGGATGGACGTCATCCGCGACATGTGCCGCTGGATCGGGGACGAGGCCGGCGCCCGCGTCCCGCTCCATTTCACCCGCTTCCATCCGATGTACCTGGTCAAGAACCTGCCTCCCACGCCCGTGTCCACGCTCGAGGCGGCCCGTCGCGTCGCGCTCGAGGAGGGCCTGCGCTTCGTCTACGTCGGCAACATCCCCGGCCACGAGGGCGAGAACACGTACTGCCCCGGTTGCGGCAAGGAGGTCATCCGCAGGACCGGATACAGCGTCGAGGCCGGCGGGCTCAAAAAGGGCAAGTGCGCGACATGCGGGACGCCGATCCCCGGGATCTGGGCCTGAGCCCCCGGCTGCCGCCTTTCATCCTGGGCTTCCTGGCCACGGCCTTCCAGGCCTTCCTCCTCAGGGAATTCGGCGCCGAATTCACGGGCAACGAGCTCATCTTCGGCCTCGTTCTCGGCGCCTGGCTCTTCTGGGGCGGGGCCGGCAGCCTGATCAAGCCCGGAAGGAAGCCGGGCGGGGCGGCGAGGCTCGCGGGTCTCTACGGCCTCGTGATCGCGCTTTTCGCCCTCGGGCTGGCCGCCTTGAGGTTCTCCCATCGGATCTTGGGCATCCTCCCGGCCGAGCTGACCGGCCTTTTGCCCGCCCTCGGGTTCGCTTTCGCCCTGGGCCTGCTCCTGAGCTTTCCCCTGGGACACGCCTTCGCCCTGAACGCCGGGCTCCTCGGCGGCGACGTCGCGACGGTCTACCTGCTCGAATCGGCCGGGGCGGCCGCGGCCGGCCTCGTCGTTCACTTCGCGCTCATCCCGCGCCTGTCGAACTGGCAGGGCGCCGCCGCGGCCGGCGCGGCGGCCGCGATCGCCGTCCTGGTCACGCTGAGGCCCGTGCGGGCGAAGCCGGCCCTCGCCGCGGCCCTGGCCTTGGCTCTGGCGGCCGGGATCGCCGTTTGGGACGTCCCGGCCCAGAAGGCCGCCTGGCGGCCGCTGAGCCTCGTCGACACGGAGGACACGCCGTACGGCCGGCTCCAGGTCATCCGGAACGAGGAGCAGGTCACCTTCTTCGACAACGGCATCGCCGTCTTTTCCCACCCGGACGTGGGAGCGGCCGAGGAATCGGTCCACTTCGCGCTTCTTCAGCGCGAAGGGCCGCGCCGCGTCCTGCTGATCGGCGGCGGCGCGAGCGGCGGGGCGGCCGAGGCCCTGAAGCACCCGGGCATCCGCGTCGATTGCGTCGAGATCGACCCGGCCGTCATCCGGCTGGCGAAGAAGCATCTGACCGGGTCGGACCGCGCCGCCCTCGACGACCCGCGGGTCGGCATCTTCCATCGCGACGGCCGGGCCTTTCTCGCCCGGACGGCCGAGCGCTACGACGCGATCCTCCTCAGCCTGCCCCCGCCGGCGACGGCCCAGGTCAACCGGTATTACACCCGGGAGTTCTTCCTGGAGGCGCGGGACAGGCTTTCGCCCGGGGGCGTCTTCGGCTTCGTCGTCCCCTCGGCCGAGAATTACATCAGCGAGCCTCTCGCCCAGTTCCTGAGCTCGCTCGCGGCCACCCTTCGGGGCGTCTTCCCCGAGGTCCGGGCCGTGCCCGGCGCGAACTGCGTCTTCCTGGCCTCCGACGGCCCCCTCACCGTCGATCCCGCGCGGCTCTCGGAGGCCGTCGACCGGCTCGGCCTGGGCCTGCGCTTCGTCAGCCCCGGCATGCTCCCGGCCCGCCTCGATCCGGCCCGCCTCGAATATCTCGCCGGCAAGCTGTCCGCACCCGGGGCCAGGATCAACCGCGACCTCGTCCCGGTGAGCTACTATTTCCATGCCGTCCTGTGGGCGGCCCAGTTCCGCGGCTTCGAAGCCGGGCTCCTCCGGGCCGCGGGCCGCATCGGCCCGGCCTGGCTCCTCGACGCTCCGCTCGGGCTCTTCGCCCTCGGGCTCGGCGCTCTCGCGCTCTTCCGAAGGCGAGGGCCGGCCCGGTTCCTTATCCCGGTGGCGGTCATGGGCTTCACGTCGATGGCCGTCGAGCTGGCCGTCTTCATCGTCATTCAGTCCCGCTTCGGTTTCGTCTACGGAAAGATCCCCCTTCTCCTGGCCCTGTTCATGGCCGGACTGGTCATCGGATCGTTCGCGGCCCGCTCGAGAAAGCGCCCGGGCCGATCGGACCTGGTCGTCGTCCAGGGCCTCTTCGTGGGCCTTTTGCTTCTGACCTCGCTGAGCCTTTCGGCCGGGACCGGCGAGCCCGTTCCCTTCGCCCTCCTCTTCGGCTTCGGCGTCCTTTCGGGGGCCCTTTTCGTCTCGGCCAACAGGCGCCTCCTCCCCGGGACGCCCCATCCCGGCCTCGGTTACGGCATCGACCTGCTGGCTTCGTTCGCCGGCGTCATCCTCGCCTCGGGCCTGATCATCCCCCTGTTCGGAATCCCGGCGCTTCTCCTCCGCCTGACCCTCCTCAACGCCGCCTGCTTCCTCTACCTCGTTTCCGTCGCCCGACGCTGACGCCCGCAACTCTTCGGGTCGGCCGGGGATTGTAATATAATAGGACTTCAGGTCCGATAGCCATGCAAGAGAATCCGCTCTCCCCGCCGGAAAAGAGCTCCTTGTCGCGCCGCGATCGGGCCCTCGGTCTCATCGTCACTCTGCTCTTTCATGCCCTCCTGGGCGTGCTCGTCTATTACGGCCGGTTCACGGTCAAGATCCTGCCCGTCGGGAAGGAGGAGGTCCGCTCGGTCGTCATCGTTCCGCCCCTCGGGGTGAGCATCCCCCGGATCGTCGGAGGCCGGGGCCTCGCCGACGTTCCGGGACCGCAGGGGCCCGCCGGGCCCGGCCCGGAGGCCAAGCGCCCGGCGGAGCCCGAGCCGGGCCCGGAAGCCGCGCCCGAGCAGACGCTCGCCCCGGGGGATGCCATCCCGGGCGCTGGTTGGCTCGTCCCGCCCCCGGGCTCCGGTTCCGCCATCCCCTCCCTGTCTTCCAAGTTCCGGGAGTCGATCACCACGCACGGCAAATCAGACCTGACCATCCCCCTCGCCCCGCCGGGAACGCCTCCCGGCCCTCCCGGGATCGGCGGCGGGGCCCCCCTCCCTGATTTTTCGAAATACAGCCGGGGCGCCTATCCCGGGGGCGTGGGCGGATACGGCCCCGGGACCGGCGGCCGGGGATCGGGCAGCGGCGGCGGCGGCGGACGCCAGCGGGTCGGGATGTCCATCCCCATCAAGGACTACGATCTTCTGCCGTGGGCCACGTCCGTCATCGACCGGCTGCAGGTCAACTGGACCCTGCCCTCCGTGCCGGAGGTCCCCCAAGCGGCCAAGATCAGCATGATCGTCGTCATCAAGAAGACCGGCGAGCTCGATTCGATCGAGATCCTCGAAGGGACCAGCCTCGAGCTCCTCGACCGGTCCGCGCTCGAAGCCCTCCGGGCCTCGCTCCCCTTCCCCGCCCTGCCCGCCGATTTCCCCGGCGACCTCCTCGAGATAACCTTCGAGTTCGTCTACAATGATTAGAAGATTCGCGGTTGCCCTGGCCGTCCTCCTCGCCGTCGCCGCCTCTCTGCGGGCGGACTGGAAGCAGGAGCTGAGTTCGCTCCTCGGCCGCGCTCCCGACTACCGGGCCGCCTGGGATTACCTCTCCGAGGAGTCCAAAAATCTCGAAGCGGAAGACAGGCAGGCCGCGGCGTTCATCCTGCCTTTCCTCGCCTCCAAGCTGGGCGACCGGGCGGCCGAAAGGGCCCTGACCGCGGACTATTTCGAGACCTATCTCGACAACGACCCCGACTTCGGCTTTCTCAACGAATACGCCATCCGCGGCCTCCTCAGCTTCTGGGCCTCCTGGAAGCGGGTCTATCCCCTGGTCTACGATCTCAACCTCCTCTCCTACGCCAGGACGCCGGCGACCGGCCTTCCGGCTTCGGTCGACGTCGGTCTCGAGCTCCTGAACGAGGCGTTCTACCGGATCTCGCTCGGTCCCTACGTCCTCGAGGGGGGCCACTGGCCGAAGGGCTTTCACATCCTGACCATACCCCTGCGCGGGCTCTTCGATCGCACGGACACCTACGAGTTCATCCTCGATCTCAAAGCCGGCGATATCATCTGCCGCAAGCCGATCCGCCTCCACGTCGACATCGTCGACATGGCCCAGCCGGCCGGACCGTCGTCCCAGGACTTGTTCTCGCCGCGCCCGGCCACGCCGTCGAACCCGGTCCGGGAGGGCGAGATCTCCCTCTATATCGACGGCAAGCTGGTCTTGCGCAGCCGCAAGATCGCCGCCACTCCGGCCGCGTTCACCTTCCCCCTCGGCGGGCCGCTCATGCAGGGCCAGAAGCCGTACATGCCGCCGCCGAAGAACGACCCCATGGCCAGCGGGGTCAACATCGTCGACGCCCTGGCCCTGGCCTACAAAGCGATCAAAGACCTCATAGCCAAGAAGCCGCCGAGGCCCCTGCCGCCTTCCTATCAGAAGGTCAGCGTCCTGTCTTTCGCCTACGCCCGGACCACCTCGGGCGGCAGCTCCGTTTCCGCCCGGGCCTCGCTTTCGCTTCCCCCGGCGAGGGCCGTCATCCTCGAGGAATAGGCCCCGATTTGACTTCCGCGTCCGGTGTTTGGTATACCTTCGAGCAAGTGGAGGCATCCCTTACGGAGGACCCGAATGGCCGAAAAGGAAGTCGAAAGACGTCTCTGTCAGCGGTTCAAGATCCCCGGGGCGACCGTTTCCTACCGAAGGGAGAGGCTCTTCTCGTCCAAGGCCGGGGTCGACGAGGAGTTCTGCCCGGTCCTCGACCTCAGCCGCGGCGGCGTCCGCTTCCTGACCCGGAAGCCTCTGAAATTCAAGTCCAGGATCTGGCTCCAGCTGTCGGTCCCCGGCGAGCGGGTGCCGCTCGATCTCCGGGGCCGGGTGCGCTGGTCGGCGTTCAACGCCGGCCAGAGCTACAAATACCAGGCCGGCGTGCAGTTCAATCCCTACGGCCTCGAGAGGGGACAGAATGTCCCCCAGGTCCTGACGAAGCTCGTGGCCTTGGAAGTGAAGTTCGTGGAACCGGAAGCGCCGGCCGGACAAGCTCAGGCCGGATGATCCCCCGGGCCTAGCGCGATCCCTTCGGCTTGGCCGCCTTCTCCCCTTCGACGACGATCTGCGAGTAGTCCGCGATGCCCAGGAGCATCCCGGCGATGGAGTGGAGCAGGCCCAGCCTGTTCTGCCGGACCTTCTTGTCCTCGGCCATCACCAGGACCTTGTCGAAGAACGTGTTCAGCATCGGCTGGAGCTTGAAGATGATGCCCTGGGCCCGGGCGAAATCGCCCCGGGCGATCATCGGCTGGGCGTTGCTGCCGATGATCTGGAGCGCGGAGTGGAGCTCGCGCTCCTCCTTCTCGACGAACAGATCGGGATTGACCTTGGCCGCCGGGAGGCCCTTCAGGATGTTGTTGATCCGCTTGGCCATGAGGATGAAGGGCTCGAACTGGGGGCTGGACCCGAGGGCGTCCAGGGCCTCCACCCGGGCCAGGACGTCGACGATCCGGTCGACCCCCGGGCCGAGGGCCGCGCTGACCAGATCGTAGCGGAAGCCCCGCTTCTCGAGCATGAACCGGAGGCGGCCGGCGAAGAACTCGAGGCAGGCGGTCTTGACCTCCGCGCGACCGACGGTCAGGCAGTCCCCGTAGCCGGCCAGGACCCGGTCGAGAAGGAGGGGGAAAGAGAACCGGAGCTTCCTGTCCAGGGCGACCTTGCAGACGCCGTGGGCGTTGCGCCTCAGGCCGAAGGGATCGCTCGACCCGCTGACCTGGAGGCCGACGCCGATCGCGCCGACGATCGAATCCAGCTTGTCGGCGATCGAAAGGACCGCTCCGGGGACCGAAGCCGGCGAGGCGTCCTCGAGGCTGCCCGGCTGATAATGCTCGTAGATGGCTTGGCAGACGTCGGCCGGGTATCCCTCTTCCCTGGCGTAGAGGCCGCCCATGCGGCCCTGGAGGCCGGAGAACTCCTTGACCATCTCGGTCAGGAGATCGGCCTTGCAGAGGGAGGCGGCCTCGACGGCGGAGGCCTTGGCCTCCGCGGCGCCGATCTTGTCGCAGAGGTAGCCGACGGTCTTTTTCAGCCTCAGCGCCTTGTCCTCGTACGAGCCGAGCTTCTCCTGGAAGAGGACGTTCTTCAGGCCGTCCGCCCGCTCGCGCAGAGGGACCTTGCGGTCCTGGTCCCAGAAGAAGCGGGCGTCCGCGAGACGGGCCTTCAGGACCCGCTCGTTGCCGCGCCGGATGAGCCCCTGGCCGTCCCCGACGGCGTCGGCGACGCCCAGGAAATACGGCAGCTGCTTCTTGTCGCGGACGACCGAGAAGAGATGCTGGCCTTCGCGCATGGCCGTCGACAGGACTTCGAGCGGCAGGCTGAGGTAGGCCTCGGGGAACGATCCGAGGATGACGAGCGGGTGTTCGACGTTGAGACTCAGGTCGTCGAGGAGCTCCGGGTCCGGGTAGGCCTTGGCCTTGAACGGGGCCAGGGCGGCCTCCATCTGGTCGAGGATCATCTTCTTCCGCTCCGCCGGGTCGATGATGACGAAGGCCCGCTCGAGCCCGGATCGGTAGGAGGCGAGGTCCGCGGCCCTGACCGGGCCGGGAGCGGCGATCCGGTGGCCGACCGTCTCGTCGCCGGCCGCGAAGCCTTCGAACGACGTCGCGATGGGGCGGCCGCCGAAGACGCAGAGCAGTCCGTGGATGGGACGGGAGAACCGGAACGGGCTCGAGGCCCAGCGCATCATCTTCGGGAACGTGAGCGAGCCCAGGCACCGCGGCACGGCCGCGGCCAGGATGTCCGCCGTCGGCGTGCCCTTGGCCCGGCGCTTGAAGCCGAGGTATTCGCCCTTGAGCGTCCGGACGGTCTCGAGGAGGGCCTCGTCGACGCCTTGGGACCGGGCAAAGCCCTTGCCGGCCGGGCTCAGGGCGCCGTCGGGCCCCCTGGCGATGGTGAGCGGCGGCCCGGTGACGACCTCCTCCCGGTCCTCCTGGCCCTCGGCGAAGTCGCCCGTCACCACAAGGCGGCGCGGGGTCGCCAGGGTCCCGAGCGCGCGGACCTCGACGCGGGCGTCCGCCAGCTCCCTGCGGAACCCGGCGGCGAGCTGTTCGAGAGCCGCCCGGATGTGCGAGGCCGGGAGCTCCTCGGTCCGAAGCTCGAGCAGGAACTCCATCAGGCCCCGTCCTTCCCGCCGGTGTAGCGCCGGGCGATGTCGTTCACCAGGGCCCGGATCTGGGAGATCATCTTGACCCGCTCGGTGACGCTGATGGCGCCGCGGGAGTCGAGCAGGTTGAAGCTGTGGGAGCACTTCAGGCACATGTCGTAGGCCGGCAGGAGCAGGTCCTTGGCGGCCAGCCGTCCGGCCTCCTTGTGGCAGGCGTTGAACGCCTGTCGGAGCATGGTTACCGAGGCGGCCGTGAAGTTGTACTCCGAGAATTCCTTCTCCTCGCGGAGGCGCAGGTCGCGGTAGCTGACGTCGGCCGACCAGTTGAGGTCGTAGATGTCGTCCTTCTGCTCCAGGAACATCTCCAGCCGCTCGAGCCCGTAGGTGATCTCGACCGGGACGGGCGCGAGGTCGATGCCGCCGCACTGCTGGAAGTAGGTGAACTGGGTGATCTCGAGGCCGTCGAGCAGGACCTGCCAGCCCACCCCCCAGGCGCCGATCGTCGGCGATTCCCAGTTGTCCTCGTCGAAGCGGAGGTCGTGGTCTTCGAGGGCGATGCCGAGCGAGCGCAGGCTCTCGACGTAGATGTCCTGGATCCCGGCCGGCGACGGCTTGATGATGACCTGATACTGGAAGTGCTTCTGGACGCGGTTGGGGTTCTCTCCGTAGCGGCCGTCGTCGGGGCGCCGGGACGGCTGGACGTAGCCGACCCGCCAATCCCTCTTGTCGAGGACGCGGAAGAACGTGTCGGGCGTCATGGTCCCGGCGCCGACCTCGAGGTCGTAGGTCGGGGCCAGATAGCAGCCCTGCCCGGCCCAATACCGGTGCAGTCCGAGGATCAGGTCCTGAACGGACATCTAGGGCTTCTTCTCCCAGCGCAGGACCGGGAACTTGGCCGCGGCGACCTCGTCGAGGCGGCCGACATAGGTGACGTGGGGGGCCGAGCGGAGGAGGTCCGGGGTCTCTCGGGCCTCCCGGGCGATGGCCTTCATCGCCGCGATGAACAGGTCCAGGTCGCGCCGGCTCTCGGTCTCGGTCGGCTCGATCATGAGCGCGCCGTGGACGATGAGCGGGAACGACATCGTCGGCGGGTGCAGGCCGTAATCGATGAGCCTCTTGGAGATGTCGAGGTTGGTCACCCCGAACTCCTTCTGGAGCTTGTCGGAGAAGACGCACTCGTGCATCGAGGCGGTGGTGTACTTGAGATGGAACTCCCCTTCGAGGCTCTTGCGGATGTAGTTGGCGTTGAGGACGGCGAACTCGGCGATCTCACGGACGCCCCTGGGCCCGAGACTCAGGATGTAGCACAGGGCCCGGACCGCGATCCCGAAATTGCCGAAATAGGCCCGGACCCGGCCGATCGAGCCCGGCCGGTCGAAGTCGAGGGCGTAGCGCCCGCCCTTCTCCGCGATGACCGGGACCGGGAGGAAGGGCGCCAGCTCCTTTGTGACGCCCACCGGGCCGGAGCCGGGCCCGCCGCCGCCGTGGGGGGTCGAGAAGGTCTTGTGCAGGTTGATGTGCATGACGTCCACGCCCATGTCGCCGGGGCGGACGATGCCGGTCAGGGCGTTCATGTTGGCCCCGTCCATGTAGACGAGCCCGCCCTTGGCGTGGACGATCTCGGCGATGCGGCAGATGTCGGACTCGAAGACGCCGAGGGTGTTGGGGTTGGTCACCATGAGCGCGGCGACCTCGTCGGTCATGGCCTCTTCGAGCGAGGCCAGGTCGATCGTCCCCTTGTCGTTGGACTTGATCTCCCGCACCGTGTAGCCGCAGATGTGGGCCGACGACGGGTTCGTGCCGTGGGCCGAATCGGGGATGAGGACGTGCTTCCGGGCGTCGCCCCGGGCCTCGAGGGCGGCCCGGATGATCAGCATGCCCGTCAGCTCGCCGTGCGCCCCGGCGGCCGGGTGGAGCGTGAAGGCGTCCATGCCGGCGATCTCGCAGAGGAAGCCCTCGAGCTTCTTCAGGACCTCGAGGTTGCCCTGGACGAGGTCGTCCGAGGCGAGCGGGTGCGAGGCGGCGAAGGCCGGATGGGCCGCGAGGCGCTCGTTGATCTTGGGGTTGTACTTCATCGTGCACGAGCCGAGCGGATAGAGGCCCATGTCGACGCAGTAGTTCTTCTGCGACAGGCGGGTGAAGTGCCGGGTGATCTCGGTCTCGGAGACCTCGGGGAAGCCCTCGAGCTCGCGGCGCAGGGGCACGCCGGCGAGCAGGTCCTTCTTCGCCGGGACGTCCAGGACCGGGAGCTCGGCGGCCCGCTTGCCCGGCTCGCTGATCTCGAAAATGAGGGGTTCGCGGATCTCTTTGATCATGACACCACCTCCCGGAGCGCCCGGGCCAGCCGGTCGATCTCGTCCTTGGTCCGAAGCTCGGTGACGCAGACGAGGGCCGCGCTCCCGATCCCGGGGTAGTCGGCCTCGAGACCGTAGCCGCCGACGATCCCCTTGGCCCGGAGCCCGGCGTCGACCGCGGCCCAGGGCTTGGGGAGATCGAGGACGAATTCGTTGAAGAACGGCCCGCTGAATCTCATTTTGACCCCCGGGACGGCGCTCAGACGGTCGGCCGCGTAGGCCGCTTTCTGGGCGTTCTGCCAGGCCATCTCCCGGAGCCCCTGCTTGCCCAGGGTCTCCATGAAGATGGTCGCCCGGAGGGCGCAGAGGGCCTGGTTGGTGCAGATGTTCGAGGTGGCCCGCTCGCGGCGGATGTGCTGTTCGCGGGTGGAGAGGGTCAGGACGAAGCCCCGGCGCCCTTCCTTGTCGACGGTCTGACCGGCGATCCGGCCGGGCATCTGGCGCAGGAACTCCTTCTTGCAGGCCATGAAGCCGAGATAGGGCCCGCCGAAGCTCGGCGGGAGCCCGAGCGACTGGCCTTCCCCGGTGACGATGTCGACCCCGAGCCGGCCCGGGGCTTCGAGGAGGCCGAGCGAAAGGGCCTCGGCGACGACGGCGACGGACAAGGCCTTGGCGGCGTGGGCCGCGTCCGAAAGGCCCTGGATGTCTTCGACCACGCCGAAGAAGTTCGGCGACTGGAAGATGACGGCCGCGGTCTTGTCGTCGAGGGCCCGGCCCAGGGCGTCGCGGTCGACGCGGCCGTCGGCGCCGAAGCCGATCTCGACCGCTTCGAGGCCGAGGTTCCTGATGTAGGTCCGCACGACCTGGCGGTACTGCGGATGAAGCGAGGCCGCCACCAGGACCTTGTTCCGGTTCGTGACGCGTTGGGCCATCAGGACGGCCTCGGCCGCGCCCGTCGAGCCGTCATAGAGCGAAGCGTTGGCGATGTCCAGGCCGGTCAGCTGGCAGACGAGCGTCTGATACTCGAAGATGACCTGGAGCGTGCCCTGACTGACCTCGGGCTGGTAGGGCGTGTAGGGGCTGACGAACTCGCCCCGCGAGCTCAGGTAATCGACGACCGTCGGGATGAAGTGGTCGTAGGCCCCGCCGCCGAGGAACGAGAGCAGGCCGGCGTAGGCGTTCTTGCGGCCGAGCCCCTCGACCGTCCGGACGAGCTCGAGCTCCGACTGGGCCGCCGGCAGGTCGAGCGGCCGGTCCAGCCGGACCTCTTCGGGGATGCAGCAGAACAGGTCGGCGATCGAGCCGGCGCCCGTCCGGGCCAGCATCTCCGCCTTGTCTTTGTCGCTGAGTGACAGATAGCTCATGGCAAAACCCCTTTCGCGGGCCGGGGCCTCAGTGCTCGAGCCCCTCCAGGTATTTCTCGTAATCGCCGGCCGAGAGCAGGCCTTCGAGGTCCTTCGGGTCCTTGATCCTGATGCGGACGATCCAGCCCTGGCCGTGGGGGTCCTTGTTGAGGAGGTCGGCCGTCTGGCCGAGGGCCTCGTTGACGGCCGTGACGACGCCGGGGACCGGGGCGTACACGTCCGAGACGGACTTCACGGACTCGACGACGCCGATCGATTGGCGCGCGGCCAGCTCCTTGCCGACGGCCGGCAGCTCGACGAAGATGATGTCGCCGAGCTGGTGCTGGGCGAAATCGGTGATGCCGACGACGCCCTCGTCGCCTTCGACCTTGATCCACTCGTGTTCCCTGGTGTAGCGGAAGTCGTTCGGATACATGGATGCCTCCTTGGTGTCCGGAATCGTTATGTCCTGGCCCTTTTGTAGAAGGGCGTGGGGATGATGCGGGCCTTGGTTCTCTTGCCCCGGATCTCGATCTCGAATTCCGTGCCCGGGGCCGCGCCGTCGATGGGCAGGTAGACGAGGCCGATGGCCTTTTTCAGCAGGGGCGAGAAGGTCCCGGAGGCGACCTCGCCGACCCTTTGGCCCTTGTAGAAGACGGGATAGTGGGGCCGGGCGATGCCCGGTTCGGCCATCTCGAAGCCGACCAGCTTGCGGGTCAGGCCTTCGACCAACTGCTTCTCGATGACGGGCCTGCCCAGGAAATCGCCTTTCTGGAGCTTGACGATCCACTTCAGGTCGGCCTCGAGGACAGTCGTCCGGTCCGAGATGTCGTTGCCGTAGAGCATGAGCTTGGACTCGAGCCGCAGGGTGTCGCGGGCGCCCAGGCCGATGGGCTGGAGGCCCTGGGGCCGGCCGGTCTCGATGAGGGACGTCCAGATGACGCGGGGATCGGGGTCCATGGTGTAGATCTCGAAGCCGTCCTCGCCCGTGTAGCCCGTTCGGGAAACCAGGCAGTCCTTGCCCGCGACCTGGCCCTTGGCCCAATGGAAGGACTTCAGGGCGGCCAGGTCGATGTCGGTCAGGGGTCGAAGGATGGCCTCGGCCAGGGGCCCCTGGAGGGCCAGCTGGGAGTAGGCGTCGCTCTGATGCTCGACTTTGACCGCGAATCCCTGGGTGTGGCCGGCGATCCAGGCGAAGTCCTTGTCGTCGTTGGCCGCGTTGACGACGAGGAAGTATTCCTCGGGGCCCATGCAGTAGACGAGCATGTCGTCGACGAAGGTCGCCTCGGGGGTCATCAGGGCCGTGTACTGGACCTGCCCTGGAGCGAGCTTGGAGGCGTCGTTCGGGGTCAGCCATTGAACGAAGGCCAGGGCGTCCTTTCCCGTGACCAGGACCTCGCCCATGTGGCTGACGTCGAAGAGCCCGGCCTTGGTCCGGACGGCCATGTGCTCGGGGATGATGCCCGCGTATTCGACCGGCAGCTCCCAGCCGCAGAACTCGATCATCTTGCCGCCGAGCTGTTTGTGCAGCTCGTTGAAGCGCGTCTTCTTCATGGTCCCTTCCTTTCCAAAAATGAAGCCCAAAATTATCACAACTCGTCGGCTCTCGCAAGTCGGCTTGTCGGCATTTCGGCGCCCGTCCGTGCCGCTTGTCCGTGCTCGTCGTTTGGATTGGCCTGACCCGCTTGACGCCGGCGTTGATGCGGCCAGCCTGGAACAGGCGCCGGCCGGGGCTCAGAAGGCCCGAATCGGCTTGCCCACGGGGCAAAAATAAAAATATTTTTCCCAACTTATGTAAAAAAGGTCGTTTTAGCGGTCTTTATATATAGATGAACAGGGGTAATCCATGAGCCGAGGCGGCTGCGGATGCGAGGCCTGAATTGAAAAGGAGGGCGACATGAGGCGATCGGGCTGGCCCGGCCCGGAGGTTTCGGTGAAGTTCTGGATTGACGATCTGGACGTGAAGTTCGCCGATCGCAGTGTCTTGGGACAGGATTCGGAGGGAGTTGTCTTCCGGCCGTTGTTCAGGGATAATTTCAATAGGTACGAGAGCGTCCTCTTCCCCAGGGAGGGCGGTTGGCTTCCCGGCCGGCGTGGCTGGGACGGTGCTTGGAGCCAGATGATCCAAATGCATGTAGATCTAACTACAACAAAATGGTCGCAGAAAGTAGTCTTGCTGATTGCGAGGCCCAATTGAAGAAGCGAATCTTCCTGCTCTTCGGCTATTGGATCATGTCGTTTATGCTCATGTGGCTGTTCATCTTAGACGGTCACGGATCTTTTGCTCCTTTCTGTATCGTGGCCTCATGGGCTGGATTTGTCATGAAGTTGTTGAGTCGAGTCCTGCCTTTTGCTGAAGACGGGCTCATTTTTGAAGGATTTGTGATTGACCTGATCCTTTTTTGTCTGTATTACGCAGGCTTGATCAGGCTTGTCTCCAGGCTTGTTGCCGGACGGAAAAAGCGCGCATTCTTGATTCCATGGCTAATTCATCTTATCGGAGGATTGGCCGTTATGATGACTTCGGACGACGGGCGGGGACTATTTCCGCCGGGATTCCTGGATTCTCAGGGCCTGGATTGGGAAATGTTTTGGTTCTATCTTGCGAGCTATGTTATTCCATGGATCCTATCATTTCTTTGGCTTTCTGTAGATTGGAGATTAGCGAAAAAGCCCGATGATCTCGGACGATCGATGTCTGCTGAGGATGGAACGTCCCAGTGAACCTGCTCTTCAGCTACGCCCTGGGCGAGGTCCGGGAGCTCGAGAGCTTCCTGGGGCGCTGGCACCCCGAACTCGCACAAGCCCGGAGTGGGGAGCGGCGCCGGGGGGAGACGGCCGAGGAAAGCGTGAAAGCGATGCGGATGGTCGGGACCGGACAGACAGGAGCTGATGTATCATCTTTGCTACGATTTTTGGGGAGCCAGGTTCGATCAGCAAGGAGAGGCTCATGAAGGACCTATCTGACGAGAGGAAGGAGACGCGGATCCTCAAAGCGCTCTGCGGTCTGGCGCTGCTGGCGGCTCTTTTATCCGGCATCTGCTGTGCGACGGGGCTCTCAACAAGAAGTGCGGGCGGGCGCATCAAGGTCTTCGAGCTCGGCCAGCGGATTCCCCGGAATTCAAAGATACTCGACGTTTTGGACAAGGAGGGATATTGGGAACTCAAATATTTAGCCGGAGAATGGAGTCAAGAGGGCTCCTGTAGTTACAGAGCGATCATCAGGCACCTCAAAAAGGAAGCAAAGGCCCGAGGCGGCGACGCTTTAGCGATCCTCTATGCCCAAAGACCATTCCGGTCCACCGCTGGCCAGGGCTTTCCCAAGGACAGTTGCTTCAGGATAAAGGCCTTCTTGCTGGATATGATCGACATAAGTAATTGGCCCCGACTCGATCTGACGGAAGAGGAGATCAGGCGCGATTTAGATGCCGGAGGGCGAATGCTCGATGACATCGAGGGGATATGGGACAGCCGCGTCCACAGCGAGGTCCTGATGGACCGCGCCGCTCTGGGATGGGCTGGGGTCAACGAGAGCTCCCAGAATATGGGGTGTCCATACTTCACAGGCGGCTGGAGAGTGCTGCCGTCCGTTATTCAGGCCATGGAGCAGCTTCAGCCCGAAGAGCAGAGCCTCTATCGGGTGGCCATCGTTAAAACTACGGATGATCTAAATTACCCCTACGCCGCCTACATCCTCGATCCCGACATACCCGAATGGAAGCCGGGCTTCCTGAAGGCCCGGCTCAGGAAGAAAGCCGAAGGCTCCGGATACGAAGCGAAGTGGTATGGGAGCACCTTTCAGGACGATCTGCGGGAATTCCATCTTGACGAAACGGGCGCGTTGACGACAAAGGTCGTCATCGAACAGGGGCTGAAATACGCGATTGAACAGACCTTGACGAAGGTCTACTCCCCGCAGCTGCCTGCGAGTATAAGCAAGGAGCGGTTCGGAACACTCCGGCCGTGCATGGCGTTAAGTAGATGAGGAAGACTATGAAGCTATCGGCGGCTGTCACCCTGCTGACCTTATCACTGGCTCAAGTCGGATACCCCTCGAATCACGGCGTTTCGCTGAGGACGGGCTGTCAGGAAGAGGAGGCGCTTGAGGCCTTTCTTGCCGACCCCGTGGCGAACTTCAGCAGGATAAGAGCGGAGCGAGATCTTTGCAGAAAGATATTGGAGGCTGATCTCGCGGCGGCCCCCCGGGGGCTCGCCGGCGGCCGTCGTGCTTATATCGACAAGCTATTCAACTCACTTTATCAAGAGGTCGATGAAAAGAAGATAGAAATAGCGATATACCTGTTCCTTCAATTATACCGCTGCCAAGGCTCCCTGAGCGAGAAGATCATCAAGATCTTCAATCTTCGGCCTAGGTTGTTCGTTAAGGAATTGGAGAAAACGGGTGAATGGCGTACCGTCATTGGGATTGTTTCCCAGGATTGGGAGGCCTTCTCTCCGGGGCTTTCAAGGCTTGGCGCCTCAGGATTCGAAACGGACCTCACGGAGTATGCCCGTTCTTTGCACGCAGATAGCGAGCGGAGGATGCAGGATATTGAAGCCTTTCTCCATGATCCGGTCACGCATTTCGAGCGGATAAAGGCGACCGAAGACATTTGTGCTTCAATCGGCTTTATGAGCGGCGGTTTGTGAACGGACGCATTCTTTCGAAGAATGTCCTCGGCGAATTGCTCCAGAGGCACTTTGGCGCGGTTGACAGAAAGAAAGCCGAGATTCTCGTTCACATGGTCATCCATTGCGGAAGCGGCGCTATCAGTGAAGTGCTTGCGGACAGGGCTGCTGAGCTTTTCTGTCAACAGCCGCGTATCTTTGTCGAAGTCCTTGAACAAACACGGGAATGGAAAGACGTAGTTTCTCAAATGGCCCTGATAAGGGACATTTCACAGGGTATCGGGAGTCTGGGCAATTCTCCTTTCGAGAAACAAATGAAAGCCTATGCCGAAGAGCTGGGCATAGAAAAGCGAAGACAGGCAAGAGAGGAAACCCTAAGATCCCGATAATTGGATTCTCAGGGCTTGGATTGGGATGGGTCTTCCTGTCTGGCTGAGAAGACCGTTCAGATCAAGCAAATCAAGCAAATCAGGGTTGCCCGCGAGGGCGGATTTGTTATAATGAAAGGCCGAAAATGATCGCCTTCAAAGCCCGATTGAAAGAGTCCATCGCCGAACGGCTGAAGGCCGTCTACCCGGTCGCCGTCGAGGACCTCGACATGGCCCCGACGCCGGACCCGAAAATGGGCGACCTGGCCCTGACCTTCCCCTTCCATCTGGCCAGGACGCTCAAGAAACCTCCGCGGCTCATCGCCCAGGAGGCCGCTCCCCTGCTCGCCTCGCTGAAGGGCGTCGTCAAAGCCGAGGTCGCGGGCGGCGGCTTCCTCAACCTCTGGCTCGACCGGGCCGCCGTCCTGGCCGAGGCCGTGCGCGCGGCCGGCGGGACCTCGCTCGGGCCGGAAGAGGGCAAGATCGTCATCGAGCACACCAACATCAACCCGAACAAGGCCGCCCACATCGGCCACCTGCGCAACGCCTGCCTCGGCGACACCCTGGCCCGGTGCCTCCGCTTCAAAGGCGAGAAGGTCGAGGTCCAGAACTACATCGACGACACGGGCGTCCAGGTGGTCGACGTCGTCTTCGGCCTCATGGAGCTCGAGGGGAAGTCGATCGCGGACCTGGACGGCCTCGCCGGCAAGTTCGACTACTATTGCTGGGACCTCTACGCCCGGGTCTCCGCCTATCTCGCCGGGCACCCCGAGGCCCAGGCCCGCAAATCGGAGATCATGAAGCGGATCGAGCGCGGCCTCGACCCGGAATACGGGATGTCCCGCTACGTTTCGCGGCGCATCGTCCGGGCCCACCTGGCCACGATGGCCCGCCTGGGCATCGCCTATGACGTCCTCCCCTGCGAGAGCACCATCCTGCACCTGAAGTTCTGGGACAAGGCCTTCGAGCTCCTCAAGGAGCGGCAGGCCATCTATTTCGCCGAGGAGGGCGAGAACAAGGGCTGTTGGGTCATGCGTCTCGAGCAGGACGAGGAGCGGGAGAAGGTCATCGTCCGCTCCGACGGCACCGTGACCTACGTCGGCAAGGACATCGCCTACCAGCTCTGGAAGTTCGGCCTGCTCGGCCGCGATTTCCATTACGAGCCGTTCTCCGTGGAGGACGGCCGGACCCTGTGGATCTCGACCGCCGAGCCGTCGGCCGCAAACCCCGGCTTCGGCGGAGCGACCAAGGTCTACAACGTCATCGATGCGCGCCAGTCCTATCTCCAGAAGGTCGTCGTCCAGGGCCTGCGGTCCCTGAGATACGAGGCCCAGGCGGCCCAGTCCGTCCACTTCTCCTATGAGATGGTCGCCCTGTCCCCCCAGAGCCTGAGCGAGCTCGGCTACGCCGCCTCGGACGAGGAGAAAGACCGGGCCTTTCTCGAGGTCTCCGGCCGCAAGGGCCTCGGGGTCAAGGCAGACGATCTGCTCGACCGGCTGGAGGCCAAGGCCCTGGCCGAGATCGAAAAGCGGGGCCCGGACCGGCCCGAGGACGAGCGGCGGAAGACCGCCCGCGACATCGCCACCGGGGCCTTGCGCTATTTCATGCTCAAATACGCCCGGAACTCGGTCATCGTCTTCGACTTCGAGGAGGCCCTGAGCTTCGAGGGCGAGACCGGGCCCTATCTGCAATACACGGCCGTGCGCCTGGCCAGCATCTTCCGCAAGCTCGAGGAGCGGTTCGGGCTCTCGGAAGCGGACATCGTCCCGCCGGCGGGCGGCGCGCCGCTCATCCCGGCCGGGCTCCCGGAGCGGGAGACGGCCGACGTCTGGGACCTCGCCCTGACGGCCGCCTCGCTCGAAGAGGAGGTCCTCCGGTCGGTCGCCGCCCTGGAGTTCTCGCACCTGGCCAAGTTCGCCTTCCTGCTCTGCCAGAAATTCAACGGCTACTACCACAAATATCCCGTGCTCGCCGAAGAGAACACGGAGGTCCGGGGATTCCGCCTGGTCCTGCTGCGGATGGTCAGGGCGCAGCTGCGCGCCGCCCTGGGGCTCATGGGCATCCCGCCGCCCGAGCGCATGTGACGCAACGCGCCGGGCCCGCGGGCCGTTGAGGAACCTTTGAAGCGGAGGTCAACATGATCGAAGTTCGGGAGCTCACCAAACGATACGGGGAGCTCGTCGCCGTCAGCGGCTTGACGTTCGAGGTCGAAGCCGGGCGCATCTGGGGCCTGCTCGGCCCGAACGCGGCCGGCAAGACGACGACGATGCGCATCCTGACCGGCTACCTGCCGGCCACGTCCGGCCGGGCCACGGTGGCCGGGTACGACGTCTTCGACAAGCCCGACGACGTCAAGCGGTCGATCGGCTATCTCCCCGAGATCGTGCCGCTCTACCTGGATATGACCGTCGAGTCGTACCTCGCGTTCGTCGCCGAGATCAAGCAGGTCCCCAAGGCCAGGCGCAAGGCCGCCGTAGCCAGGGTCCTCGAGTCGGCCGGGCTCAAGGACGAGCGCCGAAGGCTCATCAAGAACATCTCCCGCGGCTACAAACAGCGGGTCGGCATCGCCCAGGCCATGATCCACGATCCCAAGGTCCTGGTCCTCGACGAGCCGACGATCGGCCTCGACCCGGCCCAGATCCGCGAGATCCGGGAGCTCATCCGGGGCCTCCGCGGCGAGCACACGATCCTCCTCTCGACCCACATCCTGCCCGAGGTCACCCAGGTCTGTGACGGCGTCGTCATCGTCAACGAGGGCCGGCTCATGGCCTCGGGCTCTCTGGACGAGCTGGCCGCCTCCTTCGAAAAGTCCGACGGCGTCCTGGTCCGGCTCCGCCGCGCCGGAGACGAGGAAGCGGCCCTGTTCCGCGGCCTTCCCGGCGTCGAGAAGGTGGAGGTCGAAGGCGGGGAGATCCGGATCGAATGGCGGCGCGACCGCGACCTGCGCGACGATGTCGCCCGCCTCGTCCTCGACAAGGGCCTCGGCCTCAAGGAGATGCGCTCGGTGGCCGGCATCGAGGACCTCTACATGAAGATCGTCGCGCGAGGGGGCGAACAATGAGCAACATCTGGTCCCTGATCAAGAAGGAGCTGAGGGCCTATTTCAGCTCGCCGATCGCCTACGTCGTGATCTCCGGCTTCCTCCTTCTCGTCGGCTACTTCTTCTACAGCCTGATCACCTGGTTCAACGCCGCCTCCATGCAGATGGCCCAGAACCCCTATTACGCCCAGCAGGTCAACGTCAACGAGATGGTCTTCTCGCCCCTGTTCCACAACATGACCATCATCCTCGTCCTGGTCGCCCCCCTGCTGACGATGCGCCTGTTGGCCGAGGAGAAGAAGACGGGCACGGACGAGCTGCTCTTCACCTCGCCCCTGTCCGTCGGCCAGATCGTCCTGGGCAAATACGCGGCCGCGCTGATCATGTGGTCGCTCATGCTGGCCCTGACCGCCATCCTGTCGATCTTCGTCTTCGCCCACGGCAACCCCGAGCTCGCCCCCTGGCTGACGGGCTATCTGGGCCTGTTCCTCACGGGGGCGCTGTTCCTGGCCATCGGCCTGTTCTTCTCCTCGCTCACCGAGAACCAGATCGTGGCCGCGTTCCTGACCGTCGTCACCCTGCTCCTGCTCCTGGTCCTCAACTGGGTCACGTCCTCGGGGGCCGGCGGCTGGAGGTCGGTCCTCTCCTATCTCTCGTTCTCCGAACACTTCGGGGACATGACCCGGGGCATCCTCGACACCAAGGACCTCGTGTATTATCTGACCTTCGCGGGCTTCGGCCTGTTCCTGGCCCACTCGGTCATCCAGTCGAGACGGTGGAGGTAAGACATGGACGCTCTGAAGAAGAACCTCAACACCGTGGCCCTCGTGCTCCTCGCCGCCGGCCTGGCCGGCTGGACCGTCTGGCCGCAGAGAAAGACCCTCGCCCTTGTCCTCGTCGGGCTCGGCCTGGCCGCCCTGGCCGGCTACGCCGTCCTCAATCGGACCGCCCTGTCGCGGAAGTTCCAGCGCAAGTCCCTGCTCTACTCCGGGAACCTGGCCCTCATCGTGGTCCTCGTGCTGGCCATCCTCGGCCTGGCCAATTACTTCTTCTCCAAGCACAGCTACCGGATGGATTTCACGGCGGCCAAGCTCCACAGCCTGTCCGACCAGTCCATCACCGTGCTCAAGGCCCTCAAGACGGACATCGTCTTCAAGGGCTTCTTCCGCGAGGGCGGCTACGGCCGCCCGGCCATGGAGAACCTGCTCAAGCTCTACGCCTACCACTCGCCGCGCGTCTCGTACGAGTTCATCGACCCGGACAAGAACCCCGGCCTGGTCAAGCGCTATGACGTCACCCAGGACGGGACGACCATCATCGAAGCCGGGGACCAGGAGAGCCGCGTCACGACGACCTCCGAGGAGGACCTCACCAACGCCCTGATCAAGGCCACCCGGGCCCAGAAGAAGACCGTCTATTTCCTCGAGGGTCACGGGGAAAGCTCGATCGAGGAGTCGGGCGACAACGGCTATTCGACCGTCAAGACCGAGCTGGAGAAGCTCGGCTACGAGGTCAAGAAGCAGACCCTGGCCCTGGCCGACCGCTTCCCCCAGGACTGCGCCCTGCTCGTCGTGCCCGGGCCGCAGAAGGACCTCCTGCCGAACGAATACGAGACCATCCGGGCCTATATCCAAAAGGGCGGGCGGGCCCTGTTCATGGTCGATCCCGAGACGCCCACGCTCCTGCCCCTCCTCCTCGCCGACTACGGCTTCCAGCTCGAGAACGACATCGTCGTCGATACCGTGTCGCGCCTGCTCGGCGGCGATTACTTCATGCCCGTCGTCAGCGAGTACGAGACCCACGCCATCACCGACAAGTTCGGCTACGCGACCTTCTTCCCCTACGCCCGGTCGATCGAGGCGGGCGGGACGAAGCCGGAAGGGGCGACCGTGACCGCCCTGGCCCGGACGAGCCCCAATTCCTGGTCCGAGCGGGAGCTCGACCAGAAGGAGGTCAAATTCAACGAGGCCAGGGACAAGCCGGGCCCGATCGGCTTGGCCGCGGTCTCGAGCTTCAAGACCAGGCCCCCGTCCCCCTCCCCCGCCCCGGCGGAACCGGCCGAGGCCCCGGCCCCGTCCGAACCGGCCGAAGCGGAAGCGCGGGTCGCCGCCATCGGCGATTCCGATTTCGTCAAGAACCGCTATTTCGGGCTCTCGGGCAACGGGAACTTCTTCCTCAACGTGGCCAATTGGCTGGCCGAGGAGTCCGACCTCATCGCCATCCAGCCCAAGACCCAGACGCCGCGGATGATCCATCTGACGCCCTCGCAGGGACGCCTGATCTTCCTCGTCAGCGTCGTCATCCTCCCCCTGGCCGTCCTCCTGCTGGGCGTCTCGGTCTGGATCCGGAGGAAGTCGCTGTGAAGCTCAAGACGACGCTCATCCTTCTCGTCGTGTTCGCGGCCCTGCTCGGGGTCGTCCTCTTCGTCGACTCCAAGGGCGAGAAGAAGAAAGCCGCCGAGAAGAAGACGAACACGCTCATCGACGTCGCGGCCGGGGACGTCCACAAGGCCAGCCTCGTCCGCGGCCTCGAGACCCTGGCTTTCGAGCGCGACGAAGCGGGCGCCTGGCTGCTCACGTCTCCCCTCCGGGCCGCCGCGGACCAGTTCGAGGTCGACGGCTTCATCGGCGCCCTGGCTTCCCTGCGCATCGAGCGCGTCGTCGAGGCCGAGGCCAAGGACCCCTCCGCCTACGAGATCCCGAAGACCGAGGTTTCGCTCTGGGTCAAGGACGGCGAGACGCCCATCAAGCTCCTGGTCGGCATGGAGAACCCGCTTGACAAGTCGCTCTTCGCCAAGCGCGAGGACGACCCCCGGATCGTCCTCCTCTCCTCGACGCTCAAGACGACCCTCGACAAGAGGATCTTCGATTTCCGGGAGAAAGAGGTCTTCAAGTTCACGCCCGCCGATGTCCGGACGGTCCGGGTCAGGGCCAAGGACGCCGCCTGGCAGGCCGTCCGCGAGGAGGGCGGCTGGATGCTCCGGGCCCCCGTCGCCGCCCTGGCGGCCAAAGGCCGGATCGACTCGCTCCTCGACTCACTGGCGGGCCTCCGGGCCGCGGCCTTCGTGGCCGAGGACAAGACCCCGACCGCGCTGGCGGAGTTCGGCCTCGACAAGCCCGACTACGAGGTCACCCTGTCCCTGCCCGCGGCCGGCCAGGAGATCGTCTTCTCTCTGCACAAGAAGGGCGAAGCCTCTTACGCTGCGAACTCGCGATCGACCAAGATCATCACCTTCGAAGGGACCCTCCTCTCCGACCTCGACCGCAAGGTCGAAGAGATGAGGGAGAAGAAGGTCGCCGATTTCTATTCCTGGAACGCCTCGCGGATCGCCCTGAAGCGCGACGGCGCCGAGATCGCGGTGGTCAAGGACAAGAGCGGCCTGCCGGAGAAGTGGGTCTTCGACGATCCGGCCAAGGCAGAGGCCGACCGGGCCAAGGTCGACGACTTCGTCCGCAAGATCGAGGCGCTCGAGGCGTCCGGCTTCGTCGACGATCCCGGGCCGCTCGCGGCCTACGGGCTCGAGCCGGGGGCCGAGGTCCGGATCCGCGCCAAGGACGCCCAGGACAAGGACGTAGAGCTCGTGATCTTCGTGGGACGCGAGGATGCGGAGAGGAAGGAGGTCCTGGTCAAGACCCCGGAGCTCCCCTACCTCTTCCGGGTCGATTCCGCGTTCCTCCAGGATTGGCCCAAGGAACGAAAGGACTGGCAGGCCGCGGCGCCGGAGATCGACGATAGCAAGCTCGAGAAGAAGTAGCTTCTCCGGACGGCTCCTCCCCTGGTACCGGGCCCACCGGCGCCCGTTGCCGTGGCGCCGGACCCGGGACCCCTACCGGATCTGGGTCTCCGAGATCATGCTCCAGCAGACGACCGTCCCGGCCGTCATTCCCTATTACGAGCGTTGGATCAAGGTCTTCCCCGACGCCCGAAGCCTGGCCCGGGCCCCCCTGAGAAGGGTCCTCCGGGAATGGCAGGGGCTGGGTTACTACCAGAGGGCGCGGAACCTCCACCGGGCGGCCAACTTGGTCGTCCGGGACCACGGCGGCCGGGTCCCCGGCGAAGAGCCCGTCCTTCGGCGCCTGCCCGGGTTCGGGCCCTATACGACGGCGGCCGTCCTGAGCCTGGCCTATGGCCGGCCCCTGCCGGTCGTCGACGCCAACGTCCGCCGGGTCCTGATGAGGATCCTGGGCCTCCGCGGCCGGGCCGAGCCGCGCCTCGACCGCCGGCTCAGGGCCTTCCTCGACGGGGTCTTCCCGGTCTCTTCGCCCGGGGAGTTCAATCAGGCCCTGATGGAGCTCGGGGCCCTCGTCTGCCGCGGCCGGAACCCGCAGTGCCTGGGCTGCCCCGTCCGCGGCTTCTGCCGGGCGGCACGGGAAGGGACGCAGGAGATCATCCCGCTGCCGAAGAGGGTCGGCCTGGAAAAGATCGAGGTCGCGATCGCGGTCATCGAAAAGGACGGCCGCGTCCTCATTCAGGAGCGCCCCGCCGGCGGGCTCCTGGCCGGACTGTGGGAATTCCCGGGCGGAAAGGTCGAGCCGGGGGAAAGCGTGACGGCCGCTCTCAGGCGCGAGATCCGCGAGGAGCTCGGGGCGCGGATCGGGGACGTCCGGCGCCTGACCACCGTCCGCCATGCCTACACCCGCTTCGAGGCGACCCTCCACGCTTTCAGGTGCCGGATCGTCGATCCGGACTTCGCCCCGGGGCCGAGGCGGCGCTGGGTCACGCTGAAGGGGATCCGCCGCTATCCCCTGCCCTCGGGAAGCGTCAGGATCGTCGATTTCCTGGAAGGCCGAAAGGGAATCTGAGGCCCTCTCAGAGGCCCAGAGCCCTGTGTTTCGCCGCGATCGCCTCAGCGAGGGCGTCGAGGGCCTCGAAGTCGGCCTGTCTCGGCAATCCCTTGGCGATGACGGGAGCGAGCAGCTCGACCTGGAGGCTCGGGATGGCGCCCTTGACGATGTCGACCATCTTGCCGGCCCAGCCGTAGGAGCCGATGATCGAGGCGAAGCGGACCTTGGGCCGGAGGGCGTTGGCCAGCACAACGGCGTTGAAGGCCGCCGGATGGGGACCGACGTGGACGGTCGGGGCCGCGACGACGAGCGTCGCGGCGTCGACGAGGGCCATGGCCAGCCGGCCGATGTCGGCGCCGGCCATGTTGAACGGCTGGACGGTGACGCCCCGCTCGACCAGCGACGCGGTGAGGCGCTCGACCATGAGGGCCGTCGAGCCGTGCATGGTGACCCAGGGGATGACCACGGTGTTGTGGGGCTTGTCGTCGGCCCAGTCGCGGTAGGCCGCGATGATCGAGCCCGGGTCGCGGTAGATCGGGCCGTGGCTCGGGGCGATGAGCGAGATCTCGAGGTCCTTGATCTTGTCGAGGTTCTTCCGGACGATCACGCGGAAGGGCATCATGATCTCGGCGTAATACCGCTTGGCCTCGGCCAGGATGCGGTCGGCGCCGTCGACGAAGAGCTCCGTCTGCGCGATATGGGACCCGAACCAGTCGCAACTGAAGAGGATCTTGTCCTCCTCGAGATAAGTCGACATGGTCTCCGGCCAGTGGACCCAGGGGGTGTAGATGACGCGCAGGGTCTTGCCGCCGAGATCGATCCTCTCGCCGTCGGCGACCGCGCGGATCCGGGCCGGGTCGAGCCCGAGGTGGTCGGCGAGCATCGGTTTCGCGGTCTCGGACGACAGGACCTCGATCCCGGGATAGCGCTCGAGGACCCAGGGGATGCCGCCGGAGTGGTCCTGTTCGGTGTGATGGGAGATGAGGAAGTCGATCCGGGGCACGTCCCTCAGATAGGCCTCGAGGACGCCGATCTTGGCCGGATCGACGGCGTCGAGGAGGGCGGTCTTGTCCCGGCCCCGGACGAGATAGGAGTTGTAGCTCGTGCCGTCGGGCAGCGGGATCAGGGAGTCGAAGAGCCGGCGGTCGAAATCGGGCGCGCCGACATAATGCACATCGGGGACGATCTCTCGCGGTTTCATGCGGGCTGTCTCCTCGGTCATGATGGGGCCGAATCCCTACCTATATTATAGTATTTAACCCGAAAGATAAAGGCTCAGCGGATGAACAGGATGTACGCCCCGATGGCCACGGCGGAGGCGGCCAGCCCTGTCGACACCGCGGCCGGCCAGGACTTCTTATGGATGGACCTCGCGGCCAGGACGAATCTCAGGGCGGCCCAGGCGGCCGCGACGGCATAGAAGGCGAGGAAGAGCGTCTGCCAGACGCCCGGCTCGGACAGGATGCCCACCCATTCCGCCTGTCCCATGCCCAGCGCGGCGAAGACGGCCTCGACGGCCGACGGCGCCCAGGCCAGGAGGAGCGGAGCGCCCCAGGCCCGCGAGGCTTTGACCAGGACGTCGCTCCGGTGGCAACCCTTCGCCCCGAGCGCAAGAAGGACGCCCGACGTCAGGACCCAGACGGCCAGGACCACGGGCAGGATGAAAATCATCTGCCAAGCGTAATAATTGTCGACGTCCAGGCCGGCGATGACCGGCGCCTTGGGCACGGACCCGGCGGCGGCCAGCACGGCCGAAGTGAGGGCGTAGGCGAGCGCGGCCAGGCCGAGGGAGAGCGCGGCCCCGCGCAGCGGATGACGCTTCCTGAACCTCCGGACCTTGGCCTTGAGGGTCTTCGGATCGGGGCTGGCCATGCGCCTCTCTCCTTCAGGTCACCAGGAGGTGCTTGCTGGCGAAGCTGGGATCGGTCGTCAGGTTGATGCCGAACCGCCGCAGACCCGAATCGTCCCCCGGCGTCGGGATGTGGGTGATGTGGACCTCGCACCCCTGGAACTCGCCCATCTTCTCCAGGGCGAGATGGGCCATGGGATTCGTGGCCGCGTTGATGCTCAGGCAGATGAGGACCTCGGACAGATCCAGGCTGACGCTCTTCGCTCCGAAGACGCTCTTCTTGAGGGCGCCCACGGACTCGACGATCGAAGGCGACAGGAGCGGGATCCGGTCCGGGATCCCGGCCAGCTTCTTGACCGCGTTGAGCACGAGGGCGGACGCGGCGTGCATGAGCGGCGAGTTCTTGCCGGTGATGAGGGCGCCGTCCCTGAGCTCCATGGCCGCGCCGACGAAGACGCCCTTGTTCCCTTTGCCGGCCGCCTCGGCCTCCGCGGCCGCCCGGCGGGCCGCGACCACGACGGGCCGGTCCTCCGGGCTGACCCCGAGCTCCTTCATCAGGAGCTCGGCCCGCTGCACGGTCTCCTTCTCGACGAAGCCCAGGGAGTACTCGCAGGAATAGCGGAAGTACCGCCGGATCAGCTCCTGCTTGGCCGCTTCGCGCACGACCCCGTCCGCGGTGATCCCGAAGCCGGCGGCGTTGCAGCCCATGTCGGTCGGCGACCTGTAGAAGGACGGGCCCCCGGTGATCTTCTCGAGGATGCGCTTGAGGACCGGAAAGACCTCGACGTCCCGGTTGTAGTTCACGGCGGTCCGGCCGTAGGCCTCGAGGTGGAAGGGATCGACCAGGTTGAAGTCGCAGATATCGGCCGTGGCCGCCTCGTAAGCGACGTTGACGGGGTGCTTGAGGGGCAGGTTCCAGATGGGGAAGGTCTCGAACTTGGCGTAGCCGGAGGCGAGGCCGCGGCGGTACTCGTGGTAGAGCTGGGACAGGCAGGTCGCCAGCTTGCCGCTGCCCGGGCCGGGCCCCGTGACGATGACGAGCGGGTGCTCGGTCTCGATGTAGTCGTTCGCGCCGTAGCCCTCGTCGCTGACGATGACGTCGACGTCGGTCGGATAGCCCTTGGTGAAGCGGTGCGTATAGACGCGGATGCCCTGCCGCTCGAGCTTGTTCTTGAAGATCCGGGCGGCGGGCTGATGATCGAACCGGGTGATGACCACGGCCCGGATCTGGATGTCCCACTCCCGCAGGTCGTCGATGAGCTTCATGGCGTCGACGTCGTAGGTGTGGCCGAAGTCGGCGCGCATCTTCTTCCGCTCGATGTCGCCGGCGTAGATGCAGAGCAGGAAATCGGCCCGGCTCCGGAGCTCCCGGAGGAGCTTCATCTTGACGTTGGGATCGTAGCCCGGCAGGACCCGGGCGGCGTGGTAATCGAAGAAGAGCTTGCCGCCGAACTCGAGGTAGAGCTTGTTGCTGAAGCGGCCCATCCGCTCGAGGATGGCCTTCTTCTGTTCTTCGAGGTAGCGGGCGTTGTCGAATCCGGCGACGTGGTCCATGGTCAGCGCCCCGGGCCCATCACCAGCTCGAACCCTTCGAAGAGTCCGTAGCCGACCGACGAATATGCCGAACCCGGCGGCAGCCCTCCCTTCGCGCCTTGCTGGAAAGACCCGGGCCAGGCCCGGCCGAGCGGAGGGTCGTTGTGGAAGGGCCCGAGCGTGTTGCGGAGCGTCCCATAGACGACGACGGAAATCCGGTTCGGGCCGGCGGACAAGGCGCCGGTCAGATCGACCTCGCAGGGCGGGAAGGCGGCAGTGCCGGCATGGTTCTCGCCCACGAAGACCTCAGCGGTGGCCCCGAGCCAGGGCCCGAGACGGAGACGAAAGGATCGTCCGGCGGTCTCCGCCGGGACCGTGAAGGTCCCGGTGTAGCGGACGCCGTGCCCATAGAACGGCCAGCCCTGGACATTCCAGGCCCCCGGGGCGAGAGACGCCGGCGGAAGGACCTCGAAGCCCCGGGCCGCCGCGGCGAGACGGAAGTCCCCGAGCAGATAGACGGGTTCGAGCTCGCTGTGGATGGTGAAGGGCCGGGCCCGGACCGTGATCTTGTTCCGGCCCGAGACGACCCGCGGCCCCACGGGATAGACGCCGAAGGCGCGGTCGAGCCACCATTCGCCGGGCGCCGCCTCCACCTCCTTGTCGTTGATGAAGACCCGGAAGAGCCCCGGCCGCTCGACGACGGCCTTGAGGTCGGAGAAGTCCCGGGCATCGCCCTTGACGGCCCGGAACCAGAAGACCGCCTCGAAACCGGACGCCGTGGGGAACTTGTCGAGGTCGAGGATGTCCGTCTTGTACTGGACGGCGCTGTCCCAGGGGTTGCGGTCGAGCCCGTGGGCCTGGAAGGTCTTTCTCTGAGCGTCGAAAAAATAGAGGTCCTTCTCGGTCTTCCCGGAGAGCGTGAGGTCGCAATAGTCGAGGGTCAGGACGTTCGGGCCGAGGGGTCGCACCGAGAGCCCGCCCTCGGCGGGAACGGCTTCCCAGGCGGGGTCCGGCGGGGCGGGGGCCGGCTTCGCCCTCTCGTCCTTCACGCACAGCAGGAGGCTTCCCGCCGGCGGCAGGGAGAACGCGATCTCGATCCGGCCGCCCCGCGTCGCAAAGGGACACGGCTCGACCCGGCCTGTGAACGGGTCCCATTTCTCGGCGGAGCCTCCGGCCAGGGCCAGGGTCCCCGCCGCCGTCGCCTCGGCCTCCGTGTTGGCCAGGAAGACGAGCCGGCCGCCGGCGAACTCCCGCCGCTGGTGGAAGAGCTTGGCCCCGGGCTGAAGGCCCGTGAACGCGACTGCCGGCGGGCTCATCTCCCGGAGACGGTCGAATCCCCCGCCCGGGCCGATGTCGCGCCAGCGATCGCCGAAAGACGCCTGGAGGTCCCGGAGGTCCTCGGTGATCAGGCCGTTGACGTAGTCCGGAGGGGCGACCCAGGACAGGATCCGGCCGTCGCGGATGAGGTAGTCGCGGACGAAGGCGACGGTCGTGTCCTCGAGGTTGCGCAGGCCCGGGGGCAGGATGATGAGACTGTAGGAGCAAGCCCCGACGTTCAGCTTGGCGTGGCCGACCGAGCCGAACTCCTGGAGCGTCTTCTCGCTGACGATATCGTACTCGACGTGCTCGGCCTCGAGCAGGTGGATGAAGGCCTGGAAATCGGCGCCGACCGTCCGGAAGTCCTCCGAATCGGTCGTCGGGGAATAGTACATCCAAGCCGTCGTGGTCGGCTCGATGACGGCCACCTTGTTGATCTGCCGGCCGAGGCTCAGGGCGACCGAGAGGCGCCCGAAATAGTCCGCCAGCCCGTTGTAGTGGGGCCACCAGGGCTCGTGGTCCGAGAACGAGAGCGGATGGTCGCGCTTGCGGGCGCCCATGACGGTGGCGTAGGACAGGTGCTGGTTGAGGAAGTTGACCCCCAGCGCGTATTCCCAGTCGCCGATCCTCTTCTGGTCGGCGAAGGTCAGGTCCCAGCCGCCGGCGCCGTAGGTCTCCGACAGCGTCCGCTCGCGGCCGCGCTGGTTGGCGGCGCTGCGGATCTCGCGGACGGCCCGGGCGTTGCCGAACTGGGCGCCGGGGGCGGTCGAGTACTCGTTCATCAGGACGTCGATGCCGGGCATGTGGGCGTAGGCGGCCAGGGCCAGGTTGTCCGGCGAGATGCGCGGCCGCGGCCACTCATGTTCCCAGTAGTGCCCGGTGAAGACAAGGTTGTTGTCCGTCGCGTAGGCGTAGTAGGGCTTGGCCCAGTTCTCGATGAAGAGGTCGAGGAGCGTGCTGTAGAAATCGTGGCGGACGCGCTTCCAGTTCCCGGTCTCCTCGAAAAGGCCCGCGAGCTCGGGCCTGAGGTCGTAGCCCCAGCGCGACCGGAAGGCCTGGAAGAGGGCCGGGGTGTAGTTCACGGCCTCGCGGCCGCCGGCCGGGCCGATCTCGGCCTCGTCCTGGAAGACGCCGGGAACGGTCAGGCCGAACTCGGCGCCGACCGCCGCCTTGTAGCCGTTGAGGGTCAGGTCGAGGAACTTCTCGGTGACGTCCCTGCGCATGAGATCGACGTAGGTGAAGCCGCCGTGCCAGGGCGACGGGGAGGCGCGGACGACATCGAAGACATAATAAACCGCCCCGTCGGAGGTCGCGGGCAGAGGCCTGTCGGTGACGTCCTCGAGGCCGGTCAGGGTCCGGCGCAGGACGACCAGCGGCGCGGGCTCGAGCGACCCCGCGGGGGGCGGGCCGCTGAACGTCCGCATCCTCAGCCCCGAGCGGGCGGCATCGGGCATGGCCGCGGGAACATGGCCGCCGGCGAAGCCCGAGGGATAGGAATTCTCGTCGTAGAGCCAGATCTTGAGGCCGAGTCCCTTCCCGACCTCGACGGCGTAGGCGCAGAGCGAGAACCATTCCTCGGTGAGATAGGGCGTGATGAGCCCGGGACGGGGATGGATGAACGCGCCGCCGATGCCGCGGGCCTTGAAATCCTCGAGCTGGCGCCTGATCTTGTCGCGGTCCATGTCGTCGTTCCAGACCCAGAACGGGGCGCTCCGGTATTCGGCCGGCGGGTCGGCGAACAGCTCCCGGATGGCCTCATAAGAAGGGCCCTGCGGCTTCCGGGCGCAGGACACGCCGGCCGCAGCGGCGGTCAGGGCCAAGATCAGGACGACGGCCTGCGGCGCTCGAGATCGGCGGTTCGTTGTCATGGCGTTGGCCTTTCGCTCTCCGTCGGGATTTGAGGGGCGGGCCGGAGAGTGTCCAGAACGGGAAACATCCATCCTCAAATCTAGGGTAAGCTCAACTCAAAGTCAAGGCGCGAAGCGCCGCCCTCAGTCGCTCCACGATGAATGAAACGAAGCGGCAACGGCCGGGCATTTCCTGAGGGCGGGTTCAATGGCGGAGAGGGCGGGATTCGAACCCGCGGCCCCGGTTTGAGCCAGGGCAAACGCTTAGCAGGCGTTCCTGATCGACCACTCCAGCACCTCTCCGCGGTCGGGGAACCGGGTTATTCTAGCACGAGACCGGGGGAACTCCAAGCGGGGTTGGCGGGCCCTTCGATCTCGCCGACGATGGCGACATAGTTCTTCCCGTATTTCTTGGCGCACTTGGGGCAGGTCGTGTACCACATGTAGAGCTTCTTCACGGTCAGGCCCTTGCCGGCGGCGAAGGCGGCGAAATCACGGCACCAGGCGCCCGTTTGCCTGAACTCCCCTTCATAGACCTTGCTCAAGAAGCGCCCGGACAGCGTGACGTTCTCGGCGCCCGGCACGTCCTTGGTCACGGCGAGATAGATGTCCATGTTCCACTTCGAGGTGTGGTCGGACAGCGCCAGGCTCTCCGGGGACATGGCTCCGGCCGCTTCGACCTTGGGGATGAGCCGCCGCATCACGGCCCCGAAGTTGAGCGGCATGTGGAAGACGGTGAAGACCCTGTCCTTGACGAACTTCTTGCCGTCCCAGACGAGCTCCTTCCCGTCCCAGGGGGCGGGATCGAACTTCGGACAGCACTCCTCATTCGCGATTTCAGGACTCATGGCTCATTCCTCCTCATCCCTATTTCTTGATACGGACTTACTTTTTCGCAGCTCCGTCAATCTCCCGCAAGCCTGACCACGGTCCGCCAGTTCCGGGTCGTTCCCGCGGGACCGAGGTTCTGATCGAGATACCTCATGAGCTCGGGGGTCCTCCCGCCCCGGGATAAGTCGACGATGCTGAAGATCTCGCCCGGGTCGATCCGGACGATGCGGACGCCGTTGGGCGGAGCCGGCAGCCTGACCCGGGAAGGCACGTTCCCCTCCCCTTTCAAGAATATCACATAGTGCTGGACATTCGTGCCGGACGGAGCGTCTTTGAACGGGTCCGATCTAACGATCGCCCGCAGTTCCCGGACGGTCCGGATGATGACCGTGACGGGGAAGCCCAAGGCCTTCTCGAGGCCGAGAGCGATCGTCCGGCCCGGATCGGGGTCTTTCTTGGGCGCCTCGAAGATGACATTCCCGCTGGCCAGGACCGTCCTGACGTTCGTGAAGCCCAGGGCCTCGAACGCCGACTTGAGGGCGGCCATCGAGACCTTCTTATGACCGCCGACATTGATGCCCCGCAGGAAGGCGACAATGGCGGAGGGAGAGGGATTCGAACCCCCGTTCCGGCGAACCGGAAAGCGGTTTTCAAGACCGCCGCCTTCAACCACTCGGCCATCCCTCCGTCGATCTATTTCTTCGAAGCCGAAATGCGCTCGAGGCCGTTCATGTAGGGCCGCAGGGCCTCGGGGACGATGACCGAGCCATCCGCCTGTTGGCCGTTCTCGAGGATGGCGCTGACGGTCCGGCCGACGGCCAAGCCTGAGCCGTTCAGGGTGTGGGCGAACTCCGGCCGGCCCTTGGCCTCCCGCTTGAAGCGGATATTGGACCGCCGGGCCTGGAAATCCACGCAGTTCGAGCAGGACGAGATCTCCAGGAAGCCGTCGCGGCTGGGCATCCAGACCTCGAGGTCGTAGGTCTTGGCGCTGGCGAAGCCCATGTCGCCCGCGCACAGGAGCACGACCCGGTGATGAAGCCCCAGCCGTTTCAGGACCTCCTCGGCCGAGGCGGTCATGAATTCGAGCTCGTCGAAGGACGTTTCGGGCCGGCTGAAGATCATCATCTCGACCTTGTTGAACTGGTGCTGGCGGATGAGCCCCCGGACGTCCTTGCCGTAAGAGCCCGCCTCGCTGCGGAAGCAGGGCGTCCAGGCCACGAAGCGCCTCGGCAGGACGCCGCCGTCGAGGATCTCGCCCCGGTAGATGTTCGTCAGCGGCACCTCGGCCGTCGGGATGAGGTACCAGTCGAAGCCCTCGAGCTTGAACAGGTCCTCCTTGAACTTGGGCAGGTTGCCCGTCCCGGTCAGGCTCTCGGCGTTGGCGATGAAGGGCGGCAGGACCTCGGTGAAGCCCCGCTCGCGGGTGTGGATGTCGACCATGAAGCTGATCAGGGCCCGCTCGAGCCCGGCCCCGGCGCCGAAATAGACCGCAAAGCGCGAGCCCGTTATCTTGGCTGCCCGCTCGAAGTCAAGAATGCCGAGCTTCTCGCCGATGTCCCAATGGGCCTGGGGCTTGAAGCCGAGCTCCGGACGGCTCCCCCAGCGCCGGACTTCCCGGTTGTCCTCGGCGCTCTGGCCGACGGGGACGGACTCGTGGGGAATGTTGGGGATACCGAGAAGGGTCGCCTTGAGCTCCTCGTCGAAAGCCTTGAGCCGCTCTTCGAGGGACCCGATCTCGTCGCCGACCTTGCGCATCTCGGCGATGATCGCCGAGGCGTCCTGGCCGGCCTTCTTCAGGCGGGAGACATCCTCGGAGGCCTTGTTCCTGACGGCCCGAAGGTCCTCGGTCCGCTTGAGGACGTCCTTCTTCTCGCGGGACAGGCGGACGAGCTCGTCGAACGAGATCGGCCGGCCCCGCGCCGCGAGCCTATTCTGAACGGACTCAAGGTGTTCCAAGACGAATTTGGGGTCGAGCATGCGCCGATTATAGCATGGAACGGGGATGTTTTTGACACGGGCCGCGGTTTGTTCAACAATAGGCGGGATATGCAAGGATACATCCAGGTCTATACCGGGAACGGCAAGGGCAAGACGACCGCGGCCCTGGGCCTCGCCTTCCGGGCGGCCGGCCGAGGCTTCAGGACCTACATCGCCCAGTTCCTGAAGGGCCAACCGACCGGCGAGATCGAGGCCGCGAAGAGGCTGGCCCCGCTCATCCGCATCGAGCAGTTCGGGCGCGAGGGCTTCATCACGTTCAAAGACGGCCCGGATGACGAAGACGTCGAGCGGGCCGCGGTGGGCCTCGCCCGGGCCCGCGAGACCATGCTCACCGGCGAATACCGGATCGTCGTTCTCGACGAGGTCAACACGGCCGTCCATCTCAAGATCCTGTCCGAGGCGGATGTTCTCGCGCTCATCGACCGGAGGCCGGCGGCGGTCGAGCTGGTGCTGACCGGGCGCTGGGCCCCGGCCTCGTTCATCGACCGGGCCGATCTGGTCACCGAGATGACCGAGATCAAGCACTACTTCAGCCGGGGCGTGGCGGCCCGCGAAGGCATCGAGAAATGAGTCGGCGGCCGAACCCCTTCGGCCGGAGCCCGTTCCGGCCGTCCATGGACCGGGGCCGGTTCGAGGCGCTCGTGGCCGAGGCCCTGGACGAGATCCCGAAGAAATTCCGCACGCTCATCGACAACGTCAACGTCATGGTCGAGGACGATTGCCCGCCGGGGACGAGCCTCCTCGGCCTCTACCACGGCGTCCCCTACCCCCACCGCAGCCCCGCCTCCTACGGCAATTATCCGCCCGACGTCATCGTCATCTACCGGCGGCCCATCGAGTCGATCTCGAGAACGGACGAGGAGATCAAGGACCACGTCCGCGACACGGTCCTCCACGAGGTCGGCCACTATTTCGGGCTGGGCGAGGCCGAGCTGAGGGAGATCGAGCGGGCCGTCCGGAAGCAGCGCCAAGGAGAATCCTCATGATCAAGCCGCTCGAAGGCATCTATGTCGCGTTGACGACCCCCTTTGCCGGCGACAAGGTCGCGACGGCCAAGCTCAGGGACAACGTCCGCAAGCTCAACGCGACGGGCGTCGCGGGCTACCTCGTCCTCGGCTCCACGGGAGAGTGCGTGTCCCTGACGGACGCCGAATCCCTGGAGCTCGTCGACGCGGTCCTCGAATCCGCCGCGCCGGGAAAGAAGGTCCTGGTCGGCACGGCCCGCGACTGGACGAAGGGCACGATCGACTTCACGGCGAGCCTGCCCGCCCACGGCGTCTCCGCCGTCCTGGTGCGGCCGCCGTCCTACTTCAAGTCGAAGATGACCCGGGAGGCCCTCCGGGCGCACTACCTCGCCGTGGCCGACGCCAGCCGCACCCCGGTCCTCATCTATAACATGCCGGCGAACACCGGCATCTCCCTCGAGCCCCGCCTCGTCGTCGAGCTCGCCTCGCATCCCAACATCGCCGGGCTCAAGGAGAGCGGCGGGAGCCTTGCCTTCGTGGCCGAGGTCGTCCGCGAGGTCCCCGAGCGCTTCCATTATTTCCTGGGCTCGGGATACGTCATCTACCCGGGGCTGGAGATGGGGGCCTGCGGGGCCATCCTGGCCGTGGCCAACGCGGTGCCGGAGATGTGCGCCCAGATCTTCCGCCTCTTCAGGGCCGGCAAGAAAGCCGAGGCCCGGAGGCTCCAGCTCGATCTCGTCCCCCTCAACAAGACCCTCGTCGAGGTCTATGGCATCGCCGGGATCAAGCACGCCCAGGACCTGAAGGGATACGCCGGCGGCCCGACGCGCCTGCCTCTTCTTCCCCTCGACACCAAGGGCCGGGTGGAGATCGAGGCCCTCTTCAAGAAGGCGCGTTTCTGAACCTGCTTGCTCCGCTCGCTTGCGCTCGAAAACCAAGAGACGCCTTTTTCCGGATACTTCGCAGAAATCCCCCTCCGTGTATCTTCGGGAGATTTCTGCCCTTCGCTCGCTTGCGCTCGCTACGGTAGGATGACCGTGCACCCCGCTTCGACAGCACTCTCCCTGCGTGTCCCAAGCCGCCGGCTCCGGCGAGGTTGACTGCCGCACAAGGGACCATCCCGTTGCCGCTGCTACCTTCCGGTCCTGACGGGGTTCGCGGGCGGCCCTTCGCGCAGGACCCCGGCCTTCAACGCCACGTGCGAGGGCACCGGCCAGAAAGAGGGAAGCCTCGGCGGGGAATTCGACCCCACTGGAGCGGATTGTGGGCCACAGGGCACCGCTAGCTCCCCGTCTAGCACGGCCGGCCCTATTATACATTTTTCTCCGGGATTGCGGTAAAATGGGAATTGACACCGAGGAGGAGAACGACATGTACTTCGGCGATCCCACGTTTCTTCTGGCCATCCCGGCCCTTATCCTGGCCTTCTATGCCCAGGCCAAGGTCAAGGGGGCCTATGCGAAATACAGCCGGGTCATGGCTTCCGCCCGCGTCTCCGGGGCCGAGGCCGCCCACCGACTGCTCCAGACGGCCGGAGCGGGCGAGGTCCGGATCGAGAAGACGCCCGGCCAGCTGACCGACCACTATGATCCGCGGAAGAAGGTCCTCCGGCTTTCCCAGGGCGTCCACGACGGCTCGTCCATCGCCGCCCTCGGCATCGCCGCCCACGAGACGGGCCACGCCCTCCAGCACCATGCCCACTACCGGCCCATGGCCCTGCGCGCGGTGATCTACCCCATCGCCAGCCTCGGCTCGACGCTGGCCTTTCCGGTCTTCCTGGCCGGGTTTTTCTTCAGCGGCAGGAGCTCCCTTCTGCTCATGAACATCGGCATCCTGCTGTTCACGGGCGCCGTCGCCTTCTCGCTGGTGACCCTGCCGGTCGAATTCAACGCTTCGAAGCGGGCCCTGGCCCTGCTCGAAGAGAGGCGATTCCTGACCGCCGACGAGATGGTCGGGGCCAGGAAGGTGCTGGGCGCCGCGGCCCTGACCTACGTCGCCTCGACGGCCATGGCCGCCATCCAGCTTCTCCGCATGGTCCTCCTGCGCTCCGCCCGGGATTAGGCGGAAACCCCGCCGGACCGCCGGAGCCGCCCTTGACAGTCTCCCGCCCGGGTGATAGATAGACCTCCATAGTCCTGTCAGGAGGTCGCCCGTGAAGAGATCCCGCCTCACCGTCCCGATGGCCTTCGCCCTGATCGCGCTCTGCCTCGCCGCCGTCCCGGCCGCATCGCAGACGCCGCCCGACAAGTTCCTCGGCCACAAGGTCGGCGAAGACCGCAAGCTCGCCGACTATGCCCAGATCAAAGCCTACTTCGAGAAACTGGATCAGGAATCGAACAAGCTCCGACTGTTCACGATCGGCGAGTCCGTCCTCAAGAAGCCGATCATCATGGCCGCCATCTCGACGCCCGAGAACCTGGCCAAGCTCGACCGCTGGAAAGAGATCACCCACAAGCTCCGCGACCCCCGGGTGACCCCGGTCGACGAAGCCCGCAGGCTGGCCAAGGAGGGCAAGGCCGTCGTCCTCATCACCTGCTCCCTCCATGCCACCGAGATCGCCGCGTCCCAGATGGCGATGGAGCTGGCCTACGATCTCGTCACCGGGAAAACCTTCTTCGACGCCGGCAGGATCCTCGGCGACGTCATCGTCCTGCTCGTGCCGTCCTCCAACCCCGACGGCAACCAGATGGTCGTCGATTGGTACAAGAAGTATGTCGGGACCGAGTTCGAGGGCGGGAACATGCCCTGGCTCTATCACCATTATGCCGGCCACGACAACAACCGCGACTGGTACATGTTCAACCTGCCCGAGACCCGGGCCGTGAGCCAGGTCCTCTACCACGATTGGCTGCCCCAGATCCACGTCGACGAGCACCAGCAGGGGGCCAACGGCTCGCGGCTCTTCGTCCCGCCGTTCATGGACCCGCCCCTGCCCAACATCCAGGCCTCGGTCTGGCGCGGCGTCAATCTCGTCGGGACCGAGATGAGCTACGATCTCCAGAAACACGGCCTGAGCGGCGTCGTCAACGGGCGCTCCTACACGGCCTGGTGGATCGGCGCCTGCGACGACACCTCCTGGCTCCACAACGTCCTCGGCATCCTCAGCGAGGCGGCCTCGGTCCGCGTCGCCAGCCCGATCTACATCGAGCCGAACGAGATCCAGACCGGCTACCACGAGAAGAGGATGGACTTCGTCGACCCCTGGCCGGGCGGTTGGTGGCGCCTGCGCGACCTGGTCGACTATGAGCTGGTGCTGTCGAAGAGCGTGATCAAGACGGCCGGCCTGCACAAGGAGGACCTGCTCTTCAACTTCTACCAGATGAACAAGATCTCCGTCGAGAAGACGGACAAGGGCCAGCCCTACGCGTTCGTCATCCCGGCCGTCCAACGGGACTATCCGACCATGCTCAAGATGCTCGAGATCCTGAAGATGGGCGGCGTCGAGATCCACCGGGCCAAAGCCGACTTTGTCGCCGGCGGCCGTTTTTACAACGCCGGCTCGTTCGTCGTCAAGACCGCCCAGCCTTACAGGACCTACGCCTGGTCGCTCCTCGAGAGGCAGAAGTACCCCGATATGCGCCAGTACCCCGGCGGGCCGCCGATTCCGCCCTACGACAACGCCGCCTGGACCCTGCCCCTCCAGATGGGCGTCCTGTGCGACGAGGTCGAAGAGCCCTTCGAAGCCACGCTCGAGATGATCGGCGCGGTCCCCTACCCCAAGGTGCCGGCCCAGGGGAAGAGCGAGTATTTCATCCTCGACTCGCGCGTGAACGCGTCCTATGCCCTGGCCCTGGCCCTGCTCAAGGACGGGGCCGAGGTCTGGCGGACAAAAGCGAAAGCCGTCGTCAAGGGCCATGACCTCCAGCCCGGCTGCTTTATCGTCAAGAGCTCCGCAGGGGTGAAAAAGGCGCTTCCGGCGCTGGCCGAGAAGCTCAACCTCGCCGTCCTCGATGTGGACGACGTCTCCGCCCTGGCGAAGGCGCCGGTCAAGTTCCCGCGCATCGGGCTCTTCCAGTCCTGGCGCGCCAACATGGACGAGGGCTGGACGCGCTACGTCCTCGACGACATGAGCATCCCCTACAAGAGCCTTCACAACGACGACGTCAAGGGCACGAAGGAGAAGAAGCCGGACCTGCGGGCCGAATTCGACGTCATCATCTTCGCCGACGAGAACACCGCCACGATCAAGGGCAGCCGGCCCGGCGCCGCGCCCGGCGGGGCCGAATCGGCCGCGGGGCGGATGTTCCGCCAGAGCCCGATGCCGCCCGAGTACGATGGCGGGATCGGCCAGGAAGGCGTCGACGCCCTCAAGGCCTTCGTCGAAAAGGGCGGCCGGATGGTCGCGCTCAACCGGGCCGTCGAGTTCGCCATCAGCGATTTCGGCGCGCCGGCCCGCAACGCCCTGACCGGGGTCGACCGGACCAAGTTCTTCTGCCCGACCTCGATCCTGCGCCTCCTCGTCGACAACGAAACGCCCATCGGCTACGGACTGCCCAAGGAAGCCCCGGCCATGTTCGTCAACAGCCTGGCCCTCGACACGTTCTCGCCTCCGTACGGCTGGGACCGCAAGGTCGTGGCCGCGTATCCCGCGGACGAGATCCTGATGAGCGGCTGGCTCCTCGGCGAAGAGCACCTCGCCCGCAAGGCCGCCGTCGTGGACACGAAGTGGAAGGACGGCCGGATCATCCTCATCGGCGTCCGCTGTCAGAGCCGGGCCCAGTCCCACGGAACGTACAAGTTCCTGCTGAACGCCCTGCTCTACCCGGAGATGTAGGGCCTATTCCGCGAGGCCGGCGACGTGGCCGGAGGCCCAGGCCCAGGCGAGGTTGAATCCGCCGCGTCCGCCCTGGACGTCGAGGATCTCGCCCGCGAGATAGAGGCCGGGCCGGAGCTTCGATTCGAGGGTCCCGCGCTTCACCTCCCCGGCGTCGACGCCGCCTGAGGTGAACTCGGCCTCGTTCCAGCCGCGCGTGCCTTGCACCGCGAACTCCCGGGCCTTGAGCGCCGCCGCGAGCCTGCGCGCCGACTTGGCGGCCTCGTCCCGGCCGGTCCCCACGCCCGCGGCCCGGACGATCAGGGGCATCACCAGAGAGAATTTCTCCGGCAGAAGGCCCGACGCCAGGTCCCCCGGGGCCCAGCCGGCCGACAGACGCCGGGCGAATTCCTCGGACGCCTCGGCCTCGGTCAGATACGGGAGAAGGTCGACGACGACAGAGACGTCCTTGCGCCCCTCGCGGTTCAGGGCGATCGACAGGCTCTCGCTGACATCGAGCGCCGCCGGGCCGGAAAGACCGTACTGCGTGAAGAGGACCTCCCCGTCGGCCGGCCGGCCGCGGCGGCCGCCGATCCGGCCCTCGACCCGCGCCCTCAGGCGCTGGCCCTGGAGGACGTGGCAGAGCCTGTCCCCGATCACGAGAGGCACGGCGCTCGGCACCGGAGGCACGATGCGGTGCCCGAACGAGGCGGCGATCCCGTAACCCGAGCCGTTCGAGCCCAGGGCCGGATACGACCGGCCCCCGGCCGCCAGGACGACGGCGTCGGCCTCGACCGCGCGGCGGTCCGCGGCCCGGACCCGGAGCCGGCCCGAGTCCGGATCGATCCGTTCGACCTCGAAACCCAATTCGATCCCGATCCCCCGCCTCGCGGCCTCAAGCTCCAGGATTTTGACGACCGACGCGGCCTGATTGGTCGCGGGGTAGACGCGGCCCGCGTCGTCGGCCTGAAGGGGCAGGCCGAGTCCCTCGAAGTAGGCCCGGATATCCGACTTGCCGAAACGGTCCAGGACCGAGGCGACAAGGGCGGGGTCCGTTGAAGTGAAGGCCGAGGCCGAGAGGGCCTCGTTCAGGAGGTTGCAGCGGCCGCCGCCGGTCGCCAGGAGCTTCCGGCCGATCCGGGACAGCCGCTCCAGGACGACGACCGAGGCCCCGCGGCGGGCGGCGCTCGACGCGGCGGCCAAACCCGCGGCGCCGGCGCCGATGACGGCGACATCGATCCTGGGACTCACGGGCCCAGCATAGCCCATCGGGGGCGGCCCGGTAAAGGGCGGGATGCGTGGAACGGGACGCGTGCGGCCGGCGGGGGTGAGCCTCAGGCCTCCAGGATCTGGGCGGCCCGATCGATATTGGAAACGTCCATGATGACCGAAACGCCGTTGCCCTTCCGGGACAGCGTCCCGTAGCAGTATTCGATATTGATGCCCTCGTCCCCCAGCTTGGTCGTGAGCTCGGCCAGGGCGCCCGGCCGGTTCTCGAGGTCGACCCGCAGGACCTCGCGCAGCTCCGTCGTGTAGCTCAGCTTGGACAGGAGCTTGACCGCCTTGTTGAGCTGCTGCACGACGAGCTTGGCCGTGTCGTGAAAGACGCCGATGGCATCGATGTTGATCTCGTTCTCGGCCAGAAAGCTGCAGAGATCGCCGAGCTGGGAAGGCTTGTTCTCCAGGATGACGTAGATTTCCGTGATCCGTTCGACCATGCATGACCTCCCGTCAGATCAGGATTTCATCGCCCCGCACGCCCTATTGATATCACGATTGTCCCCGCTTCGCAAATCCGCCCGGAGCCGGGAGAGGGGGCCCCGCCCCGCCGATCAGTCGAAGATCTTCCCCGGGTTCATGATCCCCTGGGGATCGAAGACCCGCTTGATGCCCCGCATGAGCTCGATCTGCCGCTCGTCGAGGACGAGCGGAAGGTAGGGCTTCTTGACCAGGCCGATGCCGTGCTCGCCGGAGATGACCCCGCCGCGGGCCTGGCAGTCGCGGAAGAGCTCTTCCCGGACCAGGTCGGCCTTCGGGCGCCAGTCGCTCTCCGGAACGGGCGTCATCGCCCCGTTCTCGCAGCGGACCTTCATGATGTGGGTGTGGACGTTGCCGTCGGCGGCGTGGCCGAAGGTGGGCAGCCACAGCCCGTGGCGGGCGGCGACTTCCCGGACCTTGCGGACGTGGCCGGCCACCTCGGCCCGGGGCACGGCGATGTCCAGGATCTCGACCGTGCCGGACTTGATGGCCTCATAGATCTTGGAGCGGATGGCCAGGACGTCCTCCTGCTTGCTCGGCGTGTCGGCGATGAAGACGTCGATGGCGCCCTTCTCGAGGCAGGCCTCGGCCACGGCCTGCGACAGCCGGTCCATCTCGTCGTCGGACGGCGCGTCGAGGATGACCAGGAGATGGGTCCGGCCGAGCTTGGTCGGCCACTTCTTGCGGATGTGCTCCTCGGTCAGGGTGATCGGCTCGATCTCGAGGAACTCGACCGCGAGGGGGACGATGCCCCGCTTCATGATGAGCGGCACGGTCTCCAGGGCCGGCTCGAGCTCCTCGAACGGCACGACGAGCGAGCGCATGAGCCCGGACCGGCTCTTGAGGTGGAGGGTGACCTCGGTGACGACCCCCAGCGTGCCCTCCGACCCGATGACGAGGTGCATGAGGTTGTAGCCGGTGCTCGACTTCTCCAGCTTGCCGCCGAACCGGAGGACGTCGCCCGCGGGGGTCACGAGCTCGAGGCCCCGGACATAGCTCCGGATGGTGCCGTACTTGACGGCCCGGCTGCCGCCGGCGTTGGTGGCGACGAGGCCGCCCATCATGGCGCTCTCGTCTCCCGGATGCGGGGGGAAATAGAGCCCCCCCTCCTCGACGGCCTTGGTGAATTCGGACAGGCGGACGCCGGCTTCGGTCACGGCCATCTGGTTGTCGGCGTCGATCTCGAGGACGCGCGACATCCGCTCGAGCGACAGGACGATGCCGCCGCGGACCGGAACGCACCCCCCGCACAGGCCGGTCGCGCCGCCCCGGGGGGTCACCGGAACGCCGCGGGCGTTGGCGAGCCTGAGCACCGCGGCGACCTCGGCGGTCGTCCCGGGCCGGACGACGAGGTCCGGCTCATGGGCGATCTCCCTCATCGAGAACTCGTCGTGGCCGTATTCGAAGGTCCTGTCCGGATCGGAGAACGCGTTCCCGGGGCCGACCGCGGCCTCGATCTCGGCGCGCAGGGCCGGCGTGATGGTCGGGGTCATGACCGGGCTCCTTTCAGTCGACGCGCTTCAGCTGGGCGGGCACGCCGACCATGATCTGGGGCCGTCCCTTGTACGTCTCGATGAGCCCGCTCACCTCGATCGTCCGGCCCTCGAAATCGAGGGCGCCCGGGAGCGACCGGAAGACCTCCACGGGGATGGCCGCGTCGAACGCCGCGCCGTCCGCCTCGAGAAGACGGAACCCGCTGCGCTTGAACGACCGGAGACAGCGGAAGCGGACCGTGAGCAGGTCGCCGACCCTCCCGCCGGCCTCCGCGGCGGCGATCATGGGATACGGCTCCCGTCCCCAGAGGCCCCGGCCGGCTTGCCGGGCCTCGGTCTCGGCCGCCTTGAGCTCCCGGCGGAGCGACTCGTCGAAAGGGAACTTGAGAAAGGCGAAGGCATAGCCCTCGCGGACGAGGGTCACGTTGAAGATCTCCCCTCCCGGCAGACGGACGAAGGCCAGAAGGCGGCCGTAAGAATCGCGGGTCTCCGGTCCGGGCAGGAGCTCCACTTGGGCCTGATAGAGACGCGTGAAGGCGTACCTCTTGGCCAGGAAGGCCATGAGCCGGACCTTCTCCCGGGCATCGTCGAGCTCCTGGGCGTCGATGCCGATGAGGCGGACCGGTTCGGTGCGGCCGCCGGCCAGACGGACGCGGATGGTGTCCCCGTCGTTGACCGTCGTCACCGTCCCTTTGAGCGCCTCCGCCGGCGCGCGGACGGGCAGGGCCTGGCCGGGGCCTGACGCGGCGACAGCGGCCAGGACGGCCAGGGCGGCCGCGAGAAGAAGCGGGAGGCGACGGTCTCTCACGCCGCGACGAGCTCCTTGACCGCGCGGATGATGTGATCGGCGCTGAGGCCGTAGGCCTTCAGGAGCTCGTCGGGCTTCCCGGAGCGGGGCAGCTCGCGGACGCACAGGTGCGCGAGATCGGCGCGGCCGGCCAGGGCCGCGGCGACGGCCTCGCCCAGTCCGCCGCCGGCGAAGTGGTCCTCGACGACGACGGCCCGGCCCCCCGTCTGGGCGACCTCCCGGGCGATCGTCTCCGCGTCGAGGGGGGCGACCGAGTAGGCGTCGATGACGCGGAGGCCGAGTCCCTCCTTGCGGAGCGCTTCGTGGGCCTTGAGGGCCTCATGAACGGTGATCCCGGCGGCGATGACGGTCGCGGCGTCGCCCGGGCCCTTCCGCAGGACCTTCGAGCCGCCGGCCGCGAAGGTCTCGTTCGCCGGATAGAGGACGGGCGTCGCCGGCCGCGTCGTCCGGATATAGACGAGGCCCCGGTGGGCGGCCGCCGCCTCGACACAGGCCTCGGCCGAAACGGCGTCGCTCGGATAGAGCACCAGCGCGCCGGGGACGGACCGGAACAGGGCCAGGTCCTCGAGCCCCATCTGGGAGGGCCCGTCCTCGCCGATGCTCACGCCGACGTGGGAGCCGCAGAGCTTGACGTTGGAGAAGGAATAGGCCGCCATCCGGATCTGGTCGTGGGCCCGGGTCAGGAAGGCGGCGAAGGTGGCGATGAAGGGGACGTAGCCCTTGGCCGCGAACCCGATCCCCATGCCGACCATGTTCTGCTCGGCGATGAAGCCCTGGAACGAACGGCCGGGAAAGGCGTCGAAGAACTTGTCGGCATAGGTCGAGTTCTTGACGTCGCCGTCGATCGCCACGACCGAAGGGTCGATGCGCCCCAGGGCCAGCAGACCGTTTCCGTAGGCCAGGCGCGTCGCCGTCTTCTCCGTGTAGGGAGTCCGGGGAAGGCCCAGGGCCACGACGCGCTTCCTCCTCTGCCAGGGCTTCGGTTTGCGGATGAAGCGCCGGGCCTCGATTTGGGGCGGACAGCCGATCTCTTCGATCGCCCGGGCCAGCTCGTCGGCCTTGAGGGGCTTGCCGTGCCAGCCGTTCTTGTCCTCGATGAAGCTCACGCCCTTGCCCTTGAGGGTCCGGGCCAGGATCGCCGTGGGCTTGCCGCCCTTTCCCGCCTTCCTGAAGGCCGCCCGGATGGCCGCGATCCTGTGGCCGTCGACGACGACCGCGTTCCAGCCGAACGACCGGAACTTGCGGGCCAGGGCGCCGAGGTCGTGGCGGTGCATGGTCGGCTCGGACTGGCCGAGCCGGTTGACGTCGACGACGGCGACGAGATGGCGGAGCTTGAAATGAGCGGCCGAGCCGGCCGCCTCCCAGACCTGGCCCTCGGCACATTCGCCGTCGCCCAAGAGCACGAAGGTCCGGGCCGGAGACGCGTCGAGGCGCTGAGCGAGGGCCATGCCCACGCCGACCGAGAGCCCCTGGCCGAGCGAGCCGGTGGCCGCCTTGACCCAGGGCATCCGCGGGGTCGGATGGCCTTCGAGATCGCTCGTGATCTTCCTGAGGTCGAGCAGGCCCTCGGGCGGGATGACGCCCGCTTCGGCGTAGACGGCCCAGAGGAGCGGCGCGGCGTGTCCCTTGGAGAGGACGAACTCGTCGTTGGCCGGGTCGCTCGGGTCCTTGGGGTTCCAGCGCATCTCGCTGAAAAAGAGGCAGGCGGCGAGATCGGCGGCCGAAAGACAGGTCGTCGGATGACCCGATCCGGCCGCGGTGGTCATGCGCAGGGAATGGAGGCGGAGGCGGGTGGCGATCTTGCGAAGGTCCTCGATTCTGGCCATGAGGTGATTCTCCTCGGTGATTGCGAGCTCGGGCCCTGAGGGAGGATGATAGCATGAAAGCCGGGGCGGGCAAAGCCGGAGCGGGGCGGAATTACTGGGGGCGGAAGACGGGCGGAGGCGGCCGGCTACAGGATCGGCCAGGCTTTCGGCAGGAAGACCTGCTCGTAGAGGGCCATGGCATAGCGGTCGGTCATGCCGGCGATGAAGTCCCCGACCCGGACGATGACCGGATCGCCCGCCGGATACGGGCGGACATAATCCTCGGGCCGCTCCATGATGTAGCCGAAGAGGTCGGTGACGATCTTCTCGGTCTTGCGCAGCTCATCGCGGGCCGCGGAGTTGAAATAGACGTTCTGGTAAAGGTACTCCCGGAGCTCGACGACGGCCTTCATGATCCGCTCGCTCATGGCGATCCGCCCGAGGTCCGTGGCCAGGCTGGCCTCGACGACGTCCAGGACCATCCGGTCGATCCTCGTCGCGTGCCACTTGCCCAGGACCTTGACGAGGCCCGCCGGGATGTCCTCCTCCTTGATGAGGCCGGCCCGGAGGGCGTCGTCGATGTCGTGGTTGACGTAGGCGATGACGTCGGAGACGCGGACGATCTGGCCCTCGAGCGTCAGGGGCATGTCCTCGACGTCCTCGTCGAAGATCTCGCCGCGGCCCTTGGAATGCTTCTGGATGCCGTCGCGCACTTCGAAAGTCAGGTTGAGCCCCTTGCCGTCGTATTCAAGCTTCTCGACGACGCGCAGGCTTTGGTCGGCGTGATGGAAGCCCTGCGGCAGGAGCTTGTCCAGGGTCTGCTCGCCGGCGTGACCGAAGGGGGTGTGGCCGAGGTCATGGCCCAGGGCGATGGCTTCGGTCAGGTCCTCGTTGAGGCGCAGGGCCTTGGCGATCGTCCGGGCGATCTGGGAGACCTCCAGGCAGTGGGTCAGCCGCGTCCGGTAGTGGTCCCCGAACGGCGAGAGGAAGACCTGGGTCTTGTGCTTGAGGCGGCGGAACGACTTCGAATGGATGATCCGGTCGCGGTCGCGCTGGAAGTCCGTCCGGAGGACATGCGGGGCTTCGGGCCGGACGCGGCCCTTCGACCGGACGCTGAGGCAGGCCTTGGGCGACAGGACCTTCTGTTCCGTCTTCTCCAGCTCTTCGCGGATGCTCATCGCTTCTCTCCCCGGATGCGCCCGATTATAACAAAGAAGAAGGGGTCAAACCTTAATTCTTATAATTTTTTCCCGCCGCCAATAGAAGAAGGGACCGGGTCTTCGCAAGCCTGCTCGAGGCGATCGTCCCCGGAAGGTATGTCCTTCTCGAGATGTGGGGACAGACCTGAGACTCGTATCGCCTCCGGCATTGCGAAGACCCGGTCCCTTCTTTTTTAAGAATTAAGAATTAAGGTTTGACCCCTTCTTTGCTAAAATGGGGGGATGAGCGTCATCACCGCCAACGTCAAGGCCATCCTGGCCGAGCTGCCGCCGGGGGTCGAGCTCGTCGCCGCCGCCAAGACCCGGACGGCGGCCGAGATCCTCGAGGCCGTCGAGGCGGGGGTCAGAACGATCGGCGAGAACTACGTCCAGGAGGCCGCGGCGGTCTTCCCCGAGGTCGGCCGCCGGGCCCGCTGGCACCTCATCGGCCACCTCCAGACGAACAAGGCCAAGCGGGCGGTCGAGATCTTCGACCTCGTCGAGACCGTCGATTCGATCGGCCTCGGGGCCGAGCTCGACAAGCGCGCCGGGGCGGCCGGAAGGACGATGGAGGTCCTCGTCGAGGTCAACAGCGGCCACGAACCCCAGAAAGCCGGGGTCGTCCCCGACGACGCCGAGGCCCTGGTCCGGTCGCTCGCGGCCCTGCCCCACCTCCGCGTCCTGGGCCTCATGACCATGGGGCCGTTCGAGGGCGATCCCGAGGATTCCCGGCCCTACTTCCAGGAGACCCGGCGCGTCTTCGAGGCCCTTCGGTCCTTGTCCATCCCCGGGGCGGAGATGCGGCACCTGTCCATGGGCATGTCCCATTCCTGGCGGGCGGCCGTCGAGGAAGGCGCGACGATCGTCCGGATCGGAACGGCGATCTTCGGCCCCCGGCCCTAGTCCGGCGGCTCCTTCGCGTCGCAGGCTTCGATGACGATGATCTCGCCCCCGGCGAGGGCCGGCGCCTCCCCGATCCCCTTCATCTGCCGCAGGTCTTCGATCTTCCGGATGGACCGGTCGAGCTTGTCGTGGCGCGTCGTCGTCATCTTCCGGTATTCGTCGCGGGCGCCGTCGAGCTTCTCTCCCATCTTGGCCATGGACTCGGTGAACTTCTCCCATTCTTTCTTGAAATTCATGACCAGGCCCAGGATCTCGGCCGCGGTCTTCTCCATGCTGAAGTTGTCGAGCGACTGGCGGATGATGGCCAGGATGGCGAACAGGGTGAACGGCGAACAGAGGATGGCCTTGGCCTTGAGGGCCTCGTCCATGATCCCCGGATCGTTCTCGTTGATGAAGGCGTAGACCTGCTCGTTGGGGATGAAGACGAGGACGTAGTCGAGGGTCTTCTCTTCGGGGTTGATGTAATCCCGGGTCGTCACTTCCTTGATCCGGGTCCGGACGTCGCGCAGGAACTGCGCCTTGTGGCCCTCCCGCGCCGCCTCCGCGTCGGCTTCGAGATAACGGAGGTAGCTGTTGAGCGGGAACTTGACGTCCATGTTGACCTTGAGCCCCTGGGGCAGCCGGAAGGTGTAGTCCGGGCGCGAAGCCGCCATGTCCAGCGCTCTCTGCTTGTTGTAGTTGACCCCCTCGACGAAACCGGCCAGGCGCAGCACGTCCTCGGCCATCCGCTCGCCCCACTGGCCCCGGGCCTTGGTGCTGACGAGAGCCTGGCGCAGGTGGTCGGCCGTGTCCTGGAGGCGCGAGGTCTCCCGGGCCGCGGTCTTCAGCTGGAGGTCCAGCTGACCGTACTGGCGGGCCCGCTCGGTCTCGAATCGCGACACGAGCTCCTGCATCTTATGGATGTCGCCCTTCATGGCCGCGAGGTTCTGGTCGATGAGCTGCTTTTTCGTCTCCAGGTCCTTCTCGCTGAGGTCGACTCGCCCGTCGAGGTGCTCCCGGGCCAGCTTGAGGAGCTCTTCCGTGCTGGCCCTGAGCGCGTCCTGCGACAGGGCCCCGAAGCTGTCCCGGACGCGGCCGATGAGCGCCTCGAGGTCCCTGACCTTCTCGGCCTCGGTCTCGCTGACCAAGGCCCGGGCGATCTCCCGGGTGTCCTTTCTCCTGAAGAGATGGACGAGGAGAACGACCAGCGCGCCGAAGACGACGCCGCCTCCGAACAGCAGGATTTCCGTCATCGCCGGCCCGTCAGAGATCGTCCCCATCCCCGCCGTCGAGCCCCCCGCCCTCGCCGGCCTCCTTCTCCCGCGCCGCGTCCTCCATGGCCTTGTCGACTTCCTCGTCGAAGTCCTCCCCGGCCTCCTCCCCCATCGCCTGCCCCATCTTCTTCATCCAGCGGGCGACGCTCTTGGGGTCGTTCTCGTCGAGCCCGGCGAGCGAGGACGGATCGGCCAGCCCCTCGAGCCGGCTCTCCTCCGATTTCCGGACGGCGACGCGGGAGACGAGCTTGGTCAGGCTCCGGCCGCCGCAGTGGGAGCAGACCGGCTCGACGGCCGCGCTCACGGACAGGGTGACCACCGTCGTCTTCCGGCGGCAGTCGGCGCAGCGGTATTCGTAGATCGGCATCTAGACGAGGACCCCTTCGCTCCAGCCGATCCTGACCAGCTCGATCCGGGCCGGGTCGCTCGTACCGAGGTGGTGCCGCGTGTCGGCCAGCCGGATGTGGTGCGGACTCATCTGCAGGGGCCGGTCGTCGCCGAAGTGCTCCTTCCGTTTCGCCTCGATGATGCGCAGGCCCGTGGCGTCGGCCGCGACCGGGTCGAGGCTGAGGATGAGCCCCTTGTAGTCCCAGGTGTATTCCTTGGCGTAGTGATGCGGCCCGACGCCGTGGAAGAGCGGCGTGAACATGACCAGGACGTTGAGCCGGGTCTTGCCCTTGACCGCGGGCAGCTCCCAGAGCGTGGCCAGGTCGGCGCAGGTGTCGCCGTGATAGTCCGCGGGCTGGGGCACGAACATGATGTAGTTCTTGATCAGACTGCCGACGCCCGACCAATGATGGCTATGCATCGGGCGGGCATTGATAAGGGCCGTGGCGTTCTGGAAGATCGGGTTGCGGAGGACGCCCCGGTCGTCGATGCCGATGCGGTCCTCGGGCACGCCAGCCTCCAGGACCCGCTTCTTGAGGGCCTGCTCGACCTCGGTCGGCGTCGGGATATAGCGCCAGACGTTGGTCTTGATGCCGACCGTGTCGCCGGGCTTGATGAGCGTCTTCCAGGCCTTGGCGATGTCCGTCTCGCCGAGCAGGGCCTTGAGGCCGTCATCGAGCATCCTCTGGACGACGTCGGCCGGCGGCGCTCCCCCTGAACCGAGCGGGCTCGGGTCGCGGACGAGGACGACGCGGACCTTGCCCTCGGACGCCCCCACCCCTGCCCCCGGCCCCCCCTTGAGCGCAGGAACGAGCGCCCCGGCGATCGGCGCCGCGGACGCGACCTTCAGGAAGTCCCTTCGGGTGATCGGCTTCATGTTCGAACCCCTCCTTTTATTCGGATTTTCGGGCCAGGGCCTCGACGGCATCCAGCCGGGCCCGGGCCCTCTCTTCCGTTGCGTCGTCGAAAACGACGGCCAGGAACCGGCCTCGGACGCGCAGGGCCGTCCACAGGCCGTTCTCGGTCTTGACGGCGGACTCTCCCCCGGCGTCGGGCATGTAGGTCCCGGCAAACGAGGCCTCGGCGCGTCGAGCCGCCCCGGCATCGGCATAGGCGGCGACGAGCAACCGGCTCCGCCCGTATTCAGCCAAGGCCGCTTCGGCCGTTCCCCCGAGCTCGAGGATGTCGGTGTCGGCGACGAAGAAATGATAGTTCAGGACGGAGTGGTTATGGAAATAGCGGACGCGGCCCGCTTCGAGGCCGTCGGGGGGCAGGAGCCCCAGCAGCGCCGGCTTCGTTCCCTCCCCCGGGATGGCCCGGGCGATGGCCCGGCCGAGATCGAGGATGAGCGCCTTGGTCTCGTCGGTCTCCTCCTCGGCGTAGACCGACAGGAAATAGCGGTCCTTCCAGAACGACAGGAGCCCGGCCTTGTAGGTCGAACCCTGGCCGATCCCCGCGTCCTCCCCGTCGAGGTCGTGGGTGAAGACGCCGAAGGCGTCCCCGGCCGTGCCCATGTCGAAGGCGTCCACGACGATGTCCGGCTTGCCGTCCTTATGGAACCGGCGGGCCACGAGCCGCTTCATGTTGTAGGAACGGTAGACCTCGCCCGCGCCGTCGATATAGCCGAAGATCGTCGCGGCGTCGAAGACCTGGTCGGCCTCGGACAGCCAGGGCCCGGCCGTGGCCGGGATGTAGGAACCGAGGAGGCGGGCGTCGTCGGTCTGCGGCTGGCTCATCAGGGCGGGTCCTCCTAACCAGGCCAGGACGGCGGCCAAGGCGGCTAGGGTCTTCATGCGGAACGATTCTATCACGCCCCGCCCGGAGGAGCAAGACACGGACCGGCAACTGTGACCGGCAACGGACCGGGCCCCCTCCGCGTTTGCATATTGGGAGCATTCCGTGAATAATATCCCGGAAGGAGAGATGCATGTCTGAGCGCCGCCCGATCGTACCCCCCCTCCTCGTCCTGGCCTTCGTCGCGGTCCTGGGGGCCTGTTCCGCCAAGGACAAGGACGTGGTGACGCCCGTCGAGATCCCCGCCGCGTCCCTGTCCCACATCGTTCTCGCCTGGAGCGAGCAGGGCATGCATTTCCTCAATCCGACCTACGACGCCGAGGTCCTGAGCCCGCCCTACAACACCCTGGTCGCCCAGGTCATCCGGCGCGGCGACCCGCCCCAGATCGTGACGGCCGGCGTCACCCTCGAATACCGGATCGTCGGCAACACCTTCTCCTACGGCAAGTCGACCGGCGACCCCGACCCGGTCCGCGACTTCTCCCAGTTCTGGGACAATTCGCTCGAGCTCTTCGGGGTCGGACTGGCCGCCGACACCGGCCTCAATTTCGTCGATCCGGACATCCACAACGGCCTCACGGGCCCGATGCTGCTCAAGGGCGACCGCTTCCAGGCCGACGGGATCCCGGTCGTCCCGATCCTGGACGACGGGACGTGGGACCCCTACCAGGTCGCCAAGATCACGGTGCGCGACGCCTCCTCCGGGACCGTGCTGGTCCAAACGACGACGACCGCCCAAACCTCCGACGAGATCAACTGCGCCAAGTGCCACGGCCGGACCATCGACGACGTCGAGATCGGGTCCGTCCTCGAGGAGCACGACGAAGGCCACGAGACGACGTTCGCCGCCGACGGGCGACCGGTGCTCTGCGCCGAGTGCCACGGCAGTCCGGCGCTCGGGACGACCGGCCCGGGGTCGACGAACGTTTACCTGTCCAGCGCCATCCACCTCTCCCACCTCAGCCAGAACGCCGCCTGCTACGATTGTCATCCGGGAGAACAGACCCGGGGCAACCGGAGCACGGGCCACACGGCCTCGGACGGCAATTGCGGCGCCTGCCACGGCGACCTGACCAGACTGGTCGTGACGATCGCCACCGGCCGCGTGCCGTGGCGGAACGAGCCGAAGTGCGTTGACTGCCACACCTTCGTGGCCGAGGTCGATACCGGGACGACCCTGTATCGCGACAGCGCCGGCCACGGCGGGGTCTCGTGTCCGGCCTGCCACGGCCCGGCCCACGCCCAGGTCCCTACGAGCAAGGACCCCGACAACGCTCAGGCGATCCAGTATCAGGCCAAGGGCCTGTCCCTGGGCAGCTGCAGGGTCTGCCACAGCGACTCGAAGGGCGGGGGGCTGATCGGCGTCGTCGGCGCCCACGGCGGCGCGCGGCCGACGTCGTGCACGGTCTGCCACACGGGGCCGATCACGACGACGAACCCCTTCCATTTCCCCCATCGGTTCCAGCACCGGAACCGCTGACGACGGAGGGCCCGGCGCCTATTCCCGCGGACGGGACATCCGGTCGACGTACAGCCTGAGGAAGCGGAGGGCCTCGTCGGCCCGCCGGAAGACCGGGACCCCGGCCTTCTCGAGATGGGCGGCCAGGGGGTCGTAGAGCGCGCCGGCATCGATGTTGACGACAATCGGCTTGGACGTCGACCGGAAGATCTCGATCGTCCGCGCGGCGAACGCTCCCGGCCCGGCGAAATCCTCGGCGTGCCCCTCCCCCGGCGGAAGCGTCTGCAGGGCCTTGGTCAGCGGGACGTTGGAGATGACCGCGCAATCGACGCCCGGGTCCTCGACGAAGGCCCGGACGCTCTCCATGAAGGCGGCGTCGTCGGCGACCGGCGTCACGTCGAGCGGGTTGTGGATGTCGAGCAGCCTGTCGATGCCGAGCGGCCGCAGGCTCTCCAGGATCCGGCCTTTCGTCCCGGGCGCGAACTCCGCCAGGTCGAGGCCGGCCCCATCCTTGAGATTGTCGGCCATCATGACGCACTCGAACCCGGCGTTGCTGACGAGCCCGACCCGCCGGCCCCGGACGACTCGCCCCTCGAGCCAGGCCAGGCCCTTCATGAAGCTCTCGAACTCGAAGAGGTCCTCGGCCACGATGGCCCCGGCCTGGGCGCAGACCGCCCTGAAGACGCGGTAGTCCCCGGCCACCGACGCGGTGTGGCTCGAGGTCGCCGTCCGGCCCTCGGGGCTCCGCCCGGCCTTGTAGACCAGGACGGCGCGGCCCGAGGCGGTGATCGCGCGGATGGCCCGGGCGAAGGCCAGGCCGTCGCCGGGCTTGAAGCCTTCCATGTAGACGCTGAAGGTCCGGACCTCGGGATCGTCCTTGAGATAGTCGAGGTAATCCGAGGCGGTCAGGTCGATCTGGTTGCCGAGCGAGACCGAGTAGACGGGCTCGATCGACGGCAGCTTGCTCATGCGGCAGATCATGAAGGCCCCGCTCTGGCTGATCATGGCCGAGGCCGACCCGGCCTGTCGCGGGCGGGGCAGCTTGTAGTCGGGGATGAACAGGGTGTCGTACCGGCCCGGCTTCGAGACGATGCCCAGGCAGTTCCCGCCGTTGACGACCGGCGTCGTCCGGCCGCCGGCCCGCCCCTCCCGGAGGAGATCGCGGATCCGGCTTTCGATCGACGCCCCGCCCTCCTTCTCCCCCATCCCGCCGGCGATGAGGATGACCGAGCGGGCCCGGCCGTGGTCGACCAGGGCCTTCAGGACGTCGTAGCACTGGTCCGCGCCGAGCGTCAGGACGAACAGGTCGACCGGGGCCGGCATGGCCTCGATCGTCGGGACGCAGCGGCAGCCCTCGATCGACTCGAGCCCCGGCTTGACGACGACCACGCCGGCGGGGTCGAAGCCGGCCTTGAGGATGTTGTTGAGGATGACGTGGCCGATGTTCATCTTCTCGGAGACGCCGATGATGCCGATCGAGGCCGGCTTGAGAAGACGGCCGACGGCCTCGACCGGCCGGGCGGACGGGACCGCCTTGTTCCGGGAGAACCGGCACACGCCGTCGAGAGGCGTCAGCCGGCCGCGGCGGACGACGAACGGATTGACCTCCGCCTCTTCGAGGACGAAGGGGGTCGCGGCCGAGAAGGCCGAGAAGGCGGCGGCCAGGTCGCGAAAGCGAAGGAGCGTCGCGGCCAGGACCTTGGGAGCGATGAGGGGCTTCCGGCCGCGGAACTCGGCGGCCAGCTTGCCGTGGAAGGCGAGCGGCTCGAGGAGGGCCTCGGCCCCGGCCTCGTCCAGGAGATGGGCCGAGGCGATGGCCGCGGCCCGGCCCTCCTTAAGGCGCGCGCTCATGTACTCGACCTCGAGGCCGCCCGAGCCGACGGTCAGCACGGGCCCGAAGTCCGGGGAATTCCTCAGGCCGAAGAGGATCTCGGAGCCGAAGCCGACGTTCTCGAAGGCGACCTTCTCGACGACGAGAAAGCCGCGGACGGACTCCCGGACGGCCTTTCTCTCCCGGGCGCGGCTGCGGGCCACGACCCTCCGGAGCATGGCCGCGCAGGCCTTCTTCACGGCGGCCGGATCGGCCTTGACCACGGCGACGCCGCCGACGTCGGACTTGTGGATGACGAGCGGCGAGACGATCTTGACGACCGCCTCGGCCGTCCCCAGGGCCCGGAGCTCCCGCCGGCCGGGCGCCTCCCCGACCGGGACGAAGATGTGGCGGGGGGTGGGGATCCCCGCGTCCTTCAGGACCTCGTAGACCTCGGGCTCGAGCAGGAAGCTCCGGCCGTCCTTCTCCGCGCGCTCGAGGACGCGGACGGTCCCGGCCCAGGCGGTCCTCATGACCCGAGGGCCGCTTTCCGGCCGAGATCGAACGCCTTGAGGTTGGCCTCGAGGACGGTCGGCCCGCGGCCGCGGAAGAGCGCGTCGATCGTCCCGAGGAGGCTGGCCTCCTCGAGGATGAGGAACGAGGAGGCGGCCCCGAGGAGAACGATGTTCTGGGCCTTGACCGTGCCGGCCTCCTTGGCCAGCTTCTCCGAGTCGACGACGACGCTCCGGGGCGCCTTCCGCAGGGCCTCGAGGACCTGGTCGAGGTCGGGGTAGTCGGGGATGTTCTTGTAGGGGGTGGAGCTCGAGACGACGATCCCGTCGGGCTTGAGATGGTCGAGGTAGCGGAGGGCCTCGAGCGGCTCGACGCTCAGGATCATGTCCGCTTCGCCCTTGGGGATGAGGTCGCTCCAGATCGTCCCGTCCGAAAGGCGCAGGTGGGACTGGACGGCGCCGCCGCGCTGGGCCATGCCGTGGACCTCGGCCTGCTTGAAGGCCAGGCCGTCGGCCAGGGCCGCGTGGTCGATGACGTAGGCGATCGACAGGATGCCCTGGCCGCCGACGCCCGCGAGGATGATATCCTGCTTCATGGCCTAGCTCCTTTTCTTCCGCTGTTCCTGGACGCACTCGCGGACGGCGACGACGACGGACAGACCGTGATGGCCGATCTCCTCCTTGAGGACCCGGACGTTCTGGTCGTGGTTCTTCGGCAGGGGCTCGATCGTCCGGATATGCGCCTTGGCGACGCCGAGCGCTTCGAGGAGGCGGAGCAGGCGCTCGCCCGAGCCGTAGGTCGGCTGGCCCCCGGTCATGGCCGTCGTGGCGTTGTCGAGGATGATGACGGTCATGTCGGCGTCCGCCTCGGCGGCGCTGAGGAGCGGGGTGATGCCCGAATGGGCGAAGGTCGAGTCGCCGATGACCGAAACGGCCGGGTGGAGGCCGACGTCGGACGCGCCGCGGGCCATGCTCACGCTCGCGCCCATGCAGACGCAGCTGTGGATGGCGTTGTAGGGCGGCAGGGCGCCGAGCGTGTAGCAGCCGATGTCGCTGAAGACGTTCGAGCCCGCGACGCCCTCGAGGGCCTCATTGAGGGCCTTGAAGGTGTCGGCGTGCGGGCAGCCGGCGCAGAGCTGGGGCGGGCGCCCCGCCAGGGGCAGTCCGCTCGCCGGAAGCGAGGGCAGGGGCGCGCGTCCGAGGGCCCGGCGGACGATGTCGGGCGTCAGCTCCCCCGAGGCGGGCACGGTCCCGGTCGTCCGGCCCAGGACGGTCTTGCCCGGGACGCCGAAGAGCCCCTTGATCTGCCGTTCGATGAAGGGATAGCCGTCCTCGAGGACGAGGACCTTGTCCACGCGGCCGACGAGCTCGCGGATGAGGCCCTCGGGCAGCGGGTAGGTCGAGATCTTGAGGAAGGACGGCGGAGCGGCGTCCGCGGCGACGGCCTCGCGGAAGTAGTTGTAGGCGATGCCCGAGGCGATGACGCCGAGGGAGCGGTCTTCGTCGTTGAGGCTGAGGACGTTGAAGCGGGACTCGTCGGACAGGCGGACCATCTCGGCCTGGCGGTCGAGGAGCCGGGCGAAGCTCCGGCGGGCGTTGACCGGAAGCAGGATCCAGTCCCGGCCGGCCCCCTTCCTGAGCTCGTTCTGAGGCCGCGGATCCCCGGTCTCCACGGCCGAGCGGCTGTGGGACAGGCGCGTCACCAGGCGCATGAGGACGGGCAGGCCGAGCCGCTCGGACAGGTCGAAGGCCTCCCGGGTCATGTCGTAGGCCTCCTGATGGTCGGAGGGCTCGTAGCCGAAGATCTGGGCGAAGTGGACGTAATAGCGGCTGTCCTGCTCGTTCTGCGAGCTGTGCATGCCCGGGTCGTCGGCGCTGACGACGAGGAAGCCGCCGTTGGCGCCGGTGATGGCCGAATTCATGAACGGGTCGGCGGCGACGTTGAGGCCGACGTGCTTGAACGAGACGAGGGCCCGCTTCCCGGCGAACGAGGCGCCGAGGGCCTCCTCGTAGGCCACCTTCTCGTTCACCGACCAGACGGCCGGGAAGGCCTTCGTCTCGGCGGCCTGCCGGACGAGGAATTCGAGGATCTCGGAGGCGGGGGTGCCGGGATAGGAATAGGCGGCCGAGAGGCCGGCGTGGACGGCCCCCAGGGCCACGGCTTCGTCACCGAGAAGGATCTGACGGGGCATGGGCGTTCCTTTGTCGATGGGGTTCCGGGGCTAGAATACCGATTGGGCGCCGAGGGTGTCAAGCCGCGGCCGGCCGCCCCCCCGCGTCCCTCCGGTGCTGAGTATTCTGATAATTCCTATGGGTCCAGGTTGATATTCGGGAAGAACCCCGATAAGATGTGTAGTGAGGAGCGAAGCGATGATCAGACTCTCGACCAAGGGGCGCTACGGGACGCGGCTGATGCTGAACCTGGCCCGCCATCACGGGGCCGGCCAGGACGCGGTCATCCTCAAGAACATCGCCGAGGACGAGAGGATCTCGATCCGCTACCTCGAACAGATCATCATCCCCCTCAAGATCAACCGCCTGGTCAAGAGCATCCGCGGCGCCGGCGGCGGCTACACCCTGGCCCGCAAGCCCGAGGACATCCGGATCAGCGAGATCCTCCGCGCCCTCGAGGGCAACTGCTGCCTCGTCGAGTGCCTCGATGACGCCACCTTCTGCGAGTTCACCGCGACCTGCCCGACCCACGACATCTGGAAGGGCGCCACGGATCTCCTGAAAGGGTACTTCGACAGCATCAGCCTCAAGGACGTCCTGATGATGGCCGCGAAGAAGGACCGGAAGCTCAAGGCCAAGGGCCGCTGAGCGGCCGGCGGGGGCTCAGGCCCTCTCCAATCCCTCGAAGAAGGCCGGCCAGAAGGGGTCCTGCTCCGGGACCTCGAGCTTTTCCGTCCGGCCGTCGCGCCGGCGCATCGTCCGCTTGCGGCGGTCCCCCAGGACCCGGCCGATGACCGACGCGGCGATGCGCTTCCTCCTGAGGCGGGCCAGGATGCCCGCGCTCTTCCCGGGACGCGCGGTGATGAGCAGACTGCCTTCGGCGATGGCCCGGACCGGATCGAGGCCGAACGCCTCGCAGACCATCCGCACCTCGTCCGGGTAGACGAACAGGCGCTCGTCGATCTCCATCCCCACCCGGCTGGCGGCGGCGATCTCGAAGAGACCGCCCATGACCCCGCCTTCCGTCGCGTCGTGCATGGCCGTGACGCCTCCCGCGGCCGCGGCCGTGAGCGCGTCGGCGACGACGGTGATGGCCTTGTCCAGGGCTTTCGCTTTGGCCACCAGGGCGGCGGGGTGCCTGGCCAGGAGCTCCGCCTCGCGCAGGGCCGCGAGAAGGGCGGCCGTCTCGATGGCCGGGCCCTTCGTCAGGATGACCTCGTCGCCGGGCCGGGCCCCGGCCGGCGTCACGACGTCCTTCTTCCGGCCGACGGCGAACACGGTGACGCCGCCGATCGTCGGGGCCGCGAACCCCGGGTAGAATCCCGTGTGCCCGCCGACGATGGCGATGCCGAGCCCGCGCGCGGCCTCGTGGATGGAGCGGACGATCCGACGGATGTCATCGCGGGGCGTGGCCGGGGGAAGGAGCAGCGAATAGGTCAGATAGCGGGGCCGGACGCCCATGACCGCGACGTCGCTCGCCCCGATGTGGACGGTGAACCGGCCGAAGGTCTCCAGGGGCAGGCCGGGCATGGTGAAGATCGGGTCCTCGGCGACGACGAGGACGCGGCCGCCGCCGAGATCGACGACGCCGGCGTCGATGCCGGTCATGGGCGGGACGAGGACGCTCGGATCGCGCCGGCCGAACTTGCCCCTCACCAGCGAGCGGAAATCGGATTCGTCGATCTTGCCGATCTTCATGCGCGCGGCCTTCCGGCTCAGGCCAGGCCGGCTTTGCGCTCGGCCGCCTCGATCGTGTTCATCATCAGCATCGTGACGGTCATGGGCCCCACGCCGCCCGGGACGGGCGTGATGGCCGAGGCCTTCTCCTTGATCGGCTCGAAATCGACGTCGCCGACGAGGCGGAAGCCCTTGGCGCAGGCCGCATCGGGCACGCGGTTGACGCCGACGTCGATGACGACACAGCCGTCGGGCACCATCTCGGCCTTGATCGCCCGGGGAACGCCCATGGCGGCGACGAGGACATCGGCCTGGAGGGTGAACCGGCTGAGGTCCGGCGTCGCGGTGTGGCAGACGGTCACCGTGGCGTTGGCGCCTTTCCGTTTCTGGATGAGCATGGCCGCCAGCGGCTTGCCGACGATGTTGCTCCGGCCGCAGATGACCACGTGCTTGCCGTCCGGGCCGTAGCCGCCGCGGACGAGGAGCTGGACGACGCCGTAGGGCGTGCAGGGCAGAGGACAGGGCTCGCCGCGCAGCATCTTCCCGACGTTGACCGGGTGGAAGCCGTCGACGTCCTTCTCCGGGGAGATGAGGTTGATGACCTTCTCGGAGCTGACGTACTTCGGCAGGGGCAGCTGGACGAGGAAGCCGCTGTAGCGGTCGTCCCGGTTGAGGCTGTCCACCTGGCGGAGGATCTCCTCCTCGGAGGAGTCCGCCGGCATGCGGATGGTCGTCTCGAAGATGCCGATCTCCTCGGCCGCCTTGCCCTTGGCCGTGACGTAGGAGACCGAAGCCGGGTCCTCGCCCACGAGCACGACCGCGAGTCCGGGCATGTGGCCTTGGTCCTTGAGGCGGGTCGCACGGCCCTTGAGCTCTTCGCGGATCCGGCAGGAAACGTCTTTGCCGCTGATGATCGTCGCCGCCATGGTGTCCTCCTCGGGTAGTGATCGAAGCCACCCCTACCTTAAACAAAAGGGCGGACACGGTCAAGGCCGCCGCGTCCGAAGCGGCTCACTTCAGCGCGGGAATGACCGGGGCCTTGGGGACGTTCGGCTTCGCCGCCGTGACGTCGAAGACGGGGATCCGGCCTTCGGTCCGATCCCCCAGAGGCAGGCGGACGCTGTCGTCCGTGAGCCGGCCCGTCACAATGAGCCGATCGCCCAGGCGGTAACACGGAAGCTCCAGGACCATGACCACCGTCTCCGTTTGGAAGTGCGATTCGCATTCGGCCAGATAGCCTTCGACATAATCTCCTAGGCCGGTCCGGAGGAACGTCGCCTCGGAGATGATCTTCGCCCTGACCTCTTGAGGAGGGACCCACGGTCTGAGCCGGGATTGACACCGGGCTTGGAAGAAGGCCAGCCCGATGAGCGCGGCCGGCCAGAGGGCCCTAGGGACGACGCGCATGGCCTGCCGCCTCCCGGGAGGCCGGTCCTTTATCGCTCCGACCATCGGCGCCCGCCATCTTCCAGACGACGAGGACCCGCGTCGGCGATCTGCGCAGATAGGTCCCTTCCTCATCACGGAAGACGGCCGCGGAGGCGACGCCGAAGGGCCCTTCGACGGTGACGCGGCCTCCTTTTTCATATGAACGGACCGGCGTATAGAGGAAAAACTCCTGTTCGCTCTCGGCCTCTCGGGCCCAGTAGCCGGGGACCTGGGAGGACGACATGACGATGGCCGTGGGACCGCTCGTCAAGATCATGGTCCGGGCCCGGCTGCTCCACCCTTCGCTCGGCCCGCTGCGGCAGCCCGCCAGGACGAGGAGCGCCGCGAGGCCCAAAGCGGGGCGGGAAACCGGGCGGGCCCTCATGATCAGCCCTCCTCCGGGAAGCCGATCATGGCCGGCTCCGGTTCTTCTTCGTAGATCAGAGGGTTGCGCTCGAGAAAGCGGGCGCTGCGGTCCCTCAAGAAGGCCCAGAGGACGGCCGCGACGGGGAGGAAGATCCAAAAACGGCCGGGATGGCTCAGGAGGCCCCTTTCGAGGGCGGCGAGCGAGGTCAGGAGCGCCAAGAGGCCGGCGAGATAGAGGGCGCCCCGGGTCTGGAGCTGCAGCTTGCCCGGGACATGGGTGCTGCTGAAAGGGATCTTGCGGAAGCGATAGAAAAGCGCCTCGAGCCCGAGACCCGAGATGACCAGACAAAAGACAGCGTGAAGCAGGGCCGACCGCCCGTCCCTCCAAAGCCAGAGGTGGGCGGCGAAGAACAGGATCGAAAGGGGCCAGAGCCATTGGACGAAGATCGTCTTCTTGAGGCCGGCCACAGACCGGCTCCGGGCGGGCGATTCCGTCAGCCGGAAGACCCAGTTGCTCTCGAGCGCGGCCGGGATGTCGACCACGGTGCGAAGCCCGGCCAGAAGGGCGAAGACCAGGAGGAACGATTGGGCCAGGAAGAACCCGTTGGAGGGGCCGGCGGCCTGGATATTCCGTTTGTCGGCGACGACCGAAAGCGTCACCAACGCGGCCCCGACGGCCATGAAGTTGACGAGCACGGTCCGATGTTTGGGGCTCGACCGGATCGTCTTCGCAAAGAACGACCCCACGGCCCGCTCCTCGGGGCTCCGAAGAACGGCCTTCTGGAGAGCGCCGCCGACGCTCTCCCGGAGCCCGCGCAGCCGGGGCTCGCGCTTCGCCGATTCCAGGGTCCTGCGGATATGCCTGAAGTAGCTCAGCGCGCAGGCCAGCCCGAACGCGCCGCACGATAAGCCGAGCGCCCAGCCGGCCCTGCGGGCCAAAGCGATGAAGGCGGGATCCGACGTCCCCAGGATGACCTCGTAGAGCCCGACGAACCACAGGGATGGGACGCGGAAGAAGAGCGGGGAGCCATGGTCCTTGAGCTTGGGCAGCGACCGGAGCACGCCGCTCAGGCTTTCGGGGTCGACCAGGGACCTCATCAGCAGGAAGACGCAGGAGCCGATCAGCAGGAACCTCACCAGGACCGAGATCCGGCGGTAGAGCGGCGCCGGCAGGACGGCCATGAGGAAGAAATTGACGAAGACACAGGCGAAGAAGACGCAGAAGCAGGCCGCGAACGCGCTGATGAGGTGGGCGACCGCGTAGCGGGCCAGGAACAGCACGCTGTTCGAGCGCCACTGGGCCAGGAAGAACGCGAACGCGACCGACGAGAGGCTGTTCATGGCCGTCGAGAAGAGGCCGATGAAGGCGACGAACGAAGCCAGCTTGGCCGCGAAGATGGTGCGCATCCGGACCGGCAAGGGGGTGAGGTTGACGAAGTCCCGGCGGTCGGGAAAGAGCATCTCCCACTCGAAGAGGGTGACGATGCCGAAGAGGATCATGACCAGGAGGAGGACGTAGTTCTTCTCCTGCCAGGACACGTTCGCGTCGGGAGAGAGCTCGTACCTGAAGAAGACCAGCATCTGGGAGCTCCACCCGACGATGACGGCGAGGATGGACAGGATGGCGATCAGCCGGGCCTTCATCTGGTCCTCGAAGTCCACGATGTCGTTCCGGAAGAGCCGCTCGAAGAAGTGCTTCGTCAGGATCCCGATCTGAGCGGATTCCTCCCGGAGGCCCCGGAGGCGGGCGGAGGCGAAGGCCGCCGCCGTCAACGGCCCCCCTTCATCGTCTCGACCAGCCGGTCGGCGGCCTGGGCCGTGTCCTCGTGGACGACTAATTGGCTGAAGATCTCGGTCAGGGACGGCAGATGCATGAGGGTCCGCAGGTTCTCGACGGAATCGTTGGCCACGATCGTCCCTCGGTGAAGGATGATGATCCGGGAGCAGACTTGTTCGGTGACTTCGAGCACGTGGGAGGAATAAATGATGACCTTGTTCTCTCCGGCCAGCCTCTTGATCAGGTCGCGGATGACGAGCCCCGTCGTCACGTCCAGGCCCGACAGGGGCTCGTCGAGCAGCAGGACATCGGGATCGTGGAGGAGCGCGGCGGCGATCAGGACCTTCTGCCGCATGCCCTTCGAGTAGGTCGACAGGGGGCTGTCCATGTCGGAGCGAAGGCCGAAGATGTCCAGGAAACCCATGATCTTGGCCTTGAGAGGGCGATCGGGCAAGCGCCGCAACCGCCCGACCATGGTCAGGTAGTCATAGGCGCTGAGGTGCGGATAGATCTCCGACTGCTCGGGAACATATCCGAGGCGCTTCTTGTACGAGAAGAGGTCCTTCCGGATATCGCGCCCTTGGGAAAGGATCTCCCCCCTGGTCGGCTCGAGCAGGCCGGCCAGCATCCTGATGGTCGTGGTCTTGCCGGCCCCGTTCGGCCCCAGGTAGCCCAGGACCTCGCCGGGCCGGACGGCAAAGCTGACATCGTCAACGACGGTGAAAACCGAGAACTTCTTGGTGACGCCCCTAAGTTCGATCATGCGCCGACGGCCGCTCGGGCGGCCTTTTCTCCAGGATACACCCCGCCGAGACGATAGACAAGGGGGGCATGACGCAGGCCCCAGACAAAGGGCGGGGCACAAGACAAAGGGCGGGCGCTTGAAATGCCGGGACGTCGCGCGTATAATTTCCGGGATTTCTCGGAGAGGACGAACGCCTATCGGAGGTTTCCTACCATGAGAGTCGGCATCCTGACCGGCGGCGGCGATTGCCCGGGGCTCAACGCGGTCATCCGCGCCGTGACCCGCAAAGGTATCGTTTACTACGGCTTCGATATCCTGGGCATCAAGAACGGCTGGTTGGGCCTCATCGAGGGCAAGATCTATCCCCTCGACCTGAGCGCCATCTCGGGCATCCTGCCCCGCGGCGGGACCATCCTCGGCACCTCCCGCACCAACCCCTTCAAGATCGAGGACGGCGTCGGAAAGATCTTCTCCCAGGTCGAGAAGTTCGAGCTCGACGCCATCATCGCCATCGGCGGCGAGGATACCTTGGGCGTCGCCAAGAAGCTCTCCGAGAAGGGCCTGCGGTGCGTCGGCGTCCCCAAGACGATCGACAACGACCTCTCCGGGACGGACTACACATTCGGATTCGATACCGCGGTCTCCATCGTCGCCGAGGCGCTCGACCGGCTGCACACCACGGCTGAGGCCCACCACCGGGTCATGGTCGTCGAGGTCATGGGCCGTCACGCCGGTTGGATCGCCATCCAGGGCGGGCTGGCCGGCGGGGCCGACATCATCCTCATCCCCGAGTTCCCCTTCGACCTCGACGAGATCTGCGCCCAGATCCAGAAGCGCCGGGAGCGGGGCAAGCTCTTCAGCATCGTCGTCGTCGCCGAGGGCGCCAAGCCGAAGGACGCCAGCCTGATCGTCCAATCGGGAGAAAAAGACGCCTTCGGCCACGTCCGCCTGGGCGGCATCGGCAACATCCTCGCCCGCGAGATCGAGATGCGCACGGCCATCGACACCCGGGTCACCGTCCTCGGATACGTCCAGCGGGGCGGTTCGCCCACGGCCTTCGACCGCATCCTGGCCACCCGCTACGGGATCGCGGCCATCGATCTGGTCAAAGAGGAGAAGTTCGGCTTCATGGTCGGCCTGAAGGGGAATCGCATCGTGTCGGTGCCCCTCGAGGAGGCCCTGGCCGAGCCGAAGACCGTCGACGCCGACCTCTACGAGATGGCCAAGGTCTTCTTCGGCTGATCCGCCCGGGCCCAAAAGGATTGATCTTAAAAGAGTTGGGCCTCCCCGGGGGTTGACAGGCCCGTGCGGGCATGCTACGCTCCCCCGCGCCAGGAGGCGCCAAGCCATGATCAGGAAGCTTTCGTCGATTCTCGCCCTCACGCTCCTATTCGCCGCCGCCGCCCCCCCGGCCGCGGCCGACATCCGGTTCGAGCTCGGCTTCGGTTGGACGCTCGTCGGGCCGGCCATGAGCGCCACCTATGTCAACCAGTACAAGCCCGCCCTGACCCCGCCCGACGGCTACGTCGACAGCTCGGCCTCCCAGACGGTCCGCTTCAACGCCAAGACGACCTACGGCCTGAACGGGTTCTTCACGGTGTTCTTCTCGGACAATATCGGTCTCCAGGTCCTGGCCGACTACCATCGGCCGAGCTTCGGCGGCTCGAACGACCCCTACCTCCTGGCGATCCAGTTCCGGACCTTCGGCTCGACCGTCGAGACCTACTCCCGCTCGGTCGATTGGGACGGGTCGACCGGGAGCCTCACCGAAACGACCTTCAGCCTCAACGCCCTGGCCCGGTTCCGCGTCGCCGACAACCTGTCGCTCAGCGCCTCGGCCGGCCCGAGCATCTTCCATTTCGAGGGCCAGGCCGGCCACATCGGCTACACGTTTTTCAACCTCGCCCTGGTCGGAGAGCAGTATCAGCTGAGCGGCGGGACCTACCGCACGATCGTCGAGTTCGGCCCGCAGACGAAATACGGCCTGAACGTGGGCGTCGAGGCGGCCTACCAGGCCTTCCGCCGCGTCATCCTGGCCCTCGACCTGCGCTGGTTCGGCGGGGCCAAGGCGGACCTGCCCCTCCGCATCGTCGACGACGAGATCTACACGGTCCCCGTCGAGGCCATCGAGGCGGCAATCGGCTTGGGGAACCTGAGGGTCGATCCGTCCTATATCCGGGCTGGCCTGGCGATCCGCTTCGTCTTCTAGCCCAAGTTCGTCAACCCTCCCGTTTTTTTAGCTTTTTTTAAGCACTTGAAGTCGTTGAGCTGACGGATTTCCAGGGATATTTGAGCGCCGCCGACCGATCGCGGTTGGCAGAGAGCGATGTAG
>JAXDAV010000031.1:0-52039 GCA_034679465.1 Candidatus Aminicenantota bacterium | reverse complement strand
AATAACAACTGATCCGGTTCATAGGGACGGAATCGATTCGCTTCTGCCATATCTCATCTTATAAGCAACTCCGCTCCAGGACGCAAGCCCCGGGTTGTCCGTGGGGTTTTCCGACAGGCTCCTAGCGGCGGAGGAAGCGGCGGAGATAATCGCGCGTCTCGGTGAGGCCGAGAGCGCGGGAGACCGCGAAGAAGAAGGCCAGTCCCATCAGACCGGCGATCGCCAGGCCGGCCGCGGTGGCCGGGAACGAGATCCCGAGCTCGCCGGAGATGAGCCGATACACGAGCCAGGCCGCTCCCCCGCCGGCGGCCGAAGCGGCGGCCAGCCTGGCCGCGTATCCCGCGAGCGGGCCCAGCTCGAGCGGGCCGACCTTTCGGGGCAGGAGGGCGTACAGGATGGCCACGTTGAGGACCGCGGCGAGCGAGGTCGACAGCGGGAAGGCCAGGTAACCGATGACCCACATGAGGCTGACGTTGAGGACGATGTTGAGGCCGATCGAGGCGAAGCTCGCGAGCATCGGCGTCCTGGCGTCCTTGTGGGCGTAGAAGACCGCGGCCACGTTCCGCAGGGCCGACATGAACGGGATGCCCGCGACATAAAGGACGAGCGCCGCGGCCGTGGCCAGCGTGTCCGCCGCCGTGAAACGCCCCCGCTCGTAGATCGCCCGCGTGACGGGGACGGAGAGCCCGATGAGGAGGGCCGTCGTCGGGACGGTCAGGAACAGGACCATCTTCAGGGAATCCGCGAGCGTCCCCCGGATCGCCTCGGTGTTGCCCTCGACCACGAGCTTCGAGAGCGACGGCAGGGCGACCGCCCCGACCGCGATGCCGAAGAGGCCGAGGGGCAGGTGCATGACGCGGAAGGCGTAATTGAGCCAGCTGACGCTGCCCTCGGCCAGCGGCGTGACCAGGATCGTGTTGACGAGGACGTTGATGCGCGTCCCCGCGAGCCCGATCGCGACGGGGATGAACAGGGCCATGACCTTGCGGAACGCCGGGTCGCGGAAGCTCAGGACGGGGCTCCAGCGGAATCCCTTGCGCCTGAGGAGAGGCGCCTGGACGGCGAACTGCATCAGTCCGCCGGCGAGGACCCCGAGGGCCATGCCGAAGATGGGCTCGCGGCCATGCGCGACGAACCAGCCGTAGGTCAGGACCGGGACCAGGATGGAGAAGAGGTTGAAGGCGGCCGGCGCCAGCGAGGGCACGAAGAACGACCGCTCCGTGTTGAGGTAGCTCATGGCCCATGCGGCCAGGCTGATGAAGAGCAGGAAGGGGAAGAGGACCGCGGTCAGCTGGGCGGTCAGATCGATCTTGCCGGGCACGCGGCCGAATCCGAAGGCGATGGCCTTGGCCAGATAGGGCGCCGCCAGAAGCCCCGCCAGGGAGATGAGCCCGGTCACGACGAAAAGGATGTTGAAGATGTTCGAGGCCAGGCGGTTTTGGGCCTCCCGGCTCTTGGCCTTTTCCGCGGTCAGGACGGGAACGAAGGCGTCGGAGAGCGCCGTCTCGGCGAAGAGGTCGCGCAGGAGATTGGGAATGCGGAAGGCCACATTGAAGGCGTCCGTGGCCGCGCCGACGCCGAAGAGATGGGCGAAGACCGACTCGCGGACGAGGCCCATGACCCGGCTGATCGCCGTGCCCGCGGCGAAGGACCGCACGCCCCTGGAGATGTCTTCCATCCTCGGGCCATTATTCGCTATTTGCGGCCGGGATGGCAAGACCTATAATAGGGGCGGATGAGCTTCGACGATAAGACCAGAAAGCCCGCGACGTCACGGCGTCGGTTTCGTCGCGCTGACGGCGAGGCTGATGACCGAGCCGACGTGCTCCCGGAGCTCCTTCGGCGAGAGCTTCAGCTTCTTGACGACGTCGGCCGCCAGCGAGTCCTCGAGGACCAGCTCGGCGGGGAAATCCTTTTCGCTGACGACTTCGACGCGCTCGAATCCGGCGTCGCGGACGGCCTGGAGATACTCGTCCTTGACCAGGGCACCGGCGAGGCAGGCCACGTAGGCGTCGATCGAGGCCCGGACGGCCTCGGGCAGCGGCTTCCGAAGCGCCAGGTCGGAAACCATGATCCGGCCGCCGGGCTTGAGGGCCCGAAAGGCCTCCCGGAAGACGCGCGGCTTGTCGGTCGAGAGGTTGATGACGCAGTTGGAGATGACGACGTCCACGACGCCGTCGGCGACCGGCAGGTTCTCGATCTCGCCCAGCCGGAACTCGACGTTGGCCGCGCCGTTCTCGCGGGCGTTCCCGCGGGCCCGGTCGATCATCTCCGGCGTCATGTCCACGCCGATGACCCGGCCGGCCGGGCCGACCTTTTGGGCCGCCAGGAAGCAGTCGATGCCGCCCCCTGAGCCGAGGTCGAGGACCGTCTCGCCCGGCTTTAGCCCGGCCAGGGCGGTCGGGTTGCCGCAGCCGAGGCCCAGGTTGGAGTCCTTCGGAACGGCCGCGAGCTCTTCGGCCGAATAGCCGACCCGTTGGCTAGCTTCGTCCCCGCCCGGGTCGGACTGCCCGCTGCAGCAGGGACTGGCCGACGGTCCACAGCAGGACGAACCGGCCTTGGCCGCCCGGGCATACCGGTCGCGGACGTGCTTCTTGATCTCCGTGTCCTTGTCGCTCATCGGTCTTCTCCTTACAGAATGCCCTTCATCGGAACGTCAGGTCGCCCGCTCGCCGGCGAAAGACTTGCGCTTGAACGCCAGCGCCACGTTGACGAGGCCGATCATGACCGGCACCTCGACGAGCGGGCCGATGACCGCGGCGAAGGCCTGGCCCGAGTTGAGGCCGAAGACCGCCACGGCCACGGCGATGGCCAGCTCGAAGTTGTTGCTGGCGGCCGTGAACGAGAGCGTCGCCGCCTTGGGATAATCCGCCCCCGCCTTCCTGCTCAAGAAGAACGAAACCAGGAACATGACCACGAAGTAGATGAGCAGCGGTATGGCGATGCGCACGACGTCGAGCGGGATCTTGACGATGGTTGAGCCCTTGAGCGAGAACATGACCACGATCGTGAAGAGCAGGGCGATGAGCGTGATCGGGCTGATCCGGGGAATGAACTTCGTTTCATACCAGGTCTTCCCTTTGAGCTTGATCAGGCTGAAGCGGGTGATCATGCCGGCCAGGAAGGGAATGCCGAGGTAGATGAAGACGCTCGCGGCGATCTGGCGCATGGTCACATCGACGGCCGTCCCCGCCAGCCCCAGCCAGGTCGGGAAGACGGTGATGAAGATATACGCGTAGACCGAGAAGAACAGGACCTGGAAGATCGAGTTGAAGGCCACCAGCCCCGCCGCGTACTCCCGATCGCCCTGGGCCAGGTCATTCCAGACGATGACCATGGCGATGCAGCGGGCCAGCCCGATCAGGATCAGGCCGTACATGTACTCCGGCTTATCGCGGAGGAAGACGACGGCCAGAGCGAACATCAGGAGCGGTCCGACGATCCAGTTCTGGACGAGGGACAGCGCCAGCACCTTGACGTTCTTGAAGACGTCGCCGAGCTCCTCGTAGCGCACCTTGGCCAGGGGCGGGTACATCATCAGGATGAGGCCGATGGCGATGGGGATGTTCGTCGTCCCCGACTGGAACGTGTTGATGAAGCCGACGACGGCCGGAACGAGATAGCCCAGCCCGACGCCGACGGCCATGGCCAGGAAGATCCAAAGAGTCAGGTAGCGGTCGAGGAACTTCAGCCGCGGCGATCCCGGCGTCATGTCGATGTCCTTTCAGGGGAGGCCAGGCCGAACGCCTCTTCGATCCAAGCGCGGATCTCGTCCCGACTCTTGCGGAAGCAGGCCAGCACCTCCTCGTCGGTTCCGGCGCAGGCCGCCGGATCGTCGAAGGCATGATGGATCTGCTCCTTCCCTCCCGGGAAGAAGGGGCAATCGGCCTGCTGGTCGTCACAGACCATGACGACATAATCGAAGCGGCGCCCCTCGAAGACGTCGATGCTCTTGGAGTAATGGCCGCTGATGTCGATGCCGATCTCGCCCATCGCCTGGATCGCGGCCGGGTGGACCCGGGTCGCCGTCGTCCCCCCGCTCACGGCTTCGAACCGGTCGCCGTAAAGGGCGTTGACCAGACCCTCGGCCATCTGGGACCTGGCCGAGTTGTGGACGCAGATGAAGAGAATGGTCTTTTTCATGTTCCCTCCGGCCGCCCGGGCATTTCGCAGACGCGGCCGCGGACGTTATCGCGGAGGCAGGCCTCGAGCTTCTTGAGATCGGCCTCCGCCTCGCGGGATCCTTCGACGGAATCCTTGAGCGGGCCGGAGAAAAGGACCTCGAGCAGAGCGCGCGCCTGGTCTTGCACGCGGTAGATCATCCAGCGGCCATCACGGATGTCTTCGGCGAGGCACGCCTCCCTCAGGACGCGCATATGGCGGGAGACCCGCGACTGCTCCATCCCCAAGATGAACATCAGCTCACAGACGCACAGCTCGCGCGCCCGCAGGAGCAACATGATCCTCAGGCGCGTGGGATCGGCCAGCGCTTTGAAGACGGCGACGACATCTCTCATGGCCATAAGATCTAATTTCCTTTTCATGCCGCTTATATAAATATATGATGATATATTCATATCTAAACAGACTCCCCGTGTCAAGCGGCCGAAAACAGATCCGACGCGTGCGGGCCGATCCCCGCGCGTCTCCCCGGGCGGTTCTCACCTCTTCGGAAGAACGCGGAATTCCGGGCCCTTTTCAAGCTCGACGCTCAGGGCCGCTGAGCGGCTCACGAAGAAGCGCGAACCCTCGCCAGGGCCCAGTACTCGGCCGCGAGGAACGCCACTTCGCCGTCGGGCCCGGGAACGAGCACGAAGCGCGAGAGCTGGCCGGCTCCAGGGGCGCGGAAGGTCCGGTCGCCGACGCGCTCCGCGGGGAACGACCGGCCCCCGAGCTTGACGGCCAGCTTGCCGTCCGGGGCCTCGATCTCGACGCGAAGGGCTCCGTTGACGTAGACGCCGGTCCAGGCGGCGAGCTCCGACGCGGAAGCGACCCGAGGGGCCTCCTCCGCGCCGGGCGGATCCGCCTTTCCCGGACAGGCCATCTCGGCCGCCTTGCGGGCCGACCGGAAGAAGATCCCGCCGCTGAGGTTGGTCAGAATGGCGACGGCGAACCCTCTTTCGGGAATGGCGTAGATGACGCTTCCGTAGCCCGTCCGGGCCCCCGAATGCATGGCCACGTCGAAGCCGCGCTCGCGGAGGTTGACGAGGCCGTATCCATACGTGCGACCGAGAGGGAGGACTTGGGCGCGGGCGGCCGTCATGCGGGCGGCAAGGCCCGGTCGAAGAACGGGCTTGCCGGAGACGCGGCCGTGGCCGACGAAAGCCTCCAGAAACAGGGCCAGCTCTTCGATGTTCGTGAAGAGCGATCCCGGAGGCCAGTTCGCGGCATTTTCGGCGAACGGACGGACAACGGACGGCCCGGACCGGCCGGGCTGGTGGCCGAGGGCGACCGGATAGGTCAACGCCTGGAGCGGTCGGAATGTGCTCGCCGACATGCCGAGGGGCGCGAGGATGAGGTCCGCCACCGCGTCGGCGAAGGGCCGGCCAGCCGCGCGTTCGAGGACGTAGCCGGCCAGGACGTAGCCCGGGTTGGCATAGGACATGATCCGTCCCGGCTCAGTGAAGAAGGCCCCGGCGTCCCAAGCCTTGACCCGGACGGCCAGGGCCGACTCGTAGAGGGGCCCGTCCATTGGCGCATCCTCGGACAGTCCCGACGTATGGGAGAGGAGCTGGTCCAAAGTCAATCGGGCCAGGGCGGGGTGGAGCTCCGGGGCCTTGTCGCCGATCGGCGCGTCGAGGCGGAGGAGGCCGCGGGCCTCGGCTTCAAGGCAGGCGGCGGCGACGATCATCTTGGTGGTCGATCCGAGACGGAACAGGTCCGCGGCCGTGACCGGCGTTCCCGTCTCGACGCTCCTCACGCCGAACGCCCCGCGATAGACGATGCGGCCGTCGAGAACGACGACGCACTGGGCGCCCGGGACGTTCGAGGCGGCCATCTCGGCCTTGATGGCCTCCGCGAGGGCGGAGAAATCCAGGGAAGCCGGGGTCGAGGCAGGGGCCTGAAGCTGGGCCGCCGACGGGGCCGGAAACAGGAGCGTCGCGGCGAGGGCCAGGCGAAGGCAAACCGAACCGGAAGTCAGGGTCTTGCTCATGCCCAAAGATACGGACCCGGGCCCGGCGATGTTCCGTCGAGCCGGGCGACTTCGAGATCCCCATCGGGAGCTCCTGCCGCGACATCCGCCTCCGGGGCCTACTGATCGTCAGCGGATAGGAAGGGGCCTGTCAGCATCCGCTTCTGGGCTTTCTTCTCGGCGTAGGGGCGGGGGACATAGACGGCTTCTCCGGTCATCGGGTCCTTGCCGGCGTGATACATGCAGGCCGAGCGGGTCATGGGCGTCGGCGTGAAGATCTGGACGCCCTCCACCGGTTTCTCTCCGCTCCGTTCGAGCTCGCGCAGGAAGCCGGCCAGCTCGCGGGCTTCCTTGTCGGCTGTTCCCGGGTGGGCGACCATGAAATAGTACTTGAGGTGCGGGGGACGCTCCCGGTAGCTGGCGCGCACGCCGCCCTTCCCCTCCCCTGGCCGGCCCGGCCCGGAAGATGCGGCCTCGGCGAACATCCTCCGGAACTCCTCGAGCTGGCGGCGGCCGCCGCTCTTGCCCATCAGCCGGAGGACCTTGTCCGAGACGTGCTCGGGGGCGATCTTGAGCAGACCGGAGACGTGGTGGCGGACGAGCTCGCGCACGTACTCGGGGCTCTCGACGGCCAGGTCATAGCGGATGCCGCTGCGGACGAAAACCTTTCGGACCCCCGGCACCTTGCGGGCGGCGCGCATGAGCCCGACCAGGCGGCGGTGGGCATCTTCGATCCCGGCCGAGTCCAGCCCGTACATGTTGGCCGTCGGGCCGCCGAGGTCGTCGACCAAGCCCTTCCACCCGGGGTGTCCCGTCATCCGCCGGATCTCCTCGAGGATCGATCGCTCGCTCCGGGAGATGATCCGGTCGCCCTGATGAAGGGACAGGGCGCAGAACGAGCAGCGGCCCCTGCAGCCGCGGTGCGTCTGGACCGAGAAGCGGGCCATGCCCAGCTCGGGGAAGCTCTCGGGGATGCCGCGGCTGAACGGCAGGCCGTAGACCCGGTCGAGGTCGGCCGGGCCGTAATCCGGCGCGGGGTATTGGACGACGAAGCGGTTGGCGTGCTTCTGGGCGATCGTCTTGCGGTTGGTGAGACGCTTCTGGGCCTCGCAGAACCTGTCTTTGTCCGCCCGGACCTCCTCGAAGGACGGGATGACGGTCGCCCCCGCGGGCGCTTCGGTCCGGACGAGAGCCGTGCCGCGGATCCCGTCGAGCGGCTCGCCGCGGTCGAGCCGGCGGGCGATCTCGACGACCTGGAGCTCGCCGGGCCCGTAGACGAGGATGTCGGCCCGGGCGTCGAGAAGGATGGAGCGCCGAACGTCGTCGCCCCAGTAGTCGTAGTGGGCGAAGCGCCTGAGCGAGGCCTCGATGCCGCCGAGGACGATCCGCGCGCCCTTGTGGAGCTCCCGGAGGCGGTTGGCGTAGACGATGACGGCCCGGTCGGGCATTCGCGACCGGAACGGCGCGTGGGGGTCGGCCGCCCGCTCGCGCTTGAGGGGCGTGTAGTTGACGAGCATGCTGTCGATCGAGCCGGAGGTGACGCCGAAGAACAGCCGCGGCCGGCCGAGCTCGAGAAAATCGTCCTTCGTTGTCCAATCCGGGCACTCGATGACGCCCACCTTGTGGCCTTCGGCGTCGAGCACCCGGGCGATCATCCCGACCGGCGAGAGCGGGTGGTCGGCGTAGGGTTCCCCGCTGACCAGGATGATGTCGAAGCCCGTGCCCTTGGTCGCGATCACCGCCCTATTCTACTAAATCGGGGACACAATACCATTTTCCGAATTTGCCGGGTCGGGGACACCGTGCGGCTCCCCGTTCAGATCCCGTGACTGCGGCCGAAGGAATAGACCTATTCTCTGGGGATGGCGTAGAGGCCGAAGACGGCGTTGGCCAGGAGGATCGAGCCGGCGACGATCATCGGTACGCCGAGCCCGGCCCGGAATCCCAGCCACGAGAAGGCCAGACTGCCGGCCATGTGCCCGGAGGTCTGAAGGGCCGTCAGGATGCCGGCGCTCCCGCCGACCGTCTTCTTCTCGAACAGCCGTGAGATCGTCAGGACGACGAACGCGCCCATGAGGCCGTCGCCGCCCTCGTGGATGAAGCGGAAGACGAACGAGAGCCGGAGATCGCCGACCGTCATCAGGATGAGCCCGGCCCCCGAGATGACCAGGCCCAGCAGGAACAGCCGCCGGTCGCGGACGGGGTCGTCCTTGAGCCGAGCGACCAGGAAAGCGGCCAGCGAGAGGGCCAGGTAGGCCCCGGCCATGTAGAGCGCAACGCCTGAATCGCCGAGGCCGAAGCGCGTCCTCAGGAAGGGGCCGTAGACGGTGATCTCCGTCCCCCAGTGGAGCGCCAGCAGGACGAGGAAGGCCGAGAAGAGGAGCGTCCGCCGGTTGAAGATCGTGAACCGGTATTCGCGGAAGGACACCGCCTGGAACTTCTCCTCGCCGAATCCGCCCACGGCCGCCGTGGCCAGGGCCGTGAGGCCGGCCATGGCCCAGAAGAGCGGCCGGAACCCGGCCGCCCCGTTCAGGGCGCTCCCGAGGAGAAGCCCGGCCGGCGGCCCGAGCGAGAGCCAGCCGATGAACCTCCCGTACTTGCGGTTCGAGTCCGGCTCGGTGCGGTCCTTGTAGTAGAAGCTGTTGATGGACACGTTGATGGCGCTGTTGGCCACCCCCAGCAGGAGGAAGGCCGCGGCCATCGGCGCGACGTCCCGGACGTGGATCATGGCGACGATGGCCAGCGACATCGTCACCAGCCCGCCGAAGATGACCTTCTTCATCGACAGCCGGTCGTTCATCCAGCCCGTAGGGAAGGAGAAGACAAGGGGCGCCGCGGCGAACAGGGCCACGACCGCCCCGATCGCCACCCCGTCGAAGCCAAGCTCCAAGAACCGGAGTGGGGCCAGCAGGGCAACGGTCGTCACGGCCATGGTCCTGACGAAATTGACGGCATGGACCCGGCGCATGCCGGCCATTATACAAAAAAGGGGCGGCCGAAGCCGCCCCCGCAAATTCGGAAAATGGTATTGTGTCCCCGATTTACTTCTTGATCAGGTCGATGTTGCCGCTGAAGGTCTTGAGGATGACCGTGGCCCCGCCGCCGCCGACCGTGCCGCGGATCTCCTTCGTCGAGATCTTGCCGACGACCTTCACGTCGAAGCCGCTGTCGATCGTCCCGCTGAAGGTATTGGCCTCGAAATCGAACGTCGAGGCGGCGGGAACGGTCATGCGCACGTCGCCGCTGTGGGCCTTGAGCTCGTAGCGGCCGCCCGCCCGGATCGCTCCAGCGTAGACGATGTTGCCGTTGATGCTCTTGGCGTTGATCTTGGCGGCCTCGGACACGTCCAGGAGCTCGATGTCGCCGCTGACGGCCTCGACCGCAACCGAGCCCTTGACCGCCGTCACGCCGATATTGCCCGAGATGGCCTTGAGGAAGACGTCCCCGGCGATGTTCGCCAGCGTCAGGCTGCCGCTGACGAGGTCGATGTCGGCGCCCGTCGCGCCGCGCAGATCGACGTCGCCGCTGACGCACTTGATCTTCGCCGGGCCGCCGAGCGGCGCCACCCGGATGTCGCCGCTGACCGACTTGAGGTCGATCGCGGCCTGCTCGGGGACCCAGACCTTGAAGTCCACGGAGACCTTGAGGGAGTCGCCGCCCCAGAAACCGGCGGTGCGCTTGGGATACTTGACCTCGACGCTGACCCGGTTCGCGTCGCCGCCGACCTCGATCGTCACCTGGGCCGCGTTCTCCCTGGCCTTCTCGACGGTGTCGGCCTTCGAGATCTTGAGGGCCTCGATCTTGACCTGGGCGTCTTTCCAGGTCATGATCTCGATCCGGCCCGATAAATTGTTCAGGAAGAGCTTGCCCGTCCGGTTCAGGGCCACGGTCTTCTCAAACTTCTCTTCGGACTTCTGCTCGGCCAGGAGCGGGGCCGCGGCGATCAGGGCCGCGGCCGCGATCGCGGCGGGCCATTTCTTCCAATTCTTCGTCATGGTCTCGTTCATGGTGGTCCTCCTTGTCACTTCCTTCAGATGATCGTTCTCTCGACCACGGCCGCCCGGTCCTCCCTCTGGAGGTCCAGGGCCGAATCGAGCAACGTGAGCTTCTGGGTGTAGGCGGCCAGCAGGTAATTCCGGGCCTCGAGGTCGTCGGGCTCCTCGAGGACGGCCCGGCGGCAGGCCTGGATGATCGCGTCGACGGCCGAGAGGTTCCGTTCGAAGAGCTCCGCGACCTGGGGCGCGAGGGCGCCCTTCTCCGCGGCGAAGGCCTCGGCCAGGGCCTTGATGGCCTGCTGGTAATGGCCCTCCGCCTCGTCGAGCTTGGCCAGGGCGTAGGCTTCCCGGTCCCCGGGCCCCGTTTGAACGTCCTCCCGCCCCAAGCGGCGCCCGAGGACGAGGCCCGACGCGACGAGGATGAGGGCGAGCGCCGCCGTGCCCGCGTACCTGAGGACCGGCCCGCTCGAGCCGAAGAGAGGCCGGCGGTCGAGCCGGGCGCCCTCGGCCGAGGGCCGGGTCCTCACGGTCTCCAGCCCCGCCTTGATCCGGCCCCAGACCCGCTCGGACGGCTCGGGCGCGGCCAGCCCGGCGGCCCGGCCGACGATCGCTTTCAGGTCGGACCGGAGCTCCCGGCACTCCGCGCACGCGGCCAGATGCCGCTCGAGCCGGGCGGACGCCCTTTCGGACAGCTCGCCGTCGATCGAGCGGCTGATGTATTCCCGAGCTTTGCGGCATCTCATCATCGTTCTCCTAGCCTGGATTATTCTCGGCTTGCCCGAAGGGTGAAAACGCCGGTCTTGGTTCTTCTGACTTGTCGGAGAAGCGCGGCGTTTTCATGAATAGTCCAGGCTAAACGGCCTTCCGGGCCTTCAGGTAATCGCGGACCCTGAGCCGGGCCTTGAAGAGCTGGGACTTCGACGTCCCGACCGCGCAGCCCAGCGTCCGGGCGATCTCTTCGTGCTTGAACCCCTGGACGTCGTGAAGGACGAAGACGCTCCGCAGCCGCGGGGCCAGGGCCCGGATGGCCTCCTCGAGGGGCCCCTGGAGGTCCCGGTCCGCCGGCCGGGTCTCCGGCTCTTCGAGGCGCTCCTCGACGTCGCTCAGGGGAACGAGCTTCTCGGTCTGGGTCCGCTTCTGGCGGAGGTGGCTGTAGGCCGTATTGAGGGCGATCCGGTAGACCCAGGCCGGAAAGGTGGAGGCGTCGCGCACGCTGCGGATGTGGCTGAAGATCTTGAGGAAGACGTCCTGGAGGAGGTCCTCGGCCGCAGCCCGGTTCTGGGCATATCGATAGACGAGGCCGAAGACGGGCCCCCTGAACATGGCGTAGAGGGCTTCCATGGCCGCCGCGTCGCCGGCCCGGCCGTGGTCCACGAGCTCTTCCAGGCGAGCCTTGTCGGTCGTCCCCCAGACGGGTCCGCTCCTCCCCTTCTCGTCCCTCATGGCCAGGGCCGCCTCCAGGAAGGATTCATATTCCGCATCACAGCTATTATGGCCGATTCGGCCGGGGACCGCCAGAAGGAGGAAACTGCAGGCGCTCATTTCTGCCATACCCGTATAGATGGGAACGGGGGGCAAAAGGTTGCCCGCTCCAGAAGGCGGTTTTCCTCAGGTGTTGTCCTCGTCGACGACCGCCTTCAGCCTGTCCAGGAAGTCCGGGACGGCCGAGGTCACCCGGTTCCAGCTCGGGATGAGGGGCGAATAGAGCGGATCGTCCATGAACTCCTTCCCGGCGATCTGAATGGCCCGGGTGAAGGCCTCGACCATGACCGTTTCCAGGTGGTAGTCGAAGGCCAGACCGTTGAAGTCCGCGTCGTCCCGGTAGCGCTTGGCGGCGTCCTCGGCCGTTCTCTGGTAGTTGATGATCAGCGTCCGCAGGCCGCTGTCGCTGAGGACGATGTTCTCGACGGCCAGGTTGCGGAAGACCGACTTGGCGATATCGACGGCCATCTTCATCAGGCCGCTCCGCGGGTCCTCGGCCGACAGGGGCTGGTGCTTGTGCTCGTAGGTGTCGCAGATCTCGGCCTGGCAAATCCGCCGCAGCGAATAGTTCCGGTAGACCTCGGCCAGGGTCTCGACCTCGAGGCCCCAGTCGCTGGGGATGCGGTTGATCCGGGAGAGGTCCGTGATCATCGAGAACTCCCCGGACAGGGCGTAGCGGAAGCTGTCGAGATAGACCAGGAAGGGCAGGTGGCCGAAGAGCTTGATCAAACTGCGGATGAGCGGCGTGACGAAGAGGCGGGTCACCCGGCCGTGCATCCGGTCCGTCACCCGGGCGTAATAGCCTTTGCAGAAGGCGTAGTTGATGTCCGGAGAGGCCACCGGATAGAACAGCCGGCCGACCATCTCCCGGGAGTGATTGACGATGTCGCAGTCGTGGAGCCCGACGACCTCGCTCTCTTCGCGGGCCAGGATATAGCCGTAGGCCACCCAGGCCGACCGGCCCTTGCCGTCCGGCCCGACCGACAGGTCGTTGTCTTCGAGGAGCTTGTAGAGCTCAGAGAAGCGCGGTCCGGTGGCCCAGACGATCTTGTGTCTTTGGGGCAGGACGGAAAAGAGCTTCCGGGCCTGGGCGAAATGCGCCGGGTCCTCGGTCCGGCCCAGGGTGATGACGATCTCGTTGAGGTAGGGAATCTCCTTGAGGTTGGACAGGATCCTCTTGAGGGCCGGAGAATCGAGCTCCTGAGGCGTCGTGGGCAGGACGAGGGCGATGGGGCGGAGACGTGAGAATTCTCTGAGGTCCGTTTCGAGTCGCTTCAAGTCCAAAGCGCCGAGGCGATGAAAGGTCGCCAGGACCCCCGTCTGGTGGAAATCGGCCATGCGCGTTCTCCTTTCAGGTCTATTCCGAGCCCGGACGTCCGGGGATCAGGCTTGGTCGCGGAGAAGCCCGAGGACGGCCTCGCGCCAGCCTTCGGGCCCCGCGTACGGGGCGACGACGAGTCCCGGCAGGTGCAACCCTTTGACGCCGCCGCCGTCGGGCCTGCGGACGAGCACGGGGACATCGACGGCCCCCAGCATCGGCTCGTCGTTCGGGCTGTCGCCGAGACCGATCGCCCGGTGCGGGCCGCGCTCGGCGGCGTAGAGCCCGCGAAGGGCCCGGACGGCCCGGCCCTTGTCGCTCCCCCCGACGAGATGGTTGAACCGGCCGCCGGTCACGACCCGCAGGCCGGCGGCGGCCGCGGCCCGGACGATCGCCGGGAGGGCGGCCGGGTCGGCCCCGACGAACGGCTCGTCATATTCGCGCTTGGCGGCCAGCGCGGCGTCCTCGCGGGTGAAGCCGCAGAGCGCGGCGATCTCGTCGAGGGACATGTCGCCGAAGCCGCGCAGGTCCAGACCGGTCCCGGCCCGGATGGCGGCCAGGGCCCGCCGGAGGCCGGCATACGGACTGCCGAATTCGAGGACGCCGTAGCCGCCGTCCCGCCGGTCGTAGCGCGCCCCCGCCCCGAAATAGCCCTCGGGGACGAAGGCCGCTCCTCCGTTCTCGACGATGAACGGCTCGGCGTTGCCCAGGGCCCTTCGCCAGCGCTCGGTCTCGGCCCGGGTCTTGCTCGTGCAGAGAACCACCGGGACCCCCGCCGCGGCCAGGGCCTCGAGCGCGGGGCGGGCCGGCTCGAAGGAATAGGTCGCCTGGTCGAGGAGGGTCCCGTCGAGGTCGGTAAAAACGAGCAGACGACAGCTCTCCATTTATCGGTCCTTTCGTTGCTGGGCTGAGGCGGCGCGCCGGCGCTGAAACCCCGGCGCGATCCCATCTTAAGGGATGGACCGCCGCCTGTCAAAGAAAAAGAGCCGTCGCCGAGAAACCGCTCAGGCCCCCGTCGATCCGGCCTTCTGGTCCCGCTCGTGGGAGTCGCGGACCTCTTCGAACCCCTTCTTCAGCTCGTCCTTGATCTTCGCGGCCTCCTCGGAGGTGATCTTCCTGGCTTCCTCGAAGCCGCGGACGACCGCCCCGATGACTTCGGTATAGGTCTCGCGGCTGATGACCTTCAGCCGGCCCAGCTCTTCGCAGATCCGGTCGGTGATCTCCTCGTAAAGCTTCTTGATGTTGTCGCGCGTCTCTTTCCCGGACCGCGGGGCCATGAGAAGCCCCGCCAACAGGCCCAACACGGCGCCGCGCACGAACCCGATCTTGACCATTTGTCCCTCCTTGATGGACGATGCCGCTTAACCTGGACTATTCATAAAAACGCCGGTTTTCTCATAAGACAAGAAAACCCAAGACCGGCGTTTTTGTGAATAGCCCAGGTTAAAACCGCACCGGGCCTTTCATCTGCAGTATTCATGCCATCCCGAAGCCCGCCCGCCGTCCGGCCGGGAGGTCCCCCGAGCGGCCTTTTTCCCTGGAGATCGGCCGGGACGAAGCGCCCCGGACGCCGGGAGGGGCCCGGGCGCGGCCCGCTGTGCCGCCTGCCGGGATTCGCGGCCGGAGGACAGGACTAGCCTGGATGGCGGCTGCTAGGCGGGCCCCCACTTCATCAGGACGGGCGGGATGAGGGTCAGCGCGGCGAAGATCACCCAGAGGATGAGCAGGGGCAGGATCCAGCGGGCCCACTTTTCCCAGCGCAACCCGGCTAGGCCGAGGACGCCCATGGTCACTCCCGACGTCGGCAGGACGGGGTTGATGTATTCGGCCAGCTGGAAGGCGAAGACGGCCGTCTGCCGGGTGATGCCGACGAGGTCGCCGAGCGGGGCCATGATGGGGATGGTCAGGGCGGCCTGAGCCGTCCCCGAGTGGACGAAGAAGTTGATGACGCACTGGGAGACGAACATGACCTGGGCCGAGAGAACCGGGTGGAAGCTGGAGATGGCGCCCGCCAGGCCGGCCAGGATGGTGTCGAGGATATGGCCGTCCTGGGCCACGATGAGCAGGGCCCGGGCCGTGCCGATGATGAGCGCGGCGTTGACCATGTCCTTGGCCCCGTCGACGAAGGCCCGTCCGAACTCGTCGCCCTTGAGCCGGCCGGCCAGGCCCGCCAGGACGCCCATGGCCAGGAAGACGCCGGCGATCTCGTTGATGTACCACTTGTACTCGAGGATGCCGAAGACCATGAAGGCGAAGCCGGCGACGAAGACGATCAGGACCCTCTTGTGGGCGCCGGTCAGGGCCGCCCGCTCGAGGACGGGTTTGTCGACCCGGAGCTTCTTTCGCTTCTCGAGGTCGTCCTCGTAGGTCGGGCTGAGCGTCGGGTCCTTGTGGATCCGGGCCGCGTAGCGCATGACGACGGCGATGGCGATGGCCGTCCCGCCGGCCCACACGGCCAGGCGGTAGCCAAGCCCCGAATAGAGGGGCAGGCCGGCGATCCCCTGGGCGATGCCGACCGTGAAGGGATTGAAGAAGGCCCCGGCGAACCCCGCCGCGGCGCCGAGGAAGGGCATGGCCACGCCGGTGATGGTGTCGTAGCCGAGGGACAGGGCGAGAGGGACGAAGACGAGGATGAAGGGCATGGTCTCCTCGCACATCCCCCAAACGCCGCCGCCGATGGAAAAGAGCAGCATGACCACGGGAATGAGCAGGACCCGCAGGGCCCTGCTCCGGCCGAACGTGAAGGCGATGTTGTGGATGACCCCGGCGACGGCCCCGGTCTGCTGGATGACGTTGAACGCGCCGCCGACGATGAAAAGGATGGCGATGATGGCCGCGGCGTCGATGAAGCCGCGGACCGGCGAGACGAAGAGCCCGCCGAGGCCCTGCGGCTCGCTCTCGACCCGGTGGTAGGAACCGGCCACGGGAACCGTCCGGCCGTCCTTCTCGACGCGCTGGTACTCGCCGCCGGGAATGATCCAGGTGGCGGCCACGGTCAGGACGACCATGATGTAGATGAGGAGAAGGGTGTGGGGCAGGCGGAGCCGGGGCGCCTTCACTTCGCCCGCTCCTCGACCCGCCCGGCGGCGAGGTCGAAGACGTCGCCCGCGAGCAGGACGTGCATCGTCAGGCCGCGGCCCCCGAGTCGTCCGTCCGGGGACCTCGATGTCGTCGCCCCGCGGGCGTCATAGACGATGACTTGTCCCTCGCCGAGGACCTCATATTTTCCGTCCGGCCGGACGACGACGGCCGTCGCTTCCTCGATGCCCACGCCGACGAGGGCCGGGAATTCGAGGACGACGCTGATGAGCCGGTTGTGGCGGCGCCGGGCGACGAAGTGCTGGTCGATGATAGCGTTCCTGACGAAGCCGAAGCCCTCGGCGAGTTGGACGTTGTCGGCCAGGATGACCTCCCAGCTCCCCTCCCCGCCGTCGGCCCGCTTCTCGTCGCCGGTGATCATGAGCTCGCTCATGACGGCCGCGCCCGCGCTCGTGCCGCCGATGAGACAGCCGTCCCGGTAGAGCTCGAGCAGGCGGCGGTGGAGAGGCGTCCCGAGGAGCGCCGCGGTCTGCCGGGACTGGTCCCCGCCGCAGAACCAGACGGCGCTCACCCCGTCGAGGAGCCTGACGCTCCCGGGATCCATGGCCTCTTCCCGGGTGAGCTGATGATAAACCGCGTCGGCGACCCCGTAGCTCTTGAGCTCGGCCACGAGCTCGGGCCCGGTCTCGTGGGGCGCGCCGCTGGCCATGGTGAAGATGACGATCCGGCCGGAGCCGTAGCCCTTGGCCAGCTCGACATAGCGCCGCATCAACGGCTCGTCGCGGTCGCCGCCGCCGACGATGAAGAGGCGCCCCTTGGGCCCGGAGGCGGCCGGCTCTTCCGGCGCGCAGGCGGCGAGGGAGAGGGCGACCGCGGCCAGGATGGCCAGCACGGGGCCGATCAGGTCCTTTGTCACGCTCTTCCTCCGGGCGGCCTAGAACGCGATCTCGAGGGTCAGCGGCTTTCCGGGCTCGATCCGGACGGGCCTCGTCCAAAGAACGCGGACCGTGTCGCCTTCCCTCCGAACGGAGGCCGGGGCCGGGACGCCGGCGACCGCGGGCTTGATCGACCGGACCCTCGGCCCGGCGACCGCCGGCGGGAGCGCGAGATCGAGCTCCTTCAGGGCCAGCGTTCCGGCCTGGATCTCGAGACACGCGGACATTCCGGACCCCGCTGCGGCCTTTTGGGAATAGGTCCCCCAGCCCGAGCCCGCGGTCCAGACGGTCCGGAAATCGTCCGCGTTCAACTTCGGCTCGAAGCCTATTCTCTGCTCGGGCCCCGAATACGAGAACCCCGAGAGCGCCGTGAGGACCCCCCAGGAGGCCATGGCCCGGGCGTAGTGATGCCCGCATTCGACCTCGTTCCAGGGATTGCGGCGCCAGCCGTCGTAGCGGTCGCGGACCGCCTTGACGATGCTCAGCCCCTCATCGACGAGGCCCTCATAGATGAGGTGGGAGGCGACCTGGTATTCGATGCCCGTCCAGACCTCGTCGGAGTACGGGAAGGGCAGAGGCGGACGCCCGCCCTTCGGCCACGAGCACAGGAGCAGGCCCTTCTCATCGTTGAGGGCGTAGGTCCGCTGGACGTTGGAGAAGCTCCGGAAATCGGCCAGGAAGTTGTACTTGTAGACGGACCGCAGCGACGATTGGATCCGTTCCGCGGGGAGATAGCGGCCGAGCCCCGAGATCATGCCCAGCCACTGGCCGAGGAGCATGTCGGAGAGGCAGCCTTCGCCGTACTGGTACTTCTTCTCCATGACCTGCTCGTATTTCTGGACGTAGTACTCGCCGTTCCAGAGCGCGGCGTCGTAGGCGGCCTGGCCCTTCTTGTACATGGCCAGGTAGGCCTTGGCCGAGACGAGGTCGCCCACGGCGGCGGCCATGGCCGCGCCGGCCCTGAGGGCGCCGAGATAGAACGCGCCCATCATGCTGTTCGGGCCGTAGAACTCGATGTCGTAGGTGTTGTGCTGCTCGCCCTCCATCAGCCCGTCGCGGTCGGCGTCCCAGGACGTCCAGGCGTAGTCGAGGGCCTTCTTGGCCTGGGGCCAGAGCTTCTTGAGCCAGGCCGTGTCGCCGGAGATCTGCCAATCGCGGTAGAGGCTGATGATGCGGCCCATTTGGCCGTCGGCGGCCGACTTGAAGCCCCACCGCACGCCGCTCCCGAGCGGCAGGGACGTTCGGAAGACCATGGCCCCGTCGTCCTTGACGTTGGCGAGGAAATCCGTCTCGCGCATGGTCCGCTCGAGCGAGGGGAAGAGGAAGGCCAGCGACTGGGCGTAGTTCCAGACGTGGGCGCAGTTGAGGGGACAACACCCGGCCTGGTCGCCGCACCCCTCGAAGCCGAAATAGCTCCCGCCCTCGAGCCGGAAGCCGGTCGTCGTGCGGATGATCGAGGCCTGGCTGGAAACGGCGTCGAGGACGTAGGGCGGCAGCGTCGTCCCGAAGAACGCGTCGTGGAAGGCGCAGCTGGCCGCCTCGAGGCGGGGGAGGTTTCTCTGGAGATACTCGGCGGCGGCCCAGGCGTCGGGGTGCGCGGTCGCATAGTGGTTCTTGAAGATGCGGCCGCGCTGTTCGGGGACGATGTCGAAATAGTTGAGGACGTTCGGGAAGTGCCACGACAGGATGAACGGCAGGACCGCCTCCTCTCCGGGCGCGAGGCTGGCCACGAGGCCGAGCGTCCCGACGTCGGTCCGCTTGTCGGGCGAGGGCGTGGCCTCGGCCACGTCCTCGAGCAGGCCGTCCGCCGCGAAGTCGTCCCAGAAGATCTGGAGATCGTCCCACCAGTCGCCGCGGACCCAGTGGGCCAGGGTGGTCGTCTCGGGCCAGGGCGTCACGAGGGCCATCGTGCCGAAGGCGGCCTCCTCGGGCTTGACCTTGCGCGAGGACATGGCCAGGCCTCGGAGCGCCGACGTCCTCTTGATCTTGTTGACGTTCTGGCCGAACTTGTCGTTGCCGACGCCGTCGACCGTCCCCACGCCGTCATAGCCGATGGGGTTGATGACCGAGCCGGCGATCGTGATCCTGGCCGGGGCGGAGCCGGTGTTCCTCACCCGGAAGCGCAGGACGAAGGCCGGGATGCCGGAATCGTCCGGCTCGAGCGGGACGAGCGGGTTGAAGGCCTCGAGCCGGATCGCCAGCGGGACCCGGCTGTCCTCGAGCTCGACCTCGGCGAACGGGTACTGGCCCTTGAAGCGGGCCTTCTCCATGCGCGGCAGGCCGGGCACGAAGACCCGGCGGAAGCCGAAGCCGGTCGTGAACGGGGGCTCGATGGGACCCTCGAGGACCCGGACGAGCCTGCGGCCGGACTGCTCGAAGTACAGGGCGAAGAAGGTGAAGGGCATGTGGACGCCCTTGCCCGGCCGGTTGAAGATCTCCCAGTCGCGGAGGTTGCCGCGGCCTCCGAGCGAGACCGTGCCCGTGCCGATGCCGCCGAGCGGGAAGGCGACCTCGTTGAGCGCGCGCCCCTCGAAGGTCCGGACCGTTTGATCCGGGCGCGCGGGCGCGGGGAATGCGGCCATCAGCGTCAGGGCGAGGATCCCGGACACGGCCCGGGCCAAGGGGAAACGGGTCTTCATGGATGGCCCTCCTCGGGGACTATTCATAAAAACGCCCCATTTCTTATCCATCGCTCCTATTCTTAGGGCGTTTTTACCCTCCGGGCGAACCGATCCGGCCCCATCTGCTTCGTTCTCGGGGTTCGCAGTACCAGCACAGCTTCACCCCTCGGGCCTCGCATCTGGGACCGCCTCGATTCGTGAATAACCCAGGCTAAAGGAACATTCCCCGAAAGTCAATCGACGGGCTGAGACTGTCGCTGTGTTTCGAGCGCCGGGGCGTCGAGATCATCCGGCTATAGCCCTGCCGCGCCGCTCGAGCAGACGCTCGATCTTGCGCTCCATGTCGCCGTAGTGCGTGCCCTGCCAGAAAGTCCGGCCACAGCCGGGGCAGACGGCGAACGAGGACGCGTGATCGAAGACATACGGCGCGACCAGGTTCCTCGCCCGCTCCCGGGGGATCGGCTTGAGCGGCAGATTGCAGGCGACGCAGCGCGTGTTCGCCCGGACCTCGTCCCAGAGATCGAGCTCGTCGAGGACCTGGACGGTCTGGTCCTCCCAGTCGTCGCTGCGGATGAAGAGGCGGTTCGGCCGTTTGGCCGTCTTTTCGATGAGACCGCTGTCCCGCGTCAGGAGGACGCGCCCCTCGCGCCGGGCGACGGCGACGAGATCCCGGTCCTCGGCTCTGGAGAAGTAGAGGACGTCGAAGCCGAGGATCCTGAGCCACTTGGCCAGGCGGCCGAGCATGCAGTCGGCGACGAAGGTCATGGGGCAGCCCCCCTAAAGGCCGAGGAATTGGACGGCCAGGCCGGAGGCGAAGATCATCAGGCCGGCCAGGGCATGGGAGTAGCGCTCGAGCTTGCCCAACTTGACGAAGCTCGCGCCGTAGGAGGCGGCGGCGATGATGACGAGCATCGTGGCGACCGTGGCCAGGCCGAAGGCCGCGGCGACGAGGGCGACGCCGGCCGTCGAGTGGCGGGCGGCCGGGTACATGACGAGCGGGATGAGCGGCTCGCAGGGGCCGAAGACGAAGATCGTGAACAGCACCCAGGGCGTGATGTTGGCCTTCTTGGGGACCTCGCCGTGGGGATGGGCGTGTTCGGCCAGCACGTGGGTATGGGGGTGTGCGTGCTCGTGGACGTGCCCGCGACCCGGATCGTGCGGGCCCTGATCGGGCCCGTGGGGATGAACCCGGGCATCCTCGTGGTCGTGAAGATGGGGATGGACGTGGGGTCTGGAGCGCCAGGCCCGGCGCATGCCCCAGATGAAATAGGCGAAGCCGAAGCCGATGAGGAGCCAGGCCGCGATCCCGCCCCGGGCCGCTTCGACGCCCTCGAGCTTGGCCACCGCGATCCCCAGGGCGATGCCCACGAAGCCGAGGACGACCGAGCTCAGGATGTGCCCGAGGCCGGCCAGGAAGGCGACGCCGAGGGTCTTGCGCAGGGTCCAGTTGCGGGCCCGGCCGATGACGATGAAGGGCAGGTAGTGGTCGGGGCCGACGATGGTGTGGACGAGGCCCAGCGTCGCCGCCGTGCCGGCCAGCACCCAGATCTCGTGACCGATCATCGCGCCCCGCTCCCCCATGCTCCCCGGGCCATCCGAAACAGGGGAGAAAGAATGGTGGACGGTAGGAGATTCGAACTCCCGACCTCAGCGTTGCGAACGCCGCGCTCTCCCAGCTGAGCTAACCGCCCACGGCCTGCGCTCGTAATTTTTTCGATATCTTCGCTTTCCAAGTTCACCGCTGAAACCCTGCCCGGCAACTGACCTTCCCAGCGCTCAGAAAGCCCTTGGAAAGCCTCCCCATAATAACAGAACGAACTTTCTCCATCAACCATGGGAGGCCTTCCTCCAAACTCTTCCTCTTGAATACCCGGAATATTTTATATTAATCTAAGAACAAGGAAGGGGTAAGAAGAAGTCAGGCTATAAAGAATTAAGCGTTTTCGCAATGAAACGAGCGCCATGACTGGCCTAGAATGCCGGGGGGAGGATTCACCATGATCAGGACAATCGTCGCTCTCGTCCTCATCGCCGGCGCCGGCTATTTCGTCTATCAGCAGGTCGGGAAGACCCCGTCCGAGGAGGAGATGCTGGTCGAGCATTTGCGCGATCAATATGCCGTCGCCATCAACAGGTTCACGAGCGCCGTCGGCCGGTCGGGGATGATCGGCCTGGACACGACCTTCGACTCCGAGACGGCCGTCAGTCAGATCCTGAAGATCCGGGCCGAGCTGGCTCAGCTTCAGGAGGCCCTGACGGAGGAGAAGGCCGTCCGCCAGGCCGCCGCGCTCTCGGAGAAGGTCGAGGCCTTCTGCAAGAAGAACGAGATCCTCCGGCCTTGAAGATCCAGCTTTTCGGCCGGCCCGCACGCGCCGGCCGCATCGTGCGGCGGTATGCCGGAGCGCGCCTCGAGACCGAGGTCGAACGAACGGCGCGCGGCTGGCTCGTCCGGGGCGCGATCGCGGGCCGTCCCGGCCGTGTCGAGGCCTTCCGGGCCCCGGCGCCCCCCGCCTTCCTCCTCAACAACTGGCAGTCCTGGGGACCGATGGAGCGGGTGACGCCGGCGACGCGCTTCCCCGAGCTCGAGACGATCGTCCGCGACTCCAGCCCCTATCTCTTCTCGCCGGTCCCGGAGGAGCTCCTGCGCCGCCCCGTCAGCGATTATTTCGCCGCCTGGGACGGCGGCCTGGCCGGGTTCCTGGCCTCGCGCGTCGGGCATCCGTTCTTCACCGTCGAGGGCGGCGACCTCGTCGGCTGGATCGATTATTTCGACGCCGAGTTCGGGGACCCCGTCGCGATCGAGCCGCTGGCCGTCCTCACGGCCGGCCCCGCCGGCGATCTCCTCGAGGCGTACGGCCGGCTCGTCCAGCGGGGCCACCGCGTCCGCATCAACCCCTGGAACCCCGCCGGCTGGTGCAGCTGGTACCATTATTTCGGGAAGCTCGGCTGGCCGGACGTCCGCGAGAACCTCGAAGTCGCCGCCGCGGACCGGAAGTCATTTCCCTTCGACGTCTTCCAGGTCGATGACGGATATGAGACCGAGATCGGCGACTGGCTGTCGGCCAGGCCCGGGTATCCGGACCTCGCCGGCCTGGGCCGGGCCATCGCGGACAGGGGATTCCGGGCCGGGATCTGGACCGCTCCGTTCAGCGCGGCGGAGACGTCGCGTCTTTTCGCCGAGCACCCCGGCTGGATGGTCTCGGAGGACGGCCGCCCCAAGCCCTGCTACAAAGGCTGGGGGAAGACCATCTTCGCCCTGGACACGACCCATCCGGAGGTCAAGGCCTGGCTCGACGGAACCGTCCGGGCGCTGAAGCGGGCGGGTTTCTCATACCTCAAGATCGACTTCCTGTTCGCGGGCGCCATGCCCGGCCGGCGCCGGAAGAACGTCACCCCGATCCAAGCCTACCGGGAGGGCCTGCGCGTAGTCCGCCGGGCCGCGGGGCGGGACTTCGTCCTGGGCTGCGGCGCCCCGCTCCTACCCTCGGTAGGGCTGGTCGACGGCCTGCGCATCGGGGAGGACACCGCGCCGTACTGGAAGACCAAGGCGTCCGGCTTCCAGGGGCCGAACGCCTATTTCGCCTTGAGGAACGCCCTCCTGCGGCAGTTCATGCACCGCAAGCTCTGGCTCAACGACCCCGATTGCCTGCTCCTCCGCGCCCGGGAGACCGAATTGACCCGGGACGAGCGCGAGCTCTACGCCCTGGCCGCCGGGGCGCTCGACAACATGCTCATTGACAGCGACCGGCTCTCGCTCCTGGGCGGTCCCGAAAAGGACGTCCTCGGGCAGGCCCTGGCGCTCAGGGGCGGCCGGGCCCGGGTGGGGGGTCTCCTCGGCGAATATGGGGAGGATGTCTATCGGATCGACTCCTCGGGGGGGCCGTCGGGGACGATCAGCCTCGGCGTCAATCTCTCCGATGGGGAGGCGTTCGTCGGAGGAAGGGAACTGCGGCCGCGCTCAGGGGCGTTTCTGGGATAAAAAGCCCCCTTTTGCCAGCTCACCTCTTTGGCTGCCTAGCCGCACCTTCTTGTTCCCGCGCGTTCATAGTTAGTCCATTGGCCTGTCAAGTCAATAGTATTTTTGGGGGTGTCCCAATATGTCAGCATAAGTCACTTCGACGGCCGGGCCCCTCAGATCAACGCGACTTCGTGAGGCCCGCGGACGACTTCCCCGATGTTCCAGGCCTTGAAACCCCGTCGGGCGAAGGCGGCAAGGGTCCGGTCCGCATCCGAGGCCTGGACCACGAGGGCCATGCCGATGCCCATATTGAGGGTCCGGTAGATTTCTTTTTCCTCGATCTCGCCGGCCCGTTGGATCTTCCGGAAGATGGGGGGCACGGGCCAGGAGCCCTTCTCGACCCGGACTCCGAAGCCCTTGGGGATGACCCGGGGGATATTGTCGTAGAAGCCGCCGCCCGTGATGTGGGCCATGGACTTGATGCGGACCGTCTTGAGGACGTCGAGGATGGCGGCGCAGTAGATGCGCGTCGGCCGGAGGAGCTCCCGCCACAGCCCGGCCTTGATCTCCTCGGGCGAAAAGAGCTTGCGGACCAGGGAATAGCCGTTGCTGTGAAGGCCGCTCGAGGCCAGCCCGATGACGGCGTCCCCGGCCCGGCAGGTCCGGCCGTCGATGATCTTCGGCTCGTCGACGAGGCCGATGCAGAACCCGGCCAAATCCCACTTGCCGGGCTCGTAGAGCCCCGGCAGCTCGGCCGTCTCTCCCCCGACCAGGGCGCAGCGGGCCTCGCGGCAGCCGCGGGCGATGCCCTTGACGATATCGACCAGGACGGACGGTACGACCTTGCCGACGGCGATGTAATCCAGGAAGAAGAGCGGCTCGGCCCCGAGGACGACGACGTCGTCGACGGACATGGCCACGAGATCGACGCCCACCGTGTCATATTTCCCGACCATGTCGGCGACGAGGAGCTTGGTCCCAACGCCGTCGGTGGAAGACACCAGCACCGGCTTCTTCAGGCCGGCCAGCCGCGGCCGGAACAGGCCCGAGAAGCCCCCGATCCCGCCGAGGACCTCGGGCCGGCGGGTCGACCGGACGAGCGGCTTGATCTTCCTGACGAAGGCGTCGGCGGCGTCGATGTCGACGCCGGCTTTCTTGTAGGTCATAGGGGCCATGTTCGCTCTCCCGGAGAAGATAGCCCTTTATATAACACAAGAGGGGGCAGGCGCTAAAGCTCGATCCCTTTCCCCTTCACGGCTTCGAGGGTCCTTCGGAAATCCAGGCCCGCCGAACGGAGGAGGGCCCGGTCGGCGGCGATCTCCGCCGGAGCTCCCGTCCGGACGATCTTCCCTTCCCGGAGCACGGCGATCCGATCACAGCAGGCGAAGGCCGGGAGGATCTGCTGGGAAACCAGGATCACGGTGGCCTCGATCCCGGACAGAAGGTCGATCACGTTGTCCACGAGGGCGGGATTGAGGCTGGAGAACGGCTCATCGAAAGCGATGACCTCGGGCTCCATGGCCAGGACCGCGGCCAGCGCGGCCCGCTTGCGCTCGCCCAGGGAGAGGCGGTGGGGATTCCGCCGCTCGAACCCGGCCAATCCCACCTGATCCAGAGCGCGGCGGACGCGCTCGCCCGCCTCCTTGCGGCTCAGCCCCATGTTGAGCGGCCCGAAGGCCACGTCCTCCCCGACCGTCGGCGTGAACAGCTGGTCGTCGGGGCTTTCGAACACGAGGCCGACCTTGCTTCGGACCTCGGCCAGCGTTCCTGGCCCCACCGTGACGTCCCCGATCCGGATCAGGCCGGTTCCGCGAAGGAGCCCGTTCAAGTGAAGGAGGAGGGTCGATTTCCCGGCGCCCGACGGGCCCAGGATCCCGAATCGCTCGCCGGCCCCGACCTCGAGATCGAGGCCCCGGAGAACGGGACGGTCCTTCTCGTATCCGAAGACGAGATTTTCGAGGCGGACTTCGGCGCCCTTCCCGGAAGGGGTCATGGCCGGAAGATCCTGACGGCCGCGAAGGGCAGGAGGAACACCAGGGCAAGCGCGTCGCGGGGCCGGAGAGCCGAAGGATGCGGATCGGGGAACGAGCCGTCGAATCCCCGGGCTTCCATCGCCATCTGGACGGCCGCGGAGCGCTTCCGGGCTCGGATGAAGAGCGCCGCGCCCGTCGCGCCGAGGTCCCGGACCCGGGACACACGCGGCCGGCCCGGGGTCCGACCGGCCCGGGCGCGCTTCATCCTCGCGGCTTCGTCGCCCAGGACATGAAGATACCGTCCGGCCAGGAGGGCGATCGAGCTCAAGGCCGGCGGAAAGCCCAGGGAACGAAACGCGCCGAGGAGCCGGTCCAAGCGGTCCGTGAGGGCCAGGAGGCTCGCCGCCAGGACCGCGGCATAGGCCTTCAGGGCCAGGCCGAAAGCCCGGCCCCACAGCTCCGGGGCCGGCGTCCCGCTTCCGGATTGCGACAGGGGATACATGGCCGCCGCGGCGAGAATGAAGGGCGAGGCCCAGACGATCCTCCGGAAGACGTCCCGGAAGCGGACCCTGTTGGCGACGATAACGGCGGCGATCATGGCCAGATCGAGCCCCAGAGCGAGCCGTTCCGTGGCCGGCTCGGAGAGGATGATGAGAAGGAGAACCAGCGTGGCCATGATCTTGACGCGGGGATCGAGGCGTCCGGCCGGGGACCCCGTCACGGATTCGGGCGGAGCTCCGAGCACGCGGCCTCACCTTTCCGGCCGTCGCCGGCTCCTGAGTCCGTAGAGGAAACCGGTCAGGCCGATGATGAGGGCGATCCCCACCAAGGCCCCCTGCCCCTGCGGAAGGCCGCGCCGGTCCGGCCCCGGACCGGCGGAGGGGGCCCTTCCGGCGGCGCCGGGCCCCGCGAGGAAATCCCGGCCGATGGATATGCGCCGCTCCGCCCGATGGCCCATCTCGTCGTCGACGACGGCCCGCCAATCCCCCTCCCGGTCAGGGACGAAGGCGAAGCGCCCGGCGGCGTCGGCGTAGCCGCTCTGAAATTCCACGGTCGCCGTTCCCGGGGCGAAGACCCGGACCGCCGCGTAGGCGACGGCCGCGCTCCCGGAATAGGCCGCCCGGAGGACGACCGCCGGCGCGTGGAGCCTCACCTCGACGTCGAGATCATGGGCGGCCAGGGGGCCAGCGGCGATGAGGAGGATGGCGGCGAACAAGGGACCGCGCCTCACCGGGCCGTCTCCACGAGCCCGGGCTCGACCTTCCCCAGGAAGGCGACGGCCGAAACGGTCAGGGCGCCCTCCAAAGCCGCGACCGCGGCGTAGACCGCGATGAGGAAAAGGATCCTCCCGCCATAGCCGGCCAGCAGGAATTCGAGGCTCATCATCGAAGCGGGGACGATGATCCCCGCGAATCCGGCGGCGAAGGCCCGGAGCGGCTCCGGTCCGCCCGGAACGCGCCAGACGGCCCATCCGGCCAACGCCCCCAGCCCCATGTTGAGGGCGTTGACCCCCAACGACAGCAGCCCGCCGTGCTGAAAGAGCAGGGCTTGGAGAAGAAGCGCGACGAAAACGGCCGGAAAGGCCCGCCGTCCGAGAATGATCCCGGCCAGGCCGAAGAGGCCGAGGTGGATCGAAGTCCCGGCGAACGGGAAGTGGAGCAGGGAGGCGAGGAAGAGCGCCGCGGCCAGCAGGCCCGTCTTGGGGATCTCCGTCGCTTCGATCTTCCGGCTCAGCAGACAGGCGCCTCCCACGGCCAGGACGTCCGCGGCCAGCGCCGCGGGGAGGGGGAGGATGCCGTCGGCGATATGCATGCCGGCTATTTCCAGGGCAGGTAGAACGACGCGCTCATGCGTTCCTCGTCGTAATCGGACCCGGTGGGCGCGGGCCTGGAGATCGATCCGGTGAGAAGCAGCTCCCCGCGGAACGCTTCGGGGATCTCGATGGCGATCCCGCCGGAGGCATCGGTCTTCCCGGCCGGCCGGGCCTCGCCGGAACCGATGATGACGGCGATCTCGGCCCCTTCGACCGGCCGGCCCTTCGTCGTCGCCCGGACGAGGAACCCGTGCTCCTCCCGGGTCCAAGAAAGCTCGAAGGCCAAGCCCAGGGGCGCAGAGGATCGCAGAGACGCGCCGGAAGTCCCGATCGCGAACAGGAAGGAGCTGTACGACTTGAGAATGCCCGTCGCCTCCGGGTAGCGGGTCCGCCCGCCGGGCTTCCAGCCCTCGGGGGTCCGGCTGATCAGCCCGCGGTCATACTCGCAGGCCGCCCGATAGACGCCCTCGATCCCGGGCTCGAAGGCCGCTTCCAATCCGCGGCCCCCGTCCGCCAGCGGAACGACGACGGCTCTGCCGGAGGGGTCGAAGACGGTCATCTTCAGATCGAGGCCGCTGACGGGCCCCTCGCCGGCCGGAAAGGCATGGCCGCTGGCCAGACGCACGGTCACCGTCTCGCCGACCTTGGGCGCCGAGGGGAGGGGAGACAACCAGGTGTAATGGGCGAGTGCGGCCGCCGCGCCTCCCAGGACCAGACCCAGGACGCCCGCTCGGACAGCGCGCGCGACGAAACGCATGTTCATCGTCCTCCTCCGCTAATAACACGTTTTCTTTAATTCGTAACACCAAAATCTTAGGGCAGGCCGGGCCGGAAGTCAAGGCCGGCCCGCCGGACCGGTTTGACCGCATCCGGCCCGGGGTGTAACCTTTTGCCGAGAGGGCGGTATCTATCCTTGAACGCCGATCGACCCGAGAGAGAGAAGACCGGACGCATGTCACCGACGGACAACGAGCTGATGGAAGACGTCAGGGACGGCCGCGTCGAGAAGCTGGCCGTCCTGTTCGAGAGATACCAGACCATGCTGTACAATTTCTTCCTTCGCCTGACGGGCAATAGGGCCGCGAGCGAGGACCTCGTCCAGGAGGTCTTCGTCCGCGTCCTCAAGTACCGGTCCGGTTATCTCAGCGAGAGCCGGTTCAACGTCTGGCTCTTCCAGATCGCGCGTAACGCCCACGTCGATCACCTGAGGAAGCAGAAGCCGGTCGTGTCCATCGACGGGCAGTTCGCCGACGTCGCCGGCCGCGAGCCCCGGCCCGAGGCGGCCTACGAGTCGGACCGGGAAGCGGAGCTCGTGCGCCAGGCCCTCGACCGCCTGCCCGTCCAGAAACGGGAGATCCTCGTCCTCTTCCGCTTCCAGAACCTCAAGCTCCGGGAGATCGCCGAGCTCCTGGGCGTCCAGGTGGGGACCGTCAAGGCCCAGGTCCACCGGGCCCTCAAGGACCTCAGCCGCGTCTATCTCGATCTGCAGAAAGGGAACGTGTCATGACCTGCGAGAAGACCCAGGAAAGGTTCGCCGATTACCTGACCGGGGACCTCGACGAGCCCGGCCGCGCCGACGTGCGGGCGCACATCCTCGACTGCGCCGGCTGTCGCGAGGACCTCGAGAACCTGACCGTCGTCTGGGCCAAGCTCGGCGTCCTGCCCGAGGAACAGCCCTCGAGCGCCGTCCGCGGCCGCTTCTACGCCATGCTCGAGGAGGAGAAGAGAGCGGCCCGGCCCGGCCCGCTCCGGTCCCGCCGGGCTGAATGGCCCGCCTTCCGCCGCCCGGCCTTCGCCGCGGCCTTCTCGGCCTTCCTGGTCCTTCTCGGCCTCGGCGCCGGCTGGATCCTGAAGGGCGGAGGGGACGCGGGCGAACGGTACGCGAGCCTGTCGCGCGAGGTCCAAAGCATGCGCCAGCAGGTCGCCCTGTCCCTGCTGAGCCGGCCTTCGGCCTCCGAGCGCATCCAGGGCATCGGCTACAGCGCCGAGGTCGAGAACCCGGACGACACGACGCTGGCCGCGCTCTTCCGGGCGGTCGACACCGACCCGAATCCCAACGTCCGGCTGGCCGCCGTGGACGCCCTCTACCTCTTCCGCGACCGGCCGGGGGTGCGCGAGAGCCTGGTTAGGTCTCTGTCCGTCCAGGCCTATCCCCTCGTCCAGGTCGCGCTCATCGACTTCCTGGTCGAGATCCGGGAGAAGCGGGCCGTCGACGCGCTCAAGGGCCTCATCGAGGCCGGCGAGCTCACGCCCGATGTCAAGGAACGGGCCGAACAGGGCCTGAAGCAGATCACGGCCTGAGGAAGGCCATAGCATCCGAGAGAATAAAGGAGAAAACCATGAGAAAACACATCGCGAACATCGCGGTCCTGGTCCTCGTCGCGGCCGGGACGTGCGGCTGGGCCGTCGCCCAAGCCAAGGAAGAGCCCCCCGACCGGGCGGTCGTCCCGCTCTCGAACCCGGCCCAGCCGGCCAAGATCGAGGTCTCGGTCATGCGGGGCAGCATCACCGTCCGGGCCTATCAGGGCCAGGACGTCATCGTCGAGGCCCGGACCCGGGAAAAGGCCCTGAGCGAGCTCGGCGGCCCCTTTTCGACGATCGACCTCGTCGCGGGCGCCTGGGCCCAGTCGCCCGCCACGGCGGCCTCGGCGAAGGTCCGCGAACGCAGCCAGAAGGCGGCCGAAGAGGCCATGGCGGCCACACTGGCCAACCAGGAAAGGCTGGCCAAGACGATCCAGGAACGGGCCGCCGGCTCCCTCCATTACCAGCTCTTCAAAGAGAGCGAGAAGGCCCGCGAAGAGAAGCAAGAGAAGCAGAAGAAGGTCGCCGGCCTGAGGCGCCTCTCCGGATCGTCCTCGGGCCTCGAGGTCGAGGAAAAGGCCAACGTCGTCAAGATCACCACCCAGTCCTGGAAGGCGGCCACCGACCTCGTCATCCAGGTGCCGGTCGCGTCCTCGCTCGAGATCAACTCGTCCATGGACGGCGCGGTCGTCGTCGAGGGCGTCAGCGGCGAGATCGACATCAACAACATCAACGGCCCGGTGACCCTGCGGAACGTCTCGGGGAACACCCTGGTCCACACGGTCAACGGCGACATCGAGGCCGTGATCAGCCGCGTCTCCTCCGGCAAGCCGCTGTCCTTCAGCACCATGACCGGCGACATCGACGTCACGCTCCCGGCCGCCGTCAAGGCCAACCTCAAGATGAAGAACGAGCAGGGCGAGGTCTACACCGATTTCGAGGTCGACCTAACCCGCCAGCCGGTCCGCTCGGAAACCGCCGAGAAGACGGACGAGGGCCGGTACCGCATCACCTTCGACAAGTCCCTCGTCGGGCTGATCAACGGCGGCGGCCCGGAGGTCTCGTTCAACACCTTCCGCGGCGACATCTACATCCGCAAGGGCAAATAGGCCGTCCCGCATCCGAGGGGGCACGGACCCCGCGTCCGTGTCCCCTTTTCTTTTTTCCCCTCACGCCCTTCTTCACCCGTATCGCTTACGCGCCGCGACGGCGGACCCGGTTCATTGACAGACCGGGGGGCGGGGCTATAATTGGGGCGTCGACCAATCAACCGGTCAGGAGGGACACCACCATGGCCTCGAAAAAACGCCGCCTGGGAATCCTCGTCATCCTCGTCGCGCTGTTCACGGTGCTCGTCATCGGCGTCAACCGCCGGCTGAAATTGGCGGCCGAGACGGCCGACCTCATCCTGGCCAACGGCAAGATCGTGACCGTCGACGACCGGTTCCCGGCGGCCGCCTGGATCGCCATCCGCGGCGACCGCATCATCGCCCTCGGCTCGGACCCCAAGGGCTTCAACCGCCACGCTGGCGACGGGACGGAGATCATCGACCTCGGCGGGGCCTTGACCGTCCCCGGGCTCATTGAGAGCCACGGCCACTTCACGGGCCTCGGCCAGTCCAAGACCATCCTCGATCTGACCGCGGCCCGGTCGTGGGAGGAGATCGTGGCCCTCGTCGCCGAGGCGGCCCGATCGGCCAAGCCGGACGAGTGGATCATGGGCCGGGGCTGGCACCAGGACAAGTGGGACCGGGCGCCCGAGCCGAACGTCAACGGCCTGCCGGTCCACGACGCCCTGAGCGCGGCGACGCCCGCCAACCCGGTCCTGCTCACCCACGCCAGCGGGCACTCGGCCCTGGCCAACGCCAAGGCGATGGAGCTGTCCAAGATCACTGCCGCGACGACCAACCCGTCCGGAGGGGAGATCGTGCGCGACGCCAGGGGCAACGCCATCGGCGCCTTCATCGAGACCGCCCAGGGCCTCGTCCGCTACCAGGCCGGGCACGCCGCGGCCGGGGAAGCCGCCGAGCGGACGCGGAAGCTCATCGAGCTGGCGGCCCGGGAGTGCCTCGCTCACGGCGTCACGACCTTTCACGACGCCGGGGTCGGGTTCTCCACGGTCGACGTCTATAAGGCGATGGCCGAGGCGGGGGCCCTGCCCGTCAGGCTCTACGTCATGCTCAGCGCCGACAGCCGGGCCCTGGCCGAGCGCGGGGCGGCCTACCGGATGATCGGAGCGGCCGATCACCGCCTGACCGTCCGGGCGATCAAGCGGCTCATCGACGGCGCGCTCGGCGCCCACGGGGCCTGGCTGCTCGAGCCGTACGCCGATCTCCCCGGTTCGACCGGCCTCAACACGGAAGAGATCGAGGAGATGAGGGCCACGGCCAAGTTCGCCATCGAGAACGGCTTCCAGGTCGCCACCCACGCCATCGGCGACCGCGGCAACCGCGAGGCCCTCGACATCTACGAGGAGGCCTTCCGGGCCCGTCCGGACAAGACCGACCTGCGCTGGCGGATCGAGCACGCCCAGCATCTGAGCGAGGCCGACATCCCGCGCTTCGCCCGGCTCGGCGTCATCCCGTCCATGCAGGCCATCCACTGCACCTCGGACGCGCCGTGGGTCCTCAAGCGCCTCGGCGAGAAGCGGGCCGGGGAGGGCGCCTACGTCTGGCGGAAGCTCATGGACGCCGGCTCGACGATCCCCATCGGCACGGACGTGCCGGTCGAGCGGATCGACCCCATGGCCAACTTCCACGCGGCGGTCACCCGGAAGCTCAAAGACGGGACGACGTTCTATCCGGGCCAGAAGATGACCCGCGAGGAGGCCCTCCGCGCCTACACGATCAACGGCGCCTACGCGGCCTTCGAGACCGGGCTCAAGGGCTCGCTCGCGCCCGGCAAGCTGGCCGACATCACGGTCCTCTCGCGCGACATCATGACCTGCCCCGAGGACGACATCCCCGGGACCGAGGTCCTCTACACGATCATCGGCGGCAAGGTCGTCTATCATCGCTGAGGACGCGCCGGCCGGCCCCGCCGCCGCGGCGGGTTTTCGCCCCTGGAGTATAATGTCCGGAGGAGCCCCCGAAATGCGCAAGAACACCTTCGCCGTCGTGGTCGCGGCGGCCGCGCTCTTCCTCGCGGCGGCGCGCCCGGCCGCGGCCCAACTCCGGCCGGACACGAGGCCGGTCAAGCTGGCCATCGATGTCGGCTTCGTCAACCTGTTCGACCAGCCCAAGTGGATGGCTTTGGGCCCCGAACTCGAGATCCGGCTGGGCCCCCGCTTCTCGCTCAACCCCGAGGTCTCGGTCTGGTTCGACCAGGCCTTCCGTGGGAACGCCAGGGCCGCTATCGTTCCGGGAGCGACGGCGAACGTCCGGTTCGGCCGTTTCAGCGTCGGCGCCGGGGCCGTCCGGCGGGTCGCCGAGTGGTCGGAGATGGCCGGCGGCGGGGTCGTGCCGAAGCTCCAGGCCGGTTATCTCACCGGGCCCACGCGGCTGACCGCGTTCGCGCTCTATCTCGACACGACCGAGGACGTGGTCGTCGGATTGACCATCAGCATGGGGATCGGGCGGCCGTCCAGGGGTTGACCCGGAGCCCGCGCGGTAACTAAAGCGCTTCGAGAGCCTTGAGCGCGAGCGAGTAAAGCCAGCGGTGGGCCTTGTTCCCGTTGGTCAGGATGGCCACGCCCGTCTTCCGATCGACGTTGCCGGCGAAGAACGCCGTGTACCCGTTGACGCTCCCGCTGTGGGCGATGACCTTCTGCCCATTGAGCGTCGAGACCCACCAGGCCAGGCCGTAGCCGGAGGTCTCGTTGAGCCAGCCGCCGTTGATGGGCCCGGCGAAGCGGTCGAACTGCCGCGTCGTCATCTCGCGGAAGGCCGATTCGGAGAGGAGCCGCCGGCCCTTGTAGACCCCGCCGTTGACGTTGGCCATGAGCCAGCGGGCCTGGTCGACGGCCGTGCCGTAAACGACGCCGGCCGGCCAGGCGTCCGCCTTGACCCAGTCCACCGGCCGGTAGACGCCGGCCTGCCGCCGCACGGGCAGATAGGGGATGGCCAGGCGCTCGGCCATGTCGGCCCGCGGCTCGAAGGCCGTGTCGCGCATGTCGACGGGGCCGAAGACGTTCTGGCGCATGTAGTCCTTGAACGGCGTCCCGGAGAGCTTCTCGACGAGATGGGCGACGAGGGTGAAGGCGATGTTGGAATAGAGGACGCGCGTTCCGGGACGGCGCCAGAGCTGGAGCCGGCCGCCGAGAAAGTCGGTGAGCGAGGGCATGGCCTGATCTTCCCAGACGGCGTGCCGGCCGAACTCGGTCGGAAGTCCCGAGGTGTGGGTCAGGAGGTGGCGGAACGTCACCGGATAGCGCTTGGACTCGCCTTCGATCTGGAGGCCGGTGAGGTAATCGTTGACCCGGTCGTCGAGCTTGAACTTGCCCTGGTCCATCAGCTGGAGCAGGGCCGTCGCGGACATCGTCTTGAAGGTCGAGGCGATGAGGTAGACCGTGTCGCAGGCGGCCGGCGTCTTGACCCGGATGTTGGCCAGGCCGGCCGACCTCGTCCAGACGATGCGGTCCCCGGCGACGCAGACGACGGCCATCGAGGGGATCCGGCCGACCTTGAGCGAGCGGTCGATCTCGGGGTCGAGGAGGGCGGACAGGCGGGCGTCGTCGACCGGCGCGAACGGCCGGGTCGCGTACGGGTCGGAGACCATGGCCGGGCCGGCCATCGGCTCGCCGCCGTCCTCGCCTTCGAACTCGTCGGGGCCGGCCTCGAGGTCGGCGAAGTCGCCGGCCGGAGCGTCCGAGCCGCCCGCGGTCAGGAGCGTCGGCCCGGCGGCGGCGCCGTCGCGGCCGCCGACGATCTTCGTGGCCACGAAGAGCCCTATCGCGCCGAGGGCCAGGACGAGGAGGGCGATGTCGGCGGACCGGCGGAGGCGGGAAGAGGGCGTCCGGGACTGGGCTTTCTTCCGCACGGGCCGGGCCATGGCGCTCATCGTGTCTTCGCCGGAGGGGCGGTCAGTCCTCGGTGAGTCCGGCGAGCTTGTCCTGGACGCGGCGCAGCTCGTCCTGAGCCTCCTTGAACAGCTTCGCCTTGAAGGCCAGAGTGTCGATGGCCTTGGTTTCGCTCATGGTGCTCTTGAGGCGCTCGAGGCGGGTGATGATCTCGGCCTCGCGCCGGCGGAGCCGGGCGATCTCTTCGTCGGAGAGGGGCATCTTGTCCATGGGGTCCATTCGCCTCATTGTAGACCGAATGCCCCCCGGCGGCAAGCGGTTTGACCGCGTTTGACCGCCGGAGCCCGATATGCCATCATAATCGATCGAGGCCCATGATCACCCATCGACGGTCCGTCCGGACGTTCTTGGCCGCGGCCCTGGCCGCGGCGCTCACGGCCGGGGTGTGCGCCGGGCCCGCCGATTTCGTGACCGGCGCGGCCGGCCCGGCCGCCGAGGTCCAGAAGAAGAAAAAGGTCCCCGACGAGAAGAACCCCCAGGCCCAGTACGAGATGGGCGTCGTCGCCCTCCGCTACGGCCTTCCCGACGAGGCCATCCGCTACGGCCAGCTGGCCGTTTCGCTCGACGCCGGCCATTTCGACGGCTGGAGCCTCCTCGGATCGGCCCACTTCAGCAAGGGCGAGTTCGCCCTGTCGGCGGAGGCCTACGAGAAAGCGGCGGCGATCAAGCCGGATTCGGCCGACGCCCATCGGGGCCTCGGTCTGGCCTACATCGAGCTCAAGGAGACGACCAAGGCCGAGGCCGCCCTGAAGAAGGCGTATGCCCTCAACGGCGCGTCCGATACCGCCTTCTATCTCGGCAAGCTCTGCTTCACGGAAAAACGGAACGAAGAGGCGCTGGAGTATGCCCTCCGGGCCATTCAGAAGAACGGCCAGAACGCCGGGGCCTACAATCTCAAGGGCGTCGCCCTGAACCAGCTCGGCCGCTACGCCGAGGCCGCCGGCAGCTTCCAGGCCGGCCTCGTCCTCACGCCCGGGGACATCAATCTCCAGATCAATCTGGGCATCGCCCTGCTCAACAGCGGGGAGCCGGCCAAGGCCAAGGCCGTGTTCGAGGCGGTCCTGCCCAAGATCGAGCAGGACGTCCTGAAGAAGCAGGTCGAGGACTACATCCAGGCCATCAAGCCGCCATCTTATCTCAGCGTAAAATCTCGCGGCGGAGGCGGGCCTTGGCGATGCGGGCCTCGACCGGGTTGACGCCGATCCCCGGCCCGTCGGGCACCCGGATGGTCCCCGGCCCGCTCAGCTCGATGAACGGCTCGATGAGGTCCTCCGCGTAATAGCGCCGGCTGGCGCTGAGGTCGTTCGGGTACTTGAAATCCGGCAGGGTGGCGATGTGGAGGTTGTGGGCCCGGCCGATGCCCGACTCGAGCATCCCGCCGCACCAGACGGGAACGCCGCGCGCCTCGCAGAGATCGTGGATCCGGCGCATTTCGACGACCCCGCCGACGCGTCCCACCTTGATGTTGATGATGCGGCAGCTCCCCATCTCCAGCCCGGCCCGGGCCGTATCGAAGGACTCCGCGCTCTCGTCGAGGCAGACCGGCGTCCTCATCTCCCGCTGCAGCTTGGCGTGGTCCCAGAGGTCGGGGGGGGCGAAGGGCTGCTCGAGCATGAGCAGGTCGTACGCGTCGAGCGCCTCGAGCGTGGCCAGGTCCTTCAGGGCGTAGGCGCCGTTGGCGTCGACCTGGAGCATGATGTCCGGGAAGGCCCCGCGCACGGCGGCGCAGGCGGCCGCGTCCCAGCCCGGCTTGATCTTGATCTTGATCCTCCGGTAGCCCTGATCGAGGTAGCCCCCGACCGCCTCGACGAGCTCGGGGATCGAATCCTCGATGCCGCAACTCACCCCGGCGTCGATCTCCGTGCGGACCCCGCCGTAGAGCCGATGGAGCGGCAGACCGGCCTTCTTCGCCTTGAGGTCCCAGAGGGCGAGCTCGAGGCCCGCCTTGGCCATCCGGTTGCCGCGGAAGACGGCGGCCTCGCGGGCGTAGTCCTCGGGCTCGACGAGGCCCCGGCGCAGGACGAGCGGGACGAGGAAATCCTTCAGGACGTGCCAGGCCGTCTCCGTCGTCTCGCCGCTGTAGAGGGGCGCTTCCTCGGCCACGCACTCCCCCCAGCCGCAGACGCCGCCCTCGAAGACCCGGACCAGGCTGAAGGTCCGGTCGTAGGACCGGCCGAAGCTTGTCTCGAAGAAGTGGACGTACGGGAGCCTGACGAGGTCGATCTCGATCCGTTCGATGGCCATGGGCTGTTCTCCGCCGGGGCGATTCCCGCTTAACATAATCCAGGCGGTCCCCCGAGTTCAAGGCGGGGCCGCGGAATCCCGGAAAGCGGAGGCCCCCCTTGACAACGCCGCTATCTCTGCTATTATACAAACTGGTTTGTATTTCAAACCAAAAAGGAGAAAAACCCATGATCGACATCGAAAAGATCGAGAAACGGACGGTCCGGAGCTTCTACGACGACGGCCTGTTCGAAATCTCCCTCGGGCTCGTCTTCCTCCTTCTCGGCGGCTATTTCTTCGCCCAGTCGTCGGTCCCCGAGGGCTCAACCGTCCATTCCTGGCTGAGCGCCGCCTTCGTCCTCCTCATCGTTTCCGCCGGCCTTCTCGTCAACAGCGTCCTCCGTTTTCTCAAGCGCCGAGTCGCCTACCCGCGGACCGGCTATGTGGCCTTCAAGGAAAAAAGGGTCGGCGGCAAGCGCCGGTTCGCGACCGCTCTCGTCGGCGCCCTCATGGGCGGATCCATCGCGGCGCTCTATCAAATCGCACCTTCGGCCAAGACCCTCCTCCCCGCCCTCAACGGCCTCCTGCTCGCGTTCGTCGCCCTCGTCCTGGCCCACCGGATCGGCCTCGCCCGCGTCTACATCCTGGCCGCCGCTTCCGCCGTGACCGGCTTCGCCATCACCGCCGCCGGGATCGGGGACATCAAGGGCCTCAGTCTGTACTACGGGCTCTTCGGCGCCGCCCTCGTCCTCTCCGGGCTGGCCGCGCTCATCGTTTACCTGCGCCGGTCCCCGCTCCCCGCCGACGACGCCGCCGAGGGTCCCGATGCCGGCTGACACGCGCTCCCTCGCCGAACTCGACCGGCTCATCCACGAGCCGGCCCGCCTCGCCCTGACGGCCATCCTTTCGGTCGTCGAAAGCGCCGACTTTCTCTACCTTCAGCGCGAAACCGGCCTGACCAAAGGCAATCTTTCGTCCCACCTGGCCAAGCTCGAGGAGGCCGGCTACGTGGCCATCGAAAAGACCTATCGCGGACGGATCCCGTTGACCCTCGTCCGCCTGACCGGCGCGGGCGCCAAGGCCTACAAGGCCTACCGGGCCCGATTCAAGAAGTTCCTGGAGAAAGCCTGATGTCCGGAGGGGAGGGCCGGCGGCGTCAGGCCAGCTTGACGCCCTTGCGGCGGGCCCGCCACTCGTAGACGGCGATGATCCGGCGGGCCATGGACTCGATCGAGTACTTCTCGAGGACGGCCTCGCGGCCGCGGCCGGCCAGGCGGGAGGCCAGGTTGCGGTCGAAATGGACCTTGAGGATGGCGTCGGCGAGCGCCTTGGCGTTCCGCGGCGGCACGAGAAGCCCGCTCTCGCGGTGGGTGATGAGGTCACGGGCGGAGCCGACGTCCGCGGCGGCGACCGGCAGGCCGCCGGCCATGGCCTCGACGAGGTGGCCGCTGAGGCCGTCGAGGTGGGAGAACACGACGAACATGTTCAGGGAGGCGAGGATCCGCGTCCCCTCCTTGCGGCGCCCCAGGAAATAGCGCAGGGCGTCCGGGTCCGGGACCTCCTCCCCTTCGGCGGAGTCGAGCCGGAGCGACCCTTCGCCGAGCACGACGAGCTTGACCTTGGGCGCCTGGCCGCCGATGACGGCCGCGGCTTCGAGGAACGACCGCAGGCCCCGCTCGTCCTCGAGCGGAAGGACGGCCCCGACGAGAAAGTCCTCGGGCCCGAGCCCGAGCTCGTCGCGGACGAGGTTGTCGGGCCGGAGCGACGCGTACCGCGAAAAGTCCGTGCCGGGAGGGACGACCTCGATCCGGTCCTCGGCGACGCCGCCGCGGAGAAGGATGGACTTGACCGCCTCCGTCCCGGCGATGACGGCGTCGATCTGCGGCAGGGGCAGCCGGCCCTCGAGCGGCGACGAGTCGGCCGGGCGGGACAGGACGCGCACCGGGACCTGCGCCGCCGCGGCCGCGGCCAGGGCCGGCGCCGCGCCGGCGGTCTCGAAGACATGGACGAGCCGGCAGCCCAGATCGCGCATCAGCCCGGCCAGCCGCCTGCGGACGAGGAAGCCCATCCGGCCCCGCATGGCCAGGGCGACCACGGGCAGGCCCTCGCCGGAGGCCCGGCGGAAGATCTCGCTCCCCGGATCGACGATGAGATGGGCCTTCAGGCCCTTCCGGTGAAGCTCGCGGGCGACGGCGAGGACCTGGGTCTGGCTCTCGCGCCACTCGCGGCCGGCATCGACGAGAAAGACGCTCACCCGGCCATCTTAGCACAGCTGTGCTACTTGAGGTAGTCGCTCAGCGTGATGTTGCGGGTCTCGAGGGTCGTTCCCGTCACCTTGGCGATGTTGGCCACGGCGACGTTGTAATCGACGAGGGCCCGCAACTCCGAGGACCGGGCGACGGCCAAGGCGTCCTGGTATTGCAGGACGAAATAGTTCGTGGACATGCCGACATTGAGCTTCTTCATCTCGGCCTCGAGCTGCTTTTCGGCCAGCTCGCGGGCGATCCGATAGGCGTCAACGCTCTTGGCCGCCGTCTCGAGCGTCCGGACGGCGTCGCTGACCTCCAGGAAGACCTGCTGCTCCTGGGTCTTGAGCCGGGCCTGGGCCTGGTCGAGGTCGAGCTTGGCGTGGGCGTAGGCGGCCTTGCCGAAGACGTCCCCGAACGGGAGGGTCAGGGTCACGCCGGCCGTCCAGTTGTTGTAGAGGAACTTGAAGGAGTCGCGGAACGCGTCGGAGGCGCTGCCGGGCGCGCCGGGCGTGGGGGGCAGGAGGGGATTGTCGGGATCATAGATGAACTGCTGACCGGACAGTCCGGGGCTCATCTTGACCAGCTGGAGGTCGAGCTGAGGCAGGCGCTGGTTCTTGGCGATCTTGAAATTGAACGCCTTGGTCTCGATCGTCGTCTTGGCCGCCTCAAGGTCGGGCCGGGCGGCCATGGCCCTGGCGAAGGCCTCCTCGAAGGTGATCTCGAAGGGCCGGAATTCAGGCTTGTCCGACGGCACGAGGGACTGGCCCAGGGCCGTGGGATCGACGCTCAGATTGAGGAGCGTGCGGAGCTGGTCCTGGCTGCGCTTGACGAGGGCCTCGGCCTGGAGAATGTTGGCCTCGCGCAGGGCCACGGTGGCCTCGGCGTTGAGGACCTCGATCGGCGCCTTGGTACCGACCTGGACCTCCCTCTTGGTCTTGGTCAGGAGGTCGCGGCCGAGCTCCAGGGACTGGCCGAGCGTCTTTAGGTTCTCGACGCTATAGACGAGGTTCCAGTAGGCTTGCTCGACCGAATAGACCGTGTCGATGAGGACGGACTTGAACTGGCTGCGGGTGGCCTCGAAGTTGTTCTGGGCGACGATGATCTCCCGGCGGCTGACCGTCCAGCCGAAGTTCCTGAGCAGGGGCTGGGTCAGGATGAAGTTCAGCCGGCTCGAATAGGAAGGGTTGTAGCTTTGGAAGGCCTGATTGCTCTTCGAATAGTTGTAGTTCAGCGAGGCCTGGACCGAGCCGCCGAAGGGGATCCTCTGGGCCAGGGTCGCGGTCGAACCCGTCGCCCTGTTGATATAGCGGGCATCGGGCGCCTGGAAAGGTCCGGTGGACGGCTGTTCATAGCGGTTCCCGCTCAGGTCGAACTCGAGGGTGGGCGAGTACATCTGCCGGGCCAGCGAGACCTGGGCCGAGGCCAAGCCGGGGTTGATGACCTCGGCGGCCACGTTGAGGTTGTTCCGGAGGGCCCTGACGATCGAATCCTCGAGGGTCAGGGTCAGGTCCGTCTTGTCCTGGCCGAAGGCGGGACCGCCGGACCAGGGGGCGAGGGCCAAGGCCAACAGGGCCGGGGCCAGGATCGCGCGAAACATTGCTTTCTTGATCATTGACGTCCTCCGATCGACGAGTTATCCACCGAGAGCATCCATTAGCAAGAACGATGCCAAGGCGTAAAGCCGCTTCTTCATAATACGAAACTGCCGTCTTTTCGTTCACTCCGGCCAGCGAATCCCGAGGGCCGTCATCTTGTTGAAGAGGGTCTTGCGGCTGATCCCCAGGATCCGGGCCGCCCGGGTGCGGTTGCCGCCGGCCTGTCGGAGCGCTTCGAGGATGAGATCCCTCTCCCGGGCCGCGGCGACGTTCTGGACGGCCTCCTTCAGGGGCGCCGGCCGGGCCGGGCCGGGCGGCGCGGAGGCCGCGACGGAGGCCGCGGCGAGCCTCAAGCGGGCCGGCAGGGCCGTTTCGGTCACGCAGTCGCCTTCGGTCATGACCATGGCTTCATAGATAACGTTCTCGAGCTCGCGGACGTTGCCCGGCCAGGCGTAGGCGGCGAGCCGGCGAAGCGCGTCCGGCGTGAAGCCGAGGACATTCTTGCCCAGCTCGCCGGCGTATTTGCGGACGAAGTGCTCGGCCAGGAGCGGGATGTCTTCGATCCGCTCCCGGAGCGGCGGCAGGGCGATCGAAAGGACGGCCAGGCGGAAATAGAGGTCCTCGCGGAAGCTCCCCCGGGAGACTTCGGCCTCGAGGTCCTTGTTGGTGGCCGCGATCACCCGGACATCGATGGGCACCGTCCGGTTCCCACCGACCCGGGTGATCTCCCGCTCGCCGAGGGCGCGCAGGAGCTTGACCTGGGCGTCCTGGGACAGCTCGCCGACCTCGTCGAGGAAGATCGTCCCGGAATTGGCCTGTTCGAACTTGCCGGTCTTGTCCGAGCGGGCGTCGGTGAAGGCGCCCTTGACGTGGCCGAAGAACTCGCTCTCGATCAGATCGCGCGGCACGGCGCCGCAGTTGACGACGACGAACGGCCCGTCCTTGCGGGGGCCGGCGAAATGGACGGCCCGGGCGACGAGCTCCTTGCCCGTGCCGCTTTCCCCCGTGATGAGGACGGTCCCCTCGACCCGGCTGATCTTCTCCATCAGCTGGAAGACCGAGTTCATCCGGGCGGAGGTCCCGACGATGTTCGAGAAGCGGTAGCGGGAGGTCAGCTCCGAGCGCAGGGCCTCGACCTCCCGGCGGAGACGGCGGACCTCGAGGATGCGGGAGATCTCGAGCAGGAGCTCCTCGTTGTCGACGGGCTTCTCGAGATAGGCGGAGGCCCCAAGCCGGGTCGCCTCGACCGCGTTGCGGATGGTCCCGAAGGCCGTGATGATGATGGTCCCCGGCTCGGGACGCGCCTGGCGGAGCCCGGCCAGGACATCGAGGCCGGGCATGTCGGGCAGGTTCATGTCGAGGAGCACCACGTCCGGGCCGAACAGCCGCGCCTTCTCCAGGCCCTGCCGTCCCGAATCGGCGGTCTCGACGAGGAAGCCCTGCTCGGCGAGCAGGACGCCGAAGACCTCGCGGATGCTCTTCTCGTCGTCGATGACCAGGATGCGGGGGTTCACGCCGGGCTCCTCGAGCCCGCCGGCAGGCTGATCAGGACCGTCGTGCCCGCCCCGGGCCGGCTGCGGAGCTCGATCTCGCCGCCGTGGGCCTTGACGATCGTGTAGCAGATCGACAGGCCCAGTCCGGTCCCTCCCGGTTTGGTCGTGAAGAACGGGTCGAAGACCCTTTCGAGGGCCTCATCGGAGATGCCCGGGCCCGTGTCCGTGACCCGGACGAGCGACCGGCCGCCTTCCAGGGGCACGGCCTCGACCGTCAGGCGCCCGCCGGTGTCCATGGCCTGGACGGCGTTGAGGAAGACGTTGAGGAAGACCTGTTTGAGCTGGGACCCGTCGGCGTCGACGATGATCGGACCCGGCGGGAAGGACGTCCGGACTTCGATGCCCCTGGCCCGGGCCTGGATCGAGACGAGGGCCGCGCTTTCCTCGAGGAGCGCGACGAGCTTCGAGGGCTCCTTGCGGATCTCCGAGGGCCGGGAGAACGACAGGAGCGCCGAGAGGATCTCGTCGATCCGGTCGGTTTCGCGCAGGGCGACGCCGAGGAGCTTCTTCTCGTTGGCCTCGCGGCAGCGCGATTCCAGATACTGAAGGGAAGACCGGATCGAGGTCAGGGGGTTCCGGATCTCGTGGGCCGCCCCGGCGGCGAGCTCGCCGATGGTCGCCAGCCGATCGGCCCGGAGCATCCGGCGGAAGCGCTCTTTCTGCTCCTTGAAGAGGAGGGCGTTCTCGAGGGCGATCCCGGCCTGGGGCATGAGGGAATCGATGAAGGCCGATTCCTCGACGGTGAACTCCCTTCCGGGGGCCCTCCGGCCGACGCCCAGGATCCCGATCAGCCTGTTCATGGACAGCACCGGGAAGCACAGGGCCAGCCCGAGACGGTCGAGCACCGCCCTTTCCCTGTCACCGAGGAAGCCGAAGACGCCGGGCCGGCCGTCAACGTCGAGAAAGGTCTTGTTGACCTTGAGCCACTTGGCCAGGCGGTCCTCGCCCGAGAGATTGGCGCCGTGGAGGTCGGCCGGGCCGTAGCCGGAGGACGCCCCGACGCGGAACTGGCCGAGGTCGCTGTCGTGGATGAACAAGACCAGGCGCTCCACGGCCGCCGCCTCCCTGATCGTGCCCAGGAGGTTCAACGCGATCTGGTCGAAATCCTCGATCAGGTTGAGGCTCTCGGTGAACTCGCGGAAAATCGTCCAGGGCGGCGCGTTCCGGCGCCTGTGCCTGCGGGAGGGTCCCGACCTCCTCCGGATTAGGGCCATGTTCAAGGTTCCTGAGCTAACCTGACCTATTCATAAAAACGCCCCATTTCTTCTCCATCACTCTTATTCTCGGGCGTTTTTACCCTCCGGGCGAACCGATCCGGCCCCATCTGCTTCGTTCTCGGGGTTCGCAGTACCAAAGAGTACAGCTTCACCTCTCGGGCCTCGCATCTGAGGGCCGCCTCGATTCGTGAATAGTTCAGGCTACGAGGATACCCCAAATCCGGGAGAAAGTAAAAATGCCCGGATAGGAAAAGCTGGGTAATCGAATTCCCAGAATTGGGTAACCGAAGTAACCGAACCCCATCTTTTTCATCCAAAAGTCGCCGCCGTCTGCGGTCAATGCAACATTCGGGCCACGGCAGGCGGGTCTGGATCCGCGGACCGACTTGGCACCTTCCTTGCAGTATCTCCACCGAACTCGATGGAGGCTTGAACATGAAGATCCGGATTTTCGCCACGGTCCTGGCCGCGGTCCTGCTCGCCGCCCTCCCGCTCGCCGCGCAGACCCAGGAATCCCAGAGCATGAAGCTCCTGCGCCTCAAGAGCGCCCAGCTGTCGCTCGAGCTCAAGAAGGCCGATTTCGACCGCTACCTCAAGCTCAAGGAGGACGGCCTGACTTCCGAGGCCGACTTCGCGGCCCGGCAGACGGCCTATCTCCAGGCCCAGGTCGACTATCAGCAGGCCCTCATCAGCTTCATGGGCAGTGAGGCCCGCATCTCGGTAGCGAGCGCCGTCAAGTACCAGGACCGGGCCGGCAAGAAGTTCGTCCGGGTGGGCCTGCGCTATGCCTCCAAGGAGCTCAAGGAGCTGGCCAATCTCCACATCGACGCGGCCGACCTGTTCCCGCTCGACTTCATGAAGGAGCTCAAGGACGTCTATGTCTCGCTCCTTTCGGAGGGCAAGGTCATCTCCGACCCCTACGAGAAGACCATCGCGACGCTCCCGATCGAGAGCGAGCGCGACGTCACGTTCCAGCTCCTCAAGGACGTCGAGAACCTCGACGTCAGCGTTTCCTACTCTGGCAAGACCGAGACGACCTCGGTCTATCTCCAGAAAGGCGTCAGCGCCAACATGGTCACGGTCAATTCGGCCCAGTTCTCGCAGGAGGCCGACCTCGAGAGCACCGCGACCTTCGACCTGTCGCTCGAGAAGTTCAGCGGCGAGGCCAACGTCTTCAAGCTCGAGGCCGTCAACGTGCCCCAGCAGGTCACCTACGAGTTCAGCGACCCGACGACGAGCGCCCGCCTGTCCCAGATCAAGTTCAGCGAGGGCGTCACCAGCCTGAAGCTTCAGCTCAAGCTCTATCTGCCCAAGAACCCGGACGCGCGGGTCGTCCTCGACCGGCCGCTCGAGTTCTTCGTCCTGGCCCTCGACAGCGAGCAGACGGAAAAGCTCCGGGCGCTCGAGACGGAGGCCGGGGGCGCGGACGGGATCGGCGCCGACGCGATCGAGGGCCTCAACGCCGGCTTCGTCAAGCTGGAGCTCATCCCCCGCGGCGTGCCCCGGGTCGAGGTCCAGGCCGTCAACCTCTACCATGAGATCAAGGTCGGCGACACGATCGCCATGGACGTGACCATCCGCAACACGGGCACCCGCAAGCTCAATAACATCCGCGTCTTCTGCGACCTGCCGCTCAACTGGCGGGTCGAGATCACGCCCGACCTCATCGGGACGCTCGAGCAGAACAAGGACGAGATCGTCCGGATCAGGTTCCTGCCGCCGGACGGGGTCTCCGTCGGCGACTACGAGCCGAAGATCCGGACCGACGCCATCGCCGACAACCGGCGCGTCGAGTCGGAGGACAAGATCGTCCGCATCCACATCACCTCCAAGGCCAACGTCCTGGGCATCGGCGCGCTCGTCCTGCTGCTCGTGGGACTGCTCGTCGGCATCGTCGTCTTCGGCATCAAGCTGACCCGGAGATGAGGCGGAACGATATTCCGTGGGCGGGCGGTCCCGCTCGGAGGAGAAGACCATGACCGATACGCAACCCATCCTGAAGGCCGACGACCTGTCCAAGCGCTACGAGGACGGCGTCCTGGCCCTGGACCACCTCAACCTGGAGGTCCGTCCGGGCGAGGTCTATTGCCTGCTCGGGGCCAACGGGGCCGGCAAGACGACGACGATCAACCTCTTCCTGAACTTCATCCCGCCGACGACCGGGACCTGCTTCATCAAGGGGATCGACGTCACCAAGGACCCCCTCGAGGCGAAAAAGCACGTCGCCTTCGTCTCCGAGAACGTCATGCTCTACGGCAATTTCACGGCCCGCCAGAACCTCGATTTCTTCGCCAAGCTCGGCGGCCGGACCGGCCTGACCAAGGACGATTACTACCAGGTCATGCGCCGCGTCTCCCTCCAGGAGAAGGCCTTCGATCAGCGGGTCAAGAACTTCTCCAAGGGCATGCGCCAGAAGCTCGGCATCTCCATCGCCATCATCAAGGCCGCCCCGGCCATCCTGCTCGACGAGCCGACCTCGGGCCTCGACCCCAAGGCCGCGACCGAGTTCCTGGAGATCATGGCCGAGCTCAAGACCGAGGGCCGGGCCGTCCTCATGTCCACCCACGACATCTTCCGGGCCAAGGAGATCGGCGACCGGGTCGGGATCATGAAGGAAGGGCGGCTGGTCATGGAGCGGACCCGCGAGGAGCTCCAGTACGAGGACCTGGTCAAGATCTACATCGACTACATGAAGTCGGAGCCGCTGACGCTCGCCTGACGGACGGCGCGAGGATAGCCCGGGCATGATCGGAACCATCGTCCGCAAGGAGATCGTCTCCAACCTCCTCAGCTACAAGATCCTCGTCGTCCTCCTGCTCATGGTCCTGCTGACGGCCACGAGCCTGTTCGTCATGCACCGCGATTTCTCCGCGAGGATGGCCGATTACCAGATCATCCGCCCCAAGCCCGGCCAGCCCATCGCGGTCGTGCCCCCGAACCCGCTGTCGATCTTCGCCAAGGGCCTCGAGAACGCCATGACCCGGTCCTTCGAGATCAGCGTCATCGGCGTCGGCGTCCGGGCCGGCCAGTCGTCCGGGAACGTCATTTACGCGTTCTTCCCGGCGCCTGATTTCCTTTACGTCGTCCGCATCGTCCTGTCCCTCGTCGCCCTGCTGTTCGGCTTCGACCAGATCAGCCGGGAGCGCGAGCAGGGGACCCTCAAGCTCCTCGTCGGCGGCCCCGTGTCCCGGGCGCAGGTCCTGGCCGGCAAATGGCTGGGCAACTTCCTCAGCCTGGCCGTGCCCTTTCTCCTGGTGACGCTCCTCGGCGCGGCCGTCCTGCTCTTTGACCCGAACGTCCGCTTCACGGCCGGCCAGCTCGGGCGCCTCGGCGTCGTCCTGGCCCTGGCCCTCCTCTACATGGCGTTCTTCCTGAGCCTGGGCATGCTCGTCTCGGCCCTGACGCACCGGGCGGCCACATCTCTCATCGTGCTCCTCTTCGCCTGGGCGCTCCTTGTTTTTGTCCTGCCCAACCTCGGCACCCTCGTCGCCCGCCAGTTCGTCGGCGTCCCCTCGGTCCGGGCCCTGAGCGAGAAGCGGCAGCAGACCTGGACCCGCGAGGTCCTGCTCGGGATCAGCAAGGGCGGCAACTGGGTCGACCGCATGAGGACGGTCAGCCGGGAGAACGACCTGATGGAGGAGGATTACCGGCTCAAGTTCGACCGCCTGGTCCGCCTCTCCCGAACGATCAACCGCCTCTCGCCGGCGGCCGGCCTTCTCGACGCCGCGACCGGGATCGCCGGGACAGGGATCGACGAGGAGAGCCGCCTCAAAGCGGAGGTCGTCCGCTACAAGAACGCGGTCCTCGACCAACTCATCGCCGACCAGGCCGCCGGGAAAAGGGATTCCCAATACCCGGCCTTCGTTTATCGGCCCCGGGCGCTGGGCCAGGTCTTCGCCGACGGGGCTCTCATCGACCTGGCTTGGCTCGCCGTCTTCAACGTCCTGGCCTTCGCCCTGGCCTACGCCGGGTTCGTCCGCTACGACGTGAGGTGACGTCATGGGTCAAACGCTCGTCGCCAAGGAGATCCGGGGCCACCTTCTGTCGTTCCGCTTCCTGGCCGGCTTCGTCATCCTGTTCGTCGTCGTCGTCGTCACCTCGGTCGTCCTGACGGGGGATTATGTCCGCAAGCTCGACGAATATTCCGCCCGGCAGGCCGAGCTCGACCGCTACCTCCGGACCTACGCCCACTTCAACCGGATCGGCGGGGTCCTCCGGCCGTCCCAGCCGCCTATCCCCTTCCAGGCCCTCGTTCGGGGCCTCACGGCCGACGTCAACATGGAAGGCTTCGACGCCGATCCGCTCCCGGTCATGTTCCCGCTCATCGACCTCGTCTCCATCGTCACCATTCTGGTGAGCCTGATGGCCCTCATCCTGACCTACGACGCCGTCAGCGGCGAAAAGGAGGACGGGACGCTGAGGCTCATGCTGGCCAACAGCCTGCCCCGCTCGAAGGTCATCCTGGCCAAGGCCGCCGGGGCCGGCCTGGCCTTGGCCGGCCCGCTTCTGGTCTCCCTGGCCGCCGGGATGCTCGTCATCCTGGTTCATCCGCGGGTCGATTGGACCGGCGTCGATTGGGCCGCGCTCGGCCTGATCGTCCTCGGGGCCGGCGCCTTCGGCGGCGTGTTCCTGCTCCTCGGCATCCTCGTCTCGTCGGTCCACCGGTCGAGCGCGTCGTCGATCATGACTTCTCTCTCCGTCTGGACCCTCCTCGTCCTGGTCGTGCCGAACCTGAGCCCCTACCTCGCGTCGTTCCTGGCCCCGGCCCCGTCCCGGATCATGGTGGCCCGGGAGACGGAGCGCCTGTCCGACACCGACCGGGACGATCTCGTCAATAAGCTTCGGGCCGAATACCGGGGTCAGGTCCTCAAGGACTATCCTGTGCTGGCCGAGCGGCTGACCGAAGCCGAGGTCAAGAAACGGGTCGCCGAGGACCCCGAGTATCGGCAGGCCTTCGAGGCGAACCGGGCGGCGGAGGAACGGGCCTTGGCCGAGGGCAACCGCATCCAGAGCGAGAAGATCGAAAGGATCCGGACGGCCCTGCGTCGGAAGGAGGCGGCCCAGACCCGGCTGGCCCGGGCGATCTCGATGGTCTCGCCCCTGGCTGACTTCAGCTACCTGGCCACGGACCTGTCCTCGACCGGGACCCGGAACCAGGCCCATTTCGCCGATCTGGCCCGGCTCTGGGGGCAGGCCTTCTTCGGCGATTATCGGACGAAAAAGATCGCGGATCTGCGGTCCAAGGACCCCACCGCGGACGTCTGGAACACGGCCGTTGACATGACCGACGCGCCCCGGTTCCGGTACGTCGAGGAGGGGCTGGGCGGGAGGGTCCAGACCGCCCTGCCGCCCTTCGCCGTCCTGCTGGGGTACGGCATCGTCCTCTTCGCGGCGGCCTATGTCGCCTTCATCCGCTACGATGTCCGCTAAAGAGAGGAGGGTAAGGAAGCCGATGATCGCCACGCTGGTCAAGAAGGAGTTCCTGACGAACCTCGTCTCGCCGCGGTTCGTCATCGGCTTCGTCCTCTGCCTCGTCCTCATCCCCTTCAGCATCCTGATCAATATCAGCAGTTTCCGGGAGCGGACCGCCCAGTACCGGATCGACCGGGAGGCCGCCGAGAAGGCCTCGACCGAGGTCCGCGTCTATTCCAAGCTGAGGCCCGAGATCGTCCTGCCGCCGGAGCCCCTGAGCGTCTTCGGCCAAGGCCTCGCCGGCCAGCTCGGCAACCGCGTCCGGATCCGGCTCGGGGACAAGCCGTTCCTGGCCGAGGGCAAGACCTCGGCCGGCGACAATCCCTTCCTGGCCTCCTTCTTCTCCGTCGATTTCGTCGATATCGCGGCCATCGTCTTCGCCCTGCTGGCCCTCCTCTTCAGCTACGACGCCTTCAGCCGGGAGAAGGAGGACGGCACGCTGAAGCTGGCCATGGCCAACTCGCTCGGCCGCTCGACGGTCCTGGCCGGCAAGCTCGGAGGCATCCTGGCCACGCTCGCGCCGGTCCTCGTCTTCTCGTTCCTGTTGAGCGGCCTGATCGTCCTTGTCGCCCGCGACGTCGCCTTCGCGGCCGGGGACTGGGGCCGGATCGGCCTGCTCTTCGCGGCCGGCTTCGTCTATCTGGCCGTCTTCGTTTTCGTCGGCCTGCTCGTCTCGGCCCGGTCCCGGAGCTCGGTGACCAGCCTGGTCGTCTGCCTCTTCGTGTGGGTGCTCCTCGTCTTCATCGTTCCGGCCGTCTCGGCCAACTTCGCCGACAGCTTCGTCGGCGCGGACTCGCGGGACAACCTCGACCGCGTCCTGCGGGACCTCGATGCCAAGCGCGACGCGGATATCAGCGCGGCCTTCAAGGCCCAGGGCCTGCGGCAGGGCTACAGCTGTTGGTGGTGTTTTGGGGACGAAGATGGGGGCTTGGAGACTTACGGCAATTCCCGGGACACGTTCGAGGGCTTCCGCCGGCGGGCCTCGATCTCCGAGCCCATCCGGCTCGACTACGCCGACCGGAAATGGGCCCCGGCCAAGGCTTATCTCGACAGCCTGTCCCGCCAGGCGCGGGCCGCGGAGCGGCTGTCGTTCCTGTCGCCCACGGGCGTGTTCCGGGCCGTCGCTTCGGCCGTCTGCCGGACGGACCTGGCCGCCCATGAGCGCCACATGGACCGGACCCGCCGCTACCGGGAGACCTTCATCGGCTGGCTCAGGGGCAAAGACATCTTCGCCTCGTTCCGCTGGATCACCCCGGTCGATCCGGCCACGTTCCGGAGCGAGGACGAGCTCATCGCGGCCCGGACGGGCGGGGAGTTCAAGACGGCCGCCGAGTTCGAGGCCTGGGCCTCGAAGCAGACCGACATCAGGACCCGCTGGCTGAAGCTCGGCACGGTCAAGCTGGCCGGGGACGGCCCGACCGATTTCCCCTTCCTCGACGTCTCCGACATGCCCCGCCTCACGGCCTCCCGGGGGTCTTTGTTCTCGGGGCTGGAGTCGTCGGCGCTCGGGCTGGGACTCCTTCTGGCCGAAGGGGTCCTCCTCTTCTATCTCGGCTTCGTCGCTTTTATCCGCTATGACGTGAGGTGAGCGTGTTCCGGACCATCCTCAAGCGTGAGATCCTCCACAACCTCTACAGCCTGCGGTTCCTCATCTCGCTGGCCCTGGTCGTCATCGTCTTCGCGGCCGGGGCCGCGTCGTTCGTCCGGAGCCAGGCGCAGGACCTGGAGAAATACCGGGAGACCCGGGGCCAGTATCTCGAGTCCATGCGCGGCCTGGCCGAGGCGGGCGCCACCGGGCTGGCCGTCCGCCACCAGACCTACACCCTCAAGCCGCGGGCCGGCGGCTTCATCGCCGACGCCAAGGAGCGATACCTGCCGAACGCCATCGTTTACAGCGCCTGGAACGTCTTCTCGTTCCAGAACAAGAGCGGCAGCGCCAACCCCTTTCTCGCGAAGTTCGACGAGCTGAGCTGGACGTTCATCGCCGCGCTCGTCGCGAGCTTCATCGCCCTGCTCTTCACCTTCGACGCCGTGGCCGGCGAGAAGGAAGCCAAGACGCTGGCCCTGACCCTGTCCAACGCCGTATCCCGAAGCGCCGTGCTGGCCGGCAAGCTGGCCAGCGCGGTCGTCTCGGTCATGGTCATCGTCCTGGCCGGGGTCTTGACCAGCCTGGTGATCGTCGTCGTCCTCGGGCCGGAGGGCGTATCGGCCGCCGTGGCGGGGGAGGCCCTCGGCTTCCTGGCCGCGGCCGCGCTCCTGACCGTCACGTTCGCCGCGTTCGGCCTGCTGGCCTCGGTCGTCGCCCGGGGCTCCAGTGTCAGCCTGCTCCTGGCCCTGTCGTTCTGGCTGGCGTTCGCCGTGATCATCCCCAACTCCAGCACGTTCCTGGCCAAGGGCCTCTATCCGATCGAGAGCGCCGAGACCGTCCAGAAGAACGTCGCGGCCGCCTTCGCCGATCTGGACAAGAGCGCCCCGCCGGGAAGCTGGTCGTCCTCCGGCAGCAATCCCTTCCTGCCTCAGCACGAGCTCCGGGCCGATCTGCAGATGAAGCGCTTCCTGGCCGAAAAGGCCATCCGCGACGCGCATTATCAAGGGATGTTCCGCCAGTTCGAGCGGACCCGGCTCCTGACAGCGGTCTCGCCGGTCGCCCTCTTCGAATACCTGGCCGAGGCCGCGGCCGGCGGCGGCTATCTCCGGTTCCGCAAGGCCTGGGCGGACATGCGCGTCTATCAGGAGCAGTTCCTGAGCTTCTTCAAGGCCCTCGACGCCGCCGACAAAGACAGCCCGCATTGGTTCAACCCCAACGAGAACCTCTCGACCACGCGCAAGCCGGTAGCGTTCGAGCGCGTGCCTCAGTTCGAGGAACGGCCGCTCGCGCTCGCCGACCGCCTCGGCCCGGCCCTCAAGTACCTGGTCATTGCCGTCTTCGTCCTGAGCGTCGTCTATTTCCTGACCTACATCATGTTCGTCCGCTGCGACGTCCGCTAACCTGGACTATTCATAAAAACGCCGGTTTTCTCATAAGACAAGAAAACCCAAGACCGGCGTTTTTACCCTTCGGGCAAGCCGATCCGGCCGCATCTGCTTCGTTGCAAAGGGTTCGCAGTACCAGGAGTACAGCTTCACCCTTTGACGCCTCGCATCT
>JAXDAV010000030.1:0-3185 GCA_034679465.1 Candidatus Aminicenantota bacterium | reverse complement strand
AGGTCGGGGCGGTGCTGGCGGGTGCGTTCGCGGGACTGGTCGCGGCGCCATTGGGCGATTTTGCCGTGGTCGCCGGAGAGCAGGATGTCGGGGACCTTCATGCCGCGAAAGACTTCGGGGCGGGTGTAGTGGGGATACTCCAGCAGGCCGTTGCTGAACGAGTCGTCGCGGGCGGAGTCCTCGTCGCCCAGGGCCTCGGGCAAGAGGCGCACGACCGCGTCGATGACGACCATCGCCGCCAGTTCGCCGCCGTTGAGGACGTAGTCGCCGATGGAGATCTGCTCGGCGCCGAGCCCGATGCGGATGCGCTCGTCGAAGCCCTCATAGCGACCGGCGATGAGGATCAGCCTCTCCTGCGTGCTGAGTTCGGCGGCCTTGGCCTGCTTGAAGGGCACGCCCTGCGGCGTCAGGAGGATGACCCGGCCGGGCTGGGGGCAGAGCGACTGGACGTGCTCGAAGCAATCGAAGACGGGGCCCGGCATCATGACCATGCCGGGGCCCCCGCCATACGGTTTGTCGTCGACCTTGCGGTACTCGCCGACCGCGAAGTCGCGGATATTCGTCAGAACGATGTCGACTATGCCCTGCTCCTGGGCCCGCTTGATGATCCCGTAGCCCAGAGGAGACTCGAACATCTCCGGAAACAGGGTAAGAACATCGATTCGCATCGCGTGCGTTCAGCTATCAGGCAGCGCCTTCGGCCGCCTTGGCTTCCGCTTCGGCCTTGGCTTTGGCCTCTGCCTCCGCCTTGGCTTTCGCTTCCGCGTCGGCTTTGGCCTTGGCGGCCTTGGCTTCCGCCTCCGCCTTGGCCTTCTCTTCGGCTTCCTTGGCCTTCTTCTCGGCGGCGATCCGCTCGGTGGCAGTGAAGAGCTTGCCCCTCTTGTGGGCGATCTTCCGGGCCTGGGCCCGTCGGGCGGCCTTTTCCGCGGCGTATTTCGTCTTTATCCCCTGGCGAAGCAGGAGTTCCGCCACCGTGTCGGAGGGAACGGCCCCCTGGCCGAGCCAGAATTCGACCCGCTCGCGATTCAGGACGATCTGCTTGGCGGCATCTGTTTCGAGGGGATCATAGTGTCCGAGCTTCTCGATCACCCGTCCGTCGCGCGGAGCTCTGGACTCTATCGCGTGGATTCGGAAGAACGGTCGATGCCGACGCCCCATACGGGCCATTCTGAGCTTCACTGCCATGGTGTTCCTTTCGCTGATAGCGTATGTCAAATTTCCGTGACCGGCCCTGTGCCGTCACGAAACGCGTTTGCACATCAGATTGTAACCGTTGACGAAGATCGCGAGGTTGGCCGGATCGACCTTGGCGTCCTCGGCGATTCTTTCCACCTGCTCGTCCGTAAGCTTGTCGGCGTCGTGCTTCTCGGCGGCCGTCATGATCGCCACCGCCCGACGAAGCTCCGCGAGCTCGGCGGCCGTCGGAGCCGCCAGCATCGCCAGCTCGCTGTTGCCCTCCATGTCCTGGAACCGGCCGCGAAACGTGTTACCATACTCGTTTTCACAGAATCGGGCAACCTCTTCGAGGTATTCTTCGAGAGATATTTTCGCCTTCGGGACGGAATTGGGCTGTTTTTCGGCCATTTCGATCGATCCGCAGGGGTCTGTGCCGGCGGATTTCCGGGCGGGGCTATCGCTGTCTCTTGATCTTGCCCCGGCGTTTGATGACCCGTTTTCGCTTGGATCGCTGCTTGATCTTGCGGCCGCCGGTCATCCGGGCGCTCATGGCCTCCATGTTGAAGCCGCCGGAGAAAAGGGCCTTGAGCCCGCCGAAACTGCCACCACTAACCGCCTTCATCATGTCGCGGCTGCGTTTGAACGTCTTGACCAGGGTGGAAACATCGTTCGGCTGCGTCCCGCTGCCGGCGGCGATCCGCCGTCGCCTGGACGGGTCGATCAGGTCCGGATCACGCCGCTCCCTGGCCGTCATCGACTGGACGATCGCCTCCATCTGCTTGATCTCGTCGCCGTCGAAATCGACGTCCTTGAGCTGGCCGCCGAGGCCCGGCATGAGCTTGAGCATGTCCTTGATGCCGCCCATCTTCTTGACGGCCTGCATCTGCTTGAGGAAGTCGTCGAAGCCGAAGCTGCCCTTGGCCATCTTCTTCTGGAGCTTGGCGGCTTCCTCGGCGTCGAACTGCTCCTGGGCCTTCTCGACGAGGGTGACGACGTCGCCCATGCCCAGGATGCGGCTGGCCATGCGGTCGGGGTGGAACTCTTCGAGCTTGTCGAGCTTTTCGCCGACGCCGATGAACTTGATGGGCTTTCCCGTGACCGCCTTGACGCTCAGGGCGGCGCCGCCTCGGGCGTCGCCGTCGAGCTTGGTGAGGATCACGCCGTCCAGTTCGAGGCGCTCGTTGAACTCCTTGGCGCTGTTGACGGCGTCCTGGCCGGTCATCGAGTCGCAGACCAGATAGATCTGGTGTGGCGTGATGGCCTTGGCGACGTTGGCCACCTCGGTCATCATCTCTTCGTCAATGTGGAGCCGGCCGGCCGTGTCGACGATAACCACGTCGTTGCCGCTCTCCTTGGCGTGCTTGATGGCGTTGCGGGCCACCTTGACGGCGTCCTTGCTGTCCTCGCTGTAGACGGGGATGCCCGTCTGCTCGCCGAGGATCTTGAGCTGGTCGATGGCGGCAGGTCGCTGCAAGTCGTCGGCCACCATCAGCGGGTGCCGGCCCTTGGCCACGAGATACTTGCCGAGCTTGGCGGCGGTGGTGGTCTTGCCGCAGCCCTGAAGGCCCGCCAGAAGGATGATCGTCGGGCCGGGCGAGACGAAGTAGATCCGCGTGTCGACCGGACCCATCAGCCTCGTCAACTCGTCGTTGACGATCTTGACCATGACCTGGCCTGGGTGCAGGCTCTTGACGACCTCGGCACCTAAGGCCGCCTCGCGCACGTCCTTGCAGAACTGCTTGACGATATTGTAGTTGACATCGGCCTCCAGCAGGGCCTTGCGGACGTCCCGCATGGCGTCGGAGACGTTGGCCTCGGTGATGCGGCCTCGCCCGGAGAGCGATTTGAAGACCGAATTGAGTTTTTCCGTCAATGACTCGAACACGGGATTTCCCCTGAATGTCTAAGATCGGAGCCCCGGGTCCGCATCACATCTGGTCCCGTCCGGCCCGGTCGGCAATCGTCTCATGCTACGGTTTCGGATGGGTCTTTGCAAGGCCAAATTGCCC
>JAXDAV010000029.1:0-3082 GCA_034679465.1 Candidatus Aminicenantota bacterium | reverse complement strand
AACCTTCCTCTCTTCCAAGCCACTCACCGCCAGTTTCATCTCCGAGCACCTGCCCCCGCCGGTCTTGCGTGACTTCTCCTGGCTCCACCGGTTCAAGAGCCTATCATGAAACTGTACTACGGTCAGGCGCCCGACCCGTTGACTTCAGCGGGCCTGATTTATATACTAGTTGGGCCCGATGGCTAGGTAGCTCAGTTGGTAGAGCGAAGGACTGAAAATCCTTGCGTCGGCGGTTCAATTCCGTCCCTAGCCATTTTTTCTTTTTCCCCATATAGCCTCTAGACCCCCTCATCCAGAGGGGGAAAACCGGGATTTCCCATGGACAACTGGAAAAAAACGTTCCTGATCATCTGGTCCGGACAGCTCTTCTCGACGTTGAGCAGCACCGTCGTGGCCTATGCCGTCATCTTCTGGCTGAGCCTCGAGACCGGTTCGGCCGAGATCCTGGCCTTTTCCTTGATCGCGACGTTTCTTCCCCACTTCCTCCTGGGCCCGTTCACCGGCGTGCTCATCGACCGCTGGAACAGGAAACGGGTCATGATCCTGGCCGACCTCTTCATCGCCGCCTGCACGGCGGCCATGGCCGCTCTGTTCGCCTTTGGCCAAATCCGGATCCCCTACATTTACCTTCTCTTGGCCCTGCGCTCGCTGGGCTCCGCCTTCCACGTCCCCGCCATGCAGGCGTCCGTCCCGCTGCTGGCCCCGGGGCCCGAACTCATGCGTGTCGCCGGCGTCAACCAGGTCATCCATTCGACGAGCACCATCGCCGGCCCTGTCCTGGCCGCTCTTCTCCTCAGCGCTTTCAACATGACTTCCGCCCTGCTCTTCGACGTCCTCGGGGCCGCGATCGCCTGCGCCACGCTCGCCCTGGTCCACATCCCCAATCCGAAGAAAAAAGAGGACACCCCGGCGCCCCGCGTCCTGCGCGAGATGAGGGAAGGCCTGCGGGAGGTCACCAGTAGGCCCGGGCTGATGTGGCTCTTCATTTTCGCGCTCCTGGTCACGTTCTTCATCATGCCCCTCGCGGCCATATTCCCGCTCATGACCACGAAACACTTCGGGGGAGGAACCTACCAGATGAGCCTCGTCGAGGTCGCCTGGGGCCTGGGAATGCTCGCCGGCGGCGTCCTGCTGGGCGCCCTGAAGCGCAAGACCGACAAGGTCGTCCTCATCAACGTCTCCTATCTCGTCCTCGGGGCGGCGTTCTTCGGATGCGGATTCCTCCCTCGGACGGGATTCGCCGTCTTCGTCGGTCTGACGCTCGTCGGCGGCTTCGCCGCGGCCGTTTACAACGGCACGTTCACCGTCATTGTCCAGACGTCCGTCGATCCCTCGGCCCTGGGCCGCGTCTTTGCCATCTACGGGAGCATCATCCTGGCCCCGTCCATGTTCGGGTTGCTTCAGACGGGATTCATCGCCGACCGGATCGGGATCGTCAGTGCCTTCCTCATCAGCGGAGCGGCCCTGGCCCTCATCGGAGCCGTGTCGTTCTACGTCCCGGCGGTCCGGCGGATGATCGGGCGCGGCGCAGCCCCCATCAAGGAGGGAGCCCGTTGAAGGCCGGAAGCATGATCCGGCCAGAAGCGGCGCCTGTCGTCCGGTCCTTTTCCGGACGTCCTGACGAAGACCCGGCCGGTTAGAACCGGTACTGGACCGAGACGGACGGGACGACGATGTCCATCCCTTGGGAATAGCCCGCCATTCCAGCGGTCTGCGTCCAATTATTCCCGGCCAGGTATTCCAACCCGAGGTCCAATTGAAGGTCGCCGATCGTCTTGCCGATCCCGACCGTGAAGGCCTTGAAGTCGTGGGCCGGAAACAGGATAGGGCCGGGGGATCGCTGTGGCGATGGATCGCTGTAATAGCCGGCCCGCAGGGCGCTCGTGGCGTTAAGCGCGAATTCCACCCCGAACCTGAACTGAGCGGTGTCTTGCCCGCCGAGATAGGGGAGGCCGAAGTCATTACCGCCTCCGTCGATATAGATAGGCACATGCTCCAACCAAGCCTGGTCCAGGTACATTGTGAATTGGCGGACCTTGGACCATCGTGTCCACTGGACATCGGCGCTCAAGAGGAGGCGCTCGAAGGGCCTGAACGAAACGCCGCCCCCGATCCAGAGCGGCCAACTCATATCGTGCTGGAGCTCGGCCGTGTCCGAGAGGCCGTAGAACGGAAGAGCGGCCATCCGGGCTCTGCCCTTGTACACAATGGAACAGGGGGTCCTCACCGTCAAGCCTATCGCGAGGTCATCGATGGGCTTCGCGAGCACCCCGAAGGAGGCCCCGAAGCCCCAGCCGCTCGTGTTCTCCTCATATTGAAGGACGACCCGTTCCTCATCGAACAGCATGAGCGACGGCCTCTGAAAGCTCAGCGTTCCGTACTGGACATTGAGCGTCGCCCCGACGGAGAGCCAGCGCGTGAGATTCAAGGCGATGAGCGGCGAGATGGCAAAGAGGCGGTATCGGCTCGACCAGGAGAAGACGGTCCCGTCCGTCCGGGGGGCGAGGTCTTCCCCGTTCCAAGCGGTGCCGAAGCCTGAGGGCGTGGCGATGGCGAGGCCGACGGTGACCTTGGGGCCGACTGGCCTGTAATAGGCGCCCAGGAAGCTGAGGTGGTTCGAGATCGGCGTCTTGGCGTCGATCCGCGGCACCTCCAGGGTGATCGGCCATTGGCTGTAGGTTGCCCGGGGCATAAGGTTGGTGGCGTAGAATCCGAACAGCTCCTTCCCGAACCCCGCCGCCCCGGCCGGGTTCCAGAAAGCCGCGCTGAAATCGTCGGCGATGCTCACGAACGCGCCGCCCATCCCCTGGGCCCGCGTCCCCAGGCCGTTGAGGTTGATGCCGTTGCCCGAGGTCAGGGCCGGCAACATGATGGCGACGGCGACCGCCGTCAGAGCGAACCTTTTTTTCATGTTCCTCCTCCAGGCTTGCGGATCTCGGGATCGAAAGCTCCTTGCCTGGACTATTCATAAAAACGCCGGTTTTCTCATAAGACAAGAAAACCCAAGACCGGCGTTTTTACCCTTCGGGCAAGCCGATCCGGCCGCATCTGCTTCGTTGCAAAGGGTTCGCAGTACTCCGAG
>JAXDAV010000028.1:0-16449 GCA_034679465.1 Candidatus Aminicenantota bacterium | reverse complement strand
CTCAACATCGTACAGGTCAAACGCCATGCGCTTCGTCGTCTTGAGGCACTGGGATATAACGTCATTTTGCAACCAGCCCAAACCACTGCTCCATGAGAGGCTTATTTTCTAACTAATCCAGGCTAATTCCGGTGACACATAACTCAATACACCGAATTCACTCGTCGGGCCGGGCCGGACCGCCGGGGGGACAGGTACCGGAGGCGGCACATGTCCCCAGGTTGTCTCGAGGTTGTCTCGACCGGACGCATGGAGTAGAATGAGCGCCGGAGACAGGAGGAGCGGGCCATGCCGGACAGCATCAAGACGACCAGGATCGCGCTCGTCGTCGCCGCCGGACTCAAGTTCGCGACGGCGGCGCTCCTCCTCTTCATTTTTATCGCCGGGGCCGCCCTCATCGGCTGGGGAACGGGACGGGCCGGCCTCCTCGGCAGCGCCCTGCTCGGGGCGACGGGGATCTTCTTGGCCGCGGGCTTGGCCGCGTTTGGCGTCGTCGACCTGGTCATCGCTTCGGCCATCGCCAAAGGGCGCCCGTGGGCGCGGTACGCCGGCATGGCCGCGGCCGTCCTCTTGCTCGCTGCCGTCCCGGTGGGCACCATCCTGGGGATCATCGCCCTCGCCGGTCTCATCGGACGGGACGCGCGCGACTGGTTCGCGCCCGCCCGGCCTGTCCGACGGTTCCCCGACGTCCCGCCGGCCGCCGCCGTCTGATCCGCTCCCCCCGTTTGTGGAAGGAGGACAAGCATGAAGGTACTCAGCAGGGGAATAGCCTGCTCCTTCATCTTCCTGATTGTATACGGATATGCGGCACCGATCGGTGCTCAGACCGTAAAGCTGGATCGGATTGAAGTCGCTATTGATTTCAAAGAGGAAGGCTATTACAGGTCGATCCCTTTCATCGCCCTAGATCGGGATCTGTTTTTCATCACGGATAATATCGCCCACCGAGTGCTCGAATACCGTTTCGGAGGAAACAAGCTGGAGTTCCTCCGGGCTATCGGCCGGCCTGGCCAGGGCCCCGGGGACCTCAGGCTCCCTACGAATATCTCGATCTCGGGCGGCACGCTGGCCGTTAAGGACCAATCAGGGATCTCGTTTTTCGGCCCGGATGGGGGTTTCAAGAACAAGTTCCCTTTGCTTTCTTGGGCCGAGACGATGATGTTCAAAGAGGATGAGATCTATGCGACATCCGTTGACTCGGCGAAGGCCGATTTCATTCACGTCTATTCGCGGAACGGGGAGTCGGTGAGGTCGTTTCAGGACAAAACGAAGCTGTATCCGATTCGATACGATATCATCAGCGGGCTTTCTCCGGCTCAAGTGCAAAGTTACGTTTGCGCAGGCCTTTTGCGTGACAACGGAAGATCGATTTATTTTCTTAGCAAGAGGTTCGGCAACGTGTTGCGCTTTGACCCGGACGGAAAGGCGACGGGAAGTTGGGAGATATCGCACATTCTGGGCGATAACGAGAGGGCCAAAGCGGCCGAGAACCGCAGGATGTTCCTGGAAAAGGGATTCGATGTGGAGAAGATCATGCGCTTTATTCCCCAAAACTATCTCTTCGAAGACGCGCAAATCGCCGACGGCCGGCTCTATCTTCTTCTGGAGAACTGGGATATTTTGGAGAAAAAAGCGAAACCCGTCATCGAATTCGTGGAAATCGAACTCGACGCTTGGGCCGTCGTGCGCTCTTATCGTGCGGACGCTCAAGCCAAATGGGAATCCGCTTCACAATTCATCTTCATCGGGGATAAGACCAATCCGATCTTCCTTACGGCCGTTAGGTCTCCCGATGATGATGAGAAGATCTGCATTTTCAAGCCCGAGGTGAACAGAAATTAAGAGAAAGATCGTCGAGATCGATCGCGACAAGTGCGACGGCTGCGGCCTCTGCACCACCGCTTGCGCCGAAGGGGCCCTGGCCCTCGATGCCGAGAACAAGGCCGTTCTCGTCCGCGAGATCTTCTGCGACGGCCTGGGCGCCTGTCTGGATGTTTGCCCGACCGGCGCCCTCGAGGTCATCGAGCGGGAGAGCGACGGCTACGACGCCCGGGCCGCTTACGAACACGTCCTGAAGACCCGGGGGGCGGAGGCGGCCCGGCAGGTTCACGGGGCGGCCGGCGGGCACGGACAACCGGCCCGGGGGCCCGCCCGCGCCGGCCATGCTCAAGCCGGGTCAGGCGGATGCCCCGGCAGCCTGGCTCGCGACATCCCCTGCGACTCCGCCGACCGGGATGGGCCCGGCCCGGTCTCGTCCGGGAAGTCCCGCCTCAGCCAATGGCCCATCCAGCTCCACCTCGTCTCGCCCCTGGCGCCTTATTTCGAGGGCGCCGACCTCCTCGTCGCCGCCGATTGCACGGCCTTCGCCCTCGGCGGGTTCCATGACGAGCTCCTCGAGGGCAAAAAGCTCGTCATCGCCTGCCCCAAGCTCGATGACACCGAGGGCTACGTCGAGAAGCTGGCCGAGCTCATCAAGCGGAACGGCCTCAAATCCCTTACCGTGGCCATCATGACCGTCCCCTGCTGTTCGGGGCTCGAGCGCATCGTCCGGCTCGCGATCGAGCGGTCCGGGGTCCCCCTTGAGGTGAAGAAACTCGTGGTCGGGATCGACGGCAAGATCATCTAGAGAGGCTGAGTCCGGCTCAGACGGCCAGGGCGTCCTCTTTTTCCTTCCGCAGGCGCGCCCGGGCCTCCTCGAACATGGGTTCGGCGTAGGCGCTGGGCCAGGTGCGCTCTTCGAACGACCGCTTCTCGACCATCTTCAGGAAGCCCTCGAACTCCTGGAAATAGGAGCCGTAGATGTGGAAGCTGTCGACGAGGTCGGCGTAGCGGCCGACCCGCACGGCCCGGCCGATCGTCCCCGCGACGCGGCCCGCGACCAGGCGCTGGAGGTCGGTCAGGGCGAAGACGTTCATATAGGCGGCCTTGTAGGCGTCGCGCGACCGCCAGTGGGCGTTCATGTTCAGGACGGGCTCCCCCCGGTCGTCCTCGAGCATCCGGAACCAGAGGCGCTGGAGGCAGGGCGGGTCGTCGGTCGGGGCGTCGAGCTTGGGGTTCCAGGTGATGGCCTGGGCCCGCCGGGTGTGCCCGGTCCGGGCCAGCCGGTCGACGACCGCGGCGATCTGGTCGATCGCCTGGCCCTCGATGTCGTAGGCGAAGAGCCGCTTGTGGTAGGTGTAGGTCCACTTGCCCTCTTCGGGGCAGATCCAGTGATCGTGGACGCCTTCGACGACCTCCTGGCGGTAGACCTCGAGGTCCTCCAAGCCGCCCGGGAAAGCGCGGTGGATGCGCGGTTCGGCGAAAGGGACCTCGACCGTCCAGAGCATGGTGCAATCCCGGCTCGGCGGGTCGCCCGGCTTGTCGTATTCCGTCCTGACGGGGACGCCTTCGCGCCAGCAGGCCAGGACGGCCTTCTCCCAGGCTTCTGGCAGGGTGTGCCCGGTGACCGCCAGCGTCGGGATGTTTCCATTCATGATCTCACCTCGGGTTTCTTCTCCGCTTTTAGCACACGGTCGCGGCCCCGTCAACGCGCCAAAATGAAGGGACCGGGTCTTCGCAAGCGGGAGCTATCTCCCAAACGGGCCGGGACATGCACCGTTTTGGAGCGCGTCCCTGCCCTCAGGAATAAGGGGACACGTAAAAGAGTATATGTCCCCTTGTACGCCAGCCCGTTGCGAAGACCCGGTCCCTTCTTTTTCCGCTTGGCGGGGGCCCCGAAGGGGGCGGCGGTTGAAGGCTGGGCCGGAATGTATTATCGTGGCCGCCGGGAGGAGGCCATGTCCGAACGCGAGGCGGATGTCGTCTTTTATGAGTCCCCTATCGGCTGGATCGAGATCCGGGGAAGCGAAGCGGGCCTCTCGTTCCTCGAGTTCGTCGACGCCGGGAGCGCCAGGCGGGGCCGTCGAACCAAGGGCCCCCTGCCGGCGCCGCTCGCCGACGGCCTGACCCAGCTCGACGAATATTTCAAAGGGAGCCGCACGGCCTTCTCGGTCGAGCTCGACCTTCGCGGCACGGCCTTCCAGCGGCGGGTCTGGGCGGAGCTTCTCCGGGTCGGGTTCGGCCGGACGACGACCTACAAGGCGCTCGCCGCCGCGGTCGGGAATCCCGCCTCGACGCGGGCGGTCGGAGGCGCCAACCACCGCAATCCCATCTCGATCATCGTCCCCTGCCATAGGGTCGTCGGCAGCGACGGCCGCTTGACCGGCTACGGCGGCGGCCTGTGGCGGAAGGATTGGCTCCTCCGGCACGAAAACCGCGGCTCTCTTTTTGTTTGACAGCCCGGCCGCCGAACAGGATACAATAGGCGTTCGACAGGAAGGAGGCCCGCGCATGATCGAAACGATCAGTCAGATCTTCCTCAACACCACCAAGACCTATATCAAGGACGATATCCTGGCGGCCAAGTCCGAAGGCCGCTACGTCCCCATCCCGACCGAGGAATTCGCCCGCCGCGTCACCCACCTGTCCCTCGGCCTGGCCGACCTCGGCCTCGCCCCCGGGGACAAGCTGGTCATCTTCTCCGAGAACCGTCCCGAATGGACGATCACCGACTTCGCCGTTCTCTCGGCCGGCGGCATCACCGTGCCCATCTACACCTCGCTCATGCCCGAGCAGATCAAGTACATCATCAACGACTCGGACGCCCAGATCGTCGTCTGCTCCAATCGCGAGCTCTGGCTCAAGGTCGAAGCGGTCCGGCCCGAGCTCCGCGGCGTCCGCCACTTCATCCTCATCGACGAGGAGGGCCCCCAGGGCGTCGTCAGCCTGTCGGAGGTCATGGCCCGGGGCAAGGCGATCGCCGCCCAGGACCCCGGGCTCTTCGAGAAGCGGGCCCTGGCGGTCAAGCCCGACGACCTGGCCTCGATCATCTACACCTCGGGGACGACGGGCGTCCCCAAGGGCGTCATGCTGACCCACGGCAACTTCGTCTCCAACTCCAAGGCCCTCGACGCCGTGACCGAGTTCAGCGCCAAGGACACGATCCTGTCGTTCCTGCCCCTGTCCCACGTCCTGGAGAGGATGACGACCTTTTCGTTCCTCTACAAGGGCGCTTCGATCTATTACGCCGAGAGCATCGATACCGTGGCCCAGAACCTGCTCGAGGTCCGGCCGACGATCATGATCAGCGTGCCCCGGCTCTTCGACAAGATCTACGCCAAGGTCATGGACAACATCCTGACCCAGTCGGCGGCCAAGAGGAAGATCTTCTTCTGGGCCCTCGGCGTCGGCAAGAAATACGGCGCCCGCAAGATCCGCCATCGGCCCATCCCGGCCTGGCTGGCCCTCCGGCGCAGGATCGCCGCCAGGCTCGTCTTCAGCAAGATCATCGAGAAGACGGGCGGCCGGGCCCATTTCTTCGTCTCCGGCGGGGCGCCGCTCTCGGCCGACGTGGCCGAGTTCTTCTACGCCATCGGCCTGACCATTCTCGAGGGCTACGGCCTGACCGAGACCTCCCCGGTCCTGGCCTGCAACACCTTCGACAAGATGAAGTTCGGGACGGTCGGACCGCCCGTCCCCGGGGTCGAGATCAAGATCGCCCCGGACGGCGAGATCCTGGCCAAGGGCCCCAACATCATGAAGGGCTACTACAAGAAGGAGGCCGAGACCCGCGAGGCCTTCGAGGACGGCTGGCTCAAGACCGGCGACATCGGCCATATCGACGACGAGGGCTTTCTCGTCATCACCGACCGGAAGAAGGACATCCTCGTCACGGCCGGGGGCAAGAACGTCGCCCCCCAGCCGATCGAGAATCAGCTCAAGACGAACCCCTACGTCGGGACGGCCGTCGTCGTCGGCGGCGGGCGGAAGTTCATCTCGGCCCTCATCGTGCCCGATTTCGAGAAGCTCGAGGCCTACGCCCGGGCCAAGGGCATCCCCTTCGCGAGCCGCAAGGAGCTGGTCGAGAGCGAGGAGATCAAGAGCTTCATGCTGGCCGAGGTCAACCGGGCCACGCCCAATCTGGCCTCCTACGAGCGGATCAAGAAGATCGTCCTCCTCGAGCGCGATTTCGACGCCGACACGGAGCTGACGCCGTCGCTCAAGGTCAAGCGGCACATCGTCGAAAAGGTCTTCAAGCCGCTGATCGACCTCCTCTACAAGGACTGATTTTCGGGGCGCGAGACAGAATCGGCGGCCGCGGCGTCCCTTATTACGGGACGACATGAGCGACCAGCCGGTCGGATTCGAGAAACGGGCCCCGGAGGGGGGCGGGCACAGGGACCGCCTGCGCCAGAAGTTCCTCAACGGGGGCCTGGCCGCCTTCCTGGACTACGAGATCGTCGAGCTCCTCCTGACGCTCGGCACGCCCCGGCGGGACTGCAAGCGGCCGGCCCGGGAGGCCCTCCGGGAGTTCAAGACCTTCGGCGGCGTCCTCGAGGCCCGGCCGGAGGACCTCCAGCGCATCCCCGGCATCGGCGCCCGGAACGTCTTCGGCCTGAAGCTCATCCACGAGGTCTCCCGCCGCTTCCTCAAGGACAAAATGATGAGCCGGCCCGTCTGCCACTCCTCCCAGGAGGTTTACGACTACCTCTGCCACGCCCTGCGCGACCTGAAGACGGAGCGGTTCAAGGTCATCTTCCTCGACCCCAAGAACCAGGTCATCGAGGAGAAGACCCTGTTCGAAGGGACGGTCGATTCGAGCGCCGTCTATCCCCGGGAGGTCATCAAGGACGCCCTGCGCTACGAGGCCTCGGCGCTCATCTTCGCCCACAACCACCCGTCGGGCGACCCCGAGCCGTCCCTCTGCGACCGGGAGGTCACCCGGGACCTCGTCTTCGCCGCCCGGGTCGTCCAGATCAAGGTCCTCGACCATATCATCATCGGCAGTAACCGCTACTTCAGCTTCGCCGACCAGGGGCTGATCGACGATTACGACCTGATGTTCAACGGGTTTCCCCGATGACCATTCATGAAAACGCCGCTTGTGAATGGCCGCGTGAAAGGATTTGAAAGCCCGGGCTAAACCGGGTAAACTCGGAGTGCAAAGGAGGGAGGAGATGGCCAAGAAAGAGACCGACAAGGAGCGAACGGACATGGTGAAGAAAGACACGGGCCGCGAAGCCGCCGCGAGAGAGGCCGAGGCCGAAGACAGGCAGTCCTCCCGACACAAGGCCATTGACGCCGCGCTGTCCCAGATCGAGAAGCAGTTCGGCAAGGGCACGATCATGAAGCTCGGCCAGAAGGGGGCGGCGGTGGCCGTCGAGGCCATCCCGACCGGCTCGATCTCCTTCGACCTGGCCCTGGGCATCGGCGGCTTCCCGCGCGGCCGGGTCGTCGAGATCTACGGCCCGGAGGCCACCGGCAAGACGACCCTGGCCCTCCACGTCATCGCCGAGGCCCAGAAGCGCGGCGGGCAGGCGGCCTTCATCGACGCCGAGCACGCCCTCTCGCCGGCCTATGCCGCGCAGATCGGGATCGACATCGACAACCTCCTCATCTCCCAGCCCGATTTCGGCGAGCAGGCCCTGGAGATCGCCGAGGTCCTCGTCCGCAGCGGGGCCGTCGACGTCATCGTGGTCGATTCCGTGGCCGCGCTCGTCCCCAAGGCCGAGCTCGAGGGCGAGATGGGCGACGCCCACATGGGCCTGCAGGCCCGCCTGATGTCCCAGGCCCTGCGCAAGCTGACGGCCATCGTGGCCCGGTCGAAGACCTGCTTCATCTTCATCAACCAGATCCGGGAGAAGATCGGCGTCTTCATCGGCACCCCCGAGACGACGACCGGCGGCCGGGCCCTGAAGTTCTACGCCTCCCTGAGGGTCGACGTGCGCCGGCTGTCGGTCATCAAGGACGGGGAGAGCGTCGTCGGCAACCGGGCCAAGGTCAAAATCGTCAAGAACAAGATGGCCCCGCCCTTCCGGGAGGCCCAATTCGACATCATCTTCGGCGAGGGCATCTCGCGGGAAGGCGACCTCGTCGACGTCGGGTTCGACACCGGCCTCCTCGAGAAGACCGGGACCTGGTACTCCTACAAGGGCGAGCGCCTCGGCCAAGGCCGGGAGAACGTCAAGAAGCTCCTCAGGGAGAACCGGAAGCTCGCGGCCGAGCTCGAGGCGGAGATCCGGGAGAAGGTCGGCCTCCCCGGCGAGGCCCCGCCCGACGGGAAGCCGGCCGCCAAATAGCGGACCGGGGCGGCCGCGCCCGGGCTGAGCCCGGATCCCGCCCGGGTCTTGCCTAATCCCGATGGTTATGGTAGGATTTAGGCGCAGAAGGATCCGGCCATGCTCAGACGCAGGGAATTCCTCAAGGCCGCGGGTTTCGGCGGGGCCGCCCTGGCGGCCGCGCGGGCCCTCCCCGCGGGGGCGGGCGGATCCGCCGCGAACGGCATCTCCAAGGAGGGACAGGCCATGAATTACGCGCCCAAGGACTACTCCAAGCTTCTCGGCACGCCCGGGTTCAGCGAGACGCTCCTGAAGAACCATTTCACGCTCTACCAGGGATACGTCGCCAACACGAACAAGGTCCTCGACATCCTCGGCCTGATGGCCAAAGACGGCAAGACGGCGACGCCCGAATACGCCGAGCTCAAGCGCCGCCTCGGCTGGGAGTTCAACGGCATGCGCCTGCACGAGCTCTACTTCGAGAACCTCGGCGGCAAGGCCCCGCTCGACAAGGCCGGCCCGCTGGCCGTCAAGATCGCCGGGCAGTACGGCGACCTCGAGTCCTGGGAGAAGGATTTCCGGGCGACGGGCGCCCTGCGCGGCATCGGCTGGGCCGTCCTCTACGAGGACACGGCCAACGGCCGGCTCATCAACTTCTGGGTCAACGAGCACGACGTCAGTCACCCGGCCGGCTGCGCGCCCCTCCTGATCATGGACGTCTTCGAGCACGCCTTCATGCTCGACTACGGCCTGAAGCGGGCCGATTACATCGAGGCCTTCTTCAAGGCCATCGACTGGGCCGCGGTCGGGGCCCGGCTCAAGTAAGGCCCCGGGCCGCGCCGCCGGCCCGTCCGCTGGAAAAACCCGCCCAATCGGTCTATCCTGAGGGAAGCGCCCGCGAGGAGAACGGCATGAGCAGCGAGGAAATCAGGCTGTCCGAGAAGGGCGGGCTCGAGCCCGGCACCCTGATGTACGTCGGCGACAAGAAGGGCGCCAAGCCCCGGATCACGGTCCTCGACTACGACGCCTCCGGCATCTTCGAGAAGGTCGTGGACTCGGTCGAGGAGTGCCTGCCCTTCAAGGAGAGCCCGACCGTGACCTGGATCAACGTCGACGGCGTCCAGGACGCCGCGGTCGTCGAGAAGCTCGGCGCGGCCTTCGGCATCCACGCCCTCGTCCTCGAGGACATCATGACCACGACCCAGCGGCCCAAGGTCGACGACCTGGGGAACGCCGTCTTCGTGGTCCTGCGGATGATCGAGTGCGACACGGCCGGGAATGACATGCGGGCCGACCAGCTCAGCCTGGTTCTCGGGCCGAACTACGTCCTGTCGTTCCAGGAGACGCCGGGGGACTGCTTCGACCCGGTCCGGGAGCGGATCCGCGGCGGCAAGGGCCGCATCCGCTCGCTCGGGCCCGATTACCTGGCCTACGCCATCGTCGACGCCGTCGTCGACAACTACTTCTTCGTCCTGGAAAAGCTCGGCGAGCGGATCGACGGGCTGGAGGAAGAGCTCGTCGACGAGCCCCGGCGCGAGCTCCTCCACGACATCCATCTCCTCAAGCGCGAGATGATCGGCCTGCGCAAGGCGGTCTGGCCCCTCCGGGAGGTCGTCAGCGGACTGGAACGCCTGGAGACCCCGCTCATCAAGAAATCGACGGGCGTCTTCCTCCGGGACCTCTACGACCACTCGATCCAGGTCATCGACACGGTCGAGTCGTTCCGGGAGATGCTGACCAGCATGGTCGAGACGTACCTCTCGAGCGCCTCCAACCGGATGAACGAGATCATGAAGGTCCTGACGATCATCTCCACGATCTTCATCCCCATCACCTTTCTCGTCGGCCTGTACGGCATGAACTTCGTCCACATGCCGGAGATCCGGTGGCGCTGGGGCTACCCTCTGGTCTGGGCCCTGATCGTCGGGTCCGTGGCGGCGATGTTCGCCTTCTTCCGAAGGAAGAAGTGGCTTTGAGGCTAGCCGTCGCCGCGGCCGCCGATGCGGTAGCGGCTGATCTTGTGGTAAAGGGTCGAGCGGGAGATGGCCAGGATGCGGGAGACCTCGGCCCGGTTCTGGCCGGTGATGTCGAGCAGGAACCCGATATAGTCCTTTTCCAGGGTCTCGAGGGTCGGGAACCCGGCGGGCGTGGCGAACTCGCGCCGCTCGTCGCGGCCCAAGTAGCGCTGGAGATAGAGGTTCACGGCCGGCCGTTTCTCAGCGGGCCCGGGCTCCCTGGACCAGGCGCATGTTGTTGGCCACGACGTAGGAGAGAAGGGCGTTGCTGGCCGTGGTCATGATCCAGGCCACGGTCCTGTTCCTCTTGAAGATGGTCCGCATGCTCAGGTACGACAGGGCCGTCGTCCCGAGCTTGACGGCGGCGAAAGCGGCGGGGTCCTTGACGAACGGCTTCATCAGCGGATTGGTCTCGGTGAGTCCGGGGTACTTGAGGGCCTCGCGCGTGGAGAAGTAATCGGCGACGTTCAGGCCGACCATCAGGACGAGGTTGGCCTCGAAGAGGGCCTTGCCCGGGCGGCGCGCCGGCAGGACCGACGGCAGTCGCGTCGCCTGGATGAGCCGCGGTTGAACGGCCGGGGCGGGCTCGACGACCAGGGGCTCCAGCTCTGTGAGGGCCGGCTCCGTCAGGGCGGTCGGCAGGACCAGGGAGGACGGCTGGAGGCTGGACGGCACGACGACATCCCAAACGGCTTCCGAGGCCGCAAGCGGCGCGGCCGCGACGATAAGGACCGCAAGGGCAAACGGCGCGATCTTGGATTTCATTGGCTCCGCTCCTTCTTCCTCTGTAGAGCCATCCTAAGAGGCAAGAACGGTGCCAACAATCGTCAAGTTTGCGCAAAGTTATTATTATTAGATAGATAGGTGTTTTTATGGGAGAAAAACCGAATTCCTATAATGTCCACTATAAGGACATAAAATAGCAAATAAATTATATATATAACAGATATATATAAAATTACAGTAGATTCAAATAATAAGTATCATAATAGGACATTATATCTTCATGTATTGATTCGTTGTGGACCTGAAATAGTACGGTAATTTAAGTTGATTGACCAGTTTCAGGTCTTGATAGGCTTGGGTCGACCCTTCTTTGCGGACGGGGAACGTCCGCCGCCGGCCCTGGAGAGCGCTTCCTTGAGATATTTAGCGGTGATCGAGCCCGCGGTCTGGGCGACCCTCTCCGGGGCGCCCTGGGCCACGACCCGGCCGCCGCGCTCGCCGCCCTCGGGCCCGAGATCGATGACGTGGTCGGCGCTCTTGATGACGTCCAGGTTGTGCTCGATGACCAAGACCGTGTGCCCTTCGGCCACGAGCTTCTGGAACGAGCGGAGGAGGACCGAGACGTCGTTGGGATGGAGACCGATGGTCGGTTCGTCGAAGAGATAGAGGATCTTCCGGCCCTTCTCGTGGACGAGATTGTAGGCCAGCTTGATCCGCTGCAGCTCCCCGCCGGAGAGGGTGGTCGTGGGCTGGCCGAGCTTGAGATAGCCGAGGCCGACCTCGACGAGCGGATAGAGCTTCTTGGTGATCTCGGGCCGGCCGGCGAAAAAGAGGCAGGCCTCGGTGACGCTGAGGCCGAGGACCTCGTCGATGTTCTTGCCGTTCCAGCGGACGTCGAGGATCTCTCTCTTGAAGCGCTTGCCCTTGCAGGCGTCGCAGACGAGGCTGACGTCCGAGAGGAACTGCATCTCGACCACCTGGACGCCCGCGCCCTGGCAGTCCTCACAGCGGCCGCCGGCCGTGTTGAAGGAGAAGTACCCCGGCCGGAAGCCCATGAGCTTGGCCTCCCGCGTGTCGCTGAAGAGGGCCCGGATGCCGTCCATGGCCTTGGTATAGGTGGCCGGGATCGAGCGGGGCGAGGTGCTCAGGGGCGACTGGTCGACCATGATGGCCTTGGCGACCTTGTCCCGTCCCTTGATCTCCCCGAACCCGTTCTCGGAGGTCCCTTCGAGTCCCTGATAGAGGACGTCATGGATGAGCGTGCTCTTGCCCGAGCCGGACACGCCGGTGACGCAGGTGAAGACGCCGAGTGGGACGCGGACGTCGATGTGCTTGAGGTTGTGCTTGTGGGCGTCGCGGATCTCGAGGAAGGCCTTGGCCGGCCGCCGGGCGGCGGGCAGGGCGATCTCCTTCTCCCCGCGGACGTACTGGGACGTGAGCGATTCGCGGCATCGCAGGAAGGTCGCCCAGGGCCCCTCGAAGACGACCTCGCCGCCGGCTTCGCCCGCCCGCGGCCCCATGTCGACGACGTGCTCGGCGGCCGCGACGATGTCGGGGTCGTGCTCGACGACGACGACCGTGTTGCCGATGTCCTTGAGCGACCGGAGGATCTCGACCAGGCGGTGGTTGTCGCGGGGGTGCAGGCCGATCGAAGGCTCGTCGAGGACGAAGAGCGTGCCCACGAGCGAGGCGCTGAGGGCCGCCGCCAGGCTGATGCGCTGGGCCTCGCCGCCGCTCAGGGTGAAGGTCATGCGGTCGAGGGCGATGTAGTCGAGCCCGACCTCCATGAGGAAGCGCAGGCGGTTGCGGATCTCGACGACCAGCTTCTCGGCGACCTGCCGCTCGAAGGGCTCGAGCTCGAGCGCGGCGAAGAACGCCGAGGCCTCGCCGACCGTCATGCGGACGACCTCGCCGATGTGCAGGCCCTTGATCCGGACGCTCAAGGCCCGGGCGTTGAGCCGGGTCTTGGCGCAGGCCGGGCAGGCGACGTACTTCCGGTAGCGGCTGAGGAGGACGCGGACCTGGACCTTGTACTTCTTGGACTGAAGCCAGTCGAAGAAGCCCTTGACGCCGTAATAGCCGTCGCCGCCGTCGAGAACAAAGCGCTGGGCCTGGGGGGGCAGGTCCCGGAAGGGGACGTTGACCGGGATCTTGCGCCGGCGGGCCTCGGCCAGGAGCTCCTTCTGCATGCCCTTGGACAGCGGCTTCGTCCACGGCTCGACCGCGCCCTGCTCCAGGGTCTTGGAGCGGTCGGGGATGACCTTGTCCTCGTCGAGGACGGCCAGGTCGCCGAAGCCGTGGCACTCGGGGCAGGCGCCGTGGGGGCTGTTGAACGAGAACAGGTTGGGGTAGGGGTCCTCGGCGGGGAGCCGGCAGGTCTTGCACTCGAGCTTCTCGGAAAAGCGGAGCTCGCGCCCGGTCTCGGTCCGGACGAGGACGCGGCCCCCGCCTTTCTTGAGGCCCATCTCGAGCGAGTCGGCCAGCCGCTCCCGCTCGTCGACGCCGAGCGTGATCCGGTCGACGAGGACCTCGACCGGCCCGGCGGCTTTGGGCGCGGCGTCGAGGTCGACGACCTCGCCCGCCGCCACGGCCCGGATGAAGCCGTCCTTCCTGAGCGGGGCGAGGCCCTTTTCGCGGGGCCAGGCGAACGTGACCAGCGCGCGCGTTCCCGGGGACTCGCGCAGGAGCTCGGCGATGACGCCGTCGATCGTGTCGCGGGCGACGGCCCGGCCGCATTGGAGGCAGTGGACGGCGCCGATGCGCGCGAAGAGGACCCGCAGGAAGTCGAAGATCTCGGTGACCGTGGCCACGGTCGAACGGGGGTTCTTGGCCGCGCCCTTCTGCTGGATGGCGATGGCCGGCGGGATGCCCTCGATCAGGTCCGCGTCCGGCTTGTCCATGCGCTCGAGGAACTGGCGGGCGTAGGAGGACAGGGATTCGATGTAGCGCCGCTGGCCTTCGGCGTAGAGCGTATCGAACGCGAGCGACGATTTGCCGGAGCCGCTGACGCCGGTGACGACGATGAGCTTGTTGAGGGGGACGTCGAGGTCGATCCCTTTCAGGTTGTGGACCCGGACCCCGCGCAGGATGATGCTCTCTGTCGTCGCCATGGGCCTGTCCGGAATCGCCCATTATACCACGGATCGGGCCGGCTTTCTCGCCGTCGTCGCGGCGCTCTTGACAGGCCCGTATACCTTGTATAACAATATACCTTGTTATTTCTGACCGAAAAGGAGAGTAACGGACATGAGAACTGCCGACGACAGGACTCAAGCCGGACGCAATAAGAACGATCGACCCGGACGGACGGTCCTCAAGCTCAGCGCTCTGGGCCTGGCGCTCGCCGTCATGGTCATGGCCGGAGCTGTGTCATCGGGCCAGCAGGCCCCTCCCGAGAGGCAGGAGATCCAGGCGGCCAGGAAGATCGAGGACCTCGCCCTCCGGATCAAGGAGCTCGAGCGCATCAAGGCCGCCTATCCCCAGAGCTCCGTGGCCGACGTCATCGACCGCCACATCCTCGACGCCCGCGTGAACCTGAGCGAGACCATCGACGCGGTCGAAGCCCTTCAAAGGCCCAGCCTGTCCGACGGGAAGGGCTTCGCCCTCTTCGACGCCTATTATTACGCCGGCAGCCGGATCCTCGGGCACCCGGGGTTGGAGCGGTTCGACAAGGCCCGGGTCACCGCGATCATCGAATCCTATGTCGCCGGCTTCCTGAAGGCCGCCGCGGATCCCCAGGTGACCGGCGATATCCCCGCGGACCAGCGGAGGTTCATCACCAGCTATGCCTTGGGCCTGTTCCTGTTCGAGGCCCAGGCGCGACTGCGCCAGGGTCTGGCCGACAAGGTCCTGGAAACGCTCGGGAAATACAAAGATGCGGGCGGCCTTCCAGACGCGGCGTTCGCGTACTATGCGGCCGAGGCCCAGGCCCTGCTGGGACGGACGGACGAGGCTCTGCGGGACTATCTCGCGGCCGCCGTCGCCGGCTACAGGGACTCGGACGCCAAGGCCAGGGCCCTCTGGTCAAAGGCCAAGGGGACCTTGGACGGCTACGACGCGTTCCTCGAGACGAAATGGCGGGAGCTGCCTTTTCACTCGGAGAGGTTCGTTCCGGCCTCTCCCTGGACGGGCAAGACCGTCCTGGCCGAGCTGTTCACGGGATCGGAGTGTCCGCCGTGCGTCGCCGCCGACCTCGGTTTTGACGGCCTGCTCGAGGCCTTCGAGCCGCGCCACGTCGCGGTCCTCGAGTATCATCTCCCGATCCCCGGCCCGGACCCGATGATGAACCCGGCCACCCGGTCCCGGCAGGACTACTACGGCGTGTCGAGCACCCCGACGCCCTTTTTCGACGGCGAGCGGAGACTCCCCGGCGGGGGCGGACGGGACAGGGCCGAGGTGAAGTTCAAGGACTATGTCGGCGAGATCCAGGCCCGGCTCGCCGCCGCGCCTCCTCTCGCGCTCACGGCCGCCGCCGCGCGGCGAGGCGGCCGGATCACCGTCGAGTGCTCGGCGGACAAGCCCGCGGCGGGGGCCGTCTGGCGCGTCGCTTTGGTCGAGAAGGAGGTCAGGTACCGCGGCTCGAACGGCATCGTCTTCCACAAGATGGTCGTCCGCGACCTGGCCGCCCTGACGCCGACGGGCCTGTCGGCGCGGGCGACGTTCGATCTGACGGACTCCGAGAGCCGGGCCGCCGGGCACCTGGAGGATTATGAAAAGGAGCGGTCCTTCCGGTTCGCCGAGAAGAAGTTCGCGATCGACCCGGCCCGGCTCGCCGTCGTGTTCTTCGTCCAAGACGAGGGCACGAAAAAAGTCCTCAACTCCGTTTACGCCGAAGTGAAGTGAGATAAAAGCCGGCGGATTTGGTATGATCGGGGCCTGGACCCTCCATGAATCCGCTGTCATTCATCTGGATCATCGGCATCGCCGTGGCGCTGGCCATGGACTGCTTCGCCGTCACCTTGGGCATGGCCTGCGGGGCCCGGGGGCTGACGATGAAGCAGGCCTTGCGGATGGCCGCCTATTTCGGCGGGTTCCAGTTCGCGATGCCCGTCATCGGCTGGCTCGCCGGGGACCGGATGCTTGGGCTCATCGGGCGGTTCGACCACTGGGTCGCCTTCGGGCTCCTGGCCCTGATCGGCGGCCGCATGATCTACGAATCCGTCGAGATGAGCGAGGAGGAGAAGGCCTGCCGGCCCGACCAGACGCAGGGCCGGCGGCTCCTCGTCCTGGCCCTGGCCACCAGCATTGACGCCCTGGCCGTCGGGCTGAGCCTCGGGGTCGTCGGCGCGGGGATCCTCTGGCCCGCGGCCGTCATCGGCGCCATGAGCTTCGTCCTGACCGTCGCGGGGGCCAAGCTCGGGCCGGTCGTCGGTTGCATCTTGGGGAAGAGGGCCGAGCTCGCCGGCGGGATCATCCTGATCGGGATCGGCGCAAAGGTCCTGATTGAGCACCTTGCCGGCTGAAGGAAAAAGAAGGAACCAAAAAAGAAGGGACCGGGTCTGCGCACGGGGATATATACCCGTGCGAAGACCCGGTCCCTTATTTTTACTTAGAAAGGGAAGAGAAAGAAGACCGCGAGATCCCACAACGTGTGGGTGAAGGCGGTGAGGAAG
>JAXDAV010000027.1:0-115542 GCA_034679465.1 Candidatus Aminicenantota bacterium | reverse complement strand
TCCCTCCCGGCCCCGAGAAGGGGCCCTTGGTCGAGGTCCACGGGCCGGAGATCGCCCATGTGCCGGCCACGGCCAGGTACGTGACCTATGACGGGGTCGTCCGCGAGATCGTGAGGTTCTCGGCCGCTCTCAGGGAGGGCGAGGAGGACTGCCAGTGTCCCCAGTGCTGCGACGGCTATTGCTATGTCATCATCTACGTGGAGTTCGTCGTGCCGGGCAGCCCCCTGGGTGGCTTCTATTACCTGTGGCTTAAATGCTAGAAGCACCGGTTTTCTCGGCAAGACAAGAAAACCCTTAGCATCCGGCGGTCTTTTCGGCTTGCCTTGACACTTCTCCTTCTCGAAGAAGATCCGCTGTTGACACTCTCCGGCGGCGGGGATAATCTTGGGCCATCCGCCGAGAAGGAGACATCCCGTCATGACAAGACGAATGTTCGCCGCCCTCGCCGCATGTCTTCTCGCTTCGAGCCTCGCCGCCGCGGCCGTGCCGCCGGCCGCGCCGCCATCCGCCCCTGACGCCCAAGGCCAGGCCCCCTCGCCCGACCGCCTGCAGTGGTTCCGCGAGGCCAAGTTCGGCCTGTTCATCCATTGGGGCGTCTATTCGATGATCGGCCGCGAGGAGTGGGCCCGCCAGATCCTCCGGATCCCGCTCGACGAGTACCGGTATTACGCCGACAACTTCAATCCGGTCGAATTCGACCCGGACGAATGGGCCGCGCTGGCCAGGGACGCCGGCGTGAAGTACGTCATCATCACCTCCAAGCACCATGACGGCTTCGCCATCTACGACAGCGCCGTGAGCGACTACGACGTCATGCGCGCCAAGTACGGCCGGGACATCCTGGGCCCGCTCGCGGCCTCGATGAAAAGAGCGGGCCTGCCGCTCGGGTTCTACTATTCGATCATGGACTGGCACCACCCCGACTACCTGCCGCGCCGCGACTGGGAGAAGGGGCGGTCCGCGAAGGGCGCCGATTTCGGGCGCTACATGGACTTCGCCACGGCCCAGATCAAGGAGCTGGTGACGAAATACGACCCGGCCGTGATGTGGTTCGACGGCGAGTGGGAGCACTCGAACGAGGAGCAGAGGGCCTTCGCCATCGGCCGGATGCTCCTCGAGATGAAGCCGTCGCTCCTCGTCAACGACCGCCTCTACCGGCGGGAGCCGGGGTACGGCGACTTCGGGACGCCCGAGAATTACGTTCCGGCCACGGGCATCCGCAACCCCGACGGGACGCCCCGCCTCTGGGAGGCCTGCTATACCATGAACTGGAACGGCTGGGGCTATAACCGCTACGAGACCGAGTTCCACAGCGCGAGCCAGCTTATCCGCCAGCTCATCGAGATCGTCAGCAAGGGCGGGAACCTCCTGCTCAACGTCGGGCCCCGTCCCGACGGCCGCATCCAGGCCGATTTCGTCGCCCGGCTGCGCCGGATCGGCGAGTGGCTCGGGACGAACGGCGAGGCCATCTACGGCACGACGGCCAGTGTCTTCGAGCGTTTGCCCTTCTTCGGCCGGTGCACGGTCAAGGGACAGACCCTCTACATCCACGTCATGGGTTGGCCGGCGGACGGGAAGATCGTGCTGCCGGGCCTCCGGACCGGCGTCCGGAAGGCCTATCTCCTCGCCGACAGAGGCAAGACCCTGGCCGCCCGGCGCGACGGGAAGGACGTCGTCGTGTCGCTTCCGGCCCGGGCCCTCGATCCCGACGCGACGGTCGTCGCCCTCGAGCTCGACGGCCCGCCCGTCGTCGAGCCGTGGGCCGTCGGCCCCGCCGCGGACGGCCGGATCGAGCTCCCGGTCTATCTCGCCGACATCCAGTCGGTCATGGGCCAGCGGGCCTATCTCGACCACTTCTACCGGACGACGATGCTGGCCAACTGGCAGAACGTCAACGACTATCCCGAGTGGTCGTTCACGACGGCGAAGCCCGGGGCCTACGAGATCCTCGCCTCCTATGCCGGCATGTGGGGCGGGCCGGCGACCTATGAGGTCGAGATCGACGGGAAGAGGATCGCCGCGCGGACGGGCTCCTCTCCCAGCGTCTATGTCCCGGCGACCCACTCCGTCGGCATGGTCTTCCTGAATGCCGGGGAACACGCGCTCCGGGTCCGGATCACGTCGGTCACCAACAACCACGCCATGAACCTGGAGAAGATCGTCCTCGTCCCGGCCGAATAGCGGGGACGGCGGGGCACTTCGGGGAGAAACAATGAAAACCAGGATCTTCGTCGCTTCGATCGTCGCCGCATTGGCGATCACGGCCCTGCCGGCCGGAGGCGCCGCCCCGGACCGGCCGTTCTCGCTGGCCGACGTCCTCTCGCCGGCCTTTCCTTCGGACCTCGTCGCCGCTCGACGGGTCGATCGCATCGCCTGGATCATGAACGACCGGGGGGCGCGGAACGTCTGGACGGCCGCGGCCCCGGACTTTCGCCCGGTCAACCTTACCGGCTTCATCCGGGACGAGGACTTCGAGATCGACTCGGTCCAGCTCACGGACGACGGCGCCACCGCCGTCTTCGTGAAAGGCGGCCGGCCCAACGCCGCCGGCTGGGTGACCAATTCCGACAGCGACCCGGACGGCCGCGAACAGGCTGTCTGGGCGGTCCGGACCGACGGCGGGAGGCCCTGGAGGGTGGCCGAGGGAAGCGCGCCGGTCCTCGCCCCGGACGGCCTGTCCCTGCTTCTGGTCAAGGACGGCCTGATCTACCGGGCCCCGCTCTCGCCCCGCTCGGACCCGGCCCGGGCCCCCGCGCCGGAGATCCTCTTCCGGGCCGCCGGCCGCAACGGCTCTCCCCGCTTCTCGCCCGACGGCGCCCGGGTCGCCTTCGTCAGCGTCCGGGACGACCACAGCTTCGTCGGCGTCTTCGATCCGGCCCGGCGCAAGATCACCTGGATGGACCCGAGCGTCGACCGGGACGGCGACCCGCGCTGGTCGGCCGACGGGACGAAGATCGCTTACCTTCGGCGCGCCGGCCTGATGTTCGCCGCCGAGGCCGGGAGCGAGCTCCGATCCCGCGGTCCCGTCGACCTGGCCATCCGGGTGGCCGACGCCGCGACGGGCAAGGCCCGGGAGATCTGGCGGACGCCCCGGGACGCGCCGCGCTTCCACGCCTTCAGGAGCTTCGACCTGGCGGCCAATGACCGCATCCTCTTCACCGCCGAGCGCGAAGAGTGGAACCATGTCTTCTCGATGCCGCTCGCGGGCGGCCCGCCGGAGGACCTCACGCCCGGCGACGGTTTCGTCGAGCATCTCGGCCTCTCGCCGGACGGAAAGACCATCTTCTTCTCGAGCAATCTGGGCGATCTTCACGGCCGGCGGATCTGGAAGGTCGCGACGGCCGGGGGCCGGCCCGAAGCCATCACGCCGAAGGACGCCATCGGGACCCTGCCCGTCGCGTTGCCTTCGGGCCGTGACGCGGCGTTCCTATACGCCACCGCCGTCCACCCCACATCAATCGCCCGGGTCCCGGCCGGCGGCGGCAGGATCGAGGTCGTGGCCCCGCGCGGGCTCCCGGCCGAGTTCCCGGCCCGCGGGCTCGTGACCCCTCAGCTCGTCATCGTCAAAGCCGCGGACGGGCTCGAGGTCCCCTGCCAGCTCTTCCTGCCCAAGGGGGCCAAGGCCGGCGACGGGCGGCCGGCCATCGTCTTCACCCACGGCGGGCCCATCCGTCAGATGCTCCTCGGCTGGCACTACATGGAGTTCTACGCGGAGGCCTACGGCATCAACCAGTATTTCGCCGGCCAAGGCTACGTCGTCATCTCCATCAACTACCGCAGCGGCATCGGCTACGGCCGGTCCTTCCGCGAGGCGCCGAACTGCGGCCTGGAGGGCGCCGCCGAATACCAGGACGTCCTGGCCGGGGCCGATTATCTCCGCAACCGCCCCGAGGTCGATGCCGGGCGCCTCGGCGCCTGGGGACTGTCCTACGGCGGCCTGCTCACGGCCCTGTCGCTGGCCCGCAACTCCGACATCTTCAAGGTCGGGGTGGACATGGCCGGGGTCCACGATTGGTCCCAGATGCGCTGGGGGCGCCTCGACGAGGCCCGGCGCAAGACGGCCCGCGCCTCTTCGCCCGTCGCCTCCGTGGACGCCTGGCGGTCGCCGGTCCTCTTCATCCACGGCGACGACGACCGCAACGTCGCCTTCCAGCAGACGACCGACCTCGTCCAGCGCCTGCGGGCCAAGGGCGGCGTCGAGATCGAGCTGATGATCGCCCCGGACGAGCCGCACGAGTTCCTCCTTCACGCGAACAAAATGGAGGCCTACAAGCGGACGTTCGAGTTCATCGACCGGCACATCGGCCGGAAGAAGTAGCCCCGCCCGGCCGCGCCCCTACAGCTGGAAGCCGTAGGAGAGCTTGATCAGAAAGACGTTGTCGGGGCGGACGTCGAAGAGCCGGCCGAAGTCCCGGCCGAAGCGGAAATCCCCCAGCGTGTCGGTGCCCGTCCGGCCTTGGGACCAGACCAGGAACAGGGCCGAGCCCGGCCGGTACTCCCAGCGGACGACCAGGTTCGAGCGGAATTGCAGGAAGTTGAAATCGGGCGTCCCGAAGCTGAAATCGGCCGCGCCGTCGGCGTTCTCGTCGACGCGCCAGAGGCCGGCCGTCTCGTCGTGTGAGATCTCGCCCGGACCGAACACGCGGTAGCGGTCCGCCCAAACGCGGGCCTTCGGGTCGGTGATGGCCTTGAACCGCGAGTAGCTCCCGGCCGAGACGAACGGCTGGCCGTAGAGCTGGACGCTCAGGTCGGGGGTCAGGCTGTAGTTGAGGCGGACGGTCAGGGCGGCCGTCCTCTGCTCGATCCGGCCGAAGACATAGCGGCTCTCGCCGCCGACCGACGGCGCGGCGATGTATTGGAGCTCGTTCCGGGACGCGGCGTAGGTCGGCAGGATCGAGACGTTGAAGGCCGTGGTCGGGTTGATGACGATCCCGGCCTGCAGGCTGATCGCTCGGCTCTCGCCGTTGTCCCGGCGGAAGCCGCTGCCCATGAGGGTGAAGCGGACCTTCTGCCGCATGTCGGTCTGCAGGTTCCCCCACCAGTTCCAGGCGCCCGGCTGACGCAGGGACGGCCCGCCCCTCAACGTCGCGGCCGAGAGACCCTCGAAGTTGCGGTTGACCCCGAACCCGCCGCTCCAGTAGTTCTTGAGCTGGGCGTTGACGTTGATGTTGCCGCCGGCGTAGATGTGCGTGCCGCCGAAGTCCCAGCCCGACCATTGGTTGGCGTTGACGTTGAGGCTGCGGAAGACGGCGAAGGGCTTCCAGACGCGGTAGCCGGCCCAGGTCCACTGCATGATCTCGTCCGAGCCCTGGAGATAGCCCATGTCGTTGAGCTCGAGGCCGGGCGAGCGCCAGGTGGCCCCGGCCATGTACATGAAGTGGCCGCCGCCCATCTTGCCGAACTCGGCCGTGCCTCCGAAGCCGGAAAGCGAGGTCCGGGCCGGGTCGAGCTCGACGTGGTCCGCGTCCGGACGCTGGTAATAGCGGAGGGGCGACATCTGGGTCCGCCGCAGGGCTTCGGGCGAGCCGTGAACGGCGCTGCCGACGAGCTTGAGCGAGACGTAGTAGGTCTTGTTCTTCCAGCTGTGATAGAAGTCCAGCCCGCCCGCGTAGGCCTGATCGTGGAGAAAGCCCAGGTGGGCCTGGTCCAGCCGGCGGTTGACGGCCGTGGCCATGCCCCCGATCGTCGTCGCGCCCCGGTTGTAGTCTTTCTGCAGCCGCAGGCCGAAGTAGTTGGTCAGCGGCTCGACCGCGACCTGATCGGTGACGCCGTCGGCGAAGACGCCGGCGTTTTCCTCGGCCGTCAGGCTCTCGATGACGCCGACCGACAGCCCGCTTCGGGTCTTTCCGGTCAGCTTGAAGGCCCCGAGGATGGTCGTCGCCTCCGGGACCCGGACGAAGTCGCCGGATTGGGGATAGTATTGGGGGGAACGGCCGATGCGCCGGGTGTAGAAGAGGTTGTCGCTCGACATGTCCCCGTCGCCGCCCATCAGGCTGAAGCTCAGGATGTTGCGGCCCTCGATGAAGAACGGCCGCTTCTCCTGGTAATAGGTCTCGAAGGCGGTCAGGTTGACGACGGAGGGGTCGGCCTCGACCTGACCGAAATCCGGGTTGATGGTGAAGTTGAGGGTCAGGTCGCCGGTGACGCCGACCTTGCCGTCGAGGCCGCCGTAGAGGGAGCGGGAGCGGCCGGCGGCGAAGGGATTGCCCGCCTCCGCCGGAGAGCTCCGGAGCCGGCCGACCGTGTAGGGGAAGAGCTCGACCTGGCGCGGCGGCTTGAGGCCGACGAGGCCGTGGAGATCGCCGAAGCACGAGACCCAGCCGGCCGCGTCCTTGGGAATGTGCTGCCAGAGGGACCGCTCGTTCTTCCGGAAGAGCTTGCGCTGGACCTCGAGCCCCCAGGTCTGCTCGGGCTTGTTGGCGAAACGGAGCTGGGTGAAGGGGATGCGCATCTCGGCCGTCCAGCCGTCGGCGTCGGCGGCCGTCTCGACCTCCCAGATGGGGTCCCAATCGAGGTCCGTGCTGTCGTCCCAGTTGCTGTCGTTGATGGCCACGGCGTCGCGCTTGACCCCGGCCGCGTTGGCGGCGAAGCAGAAGGCGGTGCGATGGTCGTGGAACGTGTCGAGGCTGACCTCGACCCAGTCGCCGTCGATGTCGTCCCGGCGGGACATGCGCCGTTCGATCCTGGCCGGCTCGGTGTCGAAGGCCTTGATGGCCACGTAGAGGCTCTGGTCGTCGTAGAGGATCTTGAAGGCGGTCTGCTGCGTGGGCGCCCGGCCTTCGTAGGGTTCCCGCTGGACGAACTCGCCCTCCCAGGCGACCTTCCCCCAGGCCGGATCGTCGAAACGGCCGTCGATCTTGGGAGAATGGGGATTGACGTGGGCCGTCCGATAGACCCTGGACCGGGGCGGGTCGGCGGCGGAGGAAAGGGAGGCCGCGGCCAAAACGGCCGTCAGCAGAACCACGGGCGAGCATTTCAAGAGGCACCTCGAAAGACGGACGACCCGGACATATCGCTCCTATATACTCGCCGGGACGGAAAAAGGTTGTCTGTGCTAACATGGAGGGGACCTCATCGGGAGTGGTCGCGGACATGCCTTCGGTCAATCGGCTGGCCCGGGAAAAGAGCCCCTATCTCCGTCAGCACGCCGGCGATCCCGTGGACTGGCACCCCTGGGGCGAGGAGGCCTTCGAACGGGCCCGTCGCGAGGACAAGCCCGTCTTCCTGTCCATCGGCTACTCGACCTGCCACTGGTGTCACGTCATGCGCGAGGAGTCCTTCGCCGACGAGGAGGTCGCCCGCCTGCTCAACGCCGATTTCGTCGCCGTCAAGGTCGACCGGGAAGAGCGGCCGGACCTCGATCAGCGCTACATGGCCGTCTGCCAGGCGATCGTCGGCGCCGGCGGCTGGCCCTTGACCATCCTGATGACGCCCGACCGGCAGCCCTTTTACGCCGGGACCTATTTCCCGAAGTCGCGGCAATGGGGCCGGCCCGGCCTCCTCGAGGTCCTGCCCGCGGCCGCCGAGGCCTGGCGGACCCGGCGGCCCGAGGTCCTGCGGACGGCCGAAGGGATCACGGCCGCGATCGAGCGGGGCCGGATCAAGGCCAAAGGCCGGCGGGTCGAGGAGCTCACGGCGGCGGTGCTCGACGAGGCCTTCCGGGCGCTGGCCGCGGATTTCGACCGGGCGCGGGGCGGGTTCGGGCGCGCCCCCAAGTTCCCCGTCGCCCACCACATCGGGTTCCTCCTGAGGCATTGGCGGAGGACCGGAAACGGCGAGGCCCTGGGCATGGCCGGCATGACCCTCAAGGCCATGCGCCGCGGCGGCATCTACGACCATCTCGGCCACGGCTTTCACCGCTATTCGACCGACGCCGATTGGCGCCTCCCCCATTTCGAGAAGATGCTCTACGACCAGGCGCTCCTGGCCGAGGTCTATGCCGAGGCCTACGCGGCCACCGGACGAAGGGAGTTCAGGCGGACCGCGGCCGAGGTCGCGGACTATGTCCTGCGGGACCTCGCCGCCCCGGAGGGCGGCTTTTACACGGCCGAGGACGCCGACAGCGAGGGCGAGGAGGGCCGGTTCTACCTCTGGACGCGCGACGAGCTCGAAGAGGCGCTGGGCGCTGAGGACGCCGGGATCGCGGCCCTCGCCTTCGGCCTCGGCGACAAGGGCGGCGGCCCCGGCCCGGAGGGCCCGCGCGACGGCCGGATCCCGGACGGGCAGGTCCCGGGCGGCGCGAGCGCCGGCGTCTCGTCCGACGACCGGGTCGAGGCGATCCGGCGGAGGCTCCTCCGGTCGCGCGACGAGAGGCCGAGGCCGTTCAGGGACACGAAGGTCCTCGCCGACTGGAACGGCCTGATGATCGCCGCCCTGGCCGCGGTCTTCCGGGCCACCGGAGAGGAGCGGTACGTGCGCGCGGCCCGCGGGGCGGCGGACTTCGTCCTGGAGAGGATGCGCGGCCCCGACGGCCTCCTCCGGCACGTCTATGTCGACGGGGAGGCCCTTGTCCCCGCCTTCCTCGACGACCACGCCTTCCTGATCAAAGGCCTGATCGCGCTCTACGGGGCCGCCTATGAGCCGCGCCATCTCGAAAGGGCCCTCGAGCTCACGGACCGGGTTATCGGTCTCTTCTGGGACGACGGGGAGGGCGGGTTTTTCTTCACCGCGGAAGGGGACCCCACGGCCCGGCGCAAGGAGATCTACGACGGGGCCGTCCCCTCCGGCAATTCGGTGATGTTCCGGAACCTCCTCCGCCTGGCCCGCCTCACCGGGCGCCGGGACCTCGAGGACCGCGCCGCCCGCCTGGCCAGGGCGTTCGCGGTCGAGGTCGCGACCCAGCCGCGCATGTACACGGAGCTCCTCTGCGGTCTGGATTACGCCCTCAGCCCCTCGCGCGAGGTCGTGGTCGTCGGGCGTCCGGAGGCCGCGGAGACCCGCGGGCTCCTGGAGGCCCTGAGGGGGAGCTGTCTGTGGGACGCCGCCGGGCTTTTCAAGCCGGCGGACGATGACGAGACCGCGGGCTCCGTCGAGAGGCTGGCGCCCTGGACGAAGACCATGGACGCGGGCGCGGGCGGCGGCCGGGCCGCCGCCTACGTCTGCTCGGGAGGGGCCTGTCTGCGGCCGGTCGCATCGGCCGCGGAGCTCCTCGCGTCGCTTCAATCTCCGCCGCCGGGCGTCCCTTCAGAACGACCTCGCACGCCCCCCTGATTCAGGGTCTCGCCCTGGGCGAAGCCGTCGAAGGACGTCATGGGCCAGAAGTTGAAGTAATTCGGAAAATGGTATTGTGTCCCCGATTCCCTTTTAATAGAATCATCCTATCGTGGGTTTGAAACGCGCTCTCCGGACCCCATCTCAGCTTCTTCGTTGAGGCGCGTTTCGCCCGGAATTCCGGACAGGAGGGCTAAGTGGGGAATCACAGATCGTTCGAATCCCGTCGGGACTTCCTCAGGGCGGCCGCGATGGGCGCGGCGGCGTTTTCCCTGACCGGGTCGGGGAGCGCCGGGCCGTCCGAGTCCCAGGTTGCGAAGGGCGCCGGCTTCAAGCTCAAGTACGCGCCAAGCCTGGGGGCGTTCGAGGCCCACGCCGGCAAGGGCTTCATCGACCAGCTCAAGTTCATGGCCGACCAGGGCTTCAAGGCCTGGTTCGACAACGGCCTGATGGGCCGGCCTGCGGCCGAACAGGAGGCCCTGGCCAGGGAATCGGACCGCCTCGGCCTGACCATCGGCCCCTTCGTCGCCTACGCCGACTTCAAGGTCGAATCCTTCGTCACCCGGGACGCCGCGGTCCGCGACATGCTCGCGGAGCGCTTCAAGACGGCCGTCGAGACGGGCCGGCGCACCGGCTGCAAGTGGACCCTCGCCGTCCCGGGGCGGTTCAACCTGAGCGCCGATTGGGACTACCAGACGGCCAACGTCGTCGAGAACCTCAAGCGGGCGGCCGCGCTGTGCGAGCCGTCGGGCCTCGTCATCGGCCTCGAGCCCCTCAACCCCAAGGACCATCCCGGCCTCTTCCTGACCAAGATGGCCCAGGCCTATCAGATCACCAAGGCCGTCGGGAGCCCGTCGGTCAAGATCATCGACGACATGTACCATCAGCAGATCACCGAGGGCAACATCATCCCCAACATCGACGCCTGCTGGGACGAGCTGGCCGCCTTCCACATCGGCGACTCGCCGGGCCGCAAAGAGCCGGGGACCGGCGAGATGAACTACCGCAACATCTTCAAGCACATCCACGGCAAGGGCTACACGGGCGTCCTCTGCCTCGAGCACGGCAAGAGCAAGCCCGGGCTCGAGGGCGAGAAGGCGCTGCTCGAGGCCTATCGCGCCGCCGACAGCTTCTAAGGAGGGACTCATGGACGACCAGAACGACACCAACGACAACGGACTGACGCGCCGCGACTTCCTCAAGACCGCTTCGACGGCCTCCATGGCCACACTCGTGGCGGCCGTCGCGGGATCGGGCGGGCGCTGCGCCGCGGGCGACGACGTGATCCGCATCGGCGTCATCGGCGCCGGCGGCCGCGGCACGGGCGCGGCCGTCAACGCGGTCGAGGCCGCCCCGGGGGTCGAGATCGTGGCCCTCTACGACCCGTTCGAGGACCGCATCGCGAGCTCGCTCAAGACGCTCCGGGAGAAGGTCCCGAACGCGGTCAAGATCACGCCGGAGACGTGTTTCACGGGATTGGACGGCTACAAGAAGCTCCTGGCCATCAAGAGGATCAACTATATCGTCACGGCCGCGCCGCCCGGCTTCCGGCCGCTCCACCTCGAGGCTTGCGTCAAGGCCGGCAAGCACGTCTTCATGGAAAAGCCCGTGGCCGTTGACCCGGTCGGCGTGCGCTCGGTCATCGCCAGCTCCGAGCTGGCCGCCAAAAAGGGCCTGGCCATCGTGGCCGGGACCCAGCGGCGTCATCAGCAGAGGTACCTCGAGACCATGAAGCGCGTCCGCGACGGGGCCATCGGCGAGATCGTCGGCGGGCAGTGCTACTGGAACCAGGGCGACCTCTGGGTCATCAAGCGGACGCCGGAGATGAGCGACATGGAGTGGCAGTGCCGCAATTGGCTCTACTTCTCCTGGACCTCGGGCGATCACATCGTCGAACAGCACGTCCACAACATCGACGTCATGAACTGGGCCCTCGGCGCGACGCCGGTCAAGGTCATGGCCATGGGCGGGCGGCAGGTCCGGACGGCCCCGGAATACGGCAACATCTTCGACCACTTCGCCGTCGAGCTCGAATACCCGGGCGGCGTCCGGGTGGCCAGCCAGTGCCGTCAGACCAAGGGCTGCGCCGAGAGGGTCGAGGAGAAGATCGTGGGGACCAAGGGCCACGCCTTCGGCTACGGCGAGATCTCCGGCCCGGGCGCCTGGAAGTTCGAGGCCGAGGAGGCCAACCCCTACGTCGCCGAGCACAGGGACCTCATCGAGAGCATCCGCGACGGCAGGCCGCTCAACGAGGGCCGGCAGGTCGCCGAGAGCACGCTCTGCGCCATCATGGGCCGCATGAGCGCCTACACCGGCCGGGCCATCTCCTGGGATTGGGCCATGAACGCCTCCAAGCTCGACCTCTTCCCGAAGACGCTCGCCTTCGGCCCGAACCCGGTCGACCCGGTCGCCGTGCCGGGCACGACGCCGCTCGTCTGAGCGCCGGCGAGCGGCCGGACGGGGGTCGGACAGGAAGGCCGAGGCCGCGGCGGGACGAGAAGGGCCGCAAAAAGAGGGGACGCCGATGAGCGAGAAGCGCCGAAAAATGAGCCGTCGGCAGTTCCTCCGCTCGGCCGCGATCGCCGGCGGCGCCGCCGCCGCCGCGGGGGTGGGGGTGGCCGGTTTCCCGACCATCGTCAAGGCCTCGGCCCTGGGCAAAGGTGGGGCCGTCGCGGCCTCGGACCGCATCGTCATGGCCGGCATAGGCTTCGGCATGCAGGGTCCTTCGAACATGGCCAATTTCCTGGAGAAGCCCGAGGTCCAGTGGGTGGCCGTCTGCGACCTCGACGCCGAGCCGCTGGCCCTGGCCAAGGGCCTGGTCGACAAGAAGTACGGCCACAAGGCCTGCGCGACCTACCGCGATTTCCGCGAGCTCTTCCTGCGCCGGGACCTCGACGCCGTGTCGATCGCCGTGCCCGACCACTGGCACGCCATCCTCGGCGTCGCGGCGCTCAGGTCCGGCTTCGATGTCTACGGCGAGAAGCCCCTGACCCACAACCTCCGCGAGGGACGGGCCCTCTGCGACGCGGTCAAGCGCTACGGACGGGTCTGGCAGACGGGCTCGTGGCAGAGGTCGGTCGAGAACTTCCATCAAGCCTCGGAGCTCGTCCGCAACGGCCGCATCGGCAGGATCAGAAGGATCGAGGTCGGTCTGCCGTCCGGGCATTACGACTTCGCCGGGACCTTCGGCCAGGAAGCGTTGGTCGCCCCGCCCGCGAACCTCGACTACGAGCTCTGGGTCGGCCCGGCACCGTGGTGGCCCTACTGCAGGGCCCGCGTGCACATGAACTGGCGTTGGAACATGGATTTCGGCGGCGGGCAGTACATGGACTGGATCGGCCATCATCTCGACATCGCCCACTGGGGCATGGGTTGGGACGAGACCGGCCCGGTCGAGATCGAGGCCGAGGGCGAGTTCCCGACGTCCGGCATCTACAACAGCCCGACCCGCTACCACGTCCGGGCCAAGTACGCCGACGGGACGCCCATGGTCCTGGCCGGCGGGCACGACGAGATCTGGAGCGGGACGAAGTGGATCGGCGAGTACGGCTGGATCTGGGTCGACCGCGGGCAGTTCGAGACCGAGCCGACGAGCCTGAAGCGCGAGACTATCGGGCCGGAGGAGATCCGGCTGGACAAGAGCCGCGACCATATACGGAACTTCCTCGACTGCGTCCGCAGCCGGGGGACGACGATCACCCCGGCCGAGACGGCCCACCGATCGGCGAGCGTCGGACATCTCGGCGTCATCGCCATGGAGGTCGGCCGGAAGATCAAGTGGGACCCGGCGACCGAGACCATCGTCGGCGACCCGGAAGCGGAGCGGCTGTTGGGCCATTCGTACCGCAGGCCGTGGCAGCTGCCGGAGTGAAGAGCGTGACGATGAACAAGACACGCCAACCGATCGCCCTCGCGGCCCTCCTCGTCTTCGCTTCTCTCGCGCTCGCGGCCTCCCCCGCGGCCGGGCAAACGGACGAACGGATGAAGCGGGGCCTGGGGCTGACCACCGACTCGCTCGAGGCCATCCTCAAGGACCTCCGGACTTACGATACCTCCGACGTCGGTCCGGCCATGCGCCTGCGGGCGTTGGTCTTCTCTCAAAAGGACAACGCCGGGGCCCGCCGGGGGATCGAGTCCGCGCTTCTCGAGTTCATCCAGGGCTCGCCCGTTCCGGCCCCGGCCGGGGTGATGGCGGCCTGCCGGGCCCTTGGCCTCATCGGCGGCCCGGACTCGGTCGCCGTCCTGGCCGCTCTCGTTCTCGAGCCCGGAACGACCGACGCGGCCCGCTATGCGCTGGAAAGGATCCCGGGCGTCGAGGCGGACGAGGCCCTGATCGCCGCGCTCGACAAGGCCGCGGCCGGCGTTCGCCGCGGCCTCGTCTTCTCGCTCGGCCAGAGGAGGGCGGCGGCCGCGGTCCCGGCCCTGGCGCGGCTCGCCGGAGGCAAGGACGCGGCCTTGGCCGCCGATGCGATCAAAGCGCTGGGCAAGGTCGGCGGCGCCGAAGCGGTCAAGACGCTGACCGCCGCATTATCGAAGTCGGCGACGCTCAAGTCCGAGGCCGCGTCGGCCCTCCTCGTAGCGGCGGAAGGATCGCTGGCGGCCGGAGACAAGGCCGCCGCGGCCGCGATCTACGACAAGGTCTTCGCGGCCAAAGCTTCGCCGCCCATCCGGCAGGCCGCGTTCATGGGCAAGATCGCCTCCGGGTCTGACGCCCGGGAGGCCATCCTGAGAGCTTTGACGGGAAAGGACGCCCAGCTCTACGGGCCTGCGCTCACCATGGCGCCCGGGAGCTTCGGTCCGGGCGAGATCGGCAGGATCGCCGATCTCATGCCGCGCCTGCCCGAGGCGGCCAAGGTCCAGCTCACGGCCCTTCTGGCGGATTATCCCGCGGAAACGGTCAGGCCCCATCTGCTCGCGGCCGCGGAAAGCTCCTCCCCGGACGTGAGGCTGGCCGCCCTGCGCGCCGTCGCCCGGGTCGGCGACGGGAAGTCGGTCGTCTTCCTCGCGACCAAGGCGGCCCGGTCGGCCGGAGCGGAACAGGAGGCCGCCCGCGAGGCGCTCGCCCGGCTCAAGGGCCTCGACGCAGACGCCGCCGTGCTCGAACATCTGGCCAAGACGAGCGACGAGGCGGTCAAGGCCGAGCTCGTCCGGGCCGCGAGCGAGCGGCGCCTCGCCGGGGCCAAGCCCCTGCTCATGGATCTCGTCAAGTCGGGGGCGCCCGGGCTCAAGGGCCGGGCCGCGGCCGCGCTCCGGACGCTCGGCGGCCAGGCGGATATTCCCGGGCTTCTCGACCTTCTCGGCGGGCTCGAGGAGGAAGCGGACCGGGAGGCCCTGCAGGACACGATCGCCGCGGCCGCCCGGACAAACCCCCGGGAGCTCGCCCGCGCCGGGGAGGTCAAATCCCGGCTGGCCGCGGAAAAGGACGCGAAGAAGAGGGCGGACCTCCTGCGGGTGCTGGGCAAGATCGGCGACGACTCGGCCCTCCCGCTCGTGCGCGGGGCGCTGGCCGATCCGGACCCGGCTGTTATCGACGCCGCGGTCAGGGCCTTGGCCGAATGGCCGACCATCGCGGCCCGGGACGACGTCCTCGGCATCGCCGGATCGACCCTGGAGATCACCCATCGCCTCCTGTCCCTGCGGGCCTATGTGCGCCTGATCGGGCTCGAGCCCAACCGGGCGCCAGAGGGCGCGGCGGCGGATCTCCTCAAGGCCCTGGCCCTCGCGCCGCGGCCGGAGGAGAAGAAGCTCGTTCTCGGCCTGCTCGGCCGTTTCCCGTGCGTCACGTCGCTGAAAACGGCGGAATCGCTGCTGGCCGACCCGACCGTCGCCCCGGAGGCCAAGCTGGCCGCCGACCGCATCCGCAATGCTTTGAAATAAGAAGGGACCGGGTCTTCGCATTTGCGAAGACCCGGTCCCTTCTTTTTTTCGGCTGACCCCATCTTGGGAGGACCTGACATGATCGAAGGACAGGCGGCGGGGGCGGAGTCGCCCAAGCTCCGCTACGGCATGATCGGCCCCGGGAAGCCCTCGAGTTCGTCCGCCGGATGAACTTCTCGCCGTCCAAGATGGCCTTCGACAGGGACATGAAGAAGTAGACGCCGGATCAGCGGTCGCCGCGGCGCGGCGGGCTGACGACCCGGAAGTCCCGCACCAGCCTCCGTCCCTCCTCGTCCATGAGAACGAGCCGGTGCGGACCGGGCTCGGGCGCCACTCCGATCTGGTGGAAGACCCGCGTCGAGGCCAGATAGTCCTCGTCGAGGTGCCAGTGGATGGTCGCCCCGCCTTCCCGGTGCACCGCCTCGAAGACGACCTCACCGAGCCTCCCGTCCAGGCCGACCGGCACGTACACCGACGTGTCCGGCTCGGGATAGACGAGGCTCATGACCCGCGAGCCGCGCTCGCCCGCCGGCCCGCCCGCGCAATCGCTCCGGAACGGCGGCAACGGCTTGTAGTCGGCGTGATCGGCCCGGTAGTAGTATTCCTGGACGGGCGGCAGCACGAACCACGATTCGTGCCTCATCGTCCCGACCGGCTCACAGCGGCTGTCCACCCGGAACCGGCCCGAAGCGTCGAGGTGCACCGTTTGATGGAAAGCGCACATCCGGTCGAAGCGGCTTTCCTCAGGTACGAGGACATCTTCGTCCGGGCAGAGGTCCGTCGCGAGATATCCCGAGTCGCGGCAGACCTTGACCGTCTTGAAGCCGAACGGCGGCCGGACGATCTCTCCCCCGCCGTCGACCGCGCCGAGAAGGTCGAACAGGACCGGGGCCGCGGCGGCCAGTCCCGTCAGCCCGGGTCTTCCTTCCCCGTCCGCGTTCCCCGCCCAGACGCCGATGGTGTAGCTCGGCGTGACGCCCACGGCCCAGCCGTCCCGCAGACCGAAGCTCGTCCCCGTCTTCCAGGCCAGCCACTTCGAGGAGCTGAAGCTCCGCCAGAAGCCCTCGTCGTCGGGCCGATTGACCGCGGTCAGGGCCTGGAGCGTGAGATAAGCGGCGGCCGCCCCGAGGCCGCGCATCCGCGACGGCGTCTCCGGCTCGTCGCGCAGCAGCCTCACCTCGCGCCCGCCCGCCGGCGAGCCCGAGGCGAGCTGGGCCAGCTTGGCGTAGAGCCCGGCGATCTCGAGGAGCCGACCCTCGGCGCCGCCCAGGATGAGCGTCAGGCCGTAGTCGTCGGGCGACCGGTCCAAGGTGGTCATCCCCCACTGCCGCAGGCGGTTCTCGAACCGGGGGATGCCGTACTCGCGGAGCTCGCGCACGGCCGGGACGTTGAGCGACCAGGCCAGGGCGGCCCGGGCCGGCACGGCGCCGCGGAAGCGGCGGTCGAAGTTCTCCGGCCGGAAGCCCTCGAACCGGGCCGGCGTATCGGGGACGAGGGTGGCCGGCGTGAGAAAGCCTTCCTTGAGCATCGCCGCGTAGAGGAACGGCTTGAGGATGCTGCCGGTGCTCCGCCGGCTCTGGAGGATGTCGACGTTCTGGCCCTGGTCCTCGCGCCGCTCGAGCCCGGAGTTGCCGACATAGGCGACGACCGCGGCGCGGCGGTTGTCGATGACGACCGCCGCGAGATTGCGGATGCCGCGGCCGGCCAGACGGCCGCCGTTCTCCTCGACGATCCGGCTCGCCGTCCGCTGGAGTCCGGCCTCGAGAAAGGTCCGGAAGGGCGGCCCCCCGCCGGGCCGCGCGGCCAGCGTATCGAGGAGGTGCGGCGCGTCGCGCGGCACGGCGCGGAGACGGGCGGGCATGGGCTCGGCCAGGGCTAGGCCGCATTCGAGGGCGGTCATCTCGCCGCCCGTTCCGAGCCTCTCGAGGAGCCTGTTCCGCTTGCGCAGGAGCCGTTCGCGGCCGCCCGCTGAGGCCATGAGCCCCGGGTCGTTCGGCAGGACGGCCAGAAAGGCCGCCTCGGCCCAGCTCAACCGCTCCGGGCCCCGGCCGAAGTACAGCCAGGCCGCGGCGTCGAGGCCGACGACGTTGCCGCCGAAGGGCGCATGGGCGGCGAAGAGCGTGAGGATCTCCTTCTTGGTGCGCCCGGTCTCGAGCCGGAGAGCCAGGACCGCTTCCTTGAGCTTCTCGATATAGGTCCGCGGCCGGTCCTTGCGGGCCAGCCGGACGACCTGCATGGTGATCGTGCTGGCCCCGCTCGCGACCCTGCCGGCCCGGAGGTTCTGCCGTACGGCCCGGGCCGCCGCCAGGGGATCGACGCCGGGGTGGGCGAAGAAGCGCTTGTCCTCGAACCGGATCAGCACTTCGAAGAAGCGCGCGGGGACGCGCTCCCCCGGCGGGAAGCGCCACTGGCCGTCGGCCGCCGTCCGGGCGCCGAGAAGCCGCCCCTCGGCGCTGAACAGCACCGGCGAGATCGGGTCCCCGAAACGGACGACGGGCACCGCGAGCCATATTGAGATCAGAACTGCCGTTATTAGGCCGACACGGATAGACAAGGGCAATTTGTGAGGCCGGGTGTCGAGGGGCCGGTCCCCTTCCGACCGCTTCACTGGACGATCTCGACCCATTGTCCTTTCGTGTTGGCGTGGAGGCCGCCGTCGTACATCGCCTCGACGGCCACGCCGGGCTGGTAGTAGCGGCCGCGGTAGGACGCGTTCATCACGATCCGGAACACCCGCTCCTGGCCGGCCCCGAGCCCGAAGTACGTGTAGACCCGATCGTCGCGGATGTCCTGGTAATCGACCGCCGGGGCCGTTTCGCCTTCAGCCGCGAAACGGGGGTTCTTGATCTGGAAGCCCGCGGCCACGAGGTGCGTCAGGACGAGGTTCTCGAGCCGCCGCTCGGTCAGGTTCTTGACCCGCACCTCGGCCACGAGGTCGAGCCCCTGGGTGACCCGGCCGATGGCGAGCGCGTTCATCTTCATGTCGCGGGTCCGGACGTCGATCGCCAGGCCTTCCGACGACGGCTCCTCCACCCCGGCCGCGGGGACGCCGCGCCGGTAGATGTTGACGAAGAGCGGCGCCGCCTCCGTGTTGGTCACGGCCAGGGTCCTGCCCTTGAGCGGGAAGGCCGCGTATTCACGGCGGTCGAACGGCGTCGAGGACGAGACCTCGGTCGCCTTTTCGGCGTCCCAGGCGAAGCGGAAGCGGAACGGCTTGATCTCGGCGCTGCCGTAGAAGGCGGACAGGGCCATGAGCCCGAACGACGTCTCCTGGGTCGACAGCCAGAGGTCCGAGCCCAGGGTCTTGGTGATGTCCGCCAGATGAGGGCGGGCCTTTTCGGATCGGCCCATCTGGACGAAGGCCCGGACGGCCAGGGCCTTGTCGCGAAAGTCGGAGCCGAAGGTGACGCTGTCCTCGCGATAGCGCGGGAACTCGAGCCGGGCCCGGTCGGCCAGGTCGGCCGCCGCGCCGGACTGCCCGGTCACGTGGAAGGCCGCGGCCAGCAGGACCGCGGCCAAGCCGGGCAGTCCGGTCCCCTCCCGGAGCCGGTTCATGGCCCCGAGGTCGGGATCGCGGGCCAGGGCCAGGGCGAACAGCCGGAACGACTGGACGAGCTGGTCCGAGGCCCCGCCCGTGACGAAAGCGTTGGCCATCATCTTCTGGTTCGCCCGCCAGGCATCCAGCATGGCCTGCGGCACGTGATAGCCGAAGCGGACGGCCTCGAGCAGGAAATAGCCGGCATAGGACGTGGTCCAGGCGTGCGCGTCGCGGTCGCCCGGCCAATAGGAGAACGCGCCGTTGGCGATCTGGAAATGGGCCAGCTTTTGGATGGCCGCCTTGACGTGCTCCTCGACCTCGCGCGCCTGCCGGTCGTCGAGCTTGACCAGGCTCTTGAGATAGAGCTGCGGGAAGGCCGCCGAGAGCGTTTGTTCCAGACAGCCGTGGGGGAACTGGATGAGATAATCGAGGCGCTTCTGGAGATCGAGCGGCGCCAGGGAGGACGCTTCGACGACGACCGCGTTGGTCGTCTCGAGGCCAAAGGGTATGACCGCCTCGGTGACGGTATCGCCCGGCCGGACCTCGAGGCGCGTCGTCCGGGTGACGGCCGCGTTGCTGGCCAGGACGGGAATGGCGATCGTGTCTTCGACCCGCTCAGTCCCGCCCGAGGCCCGGAACCTCACTTCGCCCGTTCCGGTGCCGCCCGTCGTCTTGAGCGCGAAGGTGACGATGTCGTCCCCGGGCCGGGCGAAGGCGACCGTCTTCTTGCGCTCACCGACGATTTGGAACAGGCCGTTCGTCTCCACCTCGACCGTGACCTCCTTGATCTCCGGCTTGGTGACGAAGACCGTTAGGGGCATGACCACGTCCTCGCCGGGGCGGACGACCCGAGGCAGGGTGGCCAGGGTCATCAGATCGCGGCGCACGGGCACGGACTTCTCGGCCAGGCCGAAGGCGCCGCCGCGGCCGGCCACGACCATCACCCGGACGGCCCCGAAATACTGCGGCATGGTCAGCTCGTGAACGCCGCGGCCGCCGGCCTGGAGATCGAAGGGACCCTCGAAGAGCGCGACCGGCGGGAAGCGCCGCGGCTGTTTGGCCTTGTCCTGCGACTCGCCGTCCTCGTCGCCGCCGAGGGCCAGGATGCGGGCCATCGCGGCGCCGTAGGCCTCGGCGACGATATCGAAGAGGTCCCAGGTCGCGACGCCCAGGGCCTCACGGGCGTAGAACCCCCGGCGCAGGTCCGGCGTCGCGAAGCGGGTCAGGCCGAGAAGTCCCTCGTCGACCACGGCCAGCGTGTAGGTCATGGGCCGGCCGCGGGCCTCGCCGACCTCGATCCGGAACTTCTCTTTCGGCCGGATCTCGTCGGCCACCTTGAGCGTCGGCTCCAGGCGCGTCGCCGGGTCCTCGACCAGGAGCGGGATGACGCCGTAGAGCCGGATGGGCGCGTCGCTGGCCTTGTCCCGATGCGGCTGGACGAGCGTGACGTGGACGTAGACGTTGGGCGTCATGGCCGCGGTGAGGGAGACCTCGAAGCGGTTCTCGCCCTTGACCGTGGGCACCCAGAACTTGTCGATGACCGACGTGCCGCTCTCGATCGAGACCAGGGCCCGGCCCTGGACGGCCTCGGGCAGGTAGAGGACGGCCTTCTCGCCGACCTTGTAGGACGGCTTGTCGGCCGTGAAGCTGAGGGCCGTCGCCCCGGCCCCGCCCTCCTCGCGGGCCCGGCCGGCCCAGCCCGGCCAGTCGACGTAGACGATCTGGCCGGCCGCGTGGCCGCTCGCCGGGTCCTCGACCCGGACGAGGAATCGGCCCCAGTCGGGATAGCGGATCCGGAACGACCACTTCCCGGCCCCGTCCCGGGTCGCGACCTCGCCCTTGAGCACGGGCCGCGTCTGGACGCTCGAGACGTACTGGGCCAGGGACTCGCCGCTGCGGTCCCACCACCACCGCCACTCGATCTTGTAGAGCGAGACCAGGACCCGGTCGCGCGGCACGGGCCGCCCGGCGGGATCGACCGTGACGATCGAAACCTCCTGGTCCTGGTCGGTCAGGAGCATGCCCCGGGCCTGGTCGCCCTTGGGCGCCCGGACGCCGACATAGCTGTCGTAGGGATGGAACGGCAGGGCGAACGTGTCGACGCTGAAATCGCCGCTCTCCTCGAAGACCCGGCTGGTGAAGGACGCGTCCAGCGCTCCCGGGCTGGGCTGTTGCGGATCGAGATCGATCCGGGCGGTGGCCCGCCCGGCGGCGTCCAGCGTGCCATTGGCCGCTTCGACCGTCGCGCCCTCGAAGTCCCGGGCGGGATCGTCAAAGCTGTGATCCGGAAAGCGGTCGAAGCGGGTCGGGCGCCGGGAAAGCCGGACGGAGACATCGTATTTCAGGTTCGCCGCCGGCGCGCCGTGGAGCCATTGCGACGCGACCGCCGCCTCGATCGGCATGTCCTTGCGGACAAGGACGCTCCGGCCGCCCGGGTCGAGGGTGATCTTGAGCCGGTTGGGAACGACCGTCTCGATCTTGAGGGCCTTCGTGAAGGTCAGGCCGCCGACGAGAACCCGGGCCTGCCAGTTGCCCGTCGGCGCCGCCTCGTCCGTTTCGATCCGGAAAGCGTAAAACGGCTCGACCGCCCTGTCCGGCTTGGCCGTCAGGACGAGCTGGCCCTGCGGATTCGCGAGCTCCAGGACGACGGGGTGTCCCGCCGGGAGGACCTTCTCCCGGTCGAACAGGACGAACGTCAGATGGAGCGTGTCGCCGGGGCGCCAGACGCCTCGCTCACCGTAGAGGATGCCCTTGACGCCCTTCGGAGCGACCTCGCCGCCGATGTCGAAGTGGCTGAGGGGCAGGGCGCCCTCGCCGGCCAGGCGCAAATAGCCCGTGTCGCCGCCGCTCTCGGCCGCGACATAGAACGGCCGGTCCTTCAGCGGAAAGACCGCGAAGCCGTTCCCGTCTGTGGACGCCTCGCCCAGGACCCGGTTCTGGTAGTTGAAGGCCCGCAGGCGGAGCCCGGAGAGGGGCCGGGCCGTGCCGATGTCGGTGGCCACGACATGGAGCGTCCCGTTGGCCTCGAGCTTGGCCACGAGGCCGATGTCCGAAGCGAAGAAATTGCGGCCGACGACGGCCTCGCGATTGTAGCGCGGCATGTAGTAGGCGTCGGCGCAGGGATCGCTCCGGCGCTGCCAGTCGCCGGGGCTGTATTCGTAGCCCTCGTCATAGTAATCCCAGTTCGAATACCGGTCGTAGCCGGCGTCGTCCATGTTCCTGAGCGGCGGCTCGGTCGCGACCGGCCGGTCGCCGGCCGGGCAGGGATAGGTCGAGTTGCCGCGGTTGAAGGACAGGACGAGCCGGAAGAGGCTGCCCGGATGCTCCTTGAAGAGCGGCGTCACGTCGAGGTCGAAGCGGGTCCTCTTGCCGGTCACCGCCGGATCGTCCGAGAGCGGGACGGTCCTGCGCCAGAGGTAGCGGCCGACGCGGGCCAGCTCCTCGCCGCCCTCGAGGCTGTTGACTTGGAAGAACTGGGCCATGTTGCCGGGGTAGATCTGGAAGGCCGCGACCTGGATACTGCGCAGATTGACGGCCTCGATGGGCACGGTCAATCGGTCCTTGCGCGGCAGGACGAGCCCGCGGCCGACGAAGCGGACCTGGGGCCGGAGGGACTCGAAGGCGATGGTCCGGTCCGTTCGCTCTCTCAGGCGGCGGTTGAGGGTGTTGCGGACGCCCGGCAGGACCTGGACGGGGACGCTGCCGAGGAACTCCTGGGTCGAATAGACGCGGACGACGTTGCCTTCGATCTCGTAGGTCAGGGGCCGGTCCTCGATCCGGATGAGCCCCTTGAGGTCCTGGTCCCCGGCCAGGCCGTCCGAGAAGCGCACCAGGACGTGGCGGGTCTCGCCCAGGACGGGCTCGATCGAGACGACCTGGAAGGCTCCCTGGGCCGGGACTTCGATGTCGCGCCGGCCGCGGTCGGCGACCCGGATCGGGCCGCCGTCCCACGACAGGTGGACGGCCGAGGCCTCCTCCTTCCGGACGACGTCCTTGACCGTGAAGTAGTGCGTCAGGCCCTCCAGGGCGTGGCTCCATTCGATCGGCAGGGGCTTTCCCTCCTGTTCGGCCTCCAGGACCTTCTCGACCAGGGCCTTCTCCTCCCTATCGGAGGTGACCACGCGGCCCCGCAGGACCTGGGCCTGGGGCCGCTCCGGGTCCTCGGTGAACAGGCCCTCGAGCAGGATCTCCATCTCCGGACGGACGACGCCGAAACGGAACTCGAAGCGGGCGTAGGGCTTGGGCAGGTCGAGGATCTTTCCGACATGAAGGACGGCCCGGTACTCCTGACCGGGCGCGAGCTCGCCCTTCGGCGTGAAGACCAGCTCGCGCGGGCTCGTCCATTCGGCCTGTCCGTCGAGCGCGGGGCTGAACTCGAAAAGGCCCGCCGCGGCCTTCCCCGGCGTCCCGGCGTTGTCGACGAACAGGACGCGCACGGCCGACTTGCGGAACATCGTTCCCGACGTGAAGGCGCTGATGTAGCGATACCAGTCCTTCTCCGCTTCTTCCGCGGCCGGCTTCTTCGACTTGCAGCCGGCCAGCCCGAGGACGCAGAGGACGACGAGGACCGAGGACACGGTCTTTCTGGTCATGGAGAGGCCTCCCCTAAGCTGGGTTCCGTATAGGGGAAGAGTAGTCCACGGGTCCGCCAAAGTCAATCGGGGCGGTCCCGGGGCGTCCCGACGGCAGGTCTGTCGCAGGCGGCGCTGGTCTATTTCAGGCCCAGCTTCAGAATGAGCTCGGCGTATCGCGGATCCGTGCGCACCGTGTCGACGCCCGGCCAGGTCTTGATAAACTCGAGCCAGTGGTCGCCCTCCTCGCTGGCCCGGTCGAACCACTCGAAGGCCCGGTCGTGTTCGCCGAGCCGGCAATGGATGAAGGCCTGGTACACGGGAGAGATGTGGGTCTTGGTCTTGATCTCGTCGATCCGCTCCAGGATGCCGCGGGCTAGGTCCTTCCGGCCCGCGGAGGCATGGACATAGCAGATCCCCTGGATAAAAAATCCCGCGTTCATGTTGAGCTCGGCGGCCCGCGACACCAGGGCCAGGGCTTCGTCGGATCGCCCGCATTCGAGATGGGCCAAGCCGAGATAGAACGTGGCCAGGGAATGATGAGGGTCCAGGTCTACGGCCTTGGTCAGTTCCTCGATCGCCCGGTCATAGAACCGGGCCAGATAGAACAGCATGCCGTGGACCATGTTCAGCTGGGCCAGGGTCGGATCGATGGCCAGTGCCCGCTTGATCTCCACAAAGGACTCCTGATGCCGGCCCATGGCGGCCAGGAACAGGGCGTACCAGTGATGGGCCCAGACATATTCGGGGTCGAGTTCGATGGCCCGCCGGTACTCCCGTTCCGCGCCGCTCCAATTCCGGTCGAGCTTGTGCTTGATGAAGGCCATGGAGGTATGGGCTTCGGCCAACGCCGGGTCGAGCTCGAGGGCCCTTTCGGCCGCCGCCTTGGCCTTCATGAGGGTGGGGCGCGGCGGAGTCCAGTAATAGGCGAACAGCGCGTACGTGTCGGAGATGCCGGCATAGGCCCGGGCGAAGGAAGGATCGATCTGAATGGCCCGGGAGAAGCACTCGAGGCCTCGCTTCAAGCCATCGGCGTTCCGTTTGTTCCAGAAGAACCGGCCCATCAGGTAGAGGTTGTAGGCCTCCGGATTGTCCGTGTGGCGCTTGAGGAGCGCTTTCCGCTCCTCTCCCAGGAGCTCGACCCGGAGCCGGTCGACGATCGATAGGGTGATCTCGTCCTGGATGGCGAAGACGTCGTCGAGCGTCCGCTCGTACTTCTCGGACCAGATCTGGTAGCCGGTCGAGACGTTGAGGAGCTGGGCCGTTATCCGGAACCGGCTATCGACCTTGCGCACGCTGCCCTCAAGCACGACCGCCACGCCGAGGCGGCGGCCGACCTCGCGGACGTCCATGGACCTGAACTCGGGCGAAAAGGCCGAGCTCCGGGCCGCGACGTCCAAGCGGCGGACCTTGGCCAGCGCGGTGATGATCTCCTCGGCCAATCCTTCGCAGAAGTAATCCTGGTCCTTCTGAGGGCTGAGGTCCGTGAACGGCAGCACGGCGATCGTGCTCAAGACGCGCGACCCTCCCGGTGTCAGGCCGGCCGTCGACGGCTCGCGTCTTCCGTGTCCGCGGTCCGTGAGCACCTCGGCGACGCGGTGGAGCTCAGACGCGAGGTCCTCGATCTTCTGATAGCGGGCCCCGGGATCCTTTTCCAGGCACCGGGCGATTATCCCGCTCAACGGGGCCGGCGTGCGGTCGTTGAGCTCGCGGGGGTCGGGAGGTCTGGTATCCCGGTGCATGAGGGCGACGCTCAGCGGGGTCTGGCCTTCGAACGGCACCTTGCCTGTGGCCATTTCGAAGAGAATGATGCCGAGCGAGTAGATGTCGGCCCGTCGGTCGACGTCCTGGCCTTCGACCTGTTCGGGGGCCATGTATTCCGGTGTGCCAACGAGGGCCCCCCGGTCGGTGAGGCCCTTGGTCTCGGCGGCCACGGCGATGCCGAAATCCATGATCCGGGCGCTGCCGTCGCGGTCGATCATGATATTCGACGATTTGAGGTCCCTGTGGACGACTCCGAGCCGGTGCGCTTCGGCCAGCCCGTCGCAGACCTGTCCGGCCACAGCCAAGGCCCGAGACGGGTCGAGCGGCCCCATCATCTGGATGATGCTCTTGAGGTTGTCGCCCTGGACGAACTCCATGGTGATGAAATAGGTTCCCTCGCAGTTGCCCAGGTCGAAGATCCGGCAGACGTTCTTGTGGGAGATACGGCGGGCCAGCTTGAGCTCGTTCCGGAAGCGTTCGACCATCTTCTCGTCGGCCGTGAAGGCCGGGACGAGCACCTTGAGGGCGACCGCTTCGCTGATCTCCCGGTCGAGGGCCTTGTAGACCCGGCCCATGCCGCCCCGGCCGAGCTCGTCAAGGATGCGATAGCGGCCGGCGAGCTCCGCGCCGGGAAGGATCTCGCCGCAGAGGATATGGGCCGTTCGCGTTACCGGGCCGGAAGGCGCCGGAAGCGGCGTCGTCATGTCCGGGCCCGCCCCCCCGGCCGCTGCCGGGCCGGATTTTATCAGGGACGCGCACTGGTTGCAGAAACGGGATTCGTCGGGATTCTCAGCCTGGCACTGAGAACACTTCATGGCCACCCCCCCGTCCGGCGGTTCGGGCCGGATTCGCCAACGCCCGGAGCATGTTTGATATAGGAATCATAGGACCCCCGCCTCCCTCTTGTCAATCGCTATTCTCCCTTTCATCGGAGGGACCATTTTATAGTATGATGGGGCGGCCTCGACCGAGGCAGGAGTGACACCATGGGCCATGTTCACAAGACGCCGGCGGCGGGCCGGATCAGCCGCCGGGATTTCCTCCGGTCATCGGCCACGGCCGGGCTCGGCGCCGCCCTGGCCGGGAAGGCGTTCGCGCAGGCTCCGCCGCAGGCCGCTCCGGCGCCGGCCGCCGCGAAGAGCGCCGACGAGATGCGGGTCGCCGTCATCGGTTGCGGGGCCCAGGGCCGGGTGCTCATCGAGGCGATGCTGCGCATTCCCTCGGTCCGCGTCGCGGCCATCTGCGACATCTGGTCCTACAGCCGCCAGTACACGGGCAATTACCTCAAGAAATACGGCCACATCGCCGCCGCCTACGAGGATTACCGCGATCTCCTGGCCTCCGAGAAAGGGCTCCACGCCGCGATCGTCGCCACCCCCGACTGGGTCCACGCCGAGCAGACCAACGCCTGTCTGCGGGCCGGGCTCCCGGTCTACTGCGAGAAGGAGATGGCCAACACCCTCGACGCGGCCCGGTCCATGGTCCTCACCGCCCGCGCGACCGGCAGGCTCCTCCAGATCGGCCACCAGCGCCGTTCCAATCCCCGTTACATCCACGCCATCGACCGGCTCATCCGCGACCAGAGGCTGCTCGGCCGGGTGACCGTGGCCTTCGCCCAATGGAACCGGGCCAAGGCCGATCTCCTCGGCTGGCCGGAAAGGTACGTCATCGACCAGGCCACGCTCGACAAGTACGGCTACCGGTCCATGACCGAGTTCCGCAACTGGCGCCTTTACAAGAAGTACGGCGGGGGCCCGATGGTCGACCTGGGCTCGCACCAGATCGACCTTTTCAGCTGGGTCCACGGCGGGCCGCCCAAGTCGGTCGTGGCCTGCGGCGGCCTCGACTATTATCGGGGCTGGGAATGGTATGACAACGTCATGGCCATCTACGAGTTCGAGACGGCGGAGGGCGCGACCCGCGCCTTCTACCAGGTCCAGACGACGACCCAGCACGGCGGCTTCTACGAGACCTTCATGGGCGAGAACGGCTCGCTCGTCCTGTCCGAGATCCCCGAGCGCGGCAACTGGGCCCTGCGCGAGCCTCATGCCCCCGAGTGGGACTCGCTGGCCAAGGCCGGCCTCCTCCGCTCGGAGGCCGTGCCCATCCAGAAGTCGACGACAAAGAACATCTACGTCGACGTCCGGGTGACGGCCGAGGCGGGGCGCTGGCCCCTGCCGGTGGAGCTGGCCAAGCCGGCCCACCAGCCGCACCTGGAGAACTTCTTCGACGCCGTCCGCGGCGGGGCGCCGCTCAACTGCCCGGCCGAGCTGGCCTACGAGTCGTGCGTGGCCGTGCTCAAGGCCAACGAAGCAGTCAAGGCCCGCCGGTTCGTCGAGTTCCGGCCGGAGCAGTTCAAAGCATGAGCCCCGCCGGACGGACTTCCCTCCGGGCCGTCGGGGGAGCCCTGCTCGCGGTCCTCGTCCTCGCCGCGGCCGCGCCGGGCCAGCCCCCCGAGCCGGCGCCCGCCGGGCCGCAGAAGCAGAGCGTCTGGGACGGGCACCGGTCGATCCCCGTCCACATCCTGCCCCTCCGCGACGAGAACGGCGAGCTCATCGTCCCGACGGAGGCCTACCCCCTACCGTACTCGGCCCGCCAGACGTGCGGCCCCTGCCACGACTATGAGACGATCCGCGGCGGCTGGCACTTCAACGCCCCGACGGCGGCCCCGAGCGTGCGGCCGGGCGAGCCCTGGCTCGAGGTCGATCCCAAGACCGGCACCGTCCTGCCGCTCTCGCACAGGAAGTGGCCCGGGACCTTCGACCCCGAGGCCGCGGGCCTCACGGCCTGGGACTTCACCCTGCTCTTCGGCCGGCACCTGCCCGGCGGGGGCCCGGCCGAGCCCTCCGAGGAGGAGGCCTGGGCCCACCCCGGGGCGCGCTGGAACGTCTCGGGGAAGGCGGAGGTCAACTGCCTCGCCTGCCACAACCGCTCGGGGCGGCAGGACCACAGCGAGTGGGCCAAGCAGGTCCTGCGCGAGAACCTGCGCTGGGCGGCGACAGCGGCCGGAGGCCTCGGCGAGGTCGGCGGCATGGCCTCCCGCCTCAAGGAGACCTGGAGCGTCCACGACGGGCCCAATCCCGACGATCACGAATGGGCCGTCGTGCCGGAGATCGCGTATCGGGCCGCCGCTTTCGATTCCAAGCACCGCTACTTTTTCGACCTGACCGGCAAGCCAGCGGACGACCGCTGTCTCGACTGCCATTCGGTCTCGCCGAAAGACGCGGCCAGGTGGAGCGCCGAGGCCGACGTCCACGCGGCGGCCGGCCTCCGGTGCTCGGACTGCCATCGGAACGGCCTCGACCACCTCATGGTCCGCGGCTACGAGGGCGAAGCGGCGGAGACGGGCAACCGGACGGCCGAGTCCTTCACCTGCCGGGGCTGTCACCTCGGCGAGACCGCGGCCGGGAAGAAAACGGTCCTGCCGGGCCGCCTCGGGGCCCCCTACCCCAGGCACAAGGGCATTCCCCTCGTCCACTTCAAACGGCTGTCCTGCACGGTCTGCCACTCAGGCCCGAAGCCGGCGGAGGGCTTCACCCGGGTCCGAACGTCGCGGGCCAATCGCCTCGGCGTCTACGGCGCCGCGGCCTGGGCGACCGACGCGCCGGCGATCATCGAGCCCGTCTTCAAAAAGGACGAGCGCCACAAGATCACGCCCCAGCGGCTCGTCTGGCCGGCCTTCTGGGGCCGCGTAAAGGGCAAGGACATCGTCCCGGTCCGGCCCGCCGACGTTCTGGCCGCGGCCGGAGAGGTCCTCGGACCGGAAGACCGCATCGCCCAGGTCCTCATCGGCCTGACCCAGGTCACGGCCGAGGACGAGATGCCCGTTCTCGTTTCCGGCGGCTTCACGTTCGCGCCGAACGTCGATCTCGGGCTCGACGCGGCCCCTCGGGAGGGTCCGGATCCCCGCGCCCCGGCGTCGTGGGGTATCCGGAAAGGCGACGGGATCGTGGCTCTCGTGCCCGATTTCGACCCGGCGGCAGAGGACAAGGATCCGGCGGTCGAAACCCGTCTCCAGGAATTCCTCGAAGCCCTCGGCACCGTGCCTGGGCGGCCGGGACAGCCGGCCATCCTGGTCCGAAAGACCCTCTACAGGATCGTCGACGGCTTTCTGGACGTCTCCGAGGCCCCCGCCGATCTCGCCGGGTCGCCCGGGCCGGGCTGGCTCGTCGAGGGCAGACTCGCGCCTCTCGCATCCGACTTCGACATCCGGACCGTGACCGACAAGGCCGGAACCGAGCGGACGCTGACCGAGGAGCAGGTCGCGGCCGTCCTCGGGTCCTTGAACAGGGCGAGGCCCGACGGGGACCATGTCTATATCTCCGGAGGCCGGCTCTTCCGCCTCGGCCGGAACGGGACGCTCACGGCCCGGAAGAGCGACGCGGCCGACCCCGTGACCTGGCCCCTGGCCCACAACGTCCGGCCGGCCCAGCAGTCGCTCGGCTGGGGCGGCTGCAAGGATTGCCACAGCGGCGGCTCCGATTTCTTCTTCGGCCGGATCAGGGGAGCGGGGCCGCTCCTGACGGACGCCGCGGCCGAGCGTTCGGCCGCGGCCTTCATGGGCCTCGGGGGCATTTTCCAGCGCTTCTTCGGCCTGTCGTTCATCCCCCGGCCGCTCCTCAAGGCGGTCCTGGCCGTCTGCGCCTTCGTCATCGGCGCGCTCCTCGTCGTGGCCGGTCTGGCGGCGCTCGGCCGCGTCGCCGGGTTCCTGGAGAAGAGGTAAGGCCATGCTGTTCGCGATCGTCTCCATCCTCGTCCTGGCCGGGACCTTTCTCGCCCTGGCCTTGCACCGTTTCTGGACGACCCGCGAGGAAGCCAGGTCGACCCTCCTCTACGCCGAGATCGCCAAGATGTACTTCGCCTGGCTGGCCCTGCGCGGCCTCCAGATGTCCCGGAGGGCCTCACCCCGGGCTTGGTGGTCCTCTGTCCGGGGCCTGCCGATCTGGCGCGAACCGGTCCTCGAGAAATGGCTGGACATCTGCTTCTACGGGAGCTTCCTCTATCTCGCCGCGAGCGGCTTCTTTTTCGGCCTCTTCATCCCCCGCGGGCTCTTCGGCTTCCCCCTGGTCGGCCACGTCATGGCCGGCGGCCTGTTCGCCGTCTGCCTGACGATCATCGTTCTCTTCAAGGGCCGGGACTTCGTCACCGTGCCCAAGCCGGCCAGCCTGAGCCTGTCGCTGCTCGACCCGCGGAAGATGGGCCTCACTCCGGCCCGGGTCAAGCTCTGGGCCTTCTGGCTTTTCGTCCTGGCCGGGCTCCTGCTGATCGTCTCGGCCCTGTTGCCGATGATGCCGTTCCTGCAGACCCCGGGTCAGAAGCTCATGTTCGAGCTCCACCGCTACAGCGCGCTCCTCGCGGCGGTCGCGGCCATGGTCTTCGCCGGCCTCGAGCTTTTTGGGTCACCGGCTTGACCCCGGGCTTCCCCCTGTTGGCCGGCCCCACGCCGGCCTCGTGACCTTGCTATTTCCCCTGGCTTGGGCTATGATTTCCTATCGCGGAACCGCGATAATGATGCATCGCCGGATGCACCAATCACTTCATCATCGATAGGAGCTTTCAAATGGCCGTGAAAGGGTTCAATGCGTTCGAGATGGCGCAGAAGCAGTTCGACTCCGTCGCCGACCTTCTCGATCTCGACCAGCCCACCCGGGACCTCCTGCGGCAGCCGCTGCGGGAGTACCATTTCTCGATCCCCGTCCGCATGGATGACGGCAGCGTCCGCGTGTTCCGCGGCTTCCGCTGCCAGCACAACGACGCCCGCGGACCGTGCAAGGGCGGCATCCGCTTCCACCCCCAGGAGACGATCGACACCGTCCGGGCCCTGTCCATGTGGATGACCTGGAAGTGCGCCGTCGTCGACATCCCGCTCGGCGGCGGCAAGGGCGGCGTCGTTTGCGACCCGCACGACCTCAGCCAGCGCGAGCAGGAGCGGCTCTGCCGCGGCTGGGTCCGGGCCCTGGCCCAGGACGTCGGGCCCCTCCGCGACGTCCCCGCCCCCGACGTCATGACCAGCCCCCAGCACATGCTCTGGATGCTCGACGAGTACGAGACCGTCCACGGGGCCAAGTATCCCGGCTTCATCACCGGCAAGCCCGTGGGCATGGGCGGCTCCCTCGGCCGGACGGAAGCGACCGGCTACGGGGTCGTCTTCACGCTCCGCGAGGCCCTCAAAGAGATGGGCCTCAAGCCCGAGGCGACGACGGCCTCGGTCCAGGGGTTCGGCAACGTCGCCCAGTACGCCATCAAGCTCTACACCCAGCTCGGCGGCAAGGTCGTCGCGGTCGCCTGCTGGGACCAGAACGATCAGGCCTCCTACACCTACCGGAAGAGAAGCGGCGTCAACCTCGAGGAGCTCCTGGCCATCACCGACCGCTTCGGCGGCATCGACAAGGCCAAGGCCGAGTCGCTCGACTACGAGCGCCTGCCCGGCGACGCCTGGATCGAACAGGACGTCGACATCCTCTTCCCCTGCGCCCTGGAGAACCAGATCAACGCCGAGACGGTGAAGAGAATCGGCCCGAAGGCCAAGATCATCGCCGAGGGCGCCAACGGTCCGACGACCCCCGAGGCCGACGCCGTCATCAAGAGCCGGGGCATCTTCGTCATCCCCGACTTCCTGGCCAACGCCGGCGGCGTCACCTGCAGCTATTTCGAGCAGGTCCAGTGCAACATGAATTTCTTCTGGACCAAGGAAGAGGTCCTGAGCAAGCTCGACGACAAGATGACCTCCGCCTTCAAGGCCGTCAGCGAGCTGGCCCGGACGCGCAAGCTCTTCATGCGCGACGCCGCCTACGTCATTTCCGTCAGCCGCGTCGCCAACGCCTGCAGGGACCGCGGCTGGGTATGATCGTCCTCTAGCGCCGCGTGCTCGCGACCCGCGTCCCCCCGGACGGGCCTGGGGGACGCGGGCGATTCATCAGTCCCCGGCCCCCCGGCCGGAGGGGAAAGGGCCGCCGACCCCGGGCCTCGCCTGACGGCGCGACCGGCGGCCGAGGAGGGACGCGGCCACATGTCCAACCAGCGCACCCCGACCGCCGTCGACACCCTGTTCTCCACCCTTCACGAGCGGGCCAAGGAGCTCAGCTGCCTCTACCGGATCGAGGAGATCCTCAGCATCTACGACGTCCCGCTGGAGGAGGTCTTCCGCCAGGTCATCGAGGCCATCCCGCCGGGCTGGCAGCATCCCGAATGCTGCCAGGCCCGGATCACCTACGGCGCCGACGTCTATGAGTCCCCCGATTTCGAGGAGACCCCGTTCGTCTCCTGCGCCGAGATCCGGGTCCAGGACGCCTCGGTCGGCCGCCTCTGCGTTTCGTACCGGAAGCCGACCCCGGAGAGCGATTGCGGGCCGTTCATGAAGGGGGAGATCAAGCTGGCCCAATCGATCGCCGAGCGGCTCGGCCATTTCATCCTCCACCAGCGCCTGCGCGGCATGTACGAGCAGATCAGCGACCAGCGCCGCGAAGCGGCCGGGGGGAACCAGGGCTGGCGGATCGCGCTGGACCTCCTCCGCAACACCAATCCGAGCCTCCTCATCCGGGTGTCGCGCAAGATGATGAACTACCTCGGCTGGCGCGGCGTCACCGAGGCCCGCGGCCTCCTCCAGCGCTTCAGCGGCGGCCGGATGCTCGAGGGGCTCTTCGGCGAATCCAATCTGCCCCAGACCAAGGAGTCCGCGGACCGTCTCCACGAGCTGACCGAGGAGACCTTCAAGATCGCCTCGGCCAACCTGACCGACGACGACATCCTCGACCGGATCCAGCGCTGGATCAACGAGGACCGCTCGAGCTCCGCCGTTCAGAATCTGGAGAACGTCTACGCCGACCTGGCCGAGGTCCTCGACGCCATGCGCCGGATCAAGATCCTGGCGCCGGAGGGCATCGAGCTGCCCCGGTCCACGGCCAACAGCGTCCGGGTCGCCCTCATCCGCCGGTTCTTCACCGAACAGCTCGAGTTCATCAACGTGGCCAAGAAATACATCGGCCTCGAGGATTTCTTCGATCTCATGGAGCGGATCGTCTTCCCCCCGGGCGGCCACGGCAAGCTCGGCGGCAAGAGCGCCGGCCTGTTCCTGGGCCACCGGGTCCTCACCCAGGCGGCCCGCCGGGCCAAGATCATCGGCGAGGTCAAGAAGCCCAAGACGTGGTATGTCACCTCGGACGCGCTGATCGCCTTCACGACCCACAACAACCTCGACGACGTCCACGAGCAGAAGTACAAGGACATCGAGGTCGTCCGCCAGGAATACCCCCATCTCGTCCAGGTCTTCAAGAACTCGACCTTCCCGCCCGAGATCGTCAAGGGCCTGTCGGTCGCCTTGGACGACTTCGGCGAGGTCCCCCTCGTCGTCCGCAGCTCGAGCCTGCTCGAGGACCGGCTGGGCACGGCCTTCGCCGGGAAATACAAGAGCCTCTTCCTGGCCAACCAGGGCGACAAGCAGAAGCGCCTCGAGGCCCTCCTCGACGCCGTGGCCGAGGTCTATGCCTCGATCTTCAGCCCCGACCCGATCCAGTACCGGGCCGAGCGCGGCCTCCTCGACTTCTACGAGGAGATGGCGGTCATGATCCAGGAGGTCGTCGGGACCCGGGCCGGCAAATACTTCTTTCCGGCCTATGCCGGCGTCGCCTTCAGCCGGAACGAGTTCCGCTGGTCGCCGCGGATCAAGCGGGAGGACGGCCTGCTCCGCATCGTTCCCGGCCTGGGGACCCGGGCCGTCGACCGCGTCAGCGACGACTACCCCGTCCTCGTCTCGCCGAGCCAGCCGAACCTGAGGGTCAACGTCTCGACCGACGAGGCGGTCCGCTACTCGCCCAAGAGAATCGACGTCATCGACCTCGAGGAGAACACCTTTCTGACCAAGGACATCCGGGACGTCCTCCGCGAGGTCGGTCACGACTTCCCCGGCCTGACCAAGATCTTCTCCATCTACCGGGACGGCCTCCTGCAGAGGCCCATGGGGCTGGCGACCGACCCGGCCACGTCCGACGCCGTCGTGACCTTCGACGGCCTCATCGCCGGGACGCCCTTCATGCTCCGGCTCGAGGCCATCCTCAAGACCCTGTCGACGGCGCTCGGGGTCCCCGTCGATATCGAGTTCGCCTCGACCGGCGCGGACTTCTATCTCCTCCAGTGCCGGCCGCAGAGCCAGGCCGCGGACGACGTGGCCATGGAAATCCCGGCCAACCTCAGGGACGAGGCCGTCCTGTTCACGGCCCGCAAGCACGTCTCGAACGGCCGGGTCGCCGACATCACCCACCTCGTCTACGTCGAGCCGGACAAGTACGGGAACCTCGCCGATTACGCCGACCTCGTCGCCGTCGGCGTGGCCGTGGGCAAGCTCAACAAGCTCCTGCCCCGGCGGCAGTTCATCCTCATGGGTCCGGGCCGCTGGGGCAGCCGGGGCGACATCAAGCTCGGGGTCCGGGTCACCTACTCGGAGATCAACAATTCGGCCATGCTCATCGAGGTGGCCCGGAAGAAAGGCAATTACGTGCCCGACGTCTCCTTCGGGACCCATTTCTTCCAGGACCTGGTCGAGTCGGGCATCCGCTACCTGCCCCTCTATCCCGACGACGAGGGGGTCAAGTTCAACGAGAAGTTCCTGCTCGAGGCCCCGAACACGCTGGCCGCGCACTGTCCCGAGTGCGCCCATCTCGCCGACACCCTCCGGGTCATCGACATCCCCGAGGCGACCGGCGGCCGGGTCCTGCGCGTGCTCATGAACGCCGACCGGGGGCTGGCCGCGGGTTTCTTCGCCCCTCCCGAGGCGGCGGTGCAGGCCGCGTGCCCGGCGGGGCCCGCCGGCGTCCGCGAGGACGAGGACCACTCCCATTGGCGCCGGCGCATGGCCGAGAGGATCGCCTTCCACTGCGGCGACCCGAGGTGGGGCGTCCGGGGCGTTTACCTCATCGACGCGGCCGAAGGGAGGGAGGTCGATCCGGCCGGCCCGATCGAGATCATCATCCATTTCCTGGGCAACTCCCGCCAGCGCAAGGACCTCGAGACCTGGCTCCAGGGCTGGAGCCTGTCGCTCGCCGAGGTGAACTACTTCCGCACCGGCTTCCATTCCGACGGCCTGCTCGACGTCCATTTCCTGACCGACGAGAAGATCCGCGGCGAGCGGGATGTCGCCGTGCGCCTCGACGCCGGCCCGGATGTCGTCCGCGAGCTGCCCCTCGGGCCCAAATCCGTCTAACCTGATTCATTATTGGCTGTTACGAAACTCTAATTCTTTTTTTGTGTGTAGGTTGCAAGGGTCCGTTTTGCGGTTTTCCTAACCCTTCTTAACCTCCGGAATATCAATCTGTTACAAGGAGCCGAAGACCTCCCTCCAAGAGTCCGCTATGAAAAGCTCTTTGAAAACCTTCCTGCCCGTCCTGATATTCCCAAGACGACGCCCTCCGTTTTCCAGAGATGCCATCCTACGTGCGTTGATCTATAAGAACCTTCGTGGGCTTCCGTCGTTGACCGATCTAATCTTCGAAATTGAAAACAATCCCATCATGGCCGAGGTCTTTGGATTTTTCCCAGGCCAGCCCAGCCCCTCCAAAGAGCGCTTCTTCCGATTTTTGAGCTGTCGGATACGGACCGTACACCCAGAGGTTATAGGAGGATGGCGATCGCGATATACCCTCTCTTGATTTCGACCTCAACGCATCAGATTATCTTAACCTAACAATGGAGGAAGCATGTGCAGATATAAGCTTGGTTTCATTTGTTGGCGTGATAAACGTTCCGGTTGCTTCAGCAATATTTGTAAGACTATCCGTGAGAGTTACTACTCTCCTAATTATCATTGTATCCCCCTTTTTGATAATCCCATTAGATAATAATTGGCCAAACGCGCTATCGATTACCGCAACGTTAGTTATATCAACCTCGCCCTTGTTCACGATCTTGTATTCATATGTCACTGTATCACCTTCACCTATAAGCGCTTTATTAGGCATGACACTTAAAACAAGCCTCCCCCAGCAATCATTGCATGAGCTTGTTCTAGCGCATCTACTTAAGCTCGCCGGAGACTGACCATTTTCATTAAACGACCTTACCTTATAGCAATAATTCCCGCCGCCACAGAAGACGTCTATATCCCAGAAGGTGGTAGTATTTGGTCCGACTGTGCCTAGCCAAAAATAATAAGATCCCGATTGTCTATAAATCGCGAAGCCCGTCTCATTATCCGAGTTATCCTGCCATTGAACATTAACTTCCCAACAGTATCCGGTAACGACCAGATTACTTGGTGTGGCTGGAACTCCTGACTGGGTTGTCGCGCACGAAATGTTTGACCAATCCGATTGATTTGCAGCGTTATAAGCTCGGAGTTTGTAACAATAATTCGCTCCTGACGTCAAGCCGGTTATTTCCGAAATTGAGTAATTAACGCCGACTGTTTTGCTCAGGTGCCAATCCCCTCCGTTCTCTTGTTGCCATATTTCGAAACCACTTTCCTTGCTCGAGTTATCTTTCCATTGAAGATAGATCGAATCAGACGCGAACGAATTGGCAACCAGATTTGATGGTGCTTTAAGCAACGTGGTCAAAGAAACCTCATTTGACCACGCTGATGGACCAAGGTAATTAATGGCCCTGACCTTAAAATAATGAAGTGTAGATTCTTCTAAGCCATCTATTTCGGTCGAACATACATTCTGACCAACAGAAGTTTTCAAAGTCCAGCTTCCACTGCCGGTTTTTTGCCAGACTTCAAAGCCTTCTTCTACTAGCGAATTATCCTGCCACTCTAATTCTGCAAATGCATCAGAAAAATCCATTACAGCGAGTGCCGTCGGGGCTATTGGCGGAGTCGTTATAGTGGCTGTATTAGAAAATCCCGATGACCCCGCTATATTTACAGCGCATACGCGATATGAATAGCTTTCGGATTCACCTGATATATTGTTGTCTAAGCAAGAAGTTGTATTTTCAGCTATATCCGCGATATGTTCGAACTCTCCAGTACCAATTTGACGTTGAATCTCAAAAATCATTTCATTATTGGAGTTATCACCCCAGCTTAGGTTTACGGCCCCATTAGAACTATCATAGGTAGCAACTAAATCATCAGGAAGGATTGGAATCGAAGGGATAATTGCGTCTGAAATCCAATAACCGCCCGCCTCAATTTCACATTCGCCCATCTTAATCTTGCCGAAGCCACCCTCTCCCCAATCAGTATCCCAGCAGTTCTTAACAATCCAATAGGGCGTTACACCCTGTGTATCGTACCCGATAATACAGACGGAATGCATGCCCAGAAAATCCCCCCAAACATGTTCGTATATGCCGCCGCCATATGAAGGAAAGTCTTCATAGACCTTAATTGAAGTCATGATTGGTGCAAATGCAACAGCCATCTTATAGTATTCCTCTCCTAATATATAACCGTAGTGGGCAATCTGAACATCCCGCAACGTCTTGTTAGTACAAGAATTACTACATAATCTGTATTCTGGAATGTAAGGCCAGCAAAATTCATCGGGAACTCCAAAGTACCTCATATAGTAGCAGGCTAGGTCATTCCGCCAGCCGGTACCGCAGCAGTTCCCGCATCCACACATAAAGATATTCATTTCCGAAAGATCGATATTCTCCCCAGGTCGGCTATATTCGATACAAATGAGTGCTTCTAAGGTTGCCGCGGCCGAGAAAGCAACGCAGCTTCCGCAACTATCCTGGGCTTTGACAGAAGTAACATAATTAGAGCCGCCCATATTCCTCCAATCGATTGACGCAGGGTAAGAATCCAAAGTCTTCGCAATGATGGGTTCTTGGGTTGAGATTTCTCTGCTTCTGTCTCCCAACATTGCGTTGAACTGGTCAGCCCCCAGTTGCGATACATTCGTTTCTTTGGGAATCCAATGTGCCCCCTTTTCCCTAATGGCCTCACGAATAAGGTCGAGTTTCTGGCTTTGTGGATTAGACAAAGCGCCTAAGAAAACCGAAATTCCCAGGGACAATAATAATGCAGCTCTTAAGATGCCGTGCCCTTTCATCACTCTGCCTCCTATTCGGGATGCATAAAGCTGGAGTAGTAAGATCTTCTTCAGCTCATTCAGAAAAAGATCCTTATCCCTCCTGATATTGTGAATCCACTGAAATCAACCCGGGCCGGTCTTGCGTGATCTCCCATGGGTTTAGTCTTATGGATCATTAATTGCGGATACGCATTTTCAATGCCCGGCGGCATAAAAACCAGTGTCTCTTCATAGTAGAGCGTGCCCTTTTCCTCATAGGGGATCGAGCTGCCACCTGACTTTCGCGTACCTCTGAAACTACCGATTTTCGCATAATTTCCTTCGGCTCCCAAAACCAATGCGAGAGGCGAAAGTATCTTGATCTCCAATCCCGTCCCACAAAGCAATCCTATCCCCATAGAATGGGCCTTCTGATTATGAGAATCTCCCGTACCGGCCGGCCGAGAGTTAGATCGGAACCGAGCAGGGTAAATCACTATCCCACCCAAAACAAAGGCGTTAACAGCACGGCTGATAGAATAATTCTTAGAGCCGCTTAACCTGATGGGAATGGCCGTGATCATCGTTTCAACGACTGCGCTGGTATCCGGCCGTCCGTCAGAATAACTGATAATGATCTCACTTTGACTTTGAGCTCTGATATTTCCTAGACCTATCCCGACACCAAAGGAGGATCTGGGATTTAGGACAAAATCAGCAGTAAAGCCCCATCCAAAGTGTAGGGGCTTTCTCCCCTCGGCAACGATGCCGCCATCAAGCCGTGTCATGTCTGTCCAAAAATCCAAATACCCCTTCGTGCCTCTATTGAGATCCCCGAAAAGGCAATACCTGGAAGCCCCAGATATCCTTATCGAAAAATCATCGGCCTGACCCAAACAAAGAAAACAAAAGAATGTCAAAACGCCAAAGAGAATTTGCAACGCACGAATAGTTTTTTTCATCATATCTCCTTATGACAAAGCAAAGCGTAACACAACAAAACAGATAAAAAAAAAGAATGGTGAAGTGGAACCCATAGAGGCGCCTCCAGACAGAACCCCTTCTCCAGCGTCGTCGACAACGACGAGCCCAGAACGTACCGGCTGTGCCAGTCCAGGATAGCCACCAGATATACAAAGCCATGGACCAGCCGAATGTAGGTGATGTCGCGCACCCAGCCCGAACGGTCTACCGTTATCCCTTCAGAAGATAGGGATAGCGCTTGCGTCCCCGACCGGGAAACATTCAAGCACGGCTTCTGATATATTCCTCGTCCAGCCAGCGCATCAGATGGTCCTTGCCCGCCGGCCGATAATAGAAGCTTGAGGGCCCCAGATCTAGAAGTCCGCATTGGCGTACTCATTGGCCTCACCTCTATTACTAATAACCGTTTTGAGAAGGCTTTTTTACACTCCCCCAAAAATAATTTTTTCAGGCGGGATGACTGCCCGCCTGCCCCCCTTATCTGGATCGCAACCGCCGATTCTAACCTGGCCTGGGTTCATAACAACGCCCCCGTACTTTACACCCTGCTCTTCTTATAGGGCGTTTTTACCCTCCGGGCGAACCGATCCGGCCCCATCTGCTTCGTTCTCGGGGTTCGCAGTACCAAAAAGTACAGCTTCACCCCTCGGGCCCCGCGTCTGAGGGCCGCCTCGATTCGTGAATAGCTCAGGCTAAGTCGGGGCCGGGGGGCTCCCCTCGCGGCCGGCGGCGGGTTGATTTGGGCCCGCGAATCGAGGATACTCGGGTCATGGCCGCGAAAAAGAGATTCGCCGTTCACGCGTTCGCCCATGAGGCCATGGCGACCGTGTTCGAGGTCTTCGTGGCCGGGAAGGAGGAGGCCTACGCCGGGCAGGCGGCCCGGGCGGCCTTCGGCGAGGTCGACCGACTGGAGCGCCTCTTCACCCGTTTCGACCCGTCGAGCGAGACCAGCCGGATCGGACGGCTCGAGCCGGGGGGATCCCTCAGGGTCGGGCTGGAAACGGTCGAGGTCCTGGGCCTGGCCTCGTTCGTCCAAGCCGAGACGGACGGCGCTTTCGACATCAATTACCTCGGCTCGACCGGGAAGCGGCCGGGGAAGAGGAAAACCGGCCCCCGGGACCTGGCGGCGGTCCTGGCGGTCTCCGCCGACGGCAGGGGCTTTGAGGTGACGAGGCTTCGCTCCAAGGGCAAGGCGGCCCGGCCGGCCCTGGACCTCGACCTCGGGGCCATCGGCAAAGGATACGCCCTGGACGCGGCCCTGGGCGTGCTCCGCGATTGGGAGGTCGCCAACGTCCTTCTCCACGCCGGCACGAGCACGGCCCTGGCCTGCGGGCCGGGCCCTTCGACGGGCGGCGAAAACGGCTGGCCGGTCGGCGCGGGGGCGACGGCCGGCGCCGCCTCCGGGCCCGGCCGGGTCCTCCTCCGCAATCGCGCTCTCAGCGGTTCGGGAACGGAGGTCAAAGGCGCCCACATCATCGATCCGCGGACCGGCCGCCCCGCCTCCGGGCACCTCGCGGCCTGGGCCGCGCATCCGTCCGCCGCCGCCTCGGACGCCCTGTCCACGGCCTTCCTGGTCATGACGACGGAGGAGGTCGCCGGCTTCTGCGGCCGTCATCCGGGCGTCTGGGCCCTCGTGAAAACGGGGGCCAAAACGTGTAGAATATTCAACGCGGGCTCGCTCGCGGAGAAGCGGCCCCCAAGGACAAGGAGACGATCCCCATGAAGAAATGCCTCGCCTTCATAGCCATCCTCGGCCTCGGGCTCGCCCTCTCGGCCCCGGCCGCCGTCGCCCAGGACCCGGGCAAAGAGGCCCTGAATATCCAGCTTCCCAAGCCGATGTTCGTCGGCACGCCCAAGAACATCCGCACCCCCAATCTCGAGACGGTCACCGGCCGTCCCCGCGGGCCGTTCATGGTCCCGGCCGGCACGGCGCTCCTCTCGGCGGGCAAGCCCGTCACGTCGAGCGACAAGGAGCCCGTCATCGGCGAGGTCGCCTATGTCACGGACGGCAAGAAGTCCGGGGAGGACGGCTACTACGTCGAGCTCGGGCCCATGCTCCAGTGGGTCCAGATCGACCTCGGCAAGTCCTGCGAGCTCCAGGCCATCGTCGCCTGGCACTACCACAGCCAGGCCCGCGTCTATCGCGACGTCATCGTCCAGGTCTCGGACGACAAGGACTTCATCAGCGGCGTGACGACCGTCTTCAACAACGACCACGACAACACCTCCGGCCTCGGCGCCGGCAAGGACAAGGAATACATCGAGACGTTCGACGGCAAGCTCTTCGATCCCAAGGGGGCCAAGGCCCGCTACGTCCGCCTCTACAGCGGCGGCAACACCTCGAACGACATGAACCACTACGTGGAGGTCGAGATCTTCGGTCTCCCGGCCAAATGACGAACAAGGCCTTCCGGGCGCTCTTCCTGCTGGCGGTCCTCGGCGCCCTCGCCTTTCGCCTGTTCCGGCTGGACCTCCGGCCCATGCACCCCGACGAGGCCAACCAGGCGGTCAAGCTCGGCCATCTCCTGGAGCGGGGCGAATACCGGTTCGACCCCGATGACCACCACGGCCCGACCCTCTACTACCTGACCCTGCCCGCGGCCTGGGCGGCCGGCGAAACGACCCTGGCCGGGCTCGACGAGCGGCTCCTCCGGCTCGTCCCGGCCGTGTGCGGCGCCGCGCTCCTCCTCGCCTTCCTGCTCTTCGCCGGCGGGCTCTCCCGGGACGCGACGCTCGCCGCGGCCGCCCTGGCGGCCGTCTCGCCGGCGCTGACCTATTACAGCCGCTTCTACATCCAGGAGACGCTGCTGGTCCTCTTTCTGGCGGTCCTCCTCGGGGCGGGGTGGAGGTACGCCCGGCGTCATTCCGTCCTCTGGGCCCTCGTCGCGGGCCTCGCCGCGGGGCTGATGTTCGCCACGAAGGAGACGAGCCTCATCCTCTTCGGCGGGCTGGCGGCGGCCTTCGCCGCCCTCGCGGCCGTCGAGAGCGCCCTCGCGGAGCGCCGCGGCGTCGTCCGGGAAGGCGACGGCTGGGTCTGGCGTGACACCCGGACAAAGCTGCCGACGGCCCTTCATTCGGCCGTGTTCCTCGCCGCCGCGGCGGCGATCGCCGCGATCTTCTACACGTCGTTCTTGAGCCATCCCCAGGGGCTGGCCGACTCGATCCGGGCCATCGGCGCGGCGTTCGGCCGGGCCGGCGATCCCGGCTTCCACGCCCACCCCTGGTCGTATTATCTCCGGACGCTGACGTATTCCAGGACGGCCGGCGGCCCGATCTGGAGCGAGGCCTTCCTGCTCTTCCTCGCCCTGGCCGGCGGCATCGCGGCCCTCGGGCGCGACGCGGGCCAGGACGGCAGCTCCCGTTTCCCGCGCTTCATCCTCTTCTTCACCGTCGTCACGGCCGCCGTCTACAGCCTCATCCCGTACAAGACGCCGTGGAACATGCTCCCCTTCTACCTCGGCCTCGTCATCCTGGCCGGCAACGGCGTCGCGCTCCTGCTCCGGGTCGGCCGCTCCAGGCCGGTCAAGGCCCTGATCCTGGCCCTCCTCGCTCCGGGCTTCGCCGGCCTGGCCGTTCAGGGCTATCGGGCGAATTTCGAGCGCCCGGCCGACCCCTCCAATCCCTACGTCTACGCCCAAACGAGCCCGGACTTCCTCAAGCTCGTCGCCGAAGTGGAAAAGGCCGCGGCCGCCGCGCCGGAGAAGCGGGACCTCCTCATCGAGGTGGTGGCCCCGCCGGACGAGACCTGGCCCCTGCCCTGGTATCTCCGGAAATTCGGGAGGGTGGGGTATTGGACGAGCGTCGAGTCGGCCCGAAAGGACGTGCCGGCCGGCCGGGCCGCCGTCGTCATCTCTTCGGCGGCCTTCGCCGAGGAGATCGCCGCCGCGCTCGGCGAGGGATACGGCCAGGCTTTTTACGGCCTTCGCCCCGAGGTCGTGCTGGCGCTCTTCGTCCGCCGCGGCCCCTGAGCCCGGCCCGCCTATTTCCTCTTCAACAGCGGCGCGTAGATGTCCATCCGGGCCGGATCGTCTCCCATGACCCGGGCCGCCCAGAGCAGTCCGCGCTGGACGATCGTCCGGGCCTCGGGGACGTCGAAGTCGGCCGCGACGTGGCCGAGCGAGGTGTAGAAAACCCGCCCCCGGCCGTACATCTTCTTCCAGACGACGGGCATGACCTGGCCGTCGATCCAGGCCGCGTGCGCGCCCGTGAAGGTCGTCGTGGCCAGGACCTCGTTGCCGGGGTCGACGTGCATGAAGTACTGCTCCGACTTCATGTGGAAGCGCCGCTTGAGGCCCCGGGTGATAGGGTCGTCGGGGTTGACGATGTCGACGTCGTAGTCGATGACCCCGCCGGGGTGGGCGACCCACTGGCCGCCGACCATGAACTGGTACTCGACGGCGGAGCGGTGGGCGTCGCCGAGGCCGCCGTGCCAGCCGGCCAGGCCGACCCCGCTCTTCACGGCCTCCTCGAGGTTCCGCTCGAGCTCGCCCTTGATGTCGGACATGGTGAAGATATGGACGATGAGGTCGAGCGTCTTGAGCTTCGCGAGGTCGGCGTAGGAGTCGAGCGAGTCGGAGACCTCGACCTTGAAGCCCCGGCTTTCGAGCCAGGGGGCGAAGATATCGACGCACTTCTTGGGCTCGTGGCCCTCCCAGCCGCCCCAGACGACCAGGGCCGACTTCGACGCCTTGGGCGGCTGGGCCGTCCCCGGGCGGGCCAGGAGGCCGGCCGCGGCGGCGATGACGGCGGCGATCAGGATCGCTCTCTTCATGTCAAGCTCCCTCACTCGAGCTCGCGCAGCCAGATGTTCCTGAAGCGGACGGGATGACCGTGGTCCTGCAGGGAGACGGGCAGCTTGTCGGCGTGCACCTTGTAGGGCGGCCGGGCCCTGTGGGCCGTCGGCCCGGTCAGGACGGCGTTGTCGTGGACGAGGATCCCGTTGTGGAAGACGGTCATCCGGGCCGGCGCGAGGACCCGGCCGTCTTCGTCGAAGCGCGGCCGATGGAAGACGATGTCGTAGGCCTGCCATTCGCCCGGCGGCCGGCAGGCGTTGACGAGCGGCGGATGCTGGCCGTAGAGAGACGCCGCCTGGCCGTCGGCATAGGTCGTGTTCCCATAACAGTCGAGGACCTGGACCTCGTAGAGGTCCATGAGGAAGACCCCGCTGTTGCCGCGGTCCTGGCCCTCGCCCTTGGCCGGGGACGGGGCCATCCATTCGATGTGCAGCTGGCAATCGCCGAAGCCCCTGATCGTGCGGAGGCCGCCCGTCTTGGGGACGACCTCCATGGAGCCGTCGGCGACCTTCCAGGAGGCCGGCCGGCCCTTGGCGTCCGTCCATTGGCCGAGGTCCCGGCCGTCGAAGAGGATGACGGCGTCGGCCGGCGGCGCGACGGGCGGACCGGCCGGACCGGGCGCGACCACCTTGGCCATGGGCCGGTCCGGGTCGTGGACGGGCCATCCGTCCTGGGCCGGGCCCGAGGCCGCGAGAAGGGCCAGTCCGCCGACGGCGCAAAGAAGCATGAGGCGGGCCGGCCCCGCCGGGTTCTCGGGGAGCGCCATGCGCATCCCGGCTACAGGCTCCAGCCGGGCCGGTAATGGAAGTGCAGGAGCTCGTTGGCCTCGGGTAGGTTGGTGAACTCCATCTTCGCGCCGTCCCAGAGGAGCTTCATGTTCTTGTCGGCCAGCCGCACGGCGACGTTGGCCAGCAGCATGGCCTCGGTCAGCGGGCCGGAATAGGAGAAATCGGTCGTCGATTTCGTTCCCTTCTTGATGGCCTCGATCCATTCCAGGCGGATGCCGCTGGAGCGGGGGATGGTCTTGGCCGGCCGGGTGTACTCCTGCATCCTCGTCTCGGGCACGAGCCGGGGGTTCTCGCCGTAGGTGCCGCACATGAGCAGACCCTTGTCGCCGCGGAAGAAGACGCCGCCGTCGTTGTCCCCGACCAGGCGGCCCTGCTCGAGCTCCGGCGGGCGGGGAGGCATGATGCCGCCGTCCCACCAGGTCAGGGTCACGGGCCCCCTCGATCCCTTGGCCGGGAACTCATAGGTCACGACCTCGGACTGCGGGGCGTAGTCCTTGGTGTAGCGCGTCGAAGAGGCCTGGACGCTCGTCGGGGACCCGAGATCGAGGGCCCAGAAGGGCTGGTCCATGATATGGGCGCCCATGTCGCCGAGGGCCCCGGTGCCGAAGTCCCAGAGGCCGCGCCACTTGAAGGGGTGATAGGCGGGGTGATAGGGCCGGAACGGGGCCGGACCGAGCCAGACGTCCCAGTCCAGGGTCGAAGGCACGGACGGGACCTCGGTCGGGGCGTTGACGCCCTGCGGCCAGATCGGGCGGTTCGTCCAGCAGTGGACCTCGAAGACCCGGCCGATGGCCCCGTCCGCGATCCACTCGCAGATGAGGCGGGCGCCTTCGCCGGCGTGGCCCTGGTTGCCCATCTGGCTGACGATCTTGGTGCCCTGGACGGCCTCGGCCAGGACGCGGGCCTCCTTGATCGTGTGGGTCAGCGGCTTCTGGACGTAGACGTGCTTGCCCAGCTTGATCGCAGCCATGGCGATGACGGCGTGGGTGTGGTCGGGCGTCGACACGGTGACGGCGTCGATGCCCTTTTCCCGCTCGAGCAGGCGCCGGAAATCGCGGTACTTGGCCGCCTTGTCGTACATGGCCCGCTCGCCGGGCTCGAGGTCGTCGCGGCGGAGCAGGCGGGCGACGCTCTCGTCGTCGACGTCGCAGAGGGCGACGATGTTCTCCGAGCGGACGCCGCGCGTGTCCGAGGTCCCCATGCCGCCGACGCCGACGCAGGCGATGTTGAGGGTGTCGCTCGGCGCCTTCTTCTTCGCGGTCTGCCCCACGACATGGCGGGGCACGACCAGGATCCCGGCCGCGGCGGTCGAGGCCGCGCCCAGGAACTTCCGCCGGCTCCAGGACGGTTCGGCGGGCGTCGGGTCCTTCTTCGTTTGGTCCATGCTCGTTCCTTCCTTTTATTCGGGGGTTTTTCGGGGTTTCTGAGGCTCGACCGGCTTATACCACAAAGGCGCGGAGAGGGTCAATTTGGGTTAAAAAAAAGGGAGGGCGCGGGCCCTCCCGGAATCAAAGGCTCGTCGTGTTCGGATCAGAAGGAATAGCTCAGGCCGATCATGGGCACGAGGATCTTCATCTCGTAGAGGCCGGGCAGGTTGTCGCCGGAAGGGGCGACCGTCCGGTTCCGGCCCATGAGATACTCCACCGTCAGGTCGACCTTGAGGCCGCCGCTCTGGAAGCCGAAGCCCGCGGCGACGGCGTCGAAGGTGAAGCTCGGGGTCAGGATGTTCAGCGTGGCGTCCGGCGCCGGAGCGGGGTCAAAGTAGTAGCCGCCGCGGACGGCGAACGCGCCGAAGTCGTATTCGAGGCCCGTCCGGATCTGGGTCTTGTTGGCCCAGTTGAGGAGCAGGCTGCCTTCGCCCAGTCCGGCGGCCCAGGCCGGGTCCTGGAACTCGAGCGCGATCTCGTCGAGCTTGCCCCAGTTCGTGTACTGCGCGTCGACGGTCCAGGTCAGCCCTTCGATCGGCTTGAGGGCGATTCCGCCGGCGAGCCACATCGGGCTGGCGACGCTCATCTTGGTGTCCGAGTCGTTGGGCAGGCCGAGGAGGTTGATGTTCTCGATCTCGGTCGTTCCGGAGAGCTTCATCTTGCTCTCGGTCCGGAAGGTCGCGCCGAGGCTGATCCAATCGGCCGGCTTGACCAGGACGCCGAAGGTCGCGCCGAAACCCCAGCCCTTGACGTCCAGCGTCTGTTGGCCGAAATTGAAGAGCGCGGGCGGGGCGGCCAGGTTCCCGTCGGGGATCGACGCCGCGGGCATTATGATCATGTACTCTCCCCACCGATCCATCTGGAAGAACCCGTAGTTGACGTTGAACGAGGCGCCGAGGTACAGCATGTCGCTGACCTTGACCGCGATCGACGGCGCGAGGGTGACGGAGCCGATGAAGCTCTCCCAGTTGTAGGCGCCGAGGGTGGGCGTGAAGGCCGCCGGCGGGAAGGGGCTGACCAGGGCCGCTTCGAGTCCCGTGTTGTCCCAGGCCGCGCCGAGGCCGGACAGCGTGTAGGCGCCCACGCCGACGACGACGTTCTCGCCGATCGGCTGGAAGTAGCCGAGGAGACCGGCTGGATACATCTTCGACTTGGTCTCCATGCTGAAGCTGCTCAGCGTGTACTTGGCGCTCGGGATGAGGATGTCGCCCGAGAGCCCGAAGACAGCCTGATTGGACAGGGCCAGTCCCGCCGGGTTCCAAAAGACGGCGGTGTAGTCGTCGGCCAGCCCGACGAACGCGCCGCCCATGGCCGCGGCCCGGGCGCCGAAGCCGTTCAGGTTCAGGCCGTTGGCGAAGAGGCCGGCGGTCAAGCAAGCGGCCAGCGCCAGGGTGATGACCAAACGCGAGAATGTTTTCATTTCTAACCTCCTAGTTGTCGACGGATTTTATCCTATCTGAATAGGAAAATCCACTAGTTCTTTTTCTGGCCTGGACTACTCATAAAAACGCCGGTTTTCTCAGTAAGACAAGGAAACCCAAGACCGGCGTTTTTACCCTTCGGGCGGCTTTACGGGAGGCGCCGAAGGGGATAAGATCCTCCCATGCCTGCCGAGACTTGCTCCGAAGTTCTTCCGATCCGAGCGCTTCTTCTCAAGCATCCCCGGGAGGCCTGGCTCGACCAGGCGAACATCCGGGGCCAATGGGAGGACCTGGCCTACGCCGGGGAGCCGGATTTCGTCCGGGCCTGCGCCGAGTACGACGTCCTGGCCGAGATCCTGCGCCGGGGCGGGCCCGACGTCCGGTTCCTGCCCACGGACCCCCGGGCCGGCCTCGATTCGATCTACGTCCGGGACGCCGCCTGCGTCGCTCCCGGCGGGATCGTCCTCTGCCGGATGGGCAAGGAGCTCCGGCGGGGGGAGCCGGAGGCGGTCCGGTCCTTTTGCCGGGCGGCGGGCTGGCCGGTCGCGGGCGAGATCCGCGAGCCGGGGACGCTCGAGGGCGGCGACGTCGTCTGGCTCGACCGCAAGACCGTCGCGGTCGGACACGGCTACCGGACCAACGGCGAGGGCATCCGGCAGTTCGCGGCCCTCGCGGCGGGCGACGGCGTCGAGGTGATCGAGGTCCCCCTTCCCCACTGGGACGGCCCGGGAGACGTCTTCCATCTGATGTCCCTGCTCAGCCCCGTCGGCGAGCGCGCGCTTCTCGTCTATTCCCGGCTCCTGCCGGTCCCCTTCCGCCGGCGCCTGCTCGAGTCGGGGTTCGAGCTCCTCGAGGTCCCCGATGAGGAGTTTCCGACCATGGGCGCCAACGTCCTGGCCCTCGCGCCGGGAAAGTGCCTGGCCCTGGCCGGCAATCCGAGAACGGCGAAAACCCTCGAAAAGGCCGGGGTCGAGGTCCTGACCTACGAGGGGAAGGAGATCTCGGTCAAAGGCGCCGGCGGCCCGACCTGCCTGACCCGGCCGATCAGGCGCGAAGGCTAAATTGACTTATCCGGCGGGGAATCCTATACTGGGGCGGAAAATCCCCCTAAGGACGTGATCATGGACCTCTTCGAGAAGTGCAAGGGCTTCTACTCCGATCCCAAGGTCGCCCAACGATACGGCTATCCCCTCAATCCCCGGACGGCCCAGGCCATGGGCCTCTTCCCCTACTTCATCCCCATCGAGCACGCCGAGGGGACCGAGGTCTACATCCAGGGCCGGAAGTTCATCATGATCGGCTCGAACAACTATGTCGGGCTGACCAACCACCCCAAGGTCAAGGAAGCGGCCATCGAGGCCGTCAGGAAGTACGGCACGAGCTGCACCGGCTCGCGGTTCCTCAACGGCACGCTCGACCTCCATCTCGAGCTCGAACGGCGGCTGGCCAAATATGTCGGGATGGAGGAGGCCCTCGTCTTCAGCACCGGCTTCCAGGTCAATCTGGGCACCATCCCGGCGATCATGGACAAGGACGACGTCATCATCACCGACCGGGAGGTCCACGCCAGCATCATCGACGGCGTCCGCATGGCCAAGGTCCTCAAGAACGTCCAGATCCGCACCTACAAGCACAACGACATGGCCGACCTCGAGGCCGTCCTGAAATCCCTGCCGGACGAGCCGGCCAAGCTGGTCATCGTCGACGGCGTCTTCAGCATGGGCGGCGACATCGCCAAGCTGCCCGAGATCATCCCGCTCTGCAGGAGGCACGGCGCCCGGTTCATGTGCGACGACGCCCACGCGATCGGTGTCCTCGGCGGCGGCCGGGGCACGGGCTGGCACTTCGGCCTCCAGCCGGACGTCGATCTGGTCATGGGCACGTTCAGCAAGTCCCTGGCCTCGGTCGGCGGCTTCATCGCCGGGCCGAAGGAGGCCGTCCACTTCATCCAGATGTTCGCCCGGCCGTTCATGTTCAGCGCCAGCCTGCCGCCGTCCAACGTGGCCACGGTCCTGGCCTGCCTGGACATCCTCGAGAAGGAGCCCGAGCGCGTCGAGCGGGTCAACCGGATCGCCGCGCGGGTCCGGGGCGAGCTTCGGGCCATGGGCTACAACATCGGCGAGACCGAGACGCCCATCATCCCGATCGTCTTCGGCGACATGATGAAGGCCCTGGAGGCCTGGAAGGTTTTCTTCGAGGCCGGCATCTACACCAACGTCGCCCTGCCGCCGTCCGTCCCGCCCGAGTTCTCGTGCCTGCGGACGAGCTATATGGCGACCCATACGGACGAGCAGGTCGATTGCGTGCTCGGGGTCTTCAAAAAGGTCAAGGACCTCGTCCACGTCGGCGGCTGAGGCGGCCAAGCGCGATGCCCGACAAGCACTTCTGGAACATCCGGGCCAAGAACTACGACCGGCTCTACTGGACCAAGGACTCCGGCTACATCGAAAAGATCATCGAGGTCGCGAAGTTCTCCCGCAACGACCTGGTCCTGGACGTCGGCACGGGGACGGGGGCCATGGCCCGGTCGATCCGGCCCCACGTCCGTCACGTCGTCGGCCTGGACTTCTCCGACTCCATGCTCAAGCGGGGCCGGTGGGACGGCATCTCCATGGTCCGCTGGGACATCAACGACAGCCTGTTCCGCAACCACCTGTTCGACAAGATCGTCGGCCGCATGGTCTTCCACCACATCCTGGACAACCTCGACCGGGCCTTCCTCCGCTGTTACGACCTCCTGAAGTGCCGCGGCCGGCTGATCATCGCCGAGGGCGTGCCGCCGGGCGAGGACCCCGACATCGTCGACTGGTACACCGAGATGTTCAGGCACAAGGAGACGCGGCGGACCTTCACCAAGACCCATCTCGTCCGCTACTTCGCCAAGAACGGCTTTCAGGACGTGCGGGCCTACAAGTACCGGATGAAGCGCTTCAACATCAACAACTGGCTGGTCAACTCCGGCCTCCACAAGGCCAAGCAGACGCTCATCCTGAACATGCACCGCGAGGCCCCGGACAAGGTCAAGGCCGCGTACAACATGACCCTCGAGAACGGCACCTGCTACGTCGACACCGAGAACCTGATCATCGTCGGCACCAAGCCGTAGGCCGGACCGCGTCCCGTCTTAACGTTTTCCCCCCGGCCGGGGTAGAACCATGCGGATGAACGAAACGGAGACGGAGCTCATCGACATGGTTCTCTCCGGCCGCACCGAGGCCTTCGGCCCTCTGATCGCCCCGTACCGGGGGGCGGTCCTGGCCCTGGCCGTCCGGCTGACCCGGGACCGGGAAGAGGCCCTCGAAGTCGCCCAGGAGGCCTTCTTCAAGGCCTTCCGCTCTCTCCGCCGCTTCGACGTCTCCCGCCCGTTCCGGAACTGGCTCTTCCAGATCGCCGCCAACGAGGCCCGGGACCGCCTCCGCCTGAGGATGCGCGAGCAGGCCGCGGTCAAGGCGGCGGCCGAACGGACGCGCGAAGAGGCCGGGCCGGAAGCGGGGCACGAGGGGCGGCAGATCAGGGCCGGCATCCTGCGCGCGCTCGAAGCGCTCGGTCCGCGGGAGCGGGAGGTCTTCGTGCTCCGGGACCTCGAGGAGCTCGACATCCGGGAGACGTCCCGGGTGCTGGGCATCTCGTCGATCTCGGTCCGGGTCAACCTCTCCTCGGCCCGCAAGAAGCTGCGCCAGGCCATCCGGCGCGGCGACCATCAAAGGGAGGACAAGCGATGACCTGCCGAAAGGCCCGCAAGCTCATGCCCCTCGCGGCCGGCGGCGATCTGCGTCCCCGCGAGGCCGCGGCGCTCCTGGCCCACGCCGGCGCGTGCCCGGCCTGCCGGGAAGAGCTCGAAGCGTTCCGCGCGGCCCTGGCCGGGATCAAGGCCGCGACGAAGGCGGAGAGCGCCGGGGACTGGAGCGAGGGCGAATGGAGCGCCCTGATGGCCCGGGTGGCCGCGGCCCCGGAAAGGGCGGCCCGGCCCGCCTTCGAGGCGCGCTGGGCCGCGGCGGCCGGCGCGTTCCTCGGGCTCGTCGTCCTCGGCCTGCTCTTCCGGGGCCCGGACCCCGGACCGGGGGGAGGCTTTTCAGGGGGCGGCCGGACGGGAGAAGAGCCGGAGGCGGCCCGGGAAGTCGCCGCCATGGCGCTCGCGGCGGTCCCCGCCCTGCAGGAGAGTGTGACCATCACCATGGTCTCGCCGGAGACCGGACTCCAAGTCGTCTGGTTTCTCGACAAGAATTTCGATTATGAAGGAGAACGGGAATGACAATGAACAAAATGACGTTGGTCTTCGCTCTGGCCCTGGCCATCGTCGTGCCGGCGCCGGCGGAGGATGCGGCCATGGCGCCGACCCAGGACCAGAACCGATTTGCGAACGAATTGCGGAGCCAGCGCAAGGAGATCGTCAAGCTCAGGTACGTCCGGGCCCAGGACATCCAGAGCCTGCTCCTCCCCTATATCAGTCACCTCGGCCGGATCCAGGGCAATCCCAATCTGCCGAACATCATGACGATCAGCGACGCGCCGGAGAACGTCGAGAAGATCCTGGCCGCGATCCGCGAGCTCGACGTCAAGCCGCCCGACGTCTTGTATACGATCCAGCTGGTCCTCGGCTCGGAGACGGAGGCCGCGACCGATCCCGATCTGCAGGGGGATCCCATCATCAAGGAACTGCGCAAGCTCCTCCGCTTCAAAGGCTATACGCTCCTGGATTCTACGCTGATGCGGACCGTCACCAACAGGGACGCGCTGGTCCAATTCGGGCCGAAAGCCGAGTTCGAGCTCTACCTCAGGCCCGACGTCGCCGGCGACGTCAAAGCGGCGGCCATAGAGACCCAGGTCAGGCTGACGCAGACGCAGAGCAAGGCCGAAAAGACCCTGCTCCTCTCGAGCACGCTCAACATCAAATCGGGCGACCGCACCGTCGTCGGCGTCTCCAAGCTCGACGGCGGCGACAAGGGGCTCATCCTGATCATCTCCGGCAGGGTCGTCGACTGAGTCGGCCGCGCCCGGTCAGCTCGCGGACGCCTTCTCGAGGGCCTCGACCTTCGCGCCGACGTTGCGGAAGCCCGGGTTCCAGTCGCGGATCTCCCGGAACAGCGCCGCGGCCTCCTCGCGGTCGTCGGCCGCCTCCTTGGTCTCCGCGATCTCGTAGACCAGGGCGTAATATTGGTCGGTCCCCGGCGTGGCCTCGGCCAGGGCCGCCTTCAGCCACTTCGCGGCCTCGTCGAAATTCCGCTTCTGCCGATAGCACTGGCCGATGAGGCTGTAGCTCTCGACGGCCAGGGCCTTGTCCTTGGCCGCCTCGGTCAGCTCCTCGACGGCCTCGGGGATAAGCCCCTGGCCCATGAACGCCAGGCCCAGCTGGCAGTGGGTCTCGGCGTCCCCGGCGGCGGACTTCGTCTTCAGCTCCCTGCGGAACTCGGCCACGATCCCGGTGAGCTCTCTCTCGAGGGGCGGCAGGTCCCCGCGGATCTGGCGGGCCCGCATCGCGGCGAGCCAGCGGAGCTCCCCGGCGGCCGCGTCGCGGAGATCGTAGTACGTCCGTTCGCCCGTCTGCCCGGGCCTGAAGGGGATGATGTCGGTCTCGGCGAAGAGGTCGGCCGTGCTGACCTTCTCGCCTTCGAGGACCTCAGACCTGAAGGGACCGGCCTCGGCCTTCCTTTCCTCGAGCCGGGACTTGGGCTCCGGCCGCAGCTCGAGCTCGATCTGGCTCTTCCGCTCGTCCTTCCCGGCCTCGGGCCTCTTGGCGGCCGCCTGTTCCCTCAGCTGGGCCTCGAGAAGGGTCGTCTTCTCGACCCGCTTCCGGATCTCGTCCTCGTCCATATGGGTCCGGACCTCGTCGATGACGGCGATCTTCCGGACGATCTGGGGGTCCTCGGGGTAGCGGAAACGGAGGTTCTCGAGGAGCCGGCGGGCGATCCGGACGAGCCCCTGTTGGAGGTAGAGGTCGGCCTGACCCATGGCGTCCCGGATGGCCTCGCGGTCCTTGTCCGAAAGCTCGGGCGATTCTTCCGCGACCTCCTCGACCGGCATCCTCAGCTCCGCCCGGAGGGCCCGGGCGTCGCGGGCCAGGTCGGCGTCGTCGGGCCGGAGCCCCAGGAGCTCGGCGTACACGCCGAGCATCCGCTCCTTCTCGCCGAGCCGGCGCAGCTCGTCGAGGATGGCCCGGTCCACGACCTCGAGCTTCTTGACCTCCTTGTTCGACCGGTAGATCAGGGCCAGCCGCTCGAGGGCCGGCAGGTGCGGCTTCTGGCTCTCCAGGATGAGTCCCAGCAGGCCGATGGCCTTCTCGTCGCGGTGCTTCTTGACCAGGTTGTTGATCAGGGGCTCGAACAGCTCGTAAGCCCGGTCGAGCTTGTCCTTGAGGATCTGGATCCGGCCGAGCTTGATCCGGGCGTTGACGTTGAGCGGGTGGCCGGTGACGATCCGGGTGAAGATCTCCTCGGCCTTCTGGGTCTCGCCGGCCTCGAAGTGGATGTTACCGAGGATGTTGAGGAGCTGGATGTTGTCCGGCGCGTCCAGGAGCTCCTTCTCGAGCAGCTCGACCGCCTTCCCGGGCCGGCCCTGCTTCCTGTAGACCTCGACCAGGCCGATGAGGCTTCGCCCGTCGCCGGGACGCAGGGCCAGGGCCTCGGCCAGGACGGCGGCGGCCGCGTCGAGCTCCCCTTTTTCGGAATGGACGCCGGCGCTCTCGTTGAGCTGGGCCAGGGCCGCGTCGAGGTCCCCGGACTCCCGGTGCAGGCGGGCCAGCGCCTGCCGCGCCGCGTGGTCCTCCCGGTCGAGCTTGACGATCTTGTCGAAGACGGCGATGGCCCCGGCCGTCTTCCCCGTTCCGGCCAGCCGGCCCGCGACCGAGGCATAGACGCTCTTGGCCTCGGCCGTGAAGCCCTGTTGGGCGTAGAGGTCGCCGAGCTTGAGGGCGTATTCCGTCGCCTCGGGTTTGAGCTTGTGGATCTTCTTGCTGATGGCCAGGGCCTGGGAGAAGAGGCCGCGCCTCTCGTATTCCTCGGCGACCCGCTGGAAGGCCCAAACGGCCCGGTCGTTCTGGCCGAGGCGGATGTAGAGGTCGCCGACGATGTTGAGGGTGCCGACGTCCTGGGGGTCGCCGAGCGCGAGCTTCTCGTACTCGACGATGGCTTCTCGGATCCGGCCGGCCCGGACGAACTTCTCGGCCTGCTCGATGATCCCAACCCGATCGCTGCGCACGGTCATGGCATCGGTCCTCAGCCGAGCTTGAACGAGGTCCGGTGGAGCCCCGTCGGCCCCCGTTCCCTCAGCGCCCGGAGATGCTCCTCGGTCCCGTAGCCCTTGTTCCGGGCCAGGCCGTAGCCTTCATAGATCGCGTCGAAGGTCGTCATGAGCCCGTCCCGGAAGACCTTGGCCACGATGGAGGCCGCGGCGATCGACCGGCTGGTCCGGTCCCCCCGCGGAATGCCCATCTGGCGGTACTTTACCTCTTTTATCGGGACCCCGTCAACCAACAGGATGTCCGGCGGATCGGGCAGGCCGTCGACGGCCCGGACCATGGCCAGCTGGGCGGCCCGGAAGATGTTGAGGGCGTCGATCTCGGTCGCGGAAGCCAGGCCCACCCCCACCGCCGAAGCCTCGCGAAGGAGGGCGGCGGCGAGCTCGGCCCGCCGGGGGGGCGGAATGACCTTGGAATCGTCGATGCGGCTGACCCAGGCCGGGGGACGCCGGAGGAGCCATTCGGCCGGCAGGACGACGGCGGCGGCCACCACGGGCCCGAATAGGGAGCCCCGGCCCACTTCGTCGACCCCGGCGATCAGCCGGGTGCCGCTCCGGGCAAGCCCTTTCTCGAGCCTGAAGCTGGCCACGGCCTAACCTGGATGCTTCACAGGCCGAAGCGCCAGGTCAGCCCTGGTCCTCTTTGAGCCGGGCGGCCTTGCCCTTGAGGTCGCGCAGATAGTAGAGCTTGGCCCGCCGGACGCGGGCCTTGCGGACGACCTCGATCGTCTTGATCATCTTGGAGTGCAGGGGGAAGACGCGCTCGACGCCGACGCCGAACGAGACCTTGCGGACGGTGAAGGTGGCCTTGACGCCGCCGCCGCGCTTGGCGATGACGTCGCCGCGGAAGATCTGGATGCGCTCCTTGTCGCCCTCCCGGATGATGACGTGGACCTTGACCGTGTCCCCGACATTGAAGGGCGCCAGGTCCTTCTTGAGATGTTTATCCTCGACCGCGCTGATGATGTTCATGCCTTCTTCCTTTCGTTCGGAGATTCCTCCGGAAGCTCCCGGTCTTCCGGGGACAGGGCGCGGGCCCCGACCAGGTCCGGCCGTCGCCGGGCCGTTTTTTCCAGGGCTTTGGCCCGCCGCCAGCGCTCGATCTTCCCGTGGTCGCCGGAGAAGAGCACGGCGGGGACCCTCAGGCCGCGGAATTCGCGCGGCCGGGTGTACTGGGGGTAATCCAGCAGGCCGCCGGCGAAGGAATCGTTCCGCACGGACCCCTCCTTGCCGACGACGCCGGGGACGAAGCGGGAGGCCGCGTCCACGACCACCGCGGCGGCCAGCTCGCCGCCCGACAGCACGTAGTCGCCGATCGAGATCTCGCCGTCGGCCAGGTGCTCGGCGACGCGCTCGTCCACGCCTTCGTAGCGGCCGCAGATGAGGATGACCTGAGGCTCCGAGGCCAGCTGCCGGGCCAGCCCGGCGTCCAGGGTCCGGCCCTGGGGCGAGAGCAGGTAGACCTTGCCCCCCGCGTCCTCCCGGACGGCCTCGACGGCGCGAAAGATCGGCTCGGGCTTCAAGACCATTCCTTCCAGGCCCCCGAAGGGCCTATCGTCGACCTGGCGGTGCTTGTCCGTCGTGTAGTCCCGCAGGTCGTGCACGGCGATCCGGACGACCCCCCGGTCCAGGGCCCTCTTGACGACCCCGCCCGAGAAGATGCCGGCGAACATCTCCGGGAAAATGGTGATTATATCAAATCTCATTCAAGTCCAAAAGCCCGTCCGGCGGATCGATGACGATGGTCCGCGCCTCAGGGTCCACCTTCACGCAGATGGCCTCGGTGAAGGGCACGTAGACGTCCCGGTCCCCCCGCCGGACGACGAGAAGGACCGGTCCTCCGGCGTCCAGGACGGCCTCGACCGGCCCGACCTCGGTCCCGTCCCGGGTGAGGACCCGGCTCCCGAGGACCTGGAAGTCGTAGAATCGGTCCTCGCCGAGGCCCCGGAAATCGCTCTCGGACCCGTAGACGTCGCGCCCGGCCAGGGCGTCGGCTGCCGCCAGCGTATCGACGCCCCGAAGCTTCAGGAAATAGGCGTTGCGGTCGAGGGTGAGGGATTCGATGTCGTAGGCGTCGAAGTCGTCCCCGTTCCTGACGTAGACGCGCCGCCCCGTGAAGCCCGTGGGCCCTTTTTCGTTCAGCCTGAGCTTGACCCGGCCGTCGCGCCCCTGGCTCCGGATGACCTTGCCGAGGGCGACGAGGTCAGCCCTTTTCAATGATCTCGAGATTGAAGCGCCTCTTGAGCTTCATCCCGGCGGCCCCGAGGATGATCCGGATCGCTCGCGCCGTTCGTCCCTGCTTGCCGATCACCTTGCCGAGGTCCTCCGGTGCGACTTTGAGCTCGAGGATGGTGGTCTGTTCTCCCTCGAGCTGGGAAACCTGCACACGCTCCGGCTGGTCCACCAACGCCTTGGCAATGAGCTCAACGAGTTCTTTCACGGCGACCTCCTTTATGCTTTCCCATCACGGGCGGGCTTCGCGGGCTTGGAAACTCTGTCCAGCAGGGATTGGACCGTGCTCGACGGACGAACGCCCTTGGCCAGCCACTTCTTCGCCTTTTCGAGGTCGATCTTGACCCCGGCGGGGTCGTCGAGGGGCGTGTAGGTGCCCAGGGTGTCCAGGGCCTGGCTCTGGCGGGCCCGGGTCGAGTCCATCACCACGATCCTGTAAGTCGGCTTCTTCTTGGTGCCAAATCTCATCAAGCGCATGGTCATCATTGTGGTTTCACTTCCGTGGTAGAGGTATTTGCCCGGGAATGATAACGGAATTCAGAGGCCAAGTCAACTGGCGCCGCGGGGCTGTCCCCGGGAGAGGACACTCCTCTGAAGACCACTCCGGAGACGCTTCCTCTGCCCTGGGTAATTTGATATCCTATCCCCCGCTGAAGGAGGCGACGGACATGGCCAAGATCTACTATGTCGGCGATTGGGCGGTCCTGACCGGGCCCGTTTTCGCCGAGACGCCGTTCTATCATTCGCCCAAGGGGCTCGATATCTTCAATTACGGCAAGTGGCTGAAGGACGCCCTGGAATCCACGGGCCGGCACCAGGTCGATTCGGTCCCGGCCTGGGATTTCTACAACAAGCTCGGGCCGGGGGATTACGAGCGCGTCCTCGCCGAATACGACGTCCTGGTCTTCAGCGACGTCGACGCCAAGCTCTTCCAGCTGGCCCCGGGCTTCTTCGACCGCGACAAGCTCGGGAAGTCCGTCCTGACCTATCCGGACCGGATCCGCCTGACCGTCGAAGCCATCAAGGACGGCAAGTCGGCCATGTTCCTCGGCGGCTGGTATTCCTTCACCGGCGAGCTGGGCAAGGGCGGCTGGGGCCGGACCCGCCTCCGGGAGGTCCTCCCCGTCCGCTGCCTCGACCACGAGGACCTCGTCGAAAGCACGGAGGGCTTCGACGCCGAGCTGACCGCGGCCGGCGAGCGCTTCTTCAAGTCGATCAACCTGCGGACGATGCCGCCCATCCTCGGCTACAACAAGACGACGGCCATTCCCGAGGGACGCGTCCTCCTCGAGGTCCGGGACACCGGCGATCCCCTGCTCGCCTTCCGGAGCTGCGGCCGCGGCCGGGTCCTGGCCTACATGTCCGACCCCGCGCCGCATTGGGGCTGCAACTTCGTCTTCTGGGACGACTACGCGGCCTTCTGGCTGGAGTGCGTCGGCCATGTCCTCGAAGGGCTCTAGCCGCGGGGCCTATTTCAGGCCCTCGAAGAGCTTCCGGGTCGAAGCGCTTTTCATCATCTTCCGCATTTCCAGGAACTGCTTGACCAACTGGTTGATCTCGTGGACCGGGCGTCCGCTGCCTCGGGCGATGCGGGCCCGGCGGCTGCCGTTGAGGATCTTGGGATCGGCCCGCTCCGCGGGGGTCATGGAATCGATGATGGCCGCGAAGCGGGCGATCCTCGACTCGTCGACCTGGGCCTGGCCCAGCGCCTTGAAGGGCCCGACCTTGGGCAGGTGGCCCAGGAGGTCCTGGAGCGAGCCCATCTTGCGCATCCGGACGATCTGCTTCTTGAAGTCGTCGAGGGTGAACTCCTGGCGGCGGAGCTTGCGGGCCATCTCCTCGGCCTCGGCCGCGCCGGCCTCGTCCCGGGCCTTGTCGATGAGCGTCAGGATGTCCCCCAGGCCCAGGATGCGCGAAGCCATGCGCTCGGGGTGGAAGACCTCGAGCTGGTCCGGCTTCTCGCCGACGCCGACGAACTTGATCGGCCGGCCGGTCGCCGAGACGATGGACAGGGCCGCCCCGCCCCGGGCGTCGCCGTCGAGCTTGGTCAGGATGACCGCGGTGAGCCCGATCCGGTCCTCGAAGGCCTTGGCGCTGCGGACGGCGTCCTGGCCGGTCATGGCATCGCCGACGTAGATCGTCTCGACGGGAGCGAGGATGTCCTTGACCAGGCGCAGCTCGTCCATGAGCTCGTCGTCGATGTGGAGGCGTCCCGCGGTGTCGACGATGAGCGGGTCGAAGCCGCGATTGGCCGCGTGCGCCAGGAGCTCCCTCAGGGCGTCCTTCGGGGAGGCCATGCGGGCGGAGCTCATCTCGTAGAATGGGAAGCCGAGGCCCGCCGCGATCGTCCTCAACTGGTCCTGGGCGGCCGGCCTCTTCAGGTCGAACGAGACGAGCAGGGGGTGCCGGCCGATGCCGGCGACCCAGCGGGCCAGCTTGCCGCAGGTCGTCGTCTTGCCGCTCCCTTGGAGGCCGACGAGCATGAAGACCGAGGGCGGGCGGCCCGCGAACTGGAGGGGCTTCTGGGCCCCGCCGAGGACGCCGGCCATCTCGTCGCGGACGATCTTGATGACCTGCTGGGCCGGGTTGAGGCCGCCGAGGACCTCCTCGCCCAGGGCCTTCTCCCTGATCCGGGCCTCGAAGTCCTTGACCACCTTGTAGTTGACGTCGGCCTCGAGGAAGGCCAGGCGCATCATCCTCAGGGCCTCGGCCATGTTCTTGTCCGTGACCGTGACCTCGCCGCGGAGGAACCGGACCATCTTCTCGAGGCGTCCGGAGAGCTGGTCGAACATCGGCTTGCGTCCCTCGGGCCATCTTAGGGCAAGGCCCCCGGTCCGTCAACCTGCCAGGCCCGCTTGCGGCTCGGAAGCCAGTCTCTTCCTCCTGGGAAAGCTTGAAGACGCCGGCCGGCTAAACTTTCCCAATGTCGGATTCGACTGGCCTCCTCCAGATGTGGCGGCGAAGCCGGCCGTCGAGCCCGATTTGGGAAAGTTTAGCCAGACGGCGTGACAGACGAGGGCAGTTTCTGGGGAAACCGCCAAAACGTGTTTGAGCGAGGCTTAGCGCAAGCCGAGCGAGTTGTTTTGGCGCCGAGTCTGGCTCACCGGCTGGCGTCTTTAAACTTTCCCCATGAGGGAGAGACGGCCGCAAGCCGCTGCTTGACAAAGGGGGGGGTTGCCGATAAGGTAAAACAATCCGCGAGGTGAAGAAGGGCATGAGCGACAAGAACAACAAGCCTGTCGAATCCGGGGGAAGCCCCATGAGCGGCAAGATCGACTACGACGAGATCCGCAAGCTGGTGGGCCTGCTCGAGGAGAAGGACCTCGGGGTCTTCGAGCTCGAGATCCAGGGCCTGAAGGTCAAGATCGCCCGTAACGTCCCCGCCGCGGCGCCGGCCCCGGCGGCCCCCGCCCCGTCCGCGGGGACGCCCCAGACGCCCGAGGCCGCCGCGGCCGCCGTAGCCCACAGCCAGGCCGTGGAGGCCGCCAAGGGCCATCACATCATCACGTCGCCCATGGTCGGAACGTTCTACAGGGCGCCGGACCCGACCTCGGCCCCCTTCGTCGATATCGGGGACACGGTCAAGAAGGGCCAGACGCTCTGCATCATCGAGGCCATGAAGCTCATGAACGAGATCGAGGCGGACATCGACGGGACGATCGTCGAGATCTACGTCGACAACGCCAGGCCCGTGGAGTTCGGACAGAAGCTCTTCGCCATCCTGCCGGAGAGCTGAGGCCCGATGATCTCCAAGATCCTGATCGCCAACCGCGGAGAGATCGCCCTCCGCATCGTCCGCTCCTGCAAAGAGCTCGGCATCAAGAGCGTCGCGGTCTATTCGGAAGCCGACCGCCAGTCTCTCCACACCCTGCTCGCGGACGAGCGGGTCTGCATCGGGCCGGCCAAGGCCTCCGAGAGCTACCTCAACGTCGCCAACATCCTCAGCGCCGTCGAGATCACCGGCGCCGACGCGATCCACCCCGGCTACGGGTTCCTGGCCGAGAACGCCAAGTTCGCCGACATCTGCAAGACCCAGGGCCTGGCCTTCATCGGCCCGCCGGCGTCGATCATCCGCCTCATGGGGGACAAGAACAAGGCCCGCCAGACCATGAAGAAGGCCGGCCTGCCCATCCTGCCCGGCAGCGACACGGTCATCGACGATCTGGCCGTGGCCAAGAAGACCGCGTCGAAGATCGGCTACCCGGTGATCATCAAGGCCGCGGCCGGCGGCGGCGGCAAGGGCATGCGCATCTGCCGCTCGGCCTCCCAGCTCGAGGACCAGTTCCCGATCGCCCAGGGCGAGGCCCGGGCGGCCTTCGGAGACCCGTCGCTCTACATCGAAAAATACGTCAGCGGGGCCCGGCACATCGAGATCCAGGTCATCGGCGACCGGCAGGGCAAGGTCACGGCCTTCGGCGAGCGCGAGTGCTCCGTCCAGCGGCGCTATCAGAAGCTCATCGAGGAGACCCCCTCGCCGTTCGTCGACTGGAAAACGCGCCGGCGGATGATCAAGGAGGTCGAGGACGCGGCCTCCGAGGTCGGCTATCAGAGCCTGGGCACGTTCGAGTTCCTGGTCGACGAGGACCGCAAGTTCTACTTCATGGAAGCCAACGCCCGGGTCCAGGTCGAGCATCCGATCACCGAGATGGTCTACGGCATCAACCTCATCAAGGCCCAGATCCGGATCGCCTCGGGCGAGAAATACGCCCCGCCCTACGCCCTCGAGATGCGGGGCCATGCCATCGAGTGCCGGATCAACGCCGAGGACCCGGTGACCTTCGCCCCGTCGCCGGGGAAGATCGACTTCCTCGTCCTGCCGGGCGGCGAGGGCATCCGCGTCGATTCGGCCGCGTACGGCGGCTGGGTCGTCCCGCCCGACTACGATTCGCTCGTGGCCAAGATCATCGCCTACGCGCCGAGCCGGGACCTGGCCATCCGCAAGATGCGGGCGGCCCTGGAGACGACGACCATCGTCGGCATCAAGACGAACATCCCTCTCCACCTCGATATCCTGTCGAACTCGGACTTCCTGGCCGGCCGGTACACGACCCAGTTCATGGACGAGCACCTGGCTTCGAAAGCGGCCGAGGACGTGGTCTGAGGACGGCGGCCGATCAGTCCGGGCGCCGGGTGACGACGACCGAATAGGCCCCCCCGTTGTCCCTGAGGACGTTCTCGTTGACGCCCAGGTAGAGGCGGCCCTTGAACGGGACGGTGACGGAGGCCTCCTCGCCGATCAGGAAGAGATGGAAGATCTCGTCCCGGATCTCCGCCCCCGTGTTCCCGTCGACGCGCGCCGCCACGAGCTGGACGACCTTGCCGACGAGGGCGCCGAGGTTCGAGTTGGGGATCGGCTGGTCGCTGGTGACGAGATCGATCCCGCCCGGGCCGCACACGGCCCCGGGGTTGCCCTTCTGGAGGTTGACCTCGCCGGCGGCCGCGAAGAAAACCTCCTCGCCGGCGCGGAGGTCGATCCCCGTATCCACCCAGCCGGCTTCGGCCGGGACGGCGATCGTCTTCTCGACGGGCGCGGCTTCGGCCGGGAACCGGAGCCGCGACGGGAACTGGCCGGAGACGGACGGAACGAGGGCGCCCAGTGCCGCCGCGGCGGCGAAGAAGGCCCCGGTCTTCACCCTAGCGGTCACCGCCCGTCCCTCCCGGCCCGGCCATGGCCAGAACGTCGATGATCGGACCGTGGATGAGCCCGTTCGTGGCCACGACACCCGGGACTTCCAGGGTGAACGGCCGACCCTCGAAGTCCGTGACCCGGCCGCCCGCCTCCATGACGATCAGGGCCCCCGCGGCCACGTCCCAGGGCTTGAGCTTGAGCTCCCAGAAGCCGTCGAAGCGCCCGCAGGCGACATAGGACAGGTCGAGAGCGGCCGAGCCGCAGCGCCGGATGGCCTGGGCGCGAATGATGAAGCGGCCCCAGTGGTCGAGGTTGTTCTCCGGGCTCATCCGCACGTCATAGGGGAAGCCGGTGGCCAGCAGGCTCCGGCCGAGCTCGGAGACCCCGGAGACGCGGATCGGCGAGCCGTTCAGGAAGGCCCCTCGGCCCGCTTCGGCCCGGAACATCTCGTCCCGCATGGGGTCGTAAACGAAGCCGAGGGTGAGCCGCCCCGAGCATTCGAGGCCGGCCGAGACGCCGAAGACGGGGAAGCCGTGGGCGAAATTGGTCGTGCCGTCGAGGGGATCGATGACCCAGCGGCAATCCGAAGCGCCCGTCCGGGCCACCCCTTCTTCGGCCAGGAAGCCGTGGTCCGGAAAGGCGGCCGACAGGCGACCCAAGAGTATTTCCTGGGCGCCGAGGTCGAAGGGGGTCACCAGATCGACGGCCCCCTTGTAGGAGGCCTCGACGACCTGGCCGAAGTGCTCCCGGAGGTACCGGCCGGCCTCCCGGACGGCGGCCTCGCCGACCTTGAAGAACTCGTCGTAACGGCCCATCGGCGTCTATCTTATAGGGGAACCCAGACGGGGTCAAACCTATACCTTTTTAATTTTCGCCTGCCGCCGGGAGCCGAAAATTAAAAAGGTATAGGTTTGACCCCATCTCTGAACCTCGGCGGGCGATTTCCGTAGTATAATAAGCGGACAGCGTCCGATTGCGTCTTGAAAGGCTGAGACCCATGACCGAAAAAACGAGCTTCTTCAAACGGCGGAAAAAGCCGCTCATCGCCCTGGTCGTCCTCGCGGCGCTCGGGGCCATCGTCCTCGCCAACCTCCAGTCCCGCCGCGAAAAGTCCGTCAAGGTGACCGTCGACAAGGTCAAGAAGCAGGACCTGACCTCCATCATCTCGGCCTCCGGCGAGATCAAGCCGAAGAAGAACGTCAACATCAGCGCCCAGGTCCCCGGCCGGATCATCAAGATCGGCGTCATCGAGGGACAGGAGGTCGAGGCCGGCGATTTCCTGCTCAAGCTCGATTCGACCCAGTACGAGGCCAACGCCGACCGCGATCAGAACTTCATCCGGGCCGCCCGGGCCGACCTGATCCAGGCGGAGGCCCGGATGCAGAGGGACAAGAGCTCCCTGGACCGTCTGCGGAAGCTCTTCGACGACGATCTCATCTCCGAGGACCAGCTCGAAACGGCCCAGGCCCAATACAGCATCTCCGAGGCCCAGACGAACGCCATCCGGTTCCAGATCAAGCAGGCCGAGGCGTCCCTCAAGAGCACCGTGGACAACCTGGCCAAGACGACCTACGACTCCCCGATCGACGGGGTCATCACCAGCCTCCGCGTCGAGGAGGGCGAGGTGGCCATCATCGGCACCATGAACAACCCGGGCACGGTCCTGCTGACCATCGCCGACCTGTCGGTCATGGAGGTCGAGGTCGAGGTCGACGAGACCGACGTCGTCGGCGTGGCCCTGGGACAGCAGGCCAACGTCCGCGTCGACGCCTTCCCGGAGACGATCTTCAAGGGCAGGGTCACCGAGATCGGCAGCTCGGCCCTCCAGAGGTCGACGGCCGGCGCATCGACCCAGGAGTCCAAGGACTTCAAGGTCGTCGTCACGCTCGACGACCCGGACCGCAAGCTCAAGCCCGGCCTGTCCGCCTCGGCCGACATCATCGTGGCCGAGAAGAAGCAGGTCCTGGCCGTGCCCATCTCGTCCCTCGTCCTGCGGGACAAGGAGGGTGTCGACGCCACCGCCCCCGCGGCCGACCGCGAGGAGGAGGGCGTCTACGTCGTCGAAACCGAACGGGCCAAGTTCCTCCCGGTCGTGAAGGGCATCACCGGCGGGATGATGATCGAGATCGTCTCGGGCCCCGAGGAGGGCCGGGAGATCGTCACGGGGCCCTACGCCTCCCTGCGCGAGCTCAAGGACGGCGTGCTGCTCAAGGCCGAAGCCAAGAAGGGGGCCCCGACCCCATGAGCGGGCCCGATCCCGTCGTCATCCTCGCCGAAGACCTCTGGAAGGTCTACAAGCTCGACGAGCTGGAGGTCGAGGCCCTGCGCGGCGTCACCCTGACGGTCGAGCGGAACGAGTTCGTGGCCATCATGGGGCCGTCGGGCTCGGGCAAGTCGACGCTGATGAACCTCATCGGCTGTCTGGACACGCCGACCTCCGGAACGTACCGCCTCAACGGCAAGCTCGTCAGCACGATGTCCGAGGACGAGCTGGCCTTCACCCGCAACCGTGAGATCGGCTTCGTCTTCCAGGTCTTCAACCTCCTGGCCCGGGCCTCGGCCTTCCACAACGTCGAGCTGCCCCTCGTCTACTCGGGCACGAAGAAGGCCGAGCGCCAAGAGAAGGCCCGCCGGGCCCTCGAGCGCGTCGAAATGAAGGCCCGGATGACCCACAAGCCCTCCGAGCTCTCGGGCGGCGAGCGCCAGCGCGTGGCCGTGGCCCGGGCCCTGGTCAACGAGCCCTCCCTGCTCCTGGCCGACGAGCCGACGGGGAACCTCGATTCGCGGACGGGCCGGGAGATCCTCAACCTCTTCCACCGCATCCACGAGCAGGGCAACACGATCATCATGGTCACCCACGACCGCGAGGTCGCCGACCAGGCCCAGCGCATCATCCACATCCGCGACGGCCGGATCGAGAAGGACGAACGGAAAGGAGCCCAGCCATGAGCCTCTTCAAGCGCATCGAGGGAGCGTTCTTCAGCCCGAAGCCGACGTTCGAGGGACTGGCCGCCAAGCCCGTTTGGATCGACACGCTCGTCGTCATCCTCGTCGCCCTGATCGCCTTCAACTTCATCATCCTTCCCTACATGCAGAAGGACCAGCTGGCCCTGACGAAGGACAACGTCGCGCTCAAGGAGCGGATGGGCGAGGAGAACTTCGCCAAGATGATCGACCGGACCGAGAACCCTCCCAAATACGGCCAGATCGTCCAGACGTTCGTCATGACGCCTCTCTTCTTCCTGGCCGGTCTGCTCCTCCAGAGCCTGCTCCTGCTCATCCTGGGCCGCTTCTTCTCCACCCAGGGGGCCTACGTCCAGGTGCTGGCCGCGCTCCTCCACGCCAACCTCATCGACAAGCTGCTCGGCAACGCCGTGCGCCTCGTCCTGGCCCTGACCCGGGGATCGGTCATGCAGACCTCGACCAGCCTGGCCCTGCTCTTCCCCCGCCTGGAGGTCACCTCGACGCCCTACATCATGCTGACCCAGATCGATTTCTTCCAGCTCTGGATGTTCGGCATCCTGGCCTTCGGCCTCGCGGCCATCTTCAAGATCGGGCCCAGGAAGGCCCTGGTCCTCTCCTACGGCGTCTGGCTCCTCAAGGCCCTGGTCAACATCGGCATCGGGCTCGTCAGCATGAGCTTCCTGAGGTAGGCCCGGGTCCTTGGCCGGTTGACTTCGCACCTTCCGCCGGCTAGATTAGGCCCATGGACGACTGGTTCGCTTCCGGGGATTTCGCCCGCGCGCCCTTGGCCCGGGTCCTGGCCGAGATCTGGAAGCAGGGATTGAGCGGCTCGCTCTATGTCCGGTCGGCCGGCGTCCCCAAGTGCCTGTCGTTCGACCGCGGCTCGCTCGTCCTCGACTCCGTGTCCTTCGAGGAGAAGGACTTCCTGCGCTACCTGCTGACCACCGGGGCGACGGACCTCATCGCCCTGGCCCGGGTCGAGGAGCACGCCCAGAGGACGGGCGGCTCGTCGCTCCGGTCCCTCATCGAGAGCTCGCTCTTCGAGCCGGAGCGGCTCTGGACGGTCCTTCGCTCCTACGCCCGGGAGGAGGCCCTGGCCCTCCTCGGGACGAACGGGGCCGAGCGCGAGTTCCACACCCGGAGCGGCCCTCCGGCCCGGATCTACGTCGAGGCGATCGATATCCCGGGGCTCCTGCTCGAAGGCGCCCGCGCGATCAGGGACGGCGCGGCGCTCGACCGGTTCCTGCCGGCCCGGGGCGAGACCGTCCGCCGGCTGCCGGCCTTCTCCGCCGACGCGTTCGGTCTCTCGTTGACCGAGCGATACGTCCTCGGCCTGCTCGATCCCCCCAAGACGGTCGAAGAGCTCGGGGCGGCGAGCGACGCCGGCGAGACCGAGACCCGCCGGGCCCTGTACGCCCTGATCCTCCTCGGCCTGGCCGGGACGGCGGGACCGAAGCCGAAGACGGCGAAGCTCGCCGGCGACCTGTCCCTCGCGGCCATGGACAGGATCCTGGCCGCCTTCAACGCCCGGTGCGCGTTCGTCTTCAAGTCCGTCTCGAAGGAGATCGGCCCGGTCGCCTTCAGCCTGATCGGCAAGGCCGTCGACGAGGTCCGGGCCCGCCTCGACCCGGCCTTCCGGACCGCGGAGATCAAGCCCGACGGGCGCTTCGAGCTCAAGTCGCCGCTCCGCGTGAGCGCGAACATCATCAACGACGAGAGCCGCAAGTCCCTGCTCCGGAGCATGGACGAGGTCCTGGCGGCCGAGGTCCTGATGGTCAAGCGGACGCTCGGCCCGGAGTTCGAGTCCGCCCTCGTCCGGAGCCTGGAGCGGCTTGGGGAGGCCCCGTGAAGCGGCGCCAGCTCGTCGCCTTGCTCGTCTTCGTCTCTCTGCTGGCCCTCTGGGTCCTGATCGAAATTGGAACCTGAAGCCCCCGTCCTGGTCATCGTCCTCGGTCCGACCGCCGTCGGCAAGAGCCGCGTCGCCGTCGATCTCTCGCTCCGCTTCCGCGGGGAGGTCATCAGCGGCGATTCGATCCAGGTCTACCGCGGCTTCGACATCGGCGCCGACAAGCCGGGGCCCGAGGCCCGGCGCGGCGTCCCTCATCACCTCATCGACATCGTCGACCCGGAGGTCCAGTACACGGCCGCGGATTTCGTCCGCGACGCCCTCGCGGCCGCCCGGGATATCGCCGCCCGCGGGCGTCTGCCGGTCGTCGCCGGCGGCACGGGGCTCTACCTCAAGGCCCTCGTCGACGGGCTCTTCCCCGGGCCGGGCCGCGACCCGGCGGTACGCCGGGCCCTCGAGGCCGAAGCCCGGGAAAAGGGCCTCGAGGCCCTCTTCCGGCGGCTCGAGGCGGCCGACCCCGAATACGCCGGCAGGATCCGCGGCCGGGACCGCGTCCGCATCATCCGGGCCCTCGAGGTCCAGATGACGACGGGGCGGCCGATCTCCGAGCATTTCCGGGCCACCCGCTCGCCGGTCGCCGGCCGGACCGTCATCCGCGTCGGCCTCGCGCTCGACCGCGAGACCCTCTGCCGGCGCATCGAGGACCGCGTCGACCGGATGTTCTCCCGCGGCCTTGTCGACGAGGTCCGGGGCCTCGTCGCCCGGGGGGTCCCGGAGTCGGCCCCGCCCTTCCGGGCCCTGGGCTACAGCCACGTTCTCCGGCTCCTTCGCGGCGGGATCTCCCGCGACGAGGCCGTGACCCTGACGAAGACCGAGACGCGGCAGTACGCCAAGCGCCAGATGACCTGGTTCCGAAAGATGGCCGGCGTCGCCTGGTTCTCCCCCGACGACGGCCCGGCCCTTGAGGAATACCTCCAAAAGCGATTACAATAGAGGCCCCGGTCCCATGGAACGCGCGATTCTCGTCAACGTGGCCGCGACCAAGTCCGAAAAGGACGAGGCGGAGGAGTCCATGGACGAGCTGGCCGGCCTGGCCGCGGCGGCCGGGGCCGAGGTGGCCGGGAAGGTCTTCCAGGTCCGGCCGCGCCTGAACCCCCGCTGGATCGTCGGCGAAGGGAAGGTCGCCGACATCGCCCGCGAGGTCCGGGGGAGCGCGGCCGATCTGGTCATCTTCGACCGCAACCTCAACGCCTCCCAGCAGAGGAACCTCGAGGACGAGATCAAGGTCAAGGTCATCGACCGGACCCAGCTCATCCTCGACATCTTCGCCCAGCGGGCCCGGACGAACGAGGGCAAGCTCCAGGTCGAGCTGGCCCAGCTGAGCTACCGCCTGCCCCGTCTCCGCGGCCAGGGGCTCAGCCTGACCCAGCAGGGCGCCGGGATCGGCACCCGGGGCCCGGGCGAAAAGAAGCTCGAGGTCGACCGCCGCCGCATCACCGACCGCATCACCCGGATCAAGCGCGACATCGACGCCCTACAGAAGCGGCGCTCGAGCCAGCGCGAGGGCCGCCGGAAGGGCCCGGCGCCCACGGTCTCCCTCGTCGGCTATACGAGCGCCGGGAAATCGACCCTGTTCAACCTGCTGACCAAGGAGCAGCGCTACACCTCGTCGAACCTGTTCTCGACCTTGGACCCTCTCCTGCGGCGCGTCTCTTTCCCGGACGGCGCGTTCTTCTTCCTCAGCGACACGGTCGGATTCATCAAGCGACTGCCCGTCGAGCTGGTCACCTCCTTCCGGGCGACCCTCGAGGAGGTCGGCGAGGCGGACTGCATCTGCCACATCGTCGATGCCGCCTCGGCCTCCACCGAGCGCCGGCTCGGGGCCGTCGAGGCCATCCTGGCCGACCTCGGCATCGCGGACGTCCCGGTCCTCAAGGTCCTCAACAAGATCGATCTCCTGACGGACGAAGAGCGGGACCTCCTCCTGAGGCGCAACGCCGACCCCGCGGCCCGGACGATCGCCATATCGGCGAAGACCGGGGAGGGCGTCCCGGACCTGTTGCGGCGGCTCCGCGACGTCCTCTTCGCCGGGCATAGGGTCTATTACCTCCGGGTCCCCCGGGAGACCCGCGAGGTCACCGACTCGCTGGCCCGCCGGTCTCTCGTCCTGAAAAGGCGCGAGAGCGACGGCTTCGTCGAGTTCAAGATCATGGCCGAGCCGGCGGGGATCGTCAATCTCCTGCCTTATCTCGAGCAAGGAGCTGAGCCATGGTGAAGCGGACCGCCGTCCTGGCGCTGGCCGTTCTGGGGGCCTGGTCCTGCGCGACTCTGCCCCCGGCGCCGCCCGCCTATTACGTCGAGGACCTGCCGGACGAAGCGACCATGCGGCTTCGGCTGGACGACCGCATCGCGGCCGAGGACGCCTGGGCCGCCCTCCGGTCCGGGCGGCCCGCCCTGGCCCGGAAGCACCTGCTGAAGCTCGGCACGGCCAGCCCGGTCCGCGAAGCGGGGCTGGCCTATGCCGACCTCCTCGAGGCCAACCTCGCGGACGCCGAAGCGAGGTTCAAGTCCTCGATCGCGGGGACGCCGGGCATGGTCCCCTCCCGCGTCGGCCTGGCCCAGATCTATGAGTCCCGGCGCGAGCGCGACAAGGCCCTGAACGAGTACCGGGCCATCCTCGAGGTCGATCCCGGAAACCGCTGGGCCCGGCCGCGCTTCGAGAACCTGCGGGACGAGCTCGCCCGGGGGTCGAAGGCCGCCGCCCGGGCCGCCCTCGCGGCGGGCAACACCGTGACCGCGAAGAACAAGTTCCTCGAGGTCCTGTCCTACGATCCCGGCTCGACGGACGCCCACCTCGAGCTGGCCCGCATTTTCCGGCAGGAAAAGAACGCGGCCGAAGCCCTCCCCCACTACAGGGCCGCCCTGGCGGCGGGAACGGAAGACCAGGCGGTCCTGCGCGAGTACGCCGAGTTCCTGGCCGAAGCGGGGGAGCTCGGGCAGAGCCTCGAGGTCCTCGAGAAGCTGGCCGCCGCCTCGCCGCGGGACCCCTCGGTCGGGAAGCGGGTCGAGGAGCTCCGGGCCAAGCTGGGGGTCTACGAGATCCCCAGCCAGTATGACAGCATCCCCGGGCTCGAGGCCGTCACGCGCGAGGACCTGGCCGCCCTGATCGGGGTCCGGTTCGCCGAAGACCTCGAGGCCCCCGGCCCGCGGACGAAGATCGTCGTCGACATCGCGGCCTCGTGGGCCCAGCGCTACATCGTCACCGTCGCGTCCCTCGGGATCATCCGGGCCTCGGTCAACCACACCTTCCAGCCGAGGCGGATCATCAATCGGGCGGAGCTGGCCGATGCCGCGGTCCGGCTCATCGAGGTGCTCCAGGAGCGGGGCGCCCGCTTCGTGCCGCTGGTCGAAGAGCGCCGCATCCAGATCTCCGACGTGGCCCCGAGCAACCCCTTCTATCCGTCCGTCACCCGGGCCCTCGCGCTCCAGATCATGACCCTGACCCCGGAGAGGCGGTTCGAGCCCGACAGGACCGTGTCCGGGGAGGAGGCCATCCGGGTCCTGGACATCATCCAGAAGCTGGCCAGGTAAGGAACGGGGGCATGGGCGACCGGAAGTCCGAGGTCCTCCTCCTGCCCAACCTGATCTCCCTGACGCGGGTCCTGCTCACCCCGGTTTTCGTCGTCCTGATGGTCCAGCGACGGCTATGGGCCGCGTTCGCCGTCTTCCTAGTCGCCGGGGCGACCGATGCCCTCGACGGCCTTACGGCCCGGGCCCTGCGTCTCAAGTCGACGCTGGGACTCTGGCTCGATCCCCTCGGCGACAAGGTCCTGCTGACGGCGGCCTTCGTCGTCCTGACCCTGCCCGCCCTCGCTCAGCCCAACACCCTGCCGCTGTGGCTGACCGGCCTCTGCGTCGGCCGGGACGCGGCGATCGCCCTCGGCGCCATGATCGTCATGGCCCTCCGGGGCCGGCAGACCTTCAAGCCCGTCCTCATCGGCAAGGCCAGCACGGTCTGCCAGGTCTTCCTGCTCTATTTCGTGCTCTATCTGAACGCCGCGGGGAAGTCCCCCGGGGTCCTGGCCTGGCTCTACGTGCTGACCGCCCTGCTCGCGGCCGCCTCATTCGTCCAGTACGCGTTCATCGGCGTCCGCATGCTCCGCGAAGGCAAGTCCTCCCCGGCCCGATGACAGGCGCCTTTGCTTTCCCCGGCCGGCATGATAAGATGCGGCCGATATGCCCGCACCCAGGAGCCCCCGCATGAACCCTGACGCGATCTTCGACAAGCTGGCCCGCCGGATCGAGAAATACCGCGACGAGATGGTCGACCTCCAGATGAAGCTCTGCGCCATCCCCGCCATCGCCCCCTCGAGCGGCGGGGAGGGCGAGGCCAGGAAGGCCGAGTTCCTCGTCGATTGGCTCCGGGCCAACGGGTTCGTCGACGTGACGGTCGTCAAGGCCCCCGATCTCGACGCGCCCGCCGGCTATCGCCCCAACGTCCTGGCCTACTGCCGGGGCGGCAGCCGGGCCCGGACGGTCTGGGTCATGACCCATACGGACATCGTCCCGCCCGGCGAGCTGTCCCTCTGGCGTGGAGATCCCTTCAAGGCCTGGGTCGAGAAGGGCCGCGTCCACGGCCGCGGCGTCGAGGACAACCAGCAGGACATGGTCGCCTCGCTCTTCGCCGTCAAGGCCCTGCGGGCGGAGGGCCTGACGCCGCCCTTCGACATCGGGATCGCCCTGGTGGCCGACGAGGAGACCGGCAGCCTCAAGGGCATCGACTACGTCCTCCGGAACCACAAGTGCTTCCGCAAGCAGGACCTCATCATCGTCCCCGACGCCGGCAACGAGACCGGGACGATGATCGAAGTCGCCGAGAAGAGCCTCTTCTGGCTCAAGGTCAAGGTCCTCGGCAAACAGGCCCACGGCTCGACGCCGGAGAAGGGCGCCAACGCCTTCAAGGCGGCCAGCTTCCTCATCGTGGGCCTGAACGACCTCTACAAGATCTACCCGGGCCGGGACCGGCTCTTCGATCCGCCCATCTCGACCTTCGAGCCGACGAAGAAGGAGGCCAACGTCCCCAACGTCAATACCATCCCCGGCGAGGACGTCTTCTACATGGACATGCGCGTCCTGCCCAAGATCGCGCTCCGGGACGTTCAGGACTCGATCCGCAAGGTCGCGGCGGGCATCGAGAAGAAGTTCAAGGTCAGGATCCTCACCGAGATCCAGCAAAAGGCCCCGGCCGCGCCGCCGACGCCGGCCCAGGCCCCTGTGGTCATGGCCCTGAAGAAGGCCGTCCGGGCCGTCTACGGGAAAGAGGCCAAGGCCATGGGCATCGGCGGCGGCACCGTGGCCGCCGTCTTCCGCCGGGCCGGCTTCCCCGCGGCCTGCTGGTCCAAGCTCGACGAGACGGCGCACCAACCGAACGAATACTGCATCATCGACAATATGGTCGGCAACGCCAAGGTCTTCGGCCACATCTTCCTGCAGGAATAGGCCCGGCGAAGGCGGGTGCCGCCGGGCTCAGACGGGCCGGCGCACCGCCGCGAGGGGCTGCGGCGGCTCGGGGTAGACCCGCTGGACGCGCTGGGCGATGCGGACCGTGTTGAGGTGGATGTCCACGGTGTCCTTGATCTCCAGCGAATACCCCCCGGCCAGCGCGATCGCGACCGGGATGCCCAGCCGCCGGGCGTTCTCGATGACCAGCTTGTCTCTCTCCTTCAGCCCCGCCTTGGTCAGGGCGAGGCCGCCGAGCTGGTCCTTTTCGTAGGGGTCGGCCCCGGCCAGGTAGATCACGAGGCTCGGCCGGAACTCCTTGTAGATCTTGGGGATGTGGGCGCCGAGCTCGGCCAGGTACTTGGCGTCGCCGTCACCGGCCCAGAGGCCGAGGTCGAGGGTGCTCCGCGGCTTCTCCTCGGGGTAGATGTCCATCTGGTGGATGGATAGGGTGAAGATCTCGGGATGGCCGGCCAGGGAGGCGGCCGTGCCGTTGCCCTGATGGAGGTCGCAATCGACGATCATGACCCGGGCCGCGAGCCCGTCCGCGATCATCCTCCGGGCGGCCACGGCGACGTCGTTGAGCAGGCAGAAGCCCTCGCCGTGGTCGGGGAAAGCGTGGTGGAAGCCGCCCCCGATGTGGATGGCCAGCCCCGACTCGAGGGCCTTTCGCGCGGCCAGGACCGTCCCGCCGACCGAGAGCAGGGCGAAGCGGACGAACTCGGGCGAATAGCGGACCTCGAGGGCCTTGAGCTCGGGGACGCTCAGGCCGCCGGTCTTGACCCGCTTGAGGTAGCGCGGCGTGTGGACGAGCAGGACGTCCTCGTCGGGCGCGGGCCGGGGCCTGAGGAAGTTCTCCTTCTTGGCCCCCATGGCCAGAAGGTTCTCGTAGACGAGGCGGTATTTCTGGAGGGGGAAGACATGCTTGCCGGTCTCGACCATCCAGTATTCGTTGCTGAAGATGAGCTGGAACGGAAAGCGCTTGCCGACGAGCACCTTGAAGAGGTCGAGGAAGTCGCCCATGGAGACCCACGATACCAGAAATCGGGGCATGAAAAAAGGACCACCCGCCGGACCGCACGCCGGGGCCTTGCGCCGCGACGGGCCGGCCGCCCTATCTCCCCGTGACTTGCAGATACTCGGCCAGCTTGATCCGGAAGGCGGCCATGGCGTCCGTGAGATGACCGCGGGCCTCCTGCCGCAGGGCTTGGGCCTCGAGAAGGTCGGACACGGTGACAAGCCCGTTGTCGTAGCCGTCCTGGTTCACGTTCAGGTTCTCGTCCGCCTGGACCTCGGCGTCCCGGCAGAGGGCCAGCTCCCGGTCCGCGTCGGTCAGGTCCTTCCAGGCCTTCTCCATCTGGAGCAGGAGCCGTTCTCCCCCGTCTCTCATCGTGTTCCGGGCGATCTCCTCGCGGGCCCTTTGCTCGCTCAGGGCGTGGGAGCCCCCCCACCAGCCGGAAAGCGGCACCGCCAGGGTGCCGAAGAACAGGCCGTTGGTCCGGCCCTTGTTGCTGTCCATCTTCATATACATCCCGGCGACACCCACCCCGAGCTGGGGCAAAAATTCGCCGCGGGTCAGGCGGGTCTTCAGCGTCTCGGCCCGGACCGAGGCCTGCAGGAGCTTGAATTCCGGCCGGCCTTCCAGGGCGGCCCGATGATCGACACGGTAGGGATCCGGCGGGCCTTCGACGACGAGGGGGTCGGAGAGCTCGAGCGCCTGATCCCAGGCGATCCCCAGGTGGCGGCAGAACGCCATGACCGCCAGGGACCGTCCGTTCTCGACCTTGGCTTTGTTCAGGAGCACCCCGGACAACTTGAGCTTGACCTTGAGGACGTCGTTCTTCATGGCCAGCCCGGCGTCGTAGGCGTCCTCGATCTGGGCCTGGAGACGCCGGAGGAGCGCCTCGTAGCTCTCAAGGGTCCTCATCTTCTCGGCCAGCGAGACGATCCGCCAATATTGCTGTTCGGTGGCGCTCAGGACATCGTTCCGGGCCAGCCGGACCTTATCCTCGCTGGCCTCGACGCCCAGGGCAGCCAGGCGGTTGCCGTTGACGATCCGGCCGCCGGCGAAAACCGGCTGGACGGCCGCGACCAGGCCCGTCTTCAGGGACCCCAACAGGCCCATGGTTGTGCCGGGGAAATAGGCGAACTGAGTGGCGTTCGGCAGGTTGGCGAGATCGCCGTCATAGACGGGCAGGTTCCCGCCGCCGGTCGTGATCTCCATCAGGGGATCGTCGGCCTCCAGAGCCAGGCCCGTGGCGCTGACCGTCGGGAAATACTTGGTGAAGGCCGCTTTCCGGGCCTGGCGCGCCGCTTCGGTCTCGAGCCGGCCGTTCTTCATCTCGACGTTGTTCCGCAGGGCCAACGCCTTGCTCTGCTCGAGCGTCAGCTTTTCTCCGGCCCGCGCCGGGCCGACGGCCAGGATCAGGAGGCAGCTCACCGCGCAGGTCGCGGTCATGCTTTTCATGCGACACTCCCTTCGGCCGGAGATACCCCGCCCGGCCGGGCGGCGGGTTCTTTCCGGTGCAGAAGATGGTAGAGGACCGGCAGGAGGAGGAGCGACAGGACCAGGGCGAAGAGCAGTCCGAAGCAGATGGCGGAGCCCAGCGGCCCCCAGAGGGACGAGCCGCTCAAGATCATGGGCACGACGCCGACCGCGGCCGCCATGGCCGTCAGGAAGATCGGCCGCATCCGGCGCTTGCCGGCGGCGATGGCCGCCTCCTCGGGCATCGCGCCCTGCTCCCGGCGCAGCTCGTCGGCGTACTGGACATAGATGATGCCGTTCCGGACGACGATGCCGAACAGGGCGATGATCCCGATGAAGGCCGTGATGCTGAAGGGATACCCCGTGACCAGGATGCCGAAGGAGGCCCCGAAAACGGTCAGCGGCATCATGATCATGATCAGGAGGGACTTCTTCAGGCTCCGGAACTCGAACATCAGGATGAGGAAGATCAGGACGATGGTGACGGCCAGAGCATAGTAGAAGGGCGTGAAAAGCTCGGCGCTGAACGCGTACTCTCCGCCGTATTCGATCCGGACGCCTTCGGGGAGCGTCAACCGGTCGATGAGCGGCTTGGCCTTCTTCAGGACGTTCGAGGCATAGGCGCCCCGCGCCACCTCGGCCATCACGGTCAGGGTCCGTACCCCGTTGCGGCGGACGATGTCGCCTTCGGTCCAGGAGGGCCGGAGATCGGCCAGCTGGCGCAGGGGCACCGAGGAGGCCAGGAACGGGGACGTGACATAGAGGTCCTCGATGCCGGCCGGCCCGGCTTGGCGCGGGCCTTCGAACTTCAGCCGGACCTGGAGCGGGTAATCGCCCTCCCAGACGGTGGCCACGGGCAGGCCCTTGGTCCCCGTCATCAGCGAGTTGATCAGCAGGGCGTTCGGGTAGCCCAGCCGGTTGGCCTCGTCCCGATTGACCGCCACCTCGACCGCCTGGACCGGTTGGCCGTAGTCGGTGCGGACCACGGCCACCCCCGCGGCGGCGCGGAGGACGCCCGCGACCCGGCCGGCCATCCGTCTCAGGTCCGCGATGTCGTCGCCGCAGATCCGGACTTCGATGGGCTCGACGAAGTTGGCCATCTCGAGCTGTTTCCATTTCACCTCGGCCCCGGGATAGCGGCCGGCGAACGTCCGGCTGTATTCATCGAGGACCCGGATGGTGGATTCGTTGGAATCGGTCAGGACGACGAGCTGGCCGATCGACCGCGACGGGAAGCGCGGGGCGTAGATGGTGTTGAAGCGGGGCGAACTCGTCCCGACGAAGGCGGTCACGACCTTGACCCGGGGATCCTTCATCAACCGGGCCTCGAGGTCCCGCATCACCGCGTCGGTCGCTTCGAGGGCGCTTCCCGAAGGCAGGGTGACCTCGACCGCGAACTGGTTCCGTTCGATCTTGGGGAAGGGCTGCGTGGGCACCGAAGCGAGGATGGCCAGCCCGGCGACGAACGACAGGGCGGCCACGGCGACGGCCAGGGCCTTGCGGCGGAACACCTGCTCCACCAGGCGGTCGTAGCGCCTCTGCAGGCCTTCCAGGAAGGCCGATCTCCGGCCCGCCTGGCCGTGCCGGACGCCCTGCTTGATGAAATGGAAGCACATGAGGGGGGTCAGCAGAGAGGCGACCATGAGCGAGGCGGTCAGGGCCGTGATGACCGTCGGCGGCATGGAGCGGACAAAGTCCCCGGCCATGCCGGTCATGAAGAAGCGCAGGGGGATGAAACAGCAGATGATGATGACGGTGGCCGCGAAGACCGAGGGGAAGAGCTCTTTGACGCTGAGGCTGGCCGCCCGGCGGCGGTCGAAGCCGAGGTCGAGCTTCTCGACATAGTTGTCGATGATGACAATGGGGTCGTCGACGACCAGGCCCAGGACGATGATCAGCGAAGCCAGAGACACGGTCTGGAGGTCCAGGCCGGCGGCCCAGAGGATGCCCAGCGTCGATAGGATGGTGATGGGGATGGTCGCGGCCGCGGCCAGGGCCACCCGGAAGGGCAGGAGGACAAGGGTCACGGCGATGACGGCCAGGACGGCGATGACGAATTCCCGGAGGAAGCTGGCGATCGACCGGGCCACGGCGTCCGGGATGTTGGAGATGATGTCGACCTTGACGTCCGCCGGCAGGGCCTTCTGGAAACCGGCGATGACCCGGCCCACGTCCCGGCCGAACTCGACGATGTTGTTGCCGCTCTGCATCTCCAGGGAGACGACCACGCACTTCTTGCCGTCCACCCGGACGGAGGATTGGGGCTCCTCGTACTCGCGGACGATCCGGGCCACGTCATTCAGGCGGACGACCGTGCCGGCCGGGTCGGCGTAGACGATCTGCTCGGCCAGGTCGTTCTCAGTCCCGTAACTCGCCGGGACGTGCAGGGGCCGGACGAGCCGGCCGTCGTCGAGCTCGCCGGCGTACCCGGACGCGGTCTGCGGGACGAGGACCGCGGCCAGGGTCAGGGGCTTGATCCCGTAGCGGGCCAGCCGGGCGTTGTCGAGGTAGACGGCGATCTCCTCCTTCTGGACCCCGTAACGTTTGACCCGGGACACGGCGGGGACGGCGCGGACGTCGTTCTCGAGCCGCTTGATCCAGTCCTCGAGCTCCCGGTAGGTCTTGCCGTCGGAGCGGACCGCCAGGAGCAGGGCCGAGGTGTTGCCGAAGTCGTTGTCGGCCGTGAGCGAGATCAGGCCGGAGGGGAGGGCGGCCTTCAGCTCGTTCAGGCCGTGGCGAAGCTTGAGCCAGAACCCGTCGGGGTCCTTCTCCTTCTCCGCGACCTCGACGTAGACGATCATCACGCTTCCCCGGGACACGGAATAGGTCTTGGAGCGCCTGACCGACTTGTACTGGAACAGGTACTCCTCGACCTTGGCCGTGACCTCGGCCTCGACCCGCTCGGGCGAGGCCCCGGGATAGACGCCGACGATGACGCCCTGCCGGATCTTGAGCTCGGGATATTCGTCCCGGGGCATCTTGACCAGGGCGGCCGCCCCGGCGACGAGCAGGATGGCGACCAGCAGGATGATGGGCTGGTGGTAGCGCAGGAGGACGTCGATCAGGGAACGCTTGGAACCGGGCATGGCGGACTCCCCTTCCTCGGCTATCGCTCGACGACCTGGACGGCCGCGCCGTCCACGAGCTTGTGCTGGCCGGAGACGACGACGAGTTCGCCCGCCTTCAGGCCCTCGGTGATGCGGAGACCGTTCTGGAGCAGTTGGCCGAGCTTGACGGCGCGGACGGAGGCCTTGGCGCCAGCCGCGTCCAGGACATAGACGTAGTTCCGCCCTGTCTCGTCGACCAAGACGGCCTCGTTGGGGACGACCGGACCCGAGCCCTTCTCCAGGCCCTTGATCGCGGCCGTGCAGACCATGCCCGGCTTGGCCGCCCGGTCGGGATTGGCCAGGGCGACGCGGACCTTGTAGGAATGGGCCAGGGCGTCGGCGATGACGCCGACATCCTCGACCCGGCCCTCGAACTCCCGGCCGGCCAGGGCCCCGATCCGGACCGTTGCCCGGTCGCCCTTGCGGATCAGGGCGATGTCGTTCTCCGGGACGGGGACGCGGGCGAAGACCTTGTCGATCCGGACGATGGTGATCGAGGCCAGGTTGGGCAGGGCGACCTGGCCGGAGTCGATGGAGCGTTTGCCGATATAGCCGGCCGCCGTCGCGCGGAGGCGGCAGTCTTCGACGTTCTTCCTGGCGATGGCGGCGGCCGCCTTGGCCCTCTGGAGGCCGGTCTCGACCTCGACGTACTTGACCTCGGGCAGGTTGCCGTTCTTGTACATCCTCGACAGGCGTTCGAAGGCGTCTTGGGCCTGTTTCTCGGCGGCCTGGGTCATCTCCAGGGTCTGGCGATAGGTCGAATCGTCGATCTCGGCCAGGAGGGCGCCCTTGACGACGGCGTCGCCTTCGTCGACATGGACGGCTGTCACGGTGCCGGTGACGGCGAAGCTCTGGGGCAGGCTCTCCGATTCGACGATCGTCCCGCTGTAGGCGAACTCCCGGCCGGCCTCGGCCGGCGCGACTTGGCGGACGGCCACAGCGATCGGGGCGGGACCGGGCGCCGTGTCGTTCGCCGAGCGGCAGGCGGGAAAGAGGACGAGAACGGCGAATCCCAATGAACAGGCGTTCTTGACGTTCATGGCTTTCCTTTTAGAACTATTGTACGTTTTTCGTATATTGGTCGAATTGTGACGAAAAAAAATTACAGCCCTTCGGACATCAACCGGATGATCGGGTCGATCAGGCGCCGGTCCCGGTTGTCGAGAAGCAGGTTGAATGTCAGGCTCTTGATGACCGTCCCGATGGCCCGCGTCGTGACCGGCAGATCGGGAGCCCGGATGCTCCGGAACTCTCCCCGCTCGAGCCCGGACCGCAGGATGGGCCCGACGACCTTCTCGTTCAGGGCGTCGAACTTCTCCGCGACCCGGTCGATGACGGCCCGGATGGAGCCCAAGTCCCGCTCGAGGTCGAGGGGGGCCATGCTTTCCCGAACCTCCCGGAAGATGGTCAGGACATAGACCATCAGCTGTTCCTTGGCCGTCGCCTTCCCGGCGATCTCCCGGCGGGCCATGTCGATGATCCGCTCGATCTGCGTCCGGGCCATGGCGTCGAACACGTCATCCTTGCCCGTGAAGTAGTAATAGAGCGTGCTCTTGGCCTTGCCGGCCTGGCGGGCGATGTCCTCCATCGTCGTCTTGGTGACGCCCCAGCGCCGGAAGGCGGCTTCCGCCGCGCCGAGGATGTCGGCCCTGACGAGATCGTTCTTCTTCGCGTCTTTCATACGTTTCAACCGCTTTCGTTTTATAGTCTAATCCTATCCTATCCTAGTCGACGAGGCGTGTCAAGACCTGTGGTCCGCCGGCCGGTCCTCAGGCCGATCGCGGCTTGACATCCCGGCGCCAAGGTACGATAGTCCGTATGGACTTGAGGAGGTATAGGCATGGCCGGATCGCGCTTCGTTTTCATCGCCGCACTGATCGGCGTCGCGGGCTTCGGGGGGGCGGCGGCCCTTTGGGGCGGGGAGGCCGCTGAGCCCGGCGGCCTGCTCCATCCCCAGCAGAACGAGGTCCGCAACCTGCTGGACCTCTCGGGCCTCTGGGACTTCCAGCTCGACCCGGCCGAGAAGGGCGAGGCGGCCGGCTGGTTCAAGACCCTGCCCGCCCCCCGTCCGATCCCCGTGCCCTGCAGCTGGAACGACCTGTTCGACGACGCCCGCGACTATCTCGGCCTAGCCTGGTACCGGCGCGAGGTTATCGTCCCGGCGGCCTGGCGGGGACAGCGGGTGTTCCTGCGCGTCGGTTCGGCGAACTACGCCGCCAAGGCGTGGGTCAACGGCGCCGTCGTGGCCGAGCACCTCGGCGGACACCTGCCGTTCGAAGCCGATATCAGCGGCCGGATCGTCTGGGACAGGCCCAACGTCATCGCCATTTCAGTCGAGAACAAGCAGCTGCCGGATCGCGTGCCTCCGGGCCCCGCGGTCGGGGGCGGCGGCGACGCCGGGCCCTCGGCCGGATACCCCGCCACGACCTATGATTTCTTCCCCTATGCGGGGCTCCACGGTCCGGTGGCGCTGTACGCCGTCTCGCGGGACGAGCACATCGACGACATCGCCGTCGTGACGACGATCGAGGGCCGGGACGGCCTGGTCAAGCTCAAGGTCGTGACGGCCGGTCCGTACACCGGGAAAGGCCGGGTCCGGCTGAACGGCCGGGAGACCGGCCTGTCGTTCCTTGCCGGCTCGGCCGAAGCGACCCTGCGCGTCCCCGCGGCCCGGTTCTGGAGCCCGGACGACCCGCACCTCTATCCTCTCGATGTGGCGCTCACCAGCGGGGACCTCACGACCGACGCCTATTCGCTCGGGATCGGCATCCGCACGATCGCCGTCCGCGGGGAACAGCTCCTGCTCAACGGCCGGCCGATCAAGCTCAGGGGGTTCGGCCTACACCAGGACTTCCCGATGAGCGGCCGCGGCCTGAACCTGCCCCTGTGGGCCCGGGACTTCGAGCTGCTCAAGTCGGTGGGCGCCAATTCCTTCCGCACCTCGCATTACCCCTGCGCGGAGGAGGCCCTGCAGTTGGCCGACCGACTCGGCTTCCTGGTGATCGACGAGATCCCGGCGGCGGGCCTGAGCTTCGAGGACCCCGACCGGGTCATCGCCGCGCGCCTGGAGCAGGCCACCGGCCAGCTACGGGAGCTCATCGCCCGCGACAAGAACCACCCCAGCGTGATCATGTGGAGCCTGGCCGATGAGCCGACGGCCGGGCCGCCGCTGGGCCTGGCCCCTCCCGTGCCCAAGGCCATCGACGCCGGCAAGCGCTTCTTCCGCGACCTCTACAACAAGGCCCGCGAGACCGACGGGACGCGGCCCGTCACGCTCGTCGGGGTCCAGGGCGGCCCCCGCGAATGGCTGGCCCTCATGGACGTCGCCTGCGTCAACGCCCATTACGGCTGGCACACCCAGCCGGGTCAGCTCGAGCTCGGACGGCAGGCGCTGGCCCGCGAGCTCGATGCCCTGCACAAGGAGATCGCCAAGCCGGTCATCGTCACCGGGTTCGGCGGGGAGGCGCTCCCCGGCGCCCACGGGACGCCGCCGGACATGGGGACGGAGGAATACCAGGTCGAGCTCCTGAGGGGCTTCCTCGATGCCGCGGCGGTGCGGCCCTTCGTGGCCGGCCTGCATGTCTCGGCCCTGGCCGATTTCAAGACCGGCCAGGGGACCGGCCGGACGGCGGCCACGAACTTCACGGGCGTGTTCACCCGGGACCGCAAACCCAAGATGGCGGCCCATTTCCTCCGCTCACGCTGGACCGGGAAATAGGGCCCCCGACGGGGCTCAGCGCCGGCGGGCGGGCTTCTTCGCTTTGGGCGCCTTCCGGGCGGCGGCCTTCTTCGCCGGCTTGGTCGCCCCAGCCCCGGGCCCGTGGAGGATGGCCGCCCGGGCCGCTGCCAGCCGGGCGATGGGCACCCGGAACGGGGAGCAGCTGACATAGCTCAGGCCGATGAGGTGGCAGAACTCGACCGACGAGGGATCGCCGCCGTGCTCGCCGCAGATGCCGAGCTTGATCCCCGGCCGCGTCCGGCGGCCGCGCTCGACGGCCATGCGCATGAGCTGGCCGACGCCTTCGCGGTCGATGACCTCGAACGGGTCCTTGGCGTAGATCTCCTTCTCCACATAGGGAACGAGGAAGCGGGCGGCGTCGTCACGGCTGACGCCGAGCGTCGTCTGGGTCAGGTCGTTCGTGCCGAAGCTGAAGAACTCGGCCGCGGCCGCGATCTCGTCGGCGGTGATCGCGCCGCGCGGGATCTCGATCATGGTCCCGACGAGGTAGTCGAAGGCGACGCCCTGCTCCTTCATGACCGCCTCGGCCGTCGCCCGGACGATCCTCTCCTGGTCCCGGAGCTCCTTGACGTGGCCGACGAGCGGGATCATGACCTCGGGCAGGACGGGGATCTTCCTCTTCTTCGTGGCCGCGGCGGCCTCGAAGATGGCCCGGGCCTGCATCTCGGTGATCTCGGGATAGACGACGCCCAGACGGCAGCCGCGGAAGCCGAGCATGGGATTGAACTCGTGGAGGGAGTCGACGCGGGCTTTGACCTTTTCGAAGGGCAGGCCCATCTGCTCGGCCAGCTCGCGCTGTTTCTCCTCGTCGTGGGGCAGGAACTCGTGGAGAGGCGGGTCGATCGTCCGGATGGTCACCGGCCGGCCGGCCATGACCTCGAAGATGCCGGCGAAGTCCCGGCGCTGGAGGGGCAGGAGCTTGGCCAGGGCGGCCTTCCTCTGTTCGACCGAGTCGGCCAGGATCATCTCGCGCATCGGCCCGATCTTGCCCTCGCCGAAGAACATGTGCTCGGTCCGGCAGAGGCCGATGCCCTCGGCCCCGAAGGCCACCGCGTTGGCGGACTGGTCGGGCTGGTCGGCGTTGGTCCGGATCTTGAGGGTCCGGTACTTGTCGGCCCAGGCCATGACCTTGGCGAACGTCTGGAAGACGGGCGCCTTGGACCGGTCGAGCGTCTTCTCGATCAGGACCTGGAGGACCTCCGAGGGCTTGGTGTTGACCTGGCCCTCGATGACCTCGCCGGTCGTGCCGTCGATCGAGATCCAGTCGCCCTCCGCGAGCGTCCGGCCCTTGACGGTCATCCGGTGCCGGGCGTAGTCGATACCGAGCTCACCGCAGCCGGCGACGCAGACGCGGCCCATCTGGCGGGCGACCAGGGCGGCGTGGGAGGTCATGCCGCCGCGGGCGGTCAGGATGCCCTCGGCCGCGCACATGCCCTTGATGTCCTCGGGCGAGGTCTCGATGCGGGTCAGGATGACCTTTTCGCCGCGCTGGGCCCAGGCCTCGGCGTCGACGGAGTTGAAGACGATGCGGCCGGTGGCCGCGCCGGGCCCGGCATTGAGCCCCTTGGCCAGGAGCCGGCCGGCCTTGACGGCCGCGGCCTTCTCGGCCGGGTCGAAGATGGGCCGGAGGAGCTGGTTGAGCTGGTCCGGCTCGATCCGGGACAGGGCCTCCTTCTCGCTGATGAGCTTCTCGCCGACCATGTCGACGGCGATCCTGATCGCGGCGAAGGCGGTGCGCTTCCCGACCCGGCACTGGAGCATGTAGAGCCGGCCCTGCTGGATGGTGAACTCGATGTCCATCATGTCCGTGTAGTGCTTCTCGAGCGTGCGCCGGATCTTCTCGAGCCGGGCGTAGGCCCGGGGATCGTCCTTTTTCAGCTCGGCGATGGGCTTGGGCGTCCGGGTCCCGGCGACGACGTCCTCGCCCTGCGCGTTCATGAGATATTCGCCGTAGAAGATGTTCTCCCCCGTGGCCGCGTCGCGGGTAAAGGCGACGCCGGTGCCGGAATCGCTCCCCATGTTGCCGAAGACCATGAGCTGGACGTTGACGGCCGTACCCCAGGCCTCGGGGATGTCGTACATCCTGCGATAGGCGATGGCCCGGTCGTTCATCCATGAGCCGAAGACGGCGCCGATCGCCCCCCAAAGCTGCTGACGCGGATCGTCGGGGAATTCCCGCCCGGTCTTCTCCTTGATGGCCGCCTTGAAGCGGGCCACGAGGTCCTTGAGGTCGGCGGCGGTGAGATCGGCGTCGCTCCGGACGCCGAGCCCGTGTTTCTTCTGCTCGATGATGGCCTCGAAGGGGTCGATGTCGTCCTTGTGGACGGGCTTGAGCCCCAGGACGACGTCGCCGTACATCTGGACGAAGCGGCGGTAGGAGTCATAGACGAACCGCTCGTTGCCGGTCTTGGCCACGAGGGCGGCGGCGATCCGGTCGTTGAGGCCGAGGTTGAGGATGGTGTCCATCATACCGGGCATGGAGGCCCGGGCGCCGGAGCGGACGGAGACGAGAAGCGGGCTCCGGGGGTCGCCGAAGGCCTGGCCGACGGCCTTCTCGAGCTTCTTGACGTTCCTCTCGACCTCGAGACGGACCGCCTCGGGGACCCTCTCCCGGTTCTTGTAATAAAGGGCGCAGACCTCGGTCGAGATCGTGAATCCGGGGGGAACGGGCAAGCCGAGCCCGGCCATCTCGGCCAGGTTGGCCCCCTTGCCGCCGAGGACGTCCTTCATCTTCATATTGCCTTCGGCGGCGCCGGCCCCGAAGAAATACACGTGCTTCTTAGCCATCGGTCATCTCCTGACGCGCGACATATTCATGAAAATATACACGGATTCCGCCCGGATTTCAAACAGGGTTCAGGCAGGGAAAGGTCCGGGAGAGGGGTCCGACCGGGTATGGGGATCAGTAATTAAGATGTCTTCTCAGGAATTCCAGCTGAGATTTCATCTTTGCTTCAAAATCTGAACTGCCTAGATTGCTTATAGATCTTACGAATTCTTTGTCTCTATCATAAAGAAAAAAGCTCAAATTGAGCATTATAAGTCTCCAATGTGGCTCTTTTTTCAATGCTGAGATGAACAAATCCTGGTGCTCGAAAAAGAGGTCTATCGAAGTGCTGATCATAACTTCCTGATGATAAGCGCTATCACAGCGGTTCAGGAGATGGAATAATACCTTTATCTTCCTCTCATTCGTATCTTGTCTAATCCAGCTCTGCAAGACCAAGATCGAATTATATTTCGGCCCTAAGATCTTATCCTCATCAAGATGGATGTCATCGTGTCGGCTCATGAGTGAGCATATATTATAAACGCTCGCTATTTTATCGAGGTTGGCCGAAGGGTCCTTCATGAATTCATTAAATCCTTCGATCATATTTTTATCTTCAGTATCAAGTTCAACAAATAATTCTATGAATTTATTTTTACTTTCGTTGTCTCCCAACCCAGATAAGATGTCTCTCAGCCCCTTCCTTGGCCCAATTATATTCTCAATATCCGCTTTGATAATTAATCTCGTTATCCACCTCCAATCATCCCTTAGCAACAGGTTCCGGGCGAACCATTCCGGTTGGGTACTTGATATATCGATTATCCTCGAGATAATCGGCTTAAGCCTTTCATATGAGGTTGATGATGCATAAATCTTCAATAAACGAAAAATCGCGTCTAGCTTAACCTCATCTATATCGTTTGCGGAGAAGTGTTTAGAAACAACGTCACTCAGGTAGTCTTTTTTAGTGATCGAACAGTAAATCAATGTCCAATATTCCAAATCTTCGATTCCCTCGATGAGTGGTAGATTGCTTATGGGATCGGATAGAAAGCAGTTTAAGCGGTTTGATATAGTCACCCAGCTTTCCTCTTCGAAATTTCGCGTCCAAGCGACTTCTTCATGATTAAGAGAATCTTGAGAAAGCAACGGAATGAAGAGCATCGCCAAGAGGCTAACTCCAACTAAAAGCGTGCCCTGGATTATCTTATTATCCACTTTCGTCTCCTCCCTTCACAGGGCCCCACCGGGTATCTCAGTAGGTCCCATGGCCGGGGATGATCCCCGTACGGTCGAAGACCCCGGATTGGCGCCAGGATGTCAATAATCCGGTGTCTGGGGGAGTTTCGTTGGGGCAAGCAGGAGTGTCAAACCAATGGCCAGCATCCCCAGGTCCTCGACGATCACGCCCCAGCCGGACTTCCGGCTGAGGGAGAGCCCCGAAGTTGCGAGTTCAGCTTTCACGCGGTCCTAATAGCTGATATGATCTCTTAGGAACTCCAGCTGGGATCTTATCTTTATCTCAAATTCCGTGCTCCCGAGAGCGTTGATCGTTGATTTGAATTCTTCATCTTCTTCACAAAGCCAATAGCTTACGAAAAGGACTATCCACTTCCAATTCCGCGTCCTTTTCAACGCGGGGACAACGAGTGGCATGTGTCCTAAGAAGAAGTCCACCGCGAGGTCGACCATTATTTCCAGATGATAAGCGCCATCACAATGGGTCATGAAATGAAATAATACGGCGACCTTATATTCATCCGGCTCTTTGGCAATCCACGATGTCAGAAGGTCGAACGAATTACTCAAATACATCGGTCCCATCGTACCGCATAGATCATAAATCCCATCTATCCGATCTAGGCCCTGTGACGGATCCCTAATGAATTCCGAGAGCTTTTCAGAGTCTTTTCGTTCTTCATTCTCGATTTCTGCGAACGAATCCATCAGCTTCTTCTTGTTTTCACCGTCCTCAAGGTCAAGTAGGACATTTTTGAGTCCTCCTCTCATTACGGAGGAATTCTCGACGTCACCTCTTATGATCGATCTCGATATTTCCTTTACGATCAACCTCAATATTTCTTTCCAATCATCTCTCGACAGCAGGTTCCGGGCAAACCATTCAGGCCTATTTGACGCGATCTCGATGGTCCTCGAGATAATCGGTCTTTTCAATTCGTAGGAGAGCGGAGATGAATAGGCCTTCAATAGACGGAAAATGGCATCCAGCTGAGCCTCATCGGCATTGTTCGCCGGAAGTTTATTAGAAAAAAGCTCCCTCATCATAAAAGGGATTCCCTTCATGTTGCCGTAAACCAGTGTCCAATAATACCAGTCATCCATTCGCTCCAGGATGGACAAATTTGCTATTGGGTCCGCCAGAAATGCGTCCAGATAACTTGAATTTCGCGTCCAAGCGACTTCTTCATGATTAAGAGAATCTTGAGAAAGCAACGGCATGCAGAGCATCGCCAAGAGGCTGGCTCCAACTAAAAGCGTGCCCTGGATTATCTTATTATCCACTTTCGTCTCCTCCCTTCACAGGGCCCCACCGGGTATCTCAGTAGGTCCCGTGGCCGGGGATGATCCCCGTACGGTCGAAGACCCCGGATCGGCGCCAGGATGTCAATAATCCGGTGCATGGGGGAGTTTCGTTGGGGCAAGCAGGAGTGTCAAACCAATGGCCAGCATCCCGAGGTCCTCGACGATCACGCCCCAGCCGGACTTCCGGCTGAGGGAGCCGAAGCAGCCGCAGTCGACGTCGAGGCCGCGGGCCATGGTCACCAGGGTCAGGACGATGAAGAAGACGAGGAGGCCCGAGATGAGGAGGGCGGCGCCCCGCTTCCAGACGCCGGCTACGAGGAACGCGCCGGCCAGGATCTCGAGCCAGGGCAGGACGACCGCGGCGACGAAGGACAGCGTCTGGCCGACGAGCCGGTAGTTGCGGATGTCCTGGGCGAAGCCGAGAGGATCGAGGACCTTGACGGCCCCGGCGTAAATGAAGAGCCCCCCGAGAACGAGCCGGAAGACGAGGAAGACGGTCTTATTCCTGGCCATCGTCCTTCTCCAAAGGCAGTCCCGCCCCCGTCCACTCCGCCCAGCCGCCGCCGAAGACGCGGATGTCGCGGAAGCCCTCGTCGTGGAGACGCCTGGCCAGGGCCAGGCTCGATTGGCAGTCGCCGCCTTCGCAGTAGACGACGAGGGTCCCGTCCTTGGGCAGGGCGAGGACCTCTTCGGGCACTTCCTCTCCGCCTCCGGCGGACGGGACGTTCCGGGCCCCGGGGACGCGGCCCCGGCCGAAGAGGCCCGCGGCCCGGGCGTCCAGGAAGACCGCCGCCCCGCCCGCCCAGAGCTCCTCCGTCTCCTCGAGCGCGATCAGGCGGACGCCGGGATAGTCGGCCGCCCGGAAGAACGAATCCCGGAACTCGCCCCGGGCGAAGCGCTTGATCAGGGGGAGATGGACGGCGGCGGCGACGACCAGGCTGAGCGCCCCGATGGCCAGGGCCTGCCGCAGGACCTTCCCCGCATCGCTCACGCCGCCTCCCGCCTTCAGCCGTGGACGGCCTTGTACTTCTCGAGGCCGGCCTTGAAGACGCGGACGGCCTCGCGGAGCTCGTGCTCGTTGATGACGTAGGCGATGCGGGCCTCGTCCCGGCCCAGGCTCGGCGTGGAATAGAAGCCGGGCGCCGGGGCGATCATGACCGTCCGGCCGTCGAGCGAGAAATCCGAGAGGAGCCAGACGGCGAAGTGCTCGACGTCCCTGACCGGCAGGCGGACGATGACATAGAAGGCGCCCTGCGGCTTGCGGATGACGAGGCCGGGGACGTCCTTCAGCCCGTCGTAGAGGATGTCGCGCCGCTTCCTGTATTCGGCCCGGACGCCCTCGAAATAGTCCATGGGCATGTTGTAGGCGGCCAGGGCGGCCATCTGCTCGACCGAGGGCGGGCAGAGCCGGGCCTGGGCGAACTTGAGGGCCGAGGCGTAGACGTCCTTGTTGCGGGTGATGATCATGCCGATCCGCGCCCCGCAGCAGCTGTAGCGCTTGGAGATGCTGTCGACGACGACGACCCGGTCCCTGATGTCCTCGTACTCGAGGATGCTCTTGTGCTTCAGGCCGTCATAGACGAACTCCTTGTAGACCTCGTCGCCGATGAGGAAGAGATCGTGCTTCTTGACCAGGCCGACGACGCGGTCGAGCTCCTCGGGCGTATAGACGGTCCCGGTGGGGTTGTTCGGCGAGCAGAGCAGGATGGCCTTGGTCCGGGGGGTGATCTTGGCCTCGATGGCCTCGAGCGGCGGCAGGCGGAAGCCGTCCTCGACGCTGAGCGGCAGGGGCACGATCCGGAGCCCGGCAAAGGCGGCGTAGCCGTTATAGTTCGTGTAGTAGGGCTCGGGGATGACGATCTCGTCGCCGACGTCGCCGACGACGGAGAAGGTGAAGTGGATGGCCTCGGAGCCGCCCGTGGTGATGAGGACCTCGTCGGGCTGGAGAGGAATGTCGTATTTGGCGAAATACCGGGTGACGGCCTCCCGGAGCTCGAGGAACCCCTGGGCCGGGCCGTACCCCAGGACGGGCTGGCTCCATTGACGGAACGTGTCCATGACCGGCCCCGGCATGGGGATGTCCGGGTCGCCGATATTGACGTGGAAGACCTTGATCCCTTTGGCTTTGGCCGCGTCGGCGTAGGGCTTCAGCTTCCGGATCGGGGAGGCTTGGATATCGTTTCCGCGCTGGGAGATCTTCATGGACGGGCCCTCCGTGAGTCGGGGTTCGTAACGTTGAGCCCCATTATAAGGAATTCCCCGCCTCGACTGCAATGCCCCGGCCGAGGTCCGGGAGAGGTCAGATGGCGAACCCGACGATCAGCTTGTAGGTCGTGAAGCGGAACCTCAGGCCCGCCAGCGGGTCCCAGATCATCCCGTTGAGGCCGCCCTCGGCGAGGATGTCGGGGCGCCCGCCGATCTCCCGGCCGCCGAACGAGACCCCGAGACCGACCGTGAACGAGGAGTTCTTGATATTGAACTCGCCGCCGGTGACGATGTGGTGGATGTCCCAGTCGGTCACCGAGGCGTTCGCCGAAGTGCCGGTCTTCTTGGCCGAATAGTCCGTCGTGAAGCTGGCGTAGCCCTTGAAGCGGGAGGAATAGGCCCATTCGACCCCCGCCCCCCAGTTGAGGACGTCCGCGAGCTCCTGGGTGACGTCGGTCGACAGCATCTCCCCGGTCGACTGGGCCGCGAACGGGGGGGCGTCGACGATGGTGTACAGCCGGACCCGGGCGAACCACTCCGTGCTCCAGTAGAGGCGCACCGATCGGATCTTGAAGGTCAGCCCCGCCGCGAGCGAGACGGGCGAGTGATAGGTCATCGGCAGGTTGTTCCGGTAAGAGGCGGCCAGGTAATCGTCGGCGGCGCCGTCGCCGTCCCGGTCCAATCCCGACAGGGACGAATTGACGCCGGTCGATCCGGCGCCGCTGAGGGCCAGGCTCGGCGAGGTCAGCGTGAGGCCCAAGGTGATGTCCTCGAAGTCCAGGGCCAGGCCGACCTTCCACAGGGCCCGGAAATGGACATACGAGAACTGCCGGGCCCCCAGGGCCACGGCCAGGCGGCCGTTCCGGTCGAGCGCCTCGACCAGCTCCTGGGCGCTGGCCCGATGGTTGCGGACCGCGACGTACTGGGTGACGCCGACGCCGACATGCGGCGAGAGCTTGAAGGACCAGGTCAGGCCGAGCCAGTGCTCGCTGAGCTTCTCGTCGAGCTTGTACTGCGAGACGTAGTCCTCCGGCCCGGCGACGCCGGGGAGAACGTCGTGCGAGCCGGTCCCCGAGGCCGAGACCCCGAGCTTGACGGACTGCCGGGCCAAGTATGAATAGCCGAACCAGTGCTTCGCCAGCCCCCGGATCCTGACCGTCCCGGCGATCAGCGTGGGGGCGGGCCCCGGGTTGAACCTGTACAGAGGCACGGTCCGGGCTTCGGCGCCGGTCAGGGTGACGCGGGGATACTGGAAGATATTGGCGGCCATGATCGTCTGCGGCTTTTCGAGGAGGCTCATGCCGCCGGGATTGTAGTAGGTCCCGGAGAGGTCGAGGACGCTGCCGATGACCGCCCCGCCCAGCAGGGTCGCCCGTGAGCCGTACTGGTTCGTCCAGTAGTGGGCGTCTTGGGCCGGGGCCAAGGGGGCCAGCCCGAGGAGAGACAGGACCGCCGGGAGCGCGGCCAGGGGGGCTCTCATCACGCTAGTCTTATAGCGATTCGCCGCCCGCCCGTCAAGCCCGGGCCGCCGGACGGACCGAACGTCGTGATTGCCAACGGGAGGGCTTTTCTGCTAGTTTAAGGACGAAAAAAAGGCCCGGAACCGTCATGACGATCGAACGCGACGCCCGCCTCCGCGAAGTCCAGAGCTGGGGGGATTTCTTCCGCTTCGCGATCGAGGCCCCGGCGGCCGGACGGGAGGCCCGCCCGGGCCAGTTCGTCATGATCAAGGTCTCCGAAGGGACCTCGCCACTCCTTCGGCGCCCTCTCGGGGTCCACGCCGCCGACCCGGACGGCCTCGATCTCTTCTTCAAGGTCGCCGGGAAAGGCACCGGGATCCTGTCGCGGAAGAAGCCCGGCGACCGGATCGACCTCATCGGCCCCCTCGGCCGGGGCTTCACGGTCTCCGCGACGGCCAAGGGCCGAACGGCCTTCCTCGTCGGCGGCGGCCGGGGCATCGCCCCGCTCTATTTCCTGGCCCTCGAGCTGGTCAAGACCGGGGCCAGGCCGGTCGTCCTCTACGGCGGGCGGTCGCTGTCCGAGATCCCCCTGCGCGAGAGATTCGAGAGGACCGGGCTCGAGCCCCGCTGTTCGACCGACGACGGCAGCTTCGGCTTCGCGGGTCCGGTCACCGAGCTCGCCGCCCTCGAGCTGGACAGGGAAAGGCCGGCCATGATCTACGCCTGCGGCCCCGACCCGATGATGAAGGCCCTGGCCGCGATCGCCGCGAAGCGCGGGGTCCCGACCGAGCTCTCTCTCGAATCCGTCATGGGCTGCGGCGTCGGCGCCTGCTGGGGCTGTGTCCACCGGATCAGGGACGAGAAGGGGGACGGCTGGGTCAAGATCTGCGAGGAAGGCCCCGTCTTCCCCGGGGAGCGCGTCTCGTGGGCGTGAAGGGCGCGGGGGTCGACCTGACGACCGATCTCGGCTTTCTCAAGCTCCGCAATCCCGTGCTCACGGCCAGCGGCACCTTCGGCTACGGCCTCGAGTTCGAGCCCTACCTGGACCTCTCCAGGCTCGGCGGGATCGTCGTCAAGGGGCTCTATTACGGGCCGCGCGAGGGCAACCCCCCACCCCGGCTCGTCGAAACGGCGAGCGGCCTCATCAACGCCATCGGCCTCCAGGGCGTCGGCGTCGAGGCCTTCGCCGCCAAGGTCCTGCCGCAGCTCCACCGGATCGACACGGCCGTCATCGTCAACGTCTGCGGTGCGGACGACGACGAATACGCCGCGGTCGTCGAATTCCTGGACCGGCATGAGGGCATCGCCGCCTATGAACTGAACATCTCCTGCCCCAACGTCAAGAAGGACGGGGCCTGCCCGGCCCTCCGGCCGCAGACGACCTACGATCTGGTCAAGCGGATCAAGGCCGCGAGCCGCCGTCCGGTCATCACCAAGCTCTCGCCGAACGTCACCAGCATCGTCGAGATCGCCCAGGCGGCCGAGGAGGCCGGAACGGACGCCCTGGCCCTGATCAACACCCTGCTGGCCATGGCCGTCGACCTCGAGACGCGGCGTCCCAAGCTCGCGAACGTCTACGGTGGGCTGAGCGGCCCGGCCATCAAGCCGGTCGCCCTGCGCATGGTCCACCAGGTCGCTTCGCGCGTCCGGGTGCCGGTCATCGGCCTGGGCGGCATCATGAGCGGCGCGGACGCCCTCGAGTTCCTCGTCGCCGGGGCGGCCGCGGTCGAAGTCGGAACGGCCAGCTTCGTCGACCCCGACGCCGCGGCGCGCGTCGTGGACGAGATCGCGCGCTGGTGCGAGGCCCGCGGCGTCGCGGCGGTCCGCGACGTCGTCGGGACGATCGAGATCCCGTGAGCCCCGAGAAAGGACCCCCATGAGCGCTTCGAACGCCGACCGCATCATCATCGCCCTCGACGTGCAGACGAAGGAGGACGGCATCGCCCTGGTCAGCCGGCTCAAGGACGCCCGGACGTTCAAGGTCGGCCTGGAGCTGTTCACGGCCGAGGGCCCGGCCCTCTTCCGCAAGCTCAAGGCCCTGCGCAAGGACATCTTCCTCGACCTCAAGCTCCACGACATCCCCAACACCGTGGCCGGGGCGGTCCGCTCGGCCCTCAAGCACGGCGTCCAGATGATGACCCTCCACACGTCGGGCGGCCGGGAGATGATGGCCGGGGCGGCCGAGGCGGCCAAGGCCGGGGCCGGGGCCGGGAAGGGCCCCAAGCCGCTCCTCCTCGGCGTCACCGTCCTCACCAGTCTCAAGGGGCCCGACCTCGAGGAAGTGGGGATGTCCCCGGACGTCGCGACCCAGGTCGTGCGCCTGGCCGGGCTGGCCAAGGTGGCCGGGATGGACGGGGTCGTCTGCTCGCCGCGGGAGATCGAGGTCCTGCGCAGGGAGTTCGGGCGGGACCTGATCATCGTCACCCCCGGGATCCGCCCGGTATGGGCGGCGGCCCAGGACCAGAAGAGGGTCATGACCCCGGCCGAGGCCGTGGCCAAAGGTGCGGATTACCTCGTCATCGGGCGGCCCATCACCGGCGCGCCCTCCCCGAACGAGGCCTTCCTCCGGGTCGTCGAGGAGCTTGGTTAGAGCCGGCCGTAGCGGACGGCGAAAATCCCTTTGACGATCAAGTTGAACACGATATAGAGGACGGCGGCCGCGACGACGCTCAGGGCCATGTAGCCCGGGATCTTGGGCTTGGGCGTTTCCATCATGGGGGTGTCGAATCCCAGATACAGGATGTAGAGCCCGTACAGCCCGGCCACGAGGCCGAGGGCCCAGAGGCCGTGGACAAGGTAGAAGACGCCGGCCACCCAGCCCGGCGTCATGCTGTAGGCCGAGAGCTTCAGGGCGTTGTTCATGTTCTTGACCGAGGAGAAGGTCGGCGCCAGGGCGTCGATCACGAGGGCGAAGACATAGACGCCGGCCAGGGCCAGGAGGTAGGACACGACGGCGTAGCCGAGGGCCCGGCCGATCGGCCAGCGGAAGGCGCCCACGAGCGGCAGGCGCTGTCCGACGAGGACGTTGCCCAGGAACTGGAAGACGGAAGGGACGGCCGCCAGGATCATGACGTAGGAGGTGAACAGGGCGGCGGTCGTCGTCGGCTCGGCCTTGATCGCGACCCATTCCCCCTTGGGCCTCGACAGGATCGACTGGACTCTCCGGACGAAATCCATAGGGCCCTCCTCCCTCGATGTGGCCTCATGATAATCCAAGGCCCCGCGGGTGTCAATTGAGCCGGGGGCGTCAGCGAGGGGGGGATTGGAGGCGCGGGTCGGACTCGAACCGACGAATAAAGGTTTTGCAGACCTCTCCCTTAGCCGCTTGGGTACCGCGCCGCCTTGGTCATGGAACGGGTGGCTCGTTGGAGCGGGCGATGGGACTTGAACCCACGACCTTCTGCATGGCAAGCAGACGTTCTACCACTGAACTACGCCCGCCCGCTCAGCCCTCACCTGAGGGATGGCACGCCTTAAACTAGCAGAATCGCCGGAGGCTGTCAAACAAAAGGGCCCTAGCGGGTCGTGTTCATCTGGACTTCGGCGCCGATATCGACGGCATCCCGGGCGCCCAGGATCTTGATCGTCGAGGTCGCCCCGCGGACGTCGATGACGATGGCGCTGGCGAAGGCCTCCCGCGGCAGGTCCGGCCGGGCCTGATGGAAGACGTTGAGCTGGTCGCCGATCTGGACGCAGTGCTGGCGGCCCATGTCGATCAGGGCCCACTGGCCCGAGCCGGAGATGTGGAAGTCGTTCTCGATGTAGATGACCGAGCCCCTCTTGGAGGCGTTGGGGTCCATGTCGCCGTAGCCGAGGTCCTTGCCGATCTCCCCCGCTTCCTCTTCGAAGGGGATCAGGAAATCGCCGACGAGGATCGTGCCGCAGCCCTTCTCGACCCTGGCCGAGGCCGCGTGGTCGCCGTCGATCCGGACGATCCGGGCCCGGCCGTGCCGCTCCATGACCGTGCCGATCTTGGCCACCTTGGCCCGCAACCCGACCGTGAGGAACAGCTGGCCGATGTCGAGCCCGTCGGCCGCTCCCCGGTTGAGATAGATGAGATCGCCGTCCTCGAAGATGCTCTTCTCCTGCATCCGCTCGGCCCCGACGATCCGGATGTCGGGGAGGAACTTGCCTTCCTCGTGCATGTAGAAGGAGCAGTTGAGGTCCGACTCGTTGATGAGCTGATAGGTCTCGTCGAAGATCTTCGCCTTCTGGATCATCGTCTCCTGGACGTCCTGGGCATACGGCTGCCCGGGGACGAGAAGGATCAGGCCCGCGGCGACGAGGACGATTCCGGCAGAGATCGCGGCTTTTTGGCTCATGGTCACACCTCTTGGCCGATGGAGTTCCACCGGGGCTTATTATAAGGACCGTTTTCCCGGGCTGTCAACATATAGTTAGCGCCGCTCCCGATGGACAATGCCCCATGATTCGAATAAAATGAATCAAACCATAAGGTTAGTCGCAACGGAAAGCCGAATGTCAAAAAAAATCACGGTCGCCCTGATCTTCGGGGGGCGTTCGGCCGAGCACGAGGTTTCCTTGATCTCGGCCGGCGCCGTCCATCAGAACCTGCCCAGGAGGAGATTCGACGTCCGCTGCCTCTATATCACCCGGAAAGGCCTCTGGAAGGCCGTCGAGGCCCCCTCGACGGACATCGCGGCCCTCGAAAAGGGGCCGGCCTTCTCCTTCCTCCCCTGGGAGGGCGGGCCGCGGCCCGCGGGTTTCCGGGCGGACATCTATTTCCCCGTCCTTCACGGCCCGTTCGGCGAGGACGGCGCGATCCAGGGCCTGCTCGAGATGGCCGGCGTCCCCTACGTCGGCGCCGGGGTCGCCGGTTCGGCCTTGGGGATGGACAAGTCCCTGGCCAAGTCCGTCCTCCGCGACCACGGCCTGCCCGTCGTCCCGTTCCTGATCGTCCGGGAGGCGGAATGGGCCGCGGACCCGGCCGCGATCGCCCGCCGCGTCCGCCGGAGCCTGCCTCTGCCGGTCTTCGTCAAGCCGGCCAACCTCGGCTCGAGCGTGGGCATCACCAAGGTCGCGACGCCCGCCGGCCTGGCCGGGGCCCTGGCCGCCGCCTTCCGCTACGACGCGACGGCCCTCGTCGAGAAGGGCATCATCGGGCGCGAGCTGGAGCTGAGCGTCCTCGGGAACGACACGCCCGAGGCCTCCCTGCCCGGCGAGGTCATCCCCTTCCGCGAATTCTACGACTATGCCGACAAGTACATCGACGGCAAGACCCGCTTCGCCATCCCGGCCACGCTCCCGCCGCGGACGATCGCCCGGGTCCGGGCGCTCGGCCTGGCCGCCTACAAGGCCCTGGCCGCGTCCGGCCTGGCCCGGGTGGATTTCTTCCTCGAAAAGGGCACCAACCGCCTCTACGTCAACGAGATCAACACCATCCCCGGCTTCACCGAGATCAGCATGTACCCCAAGCTCTGGGCCGCGGCGGGCCTGCCCTTTCCACGCCTGCTCGAGCGGCTCATCGACCTCGGCTTCGAGCGTCACAGGAACCGGAAGGCCTGCGTCGAAAGGGAGCGCTGATGCGCGTCCTGGGCGTCGACTACGGGGACCGGCACATCGGACTGGCCCTGAGCGATCCGCTCCTGATCACGGCCCAGCCCTTGGGCTCCTACGAGCTCACCGGGCAGGACAAGGTCGACCGGGCCTATTTCCGCGACCTCGCGGCCCGGCACGACGTCGGGGAGATCGTCCTCGGGAATCCCCTGCGCCTGGACGGGACCGCCGGGACCCGGGCCGAAAAGACCCGGGCCTTCGCCGACTGGCTGGGGAAGGCGACCGGCAAGCCGGTCGTTCTCCAGGATGAGCGCCTGACGACGCGTCAGGCCCTCAAGACCCTCAACGACGAAAAGCTTCGCGGCCGGAAAAAGAAGGATTGGGAAGACCGGATCGCGGCCGTCATCATCCTCTCCACCTACCTCGAGCGGAAGCGCGGTGCGGACGATGGTCCCGAGACTCGTTAAGGCCGCCCTCCTCTCCGCCGTGGTCCTCCTCCCCGCCTTCACGGGCTGGCTCGTCCGGGCGCTCACGGCCCCGGCGGCCGCGTCCGGCGGATCGGAGGCCGTCTTCTTCGAGGTCGAGAAGGGCTGGAGCGCCCGACGCGTCCTCGGCCGCCTCGAGGCCGAAGGGGTCGTCCGCGGCGCCGTCCCCCTGAGGCTGGCCTGCCGCCTCTTCTATCCCGGCGAGAGCTTCAAGGCCGGCGAATACCTGTTCGCGCCGCCTCTCGAGGCCAAGGAGGCGCTGTTCAGGGTCTTCGGCGGACGCGTCCACCTCGTGCCGGTCACGATCCCCGAAGGCCTGACCGGCGAGGAGATGGCCGTCCTCCTCGGGCCGGGCGATCCGGACAGGGCCGCCGCCTTCCGCCGCGCCTTCCTCGACGCGGGCCCCATCGCCGACATCGATCCCCGGGCCCGGGACCTCGAGGGCTATCTCTTCCCGAACACGTACAATCTGCCGCGCCGGGCCCCCGCGGCCGACCTCGTCGCCGCCATGGTCGCGGAATTCCGCGCCGTCTTCGACGAGGACCGGCGGCGGCGGGCGGCCGAGCTGGGAATGAGCGTCCGGGACGTGGTGACGCTCGCCTCGCTCATCGAGGAGGAGACCGCCCTTCCCGACGAGCGGCCGCTCGTCTCGGCCGTGTTCCACAATCGCCTGAGGATCGGCATGAAGCTCGACTGCGACCCGACCGTGGCCTACGCCCTCAAGCGCGAAGGCCGCTACACCGGGAGACTGCTCCTCCGCGACCTCAAGACCCCTTCGCCGTACAACACCTACCTCCACGCGGGCCTGCCGCCGGGGCCCATTTCGAACCCCGGCCGGTCGAGCCTCGAGGCCGCTCTCCATCCCGCCGCGGAGAGCTTCCTCTACTTCGTCGCGCGGGGGGACGGCGCCCACCGGTTCAGCCGGACCCTGGGCGAACATCTCGACGCGGTGAAAAAATTCCGGGAATTGCAAAATCGCTGAAATTTGCTATATTACGCTTTCTTTCCAACCTGCCGGAGGAGACGCGAGGCACGACAGACGCTGTAAAGGCCCTTTACAGGATCCGCCTCCTCCAGTCAGCGGAGTGATAAATCCTGCCTGATAGCTTGGCATGAGAATTGCTCTAAAGGAAAGCGGAAGTGAGTGAGATGAGCCCAACAGGAGGAACTATGAAAGCTTCCAGAACGATCGCGGCCGCCCTCGCGCTCTTTGTCTTCGCCGGCGTGCTTGCCGTTTCCCTATCGGCGGCGCCCGGGACCCAGAAAGGAAAGCTGGAGCCCAAGGCCGCTTCGAAGGCCTCGATGCCCAAGGAGATCCAGGCCGTCATCGAGGAAGGCCTGGCCCTGCGCCAGGGCCGGCAGGATATCCCCTTCGCCATCTTCAAACAGCTGATCCTGCCCGCCCAGGAGGCCAACCTCTTCCCGGTCTTCTTCTTCAAGGCCAAGAACGGCGACCTCGGCTATGCCTCTTCGGCCACGGCCGCTGGCCTGATGGAGACGACGCTCAACGCCTTCTACGAGTTCTATCAGGCCGACGCGGCCGGTGCACTCAAGCCCAGGTTCGGCGGCAAGACCCAGGCCGTGCTGACCTCCCCCGTCGAAGGATACAGCGCCGACAAGGAAGACTGGTACACGTTCGGGCTGGCCCTGCCGCCCGGGCCGTACACCTTCGCGCTCGTCCTCGCGACCCCCGACATGAAGAAGCTCAGCGTCGCCTACAGCGACATCAACCTGCCCGGACCCGAGGCCTATGCTTCGGCGCTCCTGCCGACCGAACCGGTCATCGTGACGGCCTTGGAACAGGTCGATCAGGATCAGCGGCCGACCATCCACCGCGGCAACTTCACCTGGGGCGCCGCCCAAGTCGCCATCAACGCGGCCGCCGAAATCGGCGTCGGCGAGAACCTCGAGGTCCTCTTCTTCGTCCTCGGCGCCGCTCCGAAGGACCCGGCGGTCCCGCAGGGACTTGATCTCGAGGTCGATTTTGAGGTCCAGGACGAGGACGGCAAGCCGGCCATCAAGTGGACGCCGCAGTCCTACCAGCTCTACCTGGTCAACCAGCCGTTGCCCCTCGTCCAGACGCTCCAGAAAACGGACGAGAAGGGCACCGTGCTGAGCACCGAGAAGAACCCCCTCCCGGCGGGAACATACAACCTCATTGTCAACATCACCGACAAGGTCTCGGGCAAGAAGGCCGGCACGAAGATGGCCTTCTCGGTCAAATAAGGGACCGATCGGCTACTTTTTCAGGAACTCGAGGAGCTGGCGGGCGATGCCGGCCTTTTCATGGTCGGGCGCCAGGGCCAGGAACTTCTCCAGGCTGGCTTTAGCTTCGGCCGGCCTATTCCGACCGATGAGGACGGTCCCCATCTGGTAGTGGGCGTCGGCGTAGTCCGGCGCGAGCTCGACGGCCCTGGCGAAGCGCGGCAGGGCCGCTTCGGATTCGCCGAGGTTGACCAGGCAGACGCCGAGGTTGTACTGGGCGTCCGGGTCGTCGGGGCTGAGGGTCGCCGCTTTCTCATAGAACGGCTGGGCTTCGGCGAACCGGTCGGCCTTGGCCAGCGACTCCCCCGTCTCCTTGTTGGCGCTGTAGCTCTCGGGATTGAGCTCGACGGCCTTGCGGAACGCGTCCAGGGCCTCCGCGGCCCGGCCGAGCTTCTTCTGAGCCAGGCCGAGGTTGAGATGGTAGCCCCAGTTCGCCGGGTCGAGCCCGATGGCCTCGGCGTAGGCCGCGGCGGCCCCGGCATAGCTCTGTTCGGCGTAGAGCTTGTTCCCTTTGAGGAACGCCTTGTCGGCCGCGGAATAGCTCTTCTCGGCGGCGGACGCCGCGGACATGAGCGTGATCTCGACGGCCTCTTCGCCGGCGACGCCGACGTGGATCTCCTTCGAGCCGGGCACGAACCCGCTCTTCTTGACGGTCAGCATGAAATAGCCGGGCATGATGCCGATCTGGACGAAGCGGCCGTCCTTGTCCGTCCTCAGGTCGTAGCGAAGGGTCGAGGTCTTCTGGGAGACGATCGTCACTTCGGCCTTCTCGACCGGGTTCCCGGCCGGATCGACGACCTTGCCGGTGACGCGCCCCTGAAACTGGGCCCGGCCGGCCGCGGCCAGCGAGAAGAGGGCGATCAGGACGGCCAGCGCGGTCTTCGGTGATCTCATGGATGGCTCCTATCGTCGGGCGATTCGCTTCTTCGCCTCTTCCTCCAGGGCCCGGACGGCCGGCTGGCCGGGGACGAGGGCGAGGGACCTCCGGATCAGGGGCAGGGCCTGTTCGGGCCGGCCGAGGGCCAGGTGGCACTCGGCCGCGAGGTTCAGGACGGGGACTTCGGTGGCCTGGGCCATCAGCGTCTCGAGCGTCGCCAGGGCCCCGCTCCAGTCCTTCAGGCCGGCCTGATCGAGGGCGATGACCTTGGCCGCCTCCCGGTCGCCGGTCCGCTCGTAGACCGTCGTCGCGTGGGCCAGAGAATCCTCGTAGAGACCCAGGCCGTAGAGCGATTTGGCCAGGAGCAGTCGCGCGGCCGGGTCCTCGCGGCGGGCCAGGACCTGATCGAGCGCTTCGCGCGACCGGGCGTACTCCCCCTTGAGGAAATACTGCGAGCCGAGGACATGGAGGTGCTCGGGGCCGGGGAACGGCCCATGCAGTCTGGCATAGACCCAGGGGACGACGGGGAAGGGCTGGCCGAGGACGACGAAATCCTCTTTTTCGGTGAGCAGATCCCGGCCGTCGGGCGCGGTGAGCGAGACCTCGGCGCGATAATAGCCGGGCTTGACGCCCTTCAGCGAGGCCGTGCCGGAGACAAGGAGGGTCGCCGCGTCGTTGGGGTCCGGCGTGACGTCGGTCAGCGGGAAGGTCCCGGCGGCCTCGCCGCCGTCGAGCGAAACGAGGGTGAGCATGAACGCCGGCGCCGCTCCGGGAACGAGCCCGGCCGCGTTCCGGGCCTGGACGAAGACGCCGAGATCCGAGGACGCCGGGAACTCGTTGCGGGCGCCGACGAGATACTGCTGGCCGCCGAAGACGAAAGCCTTGAGGCTCCCCTTCTGGGCCTCGGGCAGGGGGGTCCGGGCGTAGAAGAGGAGCGGCGGGGCGAGGACCGCCTCTCCGGAGGGTCCGACCGGGGGAACGGAGACCGCCGTCTCGAAGGAGCTGAAATCGCGGGCCGTCTTGTTCTTCAGCAGGAACAGGGCCCTGTATTCGCCGGGGGCGACGGCCAGCAGGTCCTGGAAGGCGAAGCGCCGCTGAGCGTGGGCCCGGTACTGCTCCGGGCTGAGCTTCAGCGGGATCTCTTCGGTCCGCTCGTGGACGGTCGTCCCCCGGCCGTCCTCGAGCCGCAGGACGATCTCGAAGCTGGCGTAGATCTGGCCGTCCCGCGTGTCGAAGCTCATCTTGTCCGGCTCGATCGACCAGTGGAGGAACGTCTGGCCGGCCTCCCGGAAGACCCGGGTCTCGAAGGCGCTCGGGACGTAGCTGTCCGCGTATTCGGTCTCGACGTAATCCTTGAAGGCCAGGTAGGAGCGGGCATAGCTGTCGGAGTACCGTTTGTTCGGGAGATCGCGGACCGAGGCGATGATGGCGTCGGAGGACAGGGACCCCGCGCCCATGGGCACATCGCCCGGCAGATAGCTCAGCGAGGCGCCGGCCAGCTCGGCGCTGGCGGCCCGGATGGCTTCGACCGCGGCCCCCCGGGTCACCCGACTGCCGGCGCCCAGCGTCGGGACGGCCAGCCTTTCGGGGCCCTCGACGGTCGGCGAGTAGAGCCGGAAGTCGCCGATGCCCTCAGGCTGGTAGAAGATCAGATAGAAATAGGCCGGCAGTCCGTGTTCCTCGGCCCCCTTGTAGAACCAGAGCTCCAGCGGCCAGACCTGCGACTGCGTCGTGAACAGCGTCCGCTCGAGGGGCTTGCCCAGGACGAGATGGAAGAAGCCGCGGTCGGTCTGGCTCCCCCGCTTCGGCGAGAAATGGCCGAATGTCCGGTCCGCGTAGCGCACGCGCTCCTCGTACTCGGTCCGGAACTCGTTCTCGGCCGTGTCGGGGAGGGGGTCCCGGGCCCGCCAGAAGAACCGGATGAACTTGGCCCGGTCGGCGTTGGTCTGGAGCTTGTTGAAGACGGAGCGCTCGGTCCTGGTTATGATCGGCGAGACGTCCTCGAGCCAGCGCTCGAGCTCGGGGGTCATCTTCTCGGCCGCCGCGGGCAGGTCCGGGGGGCCGGAGAAGAAGAGCGCGACGGCGACAATCAGAGGGAGGAACGTCTTCATGCTCGAGAAAACTACGATAGCACACGGCCGGGGCCAATACAAATTTTGTTGCAACAGCCCGGTTTTTTGGATAATATCCGATTAATCGTAAGACGATGATAGCGGTTTTGTTATTTTTAGCTGATAATAAACAAGATATAAACAGGCTCGGCTATCCAAGGAGGTGTCCATCGAGAAGACCGAAAGCCGGCATCTCAAGAAAGAGGCATCACCGAAACCGATCCGAAAGGAGGCTTCATTGAGAACGAAACTGCTAGCCGCACTGGCGATCGCCCTCCTCCTCGCTCCCGCCGCCTTCTCCCAGTCCCGGGAGACCGGGGCCATCAGCGGCATCGTGACCGACGACCAGGGCACCCCCCTGCCCGGCGCCAACGTGACGATCACCGGCGAGAGCCTCATGGGCGCCCGCTCCTACGTCACGGACGCCAACGGCGTGTTCCGCTTCCCGGCCCTGCCGCCCGGCGAATACCAGATCAAGGCCGAGTTGCAGGGGTTCGGCACGGTCATCCGGGAGAACATCCGGCTGACCACGACGACCACGCTGAACGTGGACATCCAGCTGAAGGCGGCCGCGGTGAGCGAGCAAGTCACGGTCATCGCCAAGTCGCCGACCGTCGACGTCAAGTCCACCGAAACGGCGTCCGTCACGCTGTCGAACGAGATCCTCCGGAACATCCCCTACAACCAGTTCACGGCCGACATCGTCAACCTCGCCCCCGGCGTCGCCAACAACGTCGCCTACGGCGCCTCGGCCAACACGGGCATCGCCTACACCATGGACGGCGTCAACGTCGCCGACCCGGACGCCGGCTCGGCCTGGGTCTTCTCGGACCACAACATCATCGAGGAGGCCAAGGTCATGGGCGTCGGCCTGCCGGCCGAATACGGGAACTTCACCGGGGTCATCTTCAACCTGGTGACCAAGTCCGGGGGCAACGCCTTCTCCGGCCACTTCGAATTCAACTTCCAGGGCTACCAGGCCGATTCCAAGTTCTGGCAGGCCAACAACAACGCGGCCTACGTCGACGACTTCCCCGGCCTGAGCTCCCCCTCGTCCTGGCTCATGGACCTCAACGCCCACCTGGGCGGCCCGATCGTCAAGGACAAGCTCTGGTTCTACGGCGGCGGCCAATACTACCGGACCAAGGACAGGGCCACGGGCTTCCCCGAGGACATCGACTACAAACAGCCCCGTTTCTTCGGCAAGCTGACGGCCCAGCTGACGTCCTCCCTGAACGTCAACGCCATGTTCCAGGCGACCTCCTATAACGGCATCAACCGCGGCGCCTCCTCGACGACCTCGCCCGAGGCCACCGTCACCCAGGAATCGCCCGACTGGCTCGTCGGCTTCAGCCTGACCCAGATCCTCAGCCCCAAGACCTTCTTCGACCTCAAGGCGAACTACTTCAAGGGCCGCTACTATCTCGATCCCGAGGTCGGCACCACGCCCTACTCCCACTCGGTCCTGGTCCAGAGCGGCTATGAGCCGTACGCCGGCGGCTGGCAGAACCTCTTCCAATACGACAGCGCCGGCTATTTCTATTACGCCGACCGGGCCCGCTTCGGGACCAACGTCGGCCTGACCCATTACGCCGAGGACTTCCTGGCCGGCTCGCACGAATTCAAGTTCGGCGCCGAGTTCGAGCGGTCCATGGTCCGCAATCAGTACGGCTTCACCGGGACGGGCGGCCCGCTCGGCGACAACGTCAACTATTCCGACCTGTTCGGCGAGGGCTATTACGGGTACGTCTATTCCGGCCCCTACCTGGCCTACCAGTACTCGGGCTACGACAACAACACCCGCTACACCCGCCTCGAGGGCTTCGTCCAGGACTCCTGGCAGGTCTCGAAGAGGCTGAACATCAGCCTGGGCCTCCGCTACAGCATGAACTGGGGCGACGTCAAGTTCGTCAGCGGCAGCGTCTTCCAGACGAGCCGTCTGGCCCCGCGCCTGGGCTTCACCTTCGACCTCCTGGGCGACAAGACGACCATCCTGAAGGCCCACTTCGGCCAATTCACGGAGGGCATGTTCGCCAGCTACCATGACCGGATGAACCCCGACGAGGCCTATGGGGACTACGTCGCCTACTTCTTCATCCCCGACGACGACGATCCCGCGACCGCCACGGGCGATTGGTTCGAGTGGTACCGGATCGTCCACGAGGGTCTGTACTCGGTGGATCCCAACATCCGGCACCCCTACATGTCCCAGTTCACCGTCGGCCTGGAGCGGGAGCTGTTCAAGGACGCGTCCCTGGGCCTCAGCTTCATCAGCCGGAAATGGAACGACATCGTGGCCCCGGTCGATTACGCGGCGGACTACAACCAGATCAGCTACTACGCGCCCGAGCTCGACCGGACCTTCACCCTCTACGAGAGGACCAGCGCGACCCTCGAAGCCTACGACTACCTCATCACCAATCCCAAGCAGGGGGACCCCTGGATCCTCGACACCCCCTACCGCAAATACACGGGCGTCGAGGTCCTTTTCAACAAGCGCTTCTCCAACCGCTGGCAGCTGCTCGCCTCCTACGTCTACGGCGTAGCCAAGGGGACCATCGACAACGGCTTCGCCGACGACATCGGCTACGGCGGCGGCACCGAGGACCCCAATTTCTGGCTCTTCGCGGACGGGAATTCCACCTATGACCCGACCCACATGATCAAGATCCAGGGCACCTACGTCCTGCCCTTCGACATCAGCCTCAACGGCTATTTCCGGGGCGTCACGGGCTACGCCTGGACGTCGCGCTACCGGTCGTCCCGGTTCAATCAGGGCCGGGTGACCTTCTTCACCGAGCCGCGCGGCGCCAATCACTACCCCATGCAGAAGATCCTCGACCTGAGGCTGGAAAAGGTCTTCACCATCGGAGGGAAATACCGCCTCGGCGTCATGCTGGACGTCTTCAACGTCTTCAACGACGACACCATCACCACCTGGGGCACAAGGTACGGCCTGGATTGGTACGTGCCCGGCGGCGGCAACTATCCGACTTCGACGGACGGGCACGAGCTCTACACGATCGTCGAACCGCGCCAGGCCCGCGTCGGCCTGCGCCTGATCTTCTAGCTCCGCTCTCCACGCGCGCGCCCGAGCCCCGGAAGGACGGCCTTCCGGGGCTCTTTTTTTTGCCTGCCGGTTTCACGCCCCGGCGGTGTTTTTGGTAAGATAGACGACGATGCCCAAGACGAAGCGCCCCGCCCGTCGACCGGCCTCGGCGTCCGCGCCGCGGCCCCGGAAGCGCCGGGCGGCCGCCGCCGCGGCCCTGCTCCTGGCGGGCCTGGCCGCCGTTCTCCTCCTTCGCCCGCGGACCCCGGATTTCGACCGTCTTCGCGGCGGGAAGGACTTCAACGTCATCCTCATAACGGTGGATACGCTTCGGGCCGACCGGCTGGGCTGCTACGGCCACCCCCGGGTCAGGACCCCGACCATCGACGCCTTCGCCGCGGCCGGCGTCCGTTTCGAGAACTGCATCGCCCAGACGCCGCTGACCCTGCCCTCGCACACGACGATCATGACCGGGACGCTCCCCCTCCACCACGGCGTCCGCGACAACGGCGGCTTCGTCGTTCCCTCCGAGCTCGTGACCATGGCCGAGGCCTTCAAAGCCAAGGGGTACGAGACCGGGGCCTTCGTCGCGGCCTACGTCCTCGACGGCAAGTGGGGGCTCGACCAGGGCTTCGACACCTACTTCGACAAGTTCGACCTGAGCCGCTTCGAAAAGATCTCCCTGGCCGAGGTCCAGCGCCCGGCCGGCGAGGTCATCGACGACGCCCTGGCCTGGCTCGACCGGAAGAAGGACGGCAGGTTCTTCGCCTGGATCCACCTCTACGATCCCCACACGCCCTACGAGCCGCCGGAGCCGTTCCTCAGCGAGTATCCGCTCAACCCCTACCTGGGCGAGATCGCCTATGCCGACAGCCAGCTGGCCCGCCTCTGGGACTATCTCGGCCGGGCCGGGCTCCGCGACGATCTCATCCTCGTCCTGGCGGCCGACCACGGCGAGAGCCTGGGCGAGCACGGCGAAGGCACGCACGGCTTCTTCGTCTACCAGGCCGCCCTCCACGTGCCCCTGATCTTCGTCTCCCCGTTCCCCGCCCTCCAGGGCCTGACCTCCGCGGGGACCGTCGGCCTGGTCGATGTCCTGCCGACAGTCTGCGAAATGGCCGGCCTGCCCGTTCCGGCGGGGGTCCAGGGCCGGAGCCTCGTCCCTTCGTTCTTCACCCCCGGCGCGTCCGGCGGGGGCCGTCTGGCCTACGCCGAGAGCTTCTATCCCCGCTATCACTACGGCTGGTCCGAGCTCCAGAGCGTCCAGGACGGCCGTTTCAAGCTCATCCTCGCCCCGGTCCCCGAGCTCTACGACCTGCGGGCCGATCCCGCCGAGGCCAGGAACCTGGTCTATCTCGAGAAGGAGATCTTCGAGGACCTCTCGGCCCGGGCCGAGGCCCTGATCGCCGCGGCCGGGCGGAACGCGCTCGAGGTGGACCTGGGAAAGGTCGACGAGGAGACCCGGGAGAAGCTGGCCGCCCTGGGCTATGTCGGCTCTTTCATGGACTCCTCGAAGCTCGAGGGCCGGAAGCTGGCCGACCCCAAGGACAAGATCGGCATCTTCAACGAGCTGACGATGGCCCGCGAGGCCGGCATGAGCGGGGACTTCGAGGGGGCCATCGCCACGATCCGGGCCATCCTCGCCGAAGACCCGACCATCGCGGACGCCCACTTCTCGCTCGGCAACGTCCTCTACAAGGCGCGCCGGTTCGAAGAGGCGGCCGAGGCCTTCAAGAGCTCGCTCGAGCTCAAGCCCGACGACTCCTTCACCGTCATCAACATCTCCAACTGCTATCAGGCCCGGGGCCGCTTCGACGAGGCCGAGCGGTTCGTCCTCGACTACATCGCCGGCGGATTCGAGGACGCTCAGCTCTATTTCCTCCTGGGCAACCTCATGGTCCATGCCCGCAAGCCCGCGAAGGCCGTCCCCTATTTCGAGGCCTGCCTGGAGAAAAACCCGCGCTCGGCCTCGGCCCACAACGGGCTGGCCGCGATCTATCTCAACCGCGACGAGGCCGGCGACCGGGCCCTCGCGGACAGGCACCTGGCCGCCGCCGCGGCCATCAACCCGACGCTCCTGAGCCTCCGCTACAACACGGCCCAGCTGCGCGAGAAACAGGGGCTGTGGGCCGAAGCCGCGGAGCTCTACCGGCAGGAGATCGAGGACGCGCCGAGGAGCTTCAAGGCGCTGTTCAACCTCTCCCGCGTCTACCGGCAGATGGGACGGGAGGACGAGGAGCTGGAGGCCCTGCGGAGGACGATCGAAGCCGAACCGGACTTCCCATTGGCCTACTTCCACATCGCCCGCATCCATCTCCGGCGCGGCGCCGGCTTCGAGGAGGCGATCGGGCTGGTCCGGAAGGGGATCGATCTCAAGCCGGCCCCGGCCGAGCTGCCGTTGGGTTATTTCCTGCTGGCCGACCTCTACAACCGTCTCGGGGACCAAGCCCTCTCGGAAGAGAACGCACGAAAGGGCCGGGCGGCCGCGGCCGCGGCGCCCCGGGGCAAGACCTGATTCAGATCTCGAACTTCCGTTCGAGCGCCGCCTTGCTCCCGTCGGTCGCATTGGTGACGACGACCGTCAACGTGTAGGGCCCGGGCTCGAGGTCGGCGGCGGCCTCGACCTTGAGATCTTCCGCCAGGACCTCCTTCAGGCGGCTCTGGGGGACATCGAGGGGGTAGGACCGGGAGAAGGCCCAGGCCTCCGCGCCGTCCGGACCGGCGACCTTCATCGCCACCTCGAGGGTCGCCTGGAGGTTCTGGCCGGCCGATTTCATCCAGATGCTCCGGTACGGGATGAGGAGGGTGAAGCGGGCCTTCCCCGCGGCCGCGACCTCGATCATGATCTCGAGCCCGGAGAGGACCGCCGGGCTCTCGCCCGGCTTGGCCAACCCTTCCCTCGGCTCGTTCCACTTGCTCTGGGCCTGGTTGATCACGGCGATCTGCCCGGCGCTCACGGGCGCGATGCCGTAGTCGTCGTTCCAGTACTCGTCGATGAAAACGACCGAGTACATCCCGTACCACCAGATCTCGGTGGGCACGCCGTAGAACGTGACCCCCCGCGGATAGGTGATCCGCTGATCGGGGGGGCCGAGGGTGATGTAGACCCGGCCGCGGTCCTGGAGCCAACCGGGGGAGCCGCCGCCGGAGAACAGGCGGTTGGACCGCTCGATCCGGTTGTAGTATTCGGTCCGGTACTCGTTCTCCGCGGTCGCCGGGGTCGGGTCGCGCCGTCTCCAGAAGTCCTCGATGAAGGCCTCCCGGGCCCCCGGGGCCAGCGCCAGGAAGGCCCGCCGCTCCTCCGGGGTGATGGTGTAACGGACCTTGGAGATGAAATCGCGGCTCTTGGGATCGAGCTGCTTCAGGCCGGGATTCGAGGAACACGCGGCCAGAAGCAGGGCCCCGGCCATAAGGAACGCAAGAGCCCTGGCAAAGGCGTTCATCACTCCTCCTTGATCCTGTCCTGGATCGCGGCCAGCTTCTTCTTCAGCTCGTCCTGGGCCGGGCTGAGCTCGAGCGACCTCTTCCAGACCGTGACAGCCCCGGCCAGGTCTCCGGTCTGGACGTAGCAGTCGCCGATCGAATTGAGGACGATGAGGTTCGTCCCGAAATGGGTCAGATGATCCCGATAGTAGGCGATGGCCTCGTCGTAGCGGCCGAGGGCCTGGGCGCTTTCGCCGAGGCATTGAGCGAATTCGTAGTTCTTTTTGTCCCGATAGAACGGCAGGGCCACGCCGCGGACGCCGTCATAGTCCCGGACCTCAAAGAGGAGCCGGCAGAGGTCGAGGGCGAAGGGCGCCGAGTCCGGCGACCGGCGGTGCGCCTCCTCGAGGAGCGGCCGCGCCTTGGCCGGGTCCCCCGCCTGGAGGTACTGTTTGCCCCGGATATGGATGTAGGCGGGATCGTTCGCCGGCGGCAGCGGCGCGTGCATGATCCAGGAGCGCGGCAGGGCGGTCTTGAGGCTGATGTAGAACGACGCCCGGGAGGACAGGACCGTCGTCTTGGCGGCGTCGAGGACGGCGACATCGGCCTGGTAGTAATCGGGCGGGAGGGCCGAGAGCGGGAAGTCCTCCATGACCCGGAACGGGTCCGCCGCGCCCGCCAGGGACCTGGACTTGGCGGCCACGACCTGATCGTTCCGGGAGAGCGTGACGGCCAGGCTGCCGGTCGCCTTGAGCTCCTCCGAGAGGCCGCCGAGCTCGCAAAACAGGGTCAGCGTGTCGGAGACGGTGAAATCGTTCCGAGGCGAGGGTATGATCTGGGTCTCCCCGACCGTGAAGGGCTTGATCTGTCCGGCGAAAGCGGGGTTGCGGACGACCCGGTTGGCCAGGATGGGGACGCTCAGGGTCAGGGTGCCGGCCGGCGGGATCCTGAGGTCGGCCTCGAGGGACGTGAACTCCTTGGAGACCGTGTTCTTCCAGAGGAGGCTGAGCTTGTATTCGCCTTCGTTGATCGGGAAGGCGTCCTGGAACGACACCTGACGGCCCTGGACCTTGGCCAGCTGATCGGCCGTGAGCTCGAGCGGGACCCGGCGGTCGAACTGGTGGATGGTCCGGCCCCGGGCGTCGGAGACGATGCCGTTGACGTCGAAGGCCGCGCGGAAGACGCCTTCGGAGCGCTCGAGGCTCAGGCGGGCCGGCTCGATGAGGTAATGGACGAAGGCCCGGCCGGCGGAATCGCGGGTGATCTGGACGAGGGCGTCGTTCTCGATGTAATTGGCCGTGTATTCGACCTCGACGATGTCCTTGTAGCGCAGGAGCTTCTCGGCGTAAGCGTCCTTGACGCTCTCGTAGCCCATCCGGGGGATGTTCTGGCTGATGAGGATGTCGGAGGACATGGTGGGGTTCATGCCTCGGACGTGCTCGCCGGGGATGAGCGACATCGAGAGGTCGGCCAGCGTCGGGTTGATCTGGCCGAGCTCGCTCCAGGCCTGGAGGTAGCTGGTCATGTCGCCGTTGTAGAACACCAGGAGCTTCTGGGGGCCGTCCCGGACCGGGGAGTAGAGGATGTAATCGCCCGCGGAGTCCTTCTTGAAAAAGACGACATGGAAGGCGCTGGGCAGGCCCGCGCCCGCGAGGCCGGAGTAGAACCAGACGACCAGGGGGTAGATGTTGGCCTCGCTCTCGTACCGATCGATCGTCTTCGGCTCGCCCAGGGTGATGTAGATCCGGCCCATGTCGGAGCGCCAGCCTCCGGCCTTGAGGCCGCGCCCGAAGTTCTTGTTGGCGTACTCGAGGCGGCGGTAATGCTCGTTTTTGAATGGGATCTCGGGCGTGTTCGGATCATCGTCCCGGGCCTTCCAGAAGGCGGTGATGAACATCTCCCGCTCCCGGTCATTGGCCAGCTGGAGGAAGACGGCCTTCTCCTTGGGCGAGATGATGTAGGCGACCTCCTCCTCGAGCCAGGCGCGGTGCGGCGGGGGAAGGTCCTTGACGGCGATCTTCTGGGCGATCCCCGGGAGCGCGGCCAAGGCCAGCGCGCCGAGGAGGACGGGGAGCGAAAGCGGTCTCATGAGGGGGTCCTTTCAGGTCCGGGGCACGCATACTCAGTTTACGCCCTCGGGGGGCCTTTTTCAAGGCGACGGCGTGAACGCGAACGGAGGCGCGAACGGGGCACGCACGGCTCCGGTTCGGCGATGCCGACGGGGCGGGCGCGGAAACGCGTCGAAAGCGCTTGCAATCGCCGCGCGGGAGTTCTACACTGAGGCTTCCGCCATGAAGTTCGTCGCCGATCTTCACATACACTCGAAGTACTCGCGGGCCACGTCGCGGGACATGGTCCTCGAGACGCTCGCACCCTGGGCCGCGGTCAAGGGCCTCTCGCTCCTCGCGACCGGGGACTTCACCCACCCCGAGTGGCTGTTCCTGATGAAGGAGCGGCTCGAGCCGATCGGCAACGGCTTCCTGCGGCTCAAGCCCGGGACGAGCGCCCTCGACGCCCCGCCGTTCAAGGGCCTGCCGGTCCTCGCCCGCCCGGTGGCCTTCATCCTGTCCTCGGAGCTGAGCTTCATCTACTCGAAGGGCGGCAAGGTCCGCAAGATCCATGTCATGGTCCTGGCCCCGGACTTCGAAACGGTCGAGAGGATCAACCGCCGCCTCCAGGCGGTCGGCAACCTGGCCTCGGACGGGCGACCCATCCTGGGGCTGGACGTGCGGCTCTTCTGCCGAATGGTCGCCGAGACGGCGCCGCGGGCGGTCGTCATCCCCTCGCACATCTGGACGCCGTGGTTCTCGCTCTTCGGCGCGAACTCGGGGTTCGACGCGATCGAGGAGTGCTTCGAGGAGATGACGCCGTCGATCTTCGCCCTGGAGACGGGCCTGTCCTCGGACCCGCCGATGAACCGGAGGCTGTCGGCGCTCGACCGCTACGCCCTCATCTCCAACTCCGACGCCCACTCGCCCTCGAAGATCGGCCGCGAGGCCAACGTCTTCGACGCGGAGTTCAGCTTCCGCGGCCTGATGGACGCGCTGCGGACGAACGACCCGGCCAAGTTCCTCTACACCGTCGAGTTCTTCCCCGAAGAGGGCAAGTACCATTACGACGGGCACCGCAAGTGCGGGGTCGTGTCGGCGCCGCGGGAGAGCCGGAAGACGAGTGACCTCTGCCCGAAGTGCGGCAAGAAGCTGACGATCGGCGTCCTCCACCGGGTCGAGGAGCTGGCCGACCGGGAGACCGGCGCCGACCGGCCGGGACGCGTCCCCCACCGGAGCCTCGTCCCCCTCAACGAGGTCATCGCCGAGGCCCTGGGCAAGACGCCCGAGTGCCAGGGCGTCTGGGACCTCTACTTCCGGTTCGTCCGGGAGTTCGGGGACGAGCACGCCATCCTGACCGAAGTCCCGGTGGCCGAGCTGGCGCGCGTCTCCCCGGAGAAGGTGGCCGAGGCCGTCGACCGGATGCGCCGGGGCCTGGTCTCGATCGCCCCCGGCCACGACGGCGAATACGGCCGGATCCGCATCTTCGGCGAGGCCGCCGCCGCCCCCCCCTGCCCGTCGCAGATGTCGCTTTTCTAGCCTGGACTGTTCCCCACCTGGGCTCACCGGGGCCGATTTGACAAAGGCCCACCCGGAACCTATATTGGTGGGGGTGTCGAACCGGCCATGCAGATCGAGATGAAGGTCAAGGGTCTCGTCGTGGACCCGATCTCCAAGATGCCGATCGTCGTGCTGGAGAACCCGCGCAACGAGCAGATCCTGCCCATCTGGATCGGGGTGTTCGAGGCCAACGCCATCGCCCTGACCATCGAGAACGTCCCCACGCCGCGGCCGATGACCCACGACCTGCTCAAGAGCTTCCTCGAGAAGCTCGGGATCGCGATCGAGAAGATCGTCGTCAACGACGTCCGGAACAACACCTTCTTCGCCCTCATCCACTGCCGCCGGGCCGAGGAGGCGATCGTCATCGATTCCCGCCCCTCGGACGCCATCGCCCTGGCCCTGCGGATGAGCTCCCCCATCTTCGTCGAGGACGAGGTCGTCCGGAAGGCCAACGGCCTCAAGTTCGACGAGAAGGTCGAGTCCTCGGAGAAGCTCCGCAAGTGGCTCGAGACGCTGAAGCCCGAGGATTTCGGCAAGTACAAGATGTAGGGTTCAGGTCCTCAGCCTGAGCAGCCCGACAAACCCCGCCAGCCCGAACAGGACGTTCGCCCCCCATGCGCCGAGCAGGGGGCTCAGCACGCCGGCGACGCCGAGGCTCCGGAAGACGGCGAACGAGCCCCAGTAGGCCATGGCGATCGCGACGCTGAGGCCGACCCCGACGAGCGTCCCCTTGCGGCCCATCCGGAAGCCGAAGGGAACGGCCAGGAGGGCCATGATCAGGCTGACGAAAGGCAGGGCGGTCTTCTGGGCCAGCTCGGCCCGGAGGCGGACCGCGGGGAAGCCCATGGCCCGGACCTCGGCCGCATAGCGTCGCAGGTCGCCGAAGGTCATCCGCAGGGGCTCCGTCCAGGGGGCCTCGAACGCGGCCTTGTCCCCGGCCGCCTCGATCCGGCCGCTCGCCGCGCGGACGAAGGGCGGGCCGGGCGTCGGGCCGAACTCCCGGACCCACCCGTCGCGATAGATCAGGGCGTCGCCCTCGAACGAGGCCTTATCGGCGAAGATCCGGCGGGCCAGGGCCCACGGACCGGCGTCGAGGTCAAAGACCGAGAGCCGGCCGAGGGTCGAGGAGGCCGGATCGAAATAGTCATAATGATAGATCCTGGCGCCGCTGCCGGCGAGGATCCAATGACGGTTGAGATAGCTCGATCGCCGGGTCGGCAGGTCGTTGAGGGCGCTCCAAGCCGCCTCGGTTCGGGCGTGGGCGGCCGGAACGACGCGCTCCTGGACGAGGAAGGCCAGCCCGCCGACGGCGGCGGCCAGGACGAGGACCGGAAAGACGGTCCGGTAGGCGCTGACGCCGCTGGCCTTCATGGCCGTCGCTTCGTTCGTCCGGGCCAGGAGGCCCAGCGCGAGGAGCGCCGCCGTGAGCACGGCCGCGGGCAGGAGGAAGGACAGGAACTCGGGCAGCCTGAACCAGACGTACCGGACGAGGAGACCGATGGGCTTGCCGCGCTCGAGGACGGTGTCCAGGCTCTCAAAGAACGTCAGGAGGAGCGTCGCCGCGGCCAGGGCGGCCAGGACGAGGGCCAGCAGGACCAGGAACTTGCGCGAGACGTACCGGTCGAGGAGGCCGGGAAAGCGGACGCGGAAGCCGCCTTCGCGGCACGGGCGGCCGCAGGCGTAGACGCGGGGCGGCGGCGGGACCGAGGGGCGCGGCCGGGCCCGCGGGCGTCGGGCCGGCCGGCGGGGGAAGGGGATCGGCCGCGACGGCCTCAGGAACAGCCGGAGGCCCGCGGCGGCCAGGAGAAGGTCCGGGCCCCACATGCCGAGGAAGGCGGGCAGGCGCCCCTCCATGGCGAACTTCTCCCCCGCCGTGATGAGGACGTAATACAGGATGATGATGACCAGGCCCAGCGAGAAGCCGCCCGTCCGGCCGGCGCGCCCGGTCATGACCCCGAGCGGCAGCCCGAGGAGGGCGAAGGCGAGGCAGGCGGCGGGCAGGGCGAGCTTCTTGTGGATCTCGATCCGGTGCGAGCGGATCCGCCGCGGCTCCCCGCGGCCGGCGGCGGCCTCGGCCTTCAGGACCTTCAGGTCCCGGATGAGCTCGCGGATGTCCTTTTCCCGGACGCGCTTCTCCTTCGAGAACGGGGTGAACAGGCCCTCGACGTCGATCTCCTCCTCCAGGCGCTCGAACGCGGTCCGGGTGTCTTCGCCCGGCGAGGCGAGCGGTCCGGAATAGACGGCCCCGTCGGCAAGCTCCAGGATGGCGCGCCGCCGCTCGGGATAGAAGCGGACCGTGCCCGAGCGGGCCATGACCAGGCGGGGGTTCGCCGGGTCCTCGGCCATGTAGGCGAAAACGTCGCGCCAGGCCCCGTCGCGGCCGACGTCCCGGACCATGAAGACCATGTTGGGGAGGGTCTCGTTGAACTCGAGGGGCGTGACCTTGAGCCGGACGCGGGCGAGGACCTGGTCGGTCATGGTCCGGACCCAGTCGTGGTTGGCCCGCGGGGCGACGGTGAGGGCGAGCGGCAGGGTCAGCGCGAAGCCGGCGGCGCCGAAAAGGAGAAGGGGCCGGGCCAGGCGGCGAGGCCCGACGCCGAGCGTCTTGAAGGCGACGATCTCCGAGTCCGCCGACAGGCGCGCCAGGCCGCCGAGGACGCCCATCAGGACCGACATGGGCAGGGCGAAGACGAGGATGGAGGGAACGAGGAGCCCGAGGAGCCGGAGCGCCTGAAAGAACGGGACGCCCTTGTCGATGAACAGGTCGGCCAGGAGCAGCACCTGGTTCATCAGCAGGACGAAGGTGATGAGCAGGAGACCGACCAGGCAGGGCGGCACGACCTCGCGGAGGAGGTAGCGGTCGATCAGCCTGGCCATCGCGCTTAGCATAGACCGGAAAAAGGAAGGGGTCAAACGCTGGAAAGCACGGGCGAAAAAGAACGGAATGAAAAAGAACGGACCGGGTCTTCGCAACTCTTCGCGTGATTTACCCCACGTTCATGACGCAGGCCCCTGGAACGTGCGTCTGCTAGCCCAACTTCGACAGTTCGCGCAGCGATTTGGGGCGGAAGTCTCCGGTTTTCGGGAACGTCCAGGCTAGGGGTCCGGCGGGAGTGCGGGGAAGGGCATGTAGTGGCGACCAGCCTCTTGTATTCC
>JAXDAV010000026.1:0-132782 GCA_034679465.1 Candidatus Aminicenantota bacterium | reverse complement strand
ATCGGCTGGGGCTGCGCCTGCCGAATCGGCCCAAAATCATCGAAAATGTAGTGGCGACTTTGGCCTCCTGAAGACCGTAACTGTAACCTTATCAACAAAAGCACTTCCGTAACTGTCGAAGTTGGGCTAGTGTTGCGAAGACCCGGTCCGTTCTTTTTCGGTCTTTTTCGTTAAAAACGTATAGGTTTGACCCCGTCCGAAAAAAGGCCCCGGGCGGGAGGCCGCCCGGGGCCGGCAATTCGCCGTCGCGGGACGCTTCGGAGAGACATCCCCTGCGGGGACGCCCTCCTCCTCGGTCCCTTAATACATGTCGCCGGGAGGGGTCGGGTACGCGGGCTTCTTGTCCTCCTCGGGGAGCTCGGCGATCAGGCCCTCGGTGGTGAGCAGGAGGCCGGCGATCGAGGACGCGTTCTGGAGCGCGATCCGGACGACCTTGGTCGGGTCGAGGATGCCGCCCTTGATCATGTCCTCGTACGTTTCGGTCAGGGCGTTGAAGCCCATGTCCTGCTTCATCTCTTTGACCTTCTCAACGACCACGGAGCCCTCGAAGCCGGCGTTGGCCGCGATCTGGCGCAGGGGCTCCTCGATGGCCCGCCGGACGATGTTGCCGCCGATCTTCTGGTCGCCCTCGAGCTCGAGCTTGTCGAGCGCTTTCTGGGCCCGGATCAGGGCGACGCCGCCGCCGGGCACGATGCCCTCCTCGACGGCCGCCTTGGTGGCGTGCATGGCGTCCTCGACGCGGGCCTTCTTCTCCTTGAGCTCGGTCTCGGTGGCCGCGCCGACCTTGATCAGAGCGACGCCGCCGACCATCTTGGCCAGCCGCTCCTGGAGCTTCTCGCGGTCGTAGTCGGACGTCGTCTCTTCGATCTGGGCGCGGATCTGCTTGATCCGGGCCTGGACGTCGCCGGCCTTGCCCAGTCCCTCGACGATGGTCGTGTTGTCCTTGTCGATGACGACCTTCTTGGCCTCGCCGAGCCAGTCGGAGCCGACCTTCTCGAGCTTGACGCCGATCTCCTCGGTGATGACCTGGCCGCCGGTCAGGACGGCGATGTCCTCGAGCATGGCCTTGCGGCGGTCGCCGAAGCCGGGGGCCTTGACGGCGCAGCACTGGAAGGTGCCCTTGAGCTTGTTGACGACCAGGGTGGCCAGGGCCTCGCCTTCGACTTCCTCGGCGACGACGAGCAGGGGCCGGCCCATGCGCGCCACGTTCTCGAGGAGAGGCAGGAAGTCCTTGAGGTTGCTGATCTTCTTTTCGTGGAGGAGGATGAGGGGCTTCTCGAGCACGCACTCCATCCGCTCCGGGTCGGTCACGAAATAGGGCGACAGGTAGCCGCGGTCGAACTGCATGCCCTCGACCGTCTCCATCGTGGTCTCGAGGCCCTTGGCCTCCTCGACCGTGATGACGCCGTCCTTGCCGACCTTGTCCATGGCCTCGGCGATGATCTTGCCGATCGAGAGGTCGTTGTTGGCCGAGATGGCCCCGACCTGGGCGATCATCTCGCCGCTGACCTCGCGGCTCATCTTCTTGAGCTCGCCGATGACCGTCTCGACGGCCTTTTCGATGCCCTTCTTGATGAGCATCGGGTTGGCGCCGGCGGTGACGTAGCGGAGGCCCTCGCCGTAGATGGACTGGGCCAGGACCGTGGCGGTCGTGGTGCCGTCGCCCGCGACGTCGGACGTCTTGGACGCGACTTCCTTGACCAGCTGGGCACCCATGTTCTCCCAGGGGTCCTTCAGCTCGACTTCCTTGGCGACGGTGACGCCGTCCTTGGTGCTGGTGGGCGAGCCGAACTTCTTGTCAAGGACGATGTTCTTGCCGCGGGGGCCGAGCGTCGCCTTGACGACGTTGCTGAGGACGTTCACGCCCTTGAGCAGGGCGTGACGGGCATCGTCTCCCGAAAGGATCTGTTTGGCCATGATGTCTCCTTCTCTCTCTTCCTTACTTCTCGATGACGGCGAGGATCTCTTCCTCGCGGACGATGACGTGCTCGACGTTGTCGATCGTCACTTCCGTGCCGCTGTACTTGCCGATGAGGACGTGGTCGCCCTTCTTGACGGCCAGCGGAATGGTCTTGCCCTCGTCGGTCGTCCGGCCCTTGCCGGCGTCGATGACCTCGGCCTCCTGGGGCTTCTCCTTGGCCGTGTCCGGGATGATGATCCCGCCCCTCTTGACCTCCTGCTCCTCGAGTCTCTTGAGGAGCACTCTGTCATACAGAGGATGAACTTTCATGAAGACCTCCTTTGGATACTTGAAATTTAGCAGTCAGAAAATGTGAGTGCTAATGATATATGCAAACCGATGTTCTTGTCAAGAGTGAGAATGAAAAAATTTAGCAGTCTCGCTATTCGACTGCTAACGCCTTTTCTTGATCTTGAGGGCCTTGGACCGGTTGTGGAGGGTGTTCCGGTGGATCCCCAGGGCCTTAGCCATCCTGGTCCGGTTCCCGTCGTGCTTCTTGTCCGCCTGCTCGTAGAAGATCTTCTCGAACTCGCGGAGGGCGTCCTTGAGGTTGATCTCCTTCTCGACCATGTCCCGGACGAGAAGCTCCATGCGCTGGTGGAAGCTCAGGTCGCTAGATCTCTTGTCCATGTTTTCCCCCGCTTTCGCGGATCCGCTTGTACGACTCGTTGAACCGGGCCCTCAGGTCCTGGGGGACCAGGTTGACCGCCGCCCGGGTGATGGCCAGGCAGGCCGGGGCCAGAACGGACGTTTCGACCACGGGCCGGGCGACCTCGAACGAGACCAGGGCGAAGACCAGGACGCCGCAGATCAGAACGGCCTTGATGACGCCGAAGAGGGCCCCGAAGAGCCGATTGACCAGGGCCAGCGGGCCGATCATGGCCTTGGTCAGGAGGTGGCCGAGGAGGCCCCCGGCGACGAGGACGAGAACGAAGACGAGCAGGAAGCCGAGGAAATCGGCGACCAGCCGGTTCCGGATCAGCCCCCCGAGGGCCGCGCCCGCCTGCTCGTAGTAGACGACGGCCAGGATGAGGCCGGCGATGACCGCGACGAGGCCGATGACCTGTTTGACGAACCCCTTGAAGACGCCGACGATGGCCGTGACGACGACGATGGCCAGCAGGGCCAGATCGAGCCAGTTCATGCCGCGCCTCCCTTCCTCGCCCGCAACGCCTCGACCATCCCGTAGTCCCCGTACGGAAGCGACCCGAACTTGACGTGGGGCTTGATCCGGCCGTGGAAGTCGGACCCGGCGGTGGCCACGAGCCCGAGCTCGGCGGCCAGATCCCGGTAGAACGCCATCTGCTCGGCCGTGTGGTAGAACGTGTAAACCTCCATCCCGAGGAGGCCGCGGGCCTTGAGCTCGCGGGCGTCCTCGGCCGTGGTCCGCTGGAAATACGCTCCGGGGTGCGAGAGCACCGGGGCCCCGCCGGTCGCGGGCGCGGCCTCCAGCACGTCGGTCAGGGCGACGAACCTCTTGGGCACGTGGGCCGGCTTCCCTTCGGCGAAGTAGTCCGCGTAGAACATGTAGGGCCCGTGAGGCCGGTTCTCGGGCCGGTAGTACAGGGCCAGGGCGGGATGGCCCTCGTTCTCCGGATTGTCCAGGAGGATCTGGGCGATCTTGACCCCCAGGGGCGGGGCGTCCGGGGACTTGGCCCGAACCTCTTCCAGGGTCAGGGCGAAGCCGAGAGCCCGGAGCCTGTCGATGCGCTCGCTCGTCTCGACCAGGCGGCACCCGGTCTGGCTCTCGATGATCCGGGCCAGGGCCGGGCTCGTCCAGTCGACGAAGGGCAGGAGGAGATGGAATTCGCGGCCGCCGAAGATCGTCGTCAGCTCGATCCCGGGGATGACCTCGACGCCGGCCCGGCGCCCCAGCTCGACAGCCTCCGGGTAGGCGGCCACGGTGTCGTGGTCGGCGATCGATAGGGCCCGCATCCCGTGATCCCCGGCGAAACCGATCAGGTCGGCCGGCGCAAAGTCCCCGTCGCTGCTCTTGTTCGAGTGGACGTGGAGATCGACCCGTCCGCTCATGCCAAGTCGTCGAGGCCGGTCAGGACCTTATAGATTTCCAGGTATTTCTGGGAGGTCTTGGCGACGATGTCCGCCGGAAGCTCGGGCGGGGGGGTGTTCTTGTCCCAGGTCGTCGTTTCGAGATAATCGCGGACGAACTGCTTGTCCAGGCTCGGCTGGGACTTGCCGGGCTCGTAGAGGGACAGGGGCCAGAAGCGCGAGGAGTCCGGGGTGAAGATCTCGTCGATGAGGATGAGATCGTCGCCGTCGAGGCCGAACTCGAACTTCGTGTCGGCGATGATGACGCCCTTGGAAACGGCGTAGAGGGCGGCCTTCGTGTAGAGCTCCAGGCTGGTCCTGCGGATCTTGTCGGCCAGCTCCGCGCCGATCTCCTTCTCGACGTCCTTGAAGGAGATGTTGACGTCATGGCCTTTCTCGGCCTTGGTCGAGGGCGTGAAGATGGGCTCGGGAAGCTGTTCGGATTCCCTGAGACCCTTGGGGATCCTGAGGCCGCAGATCTTCCCGGTCGTCTTGTACTCCTTCCAGCCCGAGCCGGCCAGGTAGCCGCGGACGACGCATTCGACGGGGATGACCTTCGTCTTCCTGACCAGCATCGAGCGCTGGGCCAGGACGTCGGCGAAGGGCGCCAGGACGGGGGGGAAGTCCTTGGTCTCGGTCGCGAGGAGATGGTTCGGGACGACCAGGCAGACGGAATCGAACCAGAACTTCGACAGCTGCGTCAGGACCTTGCCCTTGTAGGGGATGAGCGAGGGCAGGACCCAGTCGAAGGCGGAGATGCGGTCCGTGGCGACGATCAGGAGATCGTCGCCGACCTCGAAGACGTCGCGGACCTTGCCCTTCCGGAAAAGGGGCAGACCTCGAAGCTCGATATCGCCGATAGGACGTTCCATGACCGACTCCTTTTTGAACCCGTCAAGGATAGCCAAATCGTTTTTAAAAAGCAAATGTCAAGGCGGCCCTCGCGTACCCCGAGGGGCCTCGACCGTCCCCACGTCCGGCTTATGGAGTCAGGCCGATGAAGCTGATCATCCGGCGCGGGTCGGCGGCGTGGCGGCGGTAAGACAGGAGCCGCGGCTCGCAGTGGGTGCAGATCGGGCCGGGGTTGAAGATATTGGCTTTCTTGAAGCCCCGCTCGCCGAGCAGCCAGATGTTCGCGGCCCGCAGGTCGAGAAGGTATCTTCCCTTGTAATCGGGGACCCGGATGGCGGGGAGGCTTCCCCGCTCCACGAAGAGGCTCGCCGGAAGCCCGGCCCGCAGATAGGCATCCCGGACCTCCGGGCCGACCTCGTAGCAGGCCGGGCCGATGCAGGGGCCGAGCGCGGCGATCATCGCCGCGGGCTTCGAGCCGTAGGCCTCGCCCATGGCCCGGACGGCCTTCTCCAGGATCCGTTTCTCCGTGCCGCGCCAGCCGCAGTGGACCGCCGCGACGGCCCGATTCGGCTCGTCGAAGAGGAGCACGGGCAGACAGTCGGCCGTGCGGATGACGAGGACAAGGCCGGGGACGTTCGTCAGCAGGGCGTCCCCTTCGAGCGGGCCTTCCGGGGCCGCGTCGAGCCGGCAGACGATGTCCGAATGGAGCTGGCGCATGATCACCGGGCGGAGACCCCGGGCTTCGGCGAAAGCCGGGAAATCCGCCTCGCTCCAGCGGGCGTCGCCGAAGCCGTGGACGAGCCCGGGAACGGCGGCCAGGCGGGGTACGGTGAGGTAAGGGCACCAGCTTTCGGTCACGGCCTTTCTTTTACCAGAAAGCCCGGGCCCGCTCAAGGCGCCCGGCCCCAGGACGCGGCCCCGGATCGAGGGACGCGCGCGAAAGGCTGTATCAGCCAGGACGCAGATCAGGGAAACGGACACGGACGGGGGCCGCTTGTCATTTGCCCCGGCTCTTCGTATGATGAGGGCACCATGAGAGCCATGCCCGCTCCTGTCGCTCTGGGTTTCGCCTTCGGTCTTGTTCTCGTCCTTATCGGCGCCGCCAAGCTCGCCTCAGGGACCGTCGGGCAGGCTTCCGCCGCCCGTCCCCGGGCCCGGGAATTCGGCCTCGTCGTCGGGGTCCTCCCGACCGGCCCGCTCAATGCCATCACGGACGTCGCCGGGGTCAAGGTCGGGCAGGTCACGCTCATCGAAGGCCGGGACGTCCGGACCGGCGTCACGGCCGTCCTCCCCCACGGCGGCAACATCTTCCAGGACAAGGTCCCGGCCGGGATCTCGATCGCCAACGGCTACGGGAAGCTGACGGGCGTGACCCAAGTCCGGGAGCTCGGAACGATCGAGACGCCGATCGTCCTGACCAACACGCTGAGCGTCCCGACCGCGGCCGAGGCCGTCATCGACTGGGCGCTCGGCCTCCCCGGCAACGAAGGGGTCGGATCGGTCAACCCGGTCGTGGGGGAGACCAACGACGGCTGGCTCAACGATATCCGCGGCCGGCGCGTCACCAAAGCCCACGTCCTCGGGGCCATCAGGTCCGCCTCCGGCGGCGCGGTCGCCGAAGGGGTCGTCGGCGCCGGCACGGGCACGACCTGTTTCGATTACAAGGGCGGGATCGGCACCGCCTCGCGCCGCCTGCCGGAGGGCCGGGGCGGCTGGACGGTCGGCGTCCTGGTCCAGACGAACTTCGGCGGCGTCCTGACCATCCGCGGCCTTCCCTTCGACCGGAAGGAGGCCGGCCTCGGCGCCGCCTCGGCCGGGCCGAACCCGTCCGGGGACGGCTCCTGCATGATCGTCGTGGCCACGGACGCGCCGCTCGACGCCCGCAACCTCGAGCGCCTGGCCAAGCGCGCCCTGCTCGGCATCGCCCGCACGGGCGGGTACTTCTCGAACGGCAGCGGCGACTACGCCATCGCCTTCTCGACCGCCGCGGGCGTCCGCGCGCCCCATCGCGCGACGGAGAGAGAGCGGACGGTCACTCTTCTCCGCGACGACGCGATGTCGCCGCTCTTCCAGGCCGCGGCCGAGGCCTCGGAGGAGGCCATCCTCAACTCCCTCTTCAAGGCCGTCCGGACCGAGGGCAAGGACGGCCGCGTCGCCGAGGCCCTCCCGCTCGACAGGATCGAGGCCCTCCTCAAGTGAGCCGCGGAGAGCTCAAGACGATCGGCGTCCTCGGCGGCATGGGCCCGGAGGCCGGGGCCTACTTCTTCGAACGGATCATCCGGGAGACCGAGGCCGGGCGCGACCAGGAGCATCCCCCGGTCATCATCTGCAGCCTGCCCCAGGTCCCCGATCGGACCGAGGCCATCCTCCACGGCGGCCCCAGCCCTGTCCCGGCCCTCCTGCGCGGGCTTCGCGCGCTCCGGCGGGCGGGAGCGGATTTCGCCGTCATGTCATGCATCACGGCCCACCATTTCTATCCCCGGATCGCGGCCCGCTCGCCCCTGCCCCTGATGAGCCTGATCGACGAGACCCTGGCGCACGTCCGAAGCATGCGCCCGGCCCCCGCGGCGATCGGGCTTATCGCCACGACCGGGACCGTGAGCTCCGGCATCGTCGCCAAGGCTTTCGAGGCGGCCGGGATCGGAGTCATCGTCCCCCCGCCCCGTAGCCAAAAGATGGTCATGTCGGCGATCTACGGGAGGAAGGGCATCAAGGCGGGCTTCACGGGCGGCCGGCCCCGGGAGGCCCTCCTCGAGATCGCCGCGGGCCTCGTCGGCCGGGGCGCTGAGGCGATCCTGGCCGGCTGCACCGAGGTGCCGCTCGTCCTCGCGGCGGCGGACCTCCCGGTTCCCATGATCGAGCCCCTGACCGTCGGGGCCCGGGCGGCCGTCCGCCGCGCCGGCGCTCGTCCGCGCCCTCTGGCGCAAGTCCATACGCGCAATGCGCGCAGTTGACTTTGGGGGGGCAATCGGGTATAACTCGGCGGTAGTTTTTCCCAGTGAGGAGGTGAGAGTTTTTGGCTTTTGTACAGCTTGACGAAGGCGAAAATCTCGAGTCCGCCCTGCGCCGGTTCAAGAGGAAGGTCCAGCAGGAAGCGATCATCAAGGAGATCAAGAAGCACTCGGTTTACTTCAAGCCCGGCGAGAAGCGCCGCATGAAGGAGGCCCAGGCGCGCAAGCGGATGAGACGGCGCATCAAGAGAGAGCGCGACGTCGAATACTGATAACTCTCATCTCTTTCCGACCCATATCGCCCCGACCCGATACGCCCGCTGAGCCGGACGGCCGGGCCCGTGGCGAGAAAGGGGGAGTGACGGCGACCCAAAAACCCGCCTGGCTGAAGGTTCGGCTTCCGTCCCAGGGCGAATTCTTCCGTGTCGCGGAGATCGTCAAGAACGGACGTCTGCACACGATCTGCCAGAGCGCCCGCTGCCCCAACATCGGCGAGTGCTGGGAGCGCCGCACGGCCACGTTCCTCATCCTCGGCGACACCTGCACCCGCGACTGCGGCTTCTGCGCCGTCGCCAAGGGGGCGCCCCTCGCCCCCGACCCCGAGGAGCCGCGTCAGGCCGCCGGCGCCGTGGCCTCGCTCGGCCTGGCCCACGCCGTGATCACGTCGGTGACGCGGGACGACCTCCCGGACGGCGGGGCGGCCCATTTCGCGGCCGTCATCCGGGCGATCCGGGCCCGGAGCCCGGGGACGCGGATCGAGGCCCTCATCCCGGATTTCGGCGGGGACGAGGCGGCGCTCGGCCTGGTCCTCGACGCCGGGCCGGACGTCCTCAACCATAATCTGGAGACGACGGAGGAGCTCTATCCGTCGATCCGCCGGCCGCGGGAGCGCTACCGCCGCTCGCTCGGTGTCCTGGCCGCCGCGAAGGCCCGGGGCGCCCTGACCAAGTCGGGCCTCATGATCGGGCTCGGCGAGAGCGAGGCCGGGGTCCTGCGGACGTTCGACGACCTGCGCCGGGCCGGTTGCGACCTGCTGACCGTCGGGCAGTACCTCCAGCCCACGGCCGGCCACGCGCCCGTCACGAGATATTACACGCCCGAGGAGTTCGAGGCCTTCGCCGCCGCCGCCCGCCGGGCGGGCTTCCTCGAAGTCGTCTCCGGACCGCTCGTCCGGAGCTCCTACCAGGCCGGGCGGCTCTACGACGCGGTCCGGGCCAGGAACGAGGCCACATGCGCTACCTGATCTTCACCGATATCCACGGCAACCTGGAGGCCTTCCACGCGGTCCTCAAGGCCGTCCAGAAGAAGAGAATCGACCACTACATCTTCCTCGGCGACCTCGTCGGCTACGGCGCCTCCCCGAACGAGGTCATCCAGCGGATCCTGACCCTCAAGCCCCTGTCCATCATCCGCGGCAACCACGACAAGGCCGTCTCGGGACTCGACTCCGTCCAGACGTTCAATCCCATCGCCGCCTCGGCCATCTTCTGGACGAAAAAGACCATCGCCCGGAAGCATCTCGACTTCCTCGTCCGGCTGAAGCAGAGCCCCGAGGTCGTCCAGGACTCGATCACCATCTGCCACGGCGCGCCCTTCGACGAGGACTATTACATCTTCGGCGAATTCGACGCGGCCGAGGCGTTCTCCTACATCCAGACGCCCGTCTGCTTCTTCGGCCACACCCACTTCCCCTTCGTCTACACCGAGAAGGACGGCAACGTCGAAGGCACGTTCCTCGAGGGCAACTCGAACGAGGTCAAGCTCGAGAAGGGCGTGCGCTACCTCATCAACCCCGGCTCGGTCGGCCAGCCGCGCGACCGCAATCCCCGGGCCGCGTTCGCTATCTTCGACTCCGAGGCCCGGACGATCAAGTTCAGCCGCGTCGACTACGACATCGAAGAGGCCAAACGGAAGATCATCGACGAAAAGCTCCCGCCGGCCCTGGCCGAGCGCCTCAGCCTCGGCATCTGAATTATTAATCAGAGCGTCCAATATGCTCTTGACTGCAATCTATTTATCGCTCCCCGTAATGAAATTAAAATTAAATTCGGGGACACAATACCATTTTCCGAATTAATAAATCGGAAAATGGTATTGTGTCCCCCTTTTTTTTACCGAGGGCGGAAGAGCCTGTCGCCGAGCGTCTCTCCCAGGAAGAACTTGAACAGGAAGAAATAGAGGAAGACGAGCACGGCATAGAGCATGAGCATGGCTCCGGACACCGCGCCCAGGATGTCGAACAGGGTCAGCCCCATGGAAGAGGCGGCGAGCCAGAGGGCGACGAGCCAGAAAAGCCCGACAAAGAGGATATCGAACGTCTTGGATTTGACAAAGACCGAAAAGCTGAAAGGCGGCCGCGGCGCGGGCTCTTCGATCTCAGCGGCGGGTTCGATGCCCCGGTGCGCCGGGGCCGCCGCCTGAGCCTCACGGACGGGCAGGATCGGTTCGCGGACAGGCCGGACCTCGCCGCCTGTCAGGATGGCGGGCTCCGGGGTCGAGCCCGCGGCCGGCCGGTCCGGGAGTTCTTCTCCCTCGCCCTCCGCCGTCTCCTCCGACTCCTCCTCCGCTTCTTCCGTTCCCGTGCCAGGGGTCCCGAATGGGAGCGGGGCCTGGCTCACCTGCTCCGGAAGCCCGATGGTCGAGTCCGGGGCCCGGCGCCGCGGGAAGATCTCGATCTCCTCATCCGTATCCGGGGCCGCGGGCTCGTCGCCCCGGAGCTTTCGCGTTTCGACGGGGCCGGTATCTTCCGGAAAGACCGGCGCTCCCCTCATCGTGCTGGCCCAGGGGGGAAGACTTCCCGTCGAAGGTTCGGGTGGCTTGGCGGGAGGGGGCGCCTCGACCGGCGGCTCCAGGGGCGCGGCGGGGGTCACGGCCGCTTTGTCGGCCATGACCTCGATGAACTTGTCGACCCTTTCGCCGCTCAGATCGACGGTCTTGCCAAGGTCCTCGAGCTCCTGGGTGTCGAACGTGGCCGGGCGCAGTCCGGCCTGGCCGGCCGTCACGGCCTCTTCGGGGGCCCCTTCCTTCGAGAGATACTCGACGGCGGGTTCGGCCGGGGAGTCGGGCGGCGGCTCGGGCGCCGGGACCACCGTGTATTCCCGGGTGTCGTCCTCCGCCCCGATCCTGCATGCCGGAACGGGCTCCTCCTCGATCTCCTCTTCTAGATCGATCTCGCCCGTCAGCCCGTCTTCTTCCTCGTCCTCGTCTCCGTCTTCCCCTTCTTCTTGCTTTTCGTCTTCCTCTTTGTCCCCGTCTTCCTGATCTTCTTCTTCCGGGGTTCCCGGCTCCTCTTCCTTGAGATCGGCCGTCTCTTCCTTATCGAGAGATCTCGAATCCTCAGGCCCCTTCGCTTCGGAGGCCTCGATCCCGTCAACGAGGATGACCTCTTCGAGGTCCATCTCCTCGGTCTCTTCGGGGATCTCCTCCTCGAGCTCCTCGTCGATCTCGCGGTCGAGGTCCTTGACCGGGGCCGGGCGCTTCACGCCTTCGGGCTCATCGACGGTATAGTCCTTCTCCTCGACCTCCGCGTCGATGATCTTCTCGCCGGGGATCTCCTCTTCGATCTCTTCGTCCTCGGTGAAAAGGAGCTGGGTGCCGCAGTTGTTGCAGTACTTGTCGTTTTCGTCGGTGATGGCGTGACAATAGGGACAGCGGGTGATGGCCATTGCCTTTATTATCATAGGGACAGGGGGCGATGTCAATTGAAATGGGGCGCCCATTCCCGTAGACTGACGGGCGGAGGAAGCCGATGCCGCCGACCCCGCTCCGGACCGCCCTGATCACCGGCGCCTCGGCCGGCCTGGGGGCGGAGTTCGCCCGTCAGCTGGCCGCGGCCGGGACGGGCCTCGTCCTCGTCGCCAGGCGCCTGGACCGGCTCGAGGAGCTGGCCCGGGACCTCCGCGCCAGGCACGGCCTGGCGGTCGAGGTCCTCCGGGCCGATCTGTCGACCGAAGAGGGGCTGGCAGAGGCCGAGCGCGCCGTCTCCGGCCGCGGCGACCTCGACCTCCTCGTCAACAACGCCGGGTTCGGCGGCAGGACGGGCTTCGTCAAGGGCGGGACGGACGATCACCTGAACATGGTCCGCGTCCACGTCGAGGCGACGGTGCGTCTGACCAGGGCCGCCCTGCCGGGAATGATCGACCGCGGCCGGGGGGCCGTCATCAACGTCTCCTCCGTCGCCGCCTTCTCACCCTTCTCGGGAGCGATGTACAGCGGCACAAAATCGTTCCTGGTGATGTTCTCGCAGAACCTCGGCGGCGAGCTGCGGTCCAAGAGCGTCGTCGTCCAGGCCCTCTGCCCCGGTTTGACCCGCACGGAATTCCACCGGGCCGCCGACATCAAGCTTTCGGGCGTCCCCGGGATGTTCTGGAGGACGGCGGAATACGTCGTCCGGACCTCCCTGCGCCGGCTCGGCCGCGGCGGCATCTGCATCCCCGGCTGGGAAAACAAGGCGGTCTCCTTCCTGATGCGCTGTCCGCTCACCGTGGCCGCCGTCCGCGCCGTCGGACGCAGCCGGGCCATCCGCGCCAGGACGGGGGCGCCGCCGAGAAAAGCCGTGTAGCGAGCCCGCGCCCGCCCCCGCCGGCGAGATTGACAACCTCCGGGGATACGGTAAAATGTCGGCCTGGGGCGATTAACTCAGCGGTAGAGTGCTACCTTCACACGGTAGAAGTCAGAGGTTCAAGTCCTCTATCGCCCACCACCCTTCTTTTCGGCGACTTGCGCGATCCCGCGGCCCGGAGATGCCGCTGACGGGCCCGGCGCTGGCCTTCTCCGGTCATTCCCCGGGGACCGCCGCCCGGCCGAGGAACCTCCAGTCGAGGGGCATGTCGGCCCGCAGTTTCCCGCCGGCCAACCACAGCCGCAGCAGGGCGATGGGCAGACTGCCCCGCTCGATCACGGCGTCGTGGAACTCCTTGAGACCCATCCGGCCGGAATCCACGAGCTCCGCTTTGAGGGCGCGCATCTGGAGCGCCCCGACGAGATAGGCAGCCTGGTAGAGCGGCCCGTATCCGCCCGCGAACGAGCGCCGGACCTCGGCCGTGGCGTTGTCCCGCTCGTGGCCGACCGTCCCGACCAGATAATCGATGCATTCCTGCGGCGACCATTCGCCGAGATGGAACTTGAGCGAGAAGACGATGCGGGCGCAGCGGTGCATGCGCCAGAACAGGGCGCCGACCCTCTCTTCGGGCGTGGCGTCGAATCCGAGGTCGTAGAGCAGGGTTTCCCAATAGACGGGCCAGCCTTCGAGCCAGAACGACGTATTGAGGTCGGACACGAGGCTCCCGAAGCGGCGGGCCATGTAGAACTGCATGTTGTGGCCCGGGATCATCTCGTGGAAGGCCGTGGCGTGAGAGAAGGCGATGTTGTTGCCGCGCAGGCTCTCGAGCTTCTGCTTCGTGGTCATGGCGCTCGTGGGGAAAGAGACGCTGATGACGGCCCCGCCGGTGAAGAAGGGATTGACCAGCTGCCGGCGGGCCGACATCATCTCCATGCGAAGCGTCTCCCGCTCGATCTCGGGCACGGTGATAAGGTCCTGCCCGCGCAGGTAGTCGGCGGCCCCCAAGATCAGGTCGCGCACCACGTCCGGCTGACCGCCGGGCGCGGCGTGCGCTTCCTTGATCGTCTCCACGGCCCCCTTCCAGTCGTCGCCGAGCCCCATCTCGGCCGCCGCCCGTTTCATCTCCGCCTCGCACCAGGCGAACTGCCGGTAGGCCTCGGCGATGAGCTCCTCGGGCGCGTAGGGAATGAGCTCCTCGGCCAGGCTGAGCGCCAGCGCCTCGCGGCCGATAGGCCGTCCGGCGATCCCGCTGGCGTCGGCCTTCTGCGGGACTTCGGGCCCGGGAGGGAGCTCCGCGCGCCGATGCCGGACTTCCAGGCTGTTCCGAAGATAGAGATAGCTGATCTGGGCCGGCCGGCTGAGCTTTTCGAAATCGAGCTTCTTCAGGGCGGCCAGCCAGCCGGACAGGGAGGTCTTGTCGGGGGGGTCGGACGCGCCGGCCCCGCCCCGGCCTCCGACGCCGCGGCCCCGGCCGCCCCGGAAGCGCTCCACCACGCCTCGCATTTCATCCTGGGGGAAGGCGAGCAGGCGCCCGAGGTCCGGGACCTGGGGAAACGGCGGCGCGGCGGCCGCTTCGATGGGCACCGCGGGCGGCGCCGGTGCCTTTTCCGCGGCGACGGCCGGGGCGACCCTGTCGCGCAGGAAGGCCGCGTACTCCTCGAGGACCTTGTCCGCCTGACCGTAGGGTTGGGCCAGCCACCAATCGAACTGGGGGTCGAACTCATGATAAAAGGCGTGCCAGGACTTGAGGGCGGCCCGGAGGTCCTTCACGGCCTCGGCGGCTTGGAGGACGACATCCCGGCCGGGCGCCGCGGCCTCGGGGCCCGGCCCGCTCATGAGGGATTCCAGCCTCGAGCGGGCCTCGGCCGCGACGTCGATCACCCCGCTCAGGACGACCGCCGCCTTACGGGCATCCAGGGTGTCCATGCGCATCCGGGCTTCCTCGAGCCCGGTGATGGCCGCCGCGAAGGGGACCAGCGGCTCGAGCCGGGCGGCGGCCGCCGCTTCGGCCTCGAGCCGTCCCATGTTGGCCCGGATGGCCTCCCGGAGGACTTTGAGGTCTTTCCGGGCTTGGGCCTTCAGGGAAGCCGGTTTGATCCCGGCCAAGGCGGTCTCCCAATCCAGGTCGAATCTCATGAGCCGCCCGAAGCGAACCGGCGAGGCCAGGTAATAAAACCTGGCCAGCTGGTCGCGATCGGCCTCATACCTGTCGGCGACGAGGCGCATCTCGCTCTGCGGCGGCGCGAGCAGAGGCCTCAGATCGGCCGGGGCGACCCGCAGCGGCGCCGAGAGCTGCGGCGTCTGCGGCCTGTCCTGCGGCGGACCCGTCTGGGCCGGGACGGATACGGCCAGGGACAGGAGAGAGACCACGAGGAAAAAGCGTCCGGTTCTCATGGGCGGGGCTCCTCTCGAACATAAGATCGGTCGGTCTGAAGCGATCGGCGTTTTTATGAAGGATCCAGGTCGGCTGAACATCCTGCTCTTTGTGTTTGGACGCGCGGATGTCCGGTTTTCTTCCGTCCATTCCGCGAGAGAGCCTATCGGCCCGCCGGGAGATTATCTCAGAACAGCCCGAAGACGCCGTTCGGGGTGATGCCCAGGAGGCGGAACCACGTCTCGCCGAGCACGATGTTGAGCAGCCAGGCGATGGACATCATCACGATGCCGTACTTGAACGCGTCGCCGTAGCTGTACATCTCCGTCTCGTAGAGCAGGGCGGCGGGCTTGCTGTTGAAGGGCAGGACATAGACGTGCTCGATCATGAAGGCCGTCGGCAGGGCCAGGCTGATCACCGGATAGCCGAAGCGGTGGGCCACGCCGATGGCGATGGGGATGAAGATCATGGCCCGCATGGTCTTCGACTGGAAGATCAGCGCGCTGAAGATCATCACCCCGGTCAGCAGGAGGTAGAGCACCCAGAACGGGGTCCCGGCGCCGATGCCGAGGTGGTCGAAGAACGCGCTCACCGAGATCGAGGGCAGGTCGGTGACGGCCAGGCCGGCGCCCAGGGCATAGGCCCCCGCGGAGAAGAGCATGAGGTGCCAGGGGATGTCCACGTCGTTCCACTTGACGATGCCGACGCCGGGCAGAAGGGCCACGATCGCGCCCACGAACGCCACGGCCGTCGCGCTGACGCCGTGCAGTCTGTCCGTGGCCCAGAACCCCAGGATCAGGGCGAAGATGATGATGGCCTTCACTTCCTGGGCGTCGAGCTTTCCCATCAGGCGCAATTCCCGGCGCAGGCGCTCCATGCCGCCTTCGATCCGGGGCGCCCGTTCGCCCGGCTCGAGGGGAAAGAACGCCTTCACGGCCAGGATATAGCCGATGAGCATCAGTCCGGCCACGAAGGGGAGCATGGCCTGCATCCAGTCGGAAAAGAAGACGGATCCCCCGATCGCGCCGCCGATCAGGGCCGCGGCCAGGAGATTGGCCCCCGAGCCTGTGACGAAGGCCCCGGCGCCGATGTTGATGTTGAGCAGGTTCTGCAGGACGATGCTGCGGCCGAAGTTCGTCTTGCCCTCGCCGCTCCGGGCGCCGTAGATGGCCGCGATGACCATGAAGATCGGCAGGAGGATCGCCGCTTTGGCGGTCGTGGCCGAGATGAACGCCGACAGGACCAGATTGATGACGATGAAGCTGAGGAAGATGCGGGAGGCGTTCTTCCCGAACCTGAGGATGAACCACAGGGCGAACCGCTTGGCCACCCCCGTCTTGACCAGCATGCTGGCCAGGACGAACGACATGATGTTGAGCCACATCACGGGGTGGCCGAGCTGGGCATAGGCCTCCTTCTCGGACAGCACCCCCGAGAGCACCAGGCCGATGATCAGGATGAGCGAGGTCAGGTAATTCGGGATGGCTTCGGTCAGCCAGAGGATGATGGCCGCCGCGAAGATGGCCAGCATCAGGTAATTGCTGCGGATGAACGCCTCCGGCCCGATGGCGCCGAAGGCCTTCTTGGCCGAGGCGTCGACCAGGCGGGTCGCGTCGATCTGCTCCAGGAAGGGCAGCTTGACGACGAACCCCAGGACGACGAAGGCGATCAGGGCCAGCGGCGGACCGGCCAGGGCCAGGCCCTTTTCGAACCTCGACTTGGACCGCTTGGGGAGCTTCTCGATCCGGTAATTCCCCATGTCCAGGGGATCGTACGTCTCCCCGCGGCCGTTCGTCTCGACCGGCTCCTCCTCGCGGGCCGTCCGTTCGGGGCCTTTCGGATCTCTCATGGCGGTCTCCTTACGGGTGGAAGACTTCCTGGCTGAAGACATTCTGCAGGATGAACAGGCCGAAGAACGTGATCATCCCGGCCAGGATCGGCGTGGCCAGCCAGCCGAGCACGATCTCGCCCAGCACCCGGAAGCGGATGTTCCGGCCCCGCTTGACGGCGGCGATGCCGACGATGCCGCCGACGATCGCGTGCGAGCTCGAGATGGGGACGAGAGGGAAGGACGGCAGGCCGCGCGCCCTCAGCCAGGCCTCGAGCCCTTGGGACGAAAAGAGGAACAGCGTGATCGACGCGGCCAGAACGACGATCAGGCCGGCCAGCGGCGAGAGCTTCAGGAGATCGTTGCCGACCTTCCGGATGACCTGGCGCGAATAGGTCAGGACGCCCGCGGCGATGGCCAGGCCGCCCGTCAGAAAGAGGATCTGGGTCCCGGTCAGCGTGAACAGCCCGGCGATCTCGACGTCGTGGAAGGGCGAAACGGGGACGAAGACGCCCATGACGTTGGCGATGTTGTTCGCGCCCAGGCTGTAGGCCCCGAAGGCGCCGACCAGGATCAGGCCGAGGCGCGTCCTGGCGTCGAGGTCGAGCAGGCGGACGCGCCGCCTCCTCATCACGGCCCGGACCAGGGCGTAGAGGGCGGCCGCCAGGGCCGCGCTCAGGGCGATGGAGGCCGCCCAGCTGGAGACGATCCGGCCCAGGGAACCGGCGTCCGTGGCCGAATGGGCGAACAGGTTCCAGCCCAGGATCGAGCCGATGATGGCCTGGGTCGTGGACACGGGCAGCTCGAGGCGGGTCATCCAGAAGACGGTCAGCGCCGCGGCCAGGGTGACCATGAAGGCGCCGGCCGGGGCGTTCACGGCGCCGAGCCGGCCGAGCGTCTCGGTGGTCCCGGCCCCGCCGTGGACCGCCCCCAGGATGACGAACAGGCCGCAGAGGACGGCCGCGGTCCTGAAGCGGAGCATCCGGGTGGCGACCGCGGTCCCGATCACGTTGGAGGCGTCGTTGGCGCCCAGCGACCAGCCCAGGAAGACGCCGCTGAGCAGATAGAGGTAGATCATGTCCCGTCCGGGCTCAGTCGCTCCGCTTGATGCTGCTGATCGACAGGCGATCGGCGACGTCCTCGGCGTAGTCCGAGATGTTCTCGATGTGCAGGGCGAAATAGCGCAGATGGATCTTGTGGCTCAGGTCCAGCCCGGAGGCGAAGATCCGGCGCTTGAGCCGGTCGCTGATCTTGTCCGCCTCCTTCTCGTAGAAGTAGACCTTGTGCAGGTAGTTCTTGACCATGTTGAAGTCGTGGAAGAAGGCGCGGACCGCCGTCACCATCTCCTCGGCGGCGCTGCGGCTCCCCTCGGCCAGGGTCAGGAAGTCCGGGCAGAATTCGGCCGGGATGTCGGGCATCTCGACCGAGAACTGAAGCAGCGTCTTTTTCTCGGAGTTGATCACGGTGTCCATGCTCTCGAGCAGGCCCAGGACGTCGCCCCGCATCTCCGGGATCAGGGAGTGGAGATAGAGCCGGCTCTCGATCGTGCGCCGGAGCTCGTCGGCGTGGCTCTCCATCCCGGTCAGCTCGGCGATCGCGGCCTCGAAGCGGCCGATCTCGCCGTCCAGGTATTCCTTGATGCCGTTGCGGAAGACGAGCGAGCCCCGGCTGATCGTGTCCAGGAGCTCGTCGATCTGCCCTTCCAGGACCTTCGACTTCCTGAGGGAAATGAGGCTCATGGGCTCCTCCCGTCGGCCGGGCGGGTCCTCCCCCGCCGGCCGCGTCTCACCACTTCGTGTAGGGATGCCGGATCAAGTTGGAATTGAAATAGCGGGGGTCCCCGGAGACCTCGGCGCCGATCCAGTCGGGGAGCTCGATCTTCTGCGTCTCGTCCGCGAGCTCGACCTCGGCCACCACCAGCCCCGCGTTCTCGCCGAAGAACTCGTCGACCTCGAAGACCAGGCCGCCGCCCGGGACCTTGTAGCGCTTCTTCTCGATGAGCGGCTTCTCGCAGATGTGGTCGAGCATGAGGACGGCGTCCTCGACGGGGATCTGGTACTCGAACTCGGCGCGGGACACGCCCCGGGTGATCCCCTTGACCGTCAGGAAGCCCTTGTCCTCGACGGCGCGGACGCGAACGACCCGCTCCTTTATCGAGGAGAGATAGCCCTGCCGATAGACGGCCCCCCGGGCCCCGGCCTTCCAGGCCTCGCCCTTGACCAGGAACTTGCGCTCGATCTCTTGGCCCATGGCCCCCTCCTTGGATGGGATCGCGGGGGCTAGAACGAGAAGTAAAAGCCGCCCTGCAGAATCCGGAAATCGTCGTTGCCGGCGTAATCGCCGTCGCCGGTGGCGAAGGCGTCGTGGTTGACCCAGACGTAGTTGATGAGGAACTTGAGATTGGGATAGGGGTGCCAGTTCAGGCCCAGAGTGACGTTGGTCCCCTTGCCGCCCAGGATCTCCGCCCCCGTGTCGTTGAGGTTCAGGTTGCTGAGACGGACGGCGAGCTCGAAGGCGCCCAGGGACTTCTTGTTGGGATAGATGCGGCCGGCGGGCTCCCCTTCCTCGATGTTGTAGGGCCGCTTCTCGCCGGTGATCATCCAGCTGGCGAAGGCGTAATAGCCGTCAAACTTGGCCCGGGGCAGGGATTCGGGCTGCTTGACGCTCGTCGCCATGTACTCGCCCTGGACCAGGACCGGGCCGGCCGCGGCGGCCAGCTCGAGGCCGTAGAGGTCCCAGCTGTCCGCGTCGATCCAGCCGGTGTGGAGAAAGCGGTTGTCCGCGACGTGGGTCTCGGGCCGGGCCCGGAACCTCACCCGTCCCTCGTCGTTGGCGAACGGGGTGGAGTGGCCGAAGGAGCCGCCGACATGGACGAACGCGTTGTCCCTGAGGACGGGCAGGTAGCTCAGGCGCAGGTTGAAGTTGAGGGCCTCGTTCTCGCCGGTCTCGTCGAGCTGGCCGGCTTCCTCGCCGAAGACCCCGGCGAACGCCCGCCAGTTCTTGCCCCAGTGGGCGACGCTGAACCCCAGGCGGCGGTCGGGGGCGAAGGCGTTGGGCAGGCCCCGTTCCATGAAGGTGACGAAGCGGGACGAGGTCACCTCCTCGACGCTGAACTGGCTCTTGTGGTTGCCTAGGGTGATCTGCGTGTTCTTGAAGCCCCGGTAACCGACCCACATGTCCTTGATGTCGACTTCGTTGCCGGCGAAGTCGATGTCGAACTGGGCCTCCCAGTTGCCCCACCGGGGCTTGAGGCCGAGCCGGCCGCGGCGGACCTCCATCCCGTTGCCCAGCGGGGTCTCGCTGCCGGAGTACAGGGCGGCGCCCAGATGGATCCGGCCGTCGAGCATCAGCTGGAACTTGTCGTCCTCGGACCTCAGCAGGAGAAGCCCGTCTTCGCTCAGGCCGGTCAGGGGCTTCGTCACGGCCTCCTGGGCCGCGACGGAGTAGACCCCGCACAGGACGAGCAGGCTCAGGATAACGAACTTTTTCATGCCAACCTCCCAGTGAATGTTATGGTGTCATCCCCGCAAAGCGCTTCAGCGCCTTGAGGTAATTGACGTTCTCGAAACCCGCCAGCCCGAGCTCGCGCACGGTCCGGATGACCTCGGCCGGGTCCGCCATCTCGACGGCCACGGTGCGGGTGGGCCGGCCGTCGAAGGTCAGGTCGGCGATCTCGACGATACAGCCGTTGATCGTGAACCCGTGGCGCTCCTTGTTCACCGCGACCGTCTTGAGGTCGGGGTTCGGGGCCACGAGCTCGCGGAGGAGCTCGTCGCAGCCGTAGGCCTCCCGCCGGAGCTCCGGGAGAGGCGTTTTCCAGGCCCGGAAGATCTCGTCCAGGACCGGCGGGGCGAGCGGGAAGCCGGCCTTCATGACCGGGAACCACTGCTCCAGCCCGTCGCCGTTGACCTGCCGCAGGGTCTTGATGTCCAGCAGCCCGTCGCGGACCTTGGTGTTGTCCGGGCTCGGCCTGGAGAGGACATAGACCTCCGCGCTCTTCCGGACCTGGTCCGGGGGGAAGGCCTTGATCCGGGCCTCGGCCTCGCCGAACGTCCGGCCGAACGTCCGCCACTCCCAGCGCGCGATGATCGTCGACATGGGCCTTCCTCCCCTGACAACTCAGTCTGATAACTAATATAGCGGACGGGCGGCCGCGGGGCAAACGGGGGGGCCGGCCGGGGACCCCGCGGGGAGCCGGTTTGAGGCATCCGCTATAATGGAAGCTGATGAAATCAGGTCGATGAATGAGAGCGATGTCACGAAAGAGAGCTTTATTGATGGCACTGATTCTAGCCCTGCTGACGGGCCGCTGCCGGTACTCCCTCGAAGACGGCGGATATGATCTGTCCCGGTTCCGGGAAGACGCCGATCTGCAGGCCGTCCCCCCGGAGCTCCGGGGCGTCGTCCCGACCAACGACGAGGCCGTGCGCTCGATCGGGGCTGTCGAGAAGGGGCGGGATTTGAGGTTCGTCGTCATCGGCGACACGGTTTCCGACCGCAACGAGACCTTCAAGGGCTTCCTCGGCGAGATCGCCGCCCTCGAGCCGCGGCCGTCGTTCATCGTCCACCTGGGCGACCGGGTCGTCAAGCCGGTCGTCGACTACTACGGCGCCTACCTGAAGGTCATCAGCGATCCTCCCTGCCCCATCCTCCACGTCGACGGGAATCATGACATCCGGGAAGAGGGCGAGCGGATCTCCAGGGCCTTCTTCGGCGCCAAGGACTTCTCTTTCGACCGGGGCGACATGCGCTTCGTGTTCATGAGCAACGTCCCCCGGGACGGGCTCCGGAGCGAGCCGTCCGGCTTCAGCCGCGAACAGCTCGCCTGGCTCGAGGACCAGCTGAAGGCGCCCGCGCCGCCGCGGAAGTTCTTTTTCGCCCACGTCCCGCCGAGGGCCCCGTTCAGGAAGATCAGTCCGGGCCCGGCGTCCCTGTTCACCCCGGAGCTCGAGAACGAAAAGGAGTTCCTGGGCCTTCTCGCCCGCCATAAGGTCGTCCTGGCCGCCTTCGGCCACAGGCACATTCACGCCTCGACGGTCCATGACGGCGTCCTCATGATCATCACCGGAGGCGGCGGCCAGAGGAATTTCCTCGAGCCCACGGTCAAGGATCCCCTGTTCACCAAGAAGAAGCACTACACGGTCGTGGACATCCCCGCGTCGGGGCCGCTCGAGCCGTTCATGGGAGTCCTGTCCTGCCTGGGCCGGGAGCACGAGGTCCTGTCGGTCTCGTCCTTTGAGCAGGCCGATCTCCTCGCGGGCGGCGGGGCGGTCTCGGTGTCCGTCCGATCCGATCCCGGACCGGCCGGGCCCCCTCTCCGGCCGGGGCGCCCCGCCTGGACCGGATTGGGGACGTCCGGCCGCACGCCCTGACCGTCGGGGCTCCCGCCTCCGGCGCTCAGAAAGCCAGTCCGAGCGTCGCCGAAAGAACGCCGTTCTTCAGGTCGATCGTGTCGAGGTCCGGGATCGCGAGCTTCTGCAGTCCCATCGTGTACCGAACGTCGAGGTGGATCGAGCGGCCGAGCTGGAGGCCGCCGCCGAAAACGGCGCCGTAATCGGCCCTCGGCATGTCGTCGATCTCGATGCCGTCCAGAACGGCCTTCAGGTTGAAGCCGAAAGCCGGGCCGGCGAAAACGAAGGGATGGAGGGGGCCGGTGGGGATCCGGAGCTTGAGCAGGACCGGGATCTCGATGTAGTCGAACTTGAGCTTCCCCTCCCCCGCGTCGGCCCCTTTCACCGTATAAAGGGCTTCGGGCTGGATGGTCAGGATCCGGCCGAGGTTGAGCTCGATGAAAACGCCCGCGCAGAAGCCGACCGTGCTCTTCCATTCGCCCAGGGCTTCGTCCCAGTTGCCGTTGACGTTGGCGATGTTGGCCCCGCCCTTGAGGCCGAACCTCACGCCGGCGGCCGCCGGCCGCGGCAGGACGAGCAGGGCGGCGAAGGCGCCGATGATAAGGAGGGTCCAGGTTCTTTTCATGGGGACTCCTTTCGAACGAGATGGGCTCGGGCCCTGATATCTCATTTTTAGTCGGCCGGCCGGCCGGGAATGTCGAATCGGACCGGGCCCGCGCGCGCCCCGGCGGACGCCCCCCGTGCGGCCTTGGGGAGGAGGATCAGAGATAGATCAAGGCCAGCAGGTCGGCGACCATGGCCGGCTTGGCCGCCCCCTCGACCTCCAGCGTGTTCTCGATCGTGACCAGGATCCGGCGGAAGCCCCGCTTCTCGATCTTTTTCAGGACGGCCCGATTGCGGACGCGCTCGCCGGCCCGGACGGGATGGGGGAAGCGGACGCGGTCGAGGCCGTAGTTGACGGCCATCCGGAAGCGGCCGGCGAAGACTTCGTTCGAGAGGTTGAAGGCCGGGACGAGCGAGAGCAGGAGGAAGCCGTGCGCGACCGTCCCTCCGAGAGGGCCCCGGGCCGCCCGCTCGGGATCGACGTGGATCCACTGGCGGTCCCCGGTGGCGGCGGCGAAGGCGTCGATGCGCTCCTGAGTGACGGGGAACCAGTCGGACAGGCCCACCTCGCGGCCGACCATGGCCTTGAGCTTCCGCGGGCTCAGCCGACCGCCGAAGAGGACCATATCCGTCCGGCTACCCCGCCGGTCCGGAGATCCCCGGATAATACTTGCGGACGAACGCCTCCTGGACCTTGAACGACCAGTGGACGTCCCGGATGTGGTTGGCCGCGTCGAGGCTCCGGCCCTGGCGCAGGAGATCGATGAGCGCCTGGTGCTCGCCGACCGAGGTCTCTTCCCATTCTTTGACGAAGCCCCGGGGGCGGGGAAAATCGTACAGCCGTTTCTTAAGATTGTTGACGATCTTGACCAGGCTGGCGTTGCCGCAGAGATTGAGGAAGGTGTTGTGGAAGGCCAGGTTCCGGTCGTAATAGGCGTCGAAATCGCTCTCCCCGAGGGCCCTCTTCATGCCGTCGTTCAGGGCCGCCATGTTGTCGATGTCGGAGGTCTTCATCCGGTCGAAGGCTTTGAGCAGGGCCATGCTCTCGAGGGCGCCGATGATCTCGTAGTAGCTCCGGATGTCCTGTTCGCTCAGGGTGTTGACGACGACCATGCGCCGCGGCAGGATGGTGACGAACTCCTCCATCTCGAGCTGGAGGAGGGCGTCGCGGAGCGGGGTCTTGCTGACGCCGAGCTTCTTCGACGTTTCCTCCATGTCGATGGCCGAGCCCGGCAGGATCCCGCCGCGCCGCATCTGCTCGCGCAGGTATTCGTAGACCTGTTCCTTGAGGGACCTGACGTTGAGGATCGGTTTGCGGTCCATGGTCCGAAGTCCTTTCATGCCGAGGGCGCCGCGCGACTAAAGATATTCGACAAGGGCGTGTCAAGTCAAATGCCGGCTGTTTCTTCGGAGATGCCTGCCCGAATGCGTCTGCGATCCCAGCGCGGTTTTGGCGCCATGATCAGAATCCGAGCCAGGATAAAGGACTCTCCATTTCACCGAGGAGTCCCCGTAGGATCTGGGGCATGAAGGATCTGGACAATGAAGGGATCACAAATATGGTCAGAGCCGTAGAATGCGGAGATTCAAAGACCGTCGCATAGGCCTCAATTCCTTGATCCTTCTGGCCCATGAAAGAACATGCCCGGAGTATGACTCTCGGCATTTGGTAGGTTCCCCAACCCAGACACCAGCCCAGCTTAGAAGGGAGATTTGTTTTAACTTTTGAAGGGCCGGATTCCATTATTGAGGGTGAGTGGATCGAAACAGTTGGATAAACAATATATGACATGAACGCTTCACGCGATAAATAAGGATTTTCGAGTCTTACGCTCCACATGAACCTCGTAAAATCCGACGCGGTTGTTGTGAAGGCCCATGAGGCGGCCGGATCCGAATCATCCGAATAAGCAGGTCTAGAGAAACTCGTCTGATTCATCCCAAAAGAACCATATATATATGTTTGGGCCAATTCGTCGAAGGGCTTGCCTAACATTTCCTCTAAGATGAACTGAAGGAAACGATATCCTTCATCTGAGTAAACATAACCCTTTCCCGGCGTGCTGACAAAAACGGGCCTCTTTACATTATCATCACGGAGTGAATTGGACAGTCCGCTTTGATGGCTAAGGATCCGTCGTGCTGTTAGTTGCGGGTATCTCCGGTCGCCGGCAATTTCTTTATAAGCCGAATGATAGACTGCAGATCTTGACACATATTTGGATAGGGGCCGATCCATGTCGATTTGCCCCTCGGTTGCGAGCTTCAAGACCAGATAAGCGATAAGCGTCTGGCCTAATCTGTCCGCCCGGAAGACTTTCCTGGCGCTTATTTGCCTTTCGTTCCTTAGATCCTCAAATCCCAAATCAAAAAAGAACACATGGGGATTCGAATTCCAGTCTCTTCCCTGTTTGAGAGCAACGGAAATTCCTAATACCCCATGATCGCTCACAATTCTTTGGAGCTTGTCAAGGGTTTGTTGATACGTACGAATCCCCCCTTGTCGGTCTACCCAAGTCCACTGTGATCGATCAAGCGGACGAGCTTGGATTGCAGCAGGCGACGACGATACCGCCTCTTCTTCAACCATTATCTTCGGACCGCACGCACAAAGCTGCAATAGAAGGATGATTGGGACTGACCAGAAACCATTTTTCGACATTTGTGAACCCAGTTTAAACGCGCGGGACAGGCCTAGTCAACGACTCATCTATGAGTCGGCGATGGCAGCCACACTCGACTCCTATTTTTTGGCCGCGGGCGGGGCCATGATCCGGTTCGTGTACTCCGTCTCGACGTTCTCGAAGAAGGCCCCTTCGAATCGGCCCGGCTCGAGCGTCGGCAGGCTGACCTCGATGTCGATGGGCGAGTCGGGCCGGACGCGGCTGAGGTCGGCATAGTGGCCGGTGAAGGTGCGCTTGGGCGAGTGGGGATAGACGCTGTTGTAGGCCCTGAGGACCGGGACCGGCTGGCCGTTGACCAAGAGGCGCACCTCCATCGCGTCCGTGCCCTCGATGACGGGGATGTGGAGGAGCAGACGCCACGGCGCGAGCCAGGTCGCGCGGAGGTCGTCCTCGGAGTAGCTGACGGGCCAGGCCTTCTTCCGTTCGGCGAGCTGATCGAAGATCCGTTTCGGCACTGTGACGCGGGCCTTGTGGCTCCCGCCCGTGAACCCGGCCGGGACCTGGCCTGCGGCCTGGGACTTGGAGAAGGCGCGTCCGGCGAAGCGCACCGCCGCCGTGACGACGCCCCGGTCGGCCTTGAACGGGTGGGCGACGCCGTTGACCGACAGGGTCCGGACGCGCGCTCCCTCGGGCAGTCGGACGATGACGGTCCGCGAGGCCCCCATCTCGGCGGTGACATCGGTGAGGACGAGCCGCGTCGCCGAAACCTCCGCGGCGCCCCGGACGTTGAAGAGAACGGGCGCCGTGATCTCGGCCGGGGCGGGGAAGACCTCGTAAACCGCGGCCTCGCGCCCGGCCAGGGTCAGGACGACCTCGCCGCCGTAGGCCCACAGACCCTCGGCCGAGCCGACCAGCCGACCCTCCTCGGGGTAGAGCTCCTTGATCATGAGCTTGTCGCCCTTGACCAGGCCGATCGCGGCGTCGAGCTTGAAGCGGGCCTCCTTCGGGCCGGGGTTGGGGTTGAAGAGAAAGAGGAGGCCGCGGTCCTCGACGATGGCCGCCGTACCGTCGACCCGGCCGGCCATGGGCGGTCCGATGATCGGCCGGAGGGCGTGGAGGTAGCGGGCGTTCTCGTCGGTCCAGTCGAGCCATTTCCGGAACCAGGCCTTGTCTTCCTCGGACAGGGCGGCGAACTCCGCGGCGTCGCGGGCGGGGATGAAGTTGACGATGTGGTGAAAGGGGGCCGTGCCGATCGAGGAGAGGAGCGAGTATTTCCAGCCGAGGACGTCCCAATCCCGGGGACGGAAGCGGTCGCGGCGCATGACCCCCTTCTCGTCGTTGCGCTCCGACTGGTGGGTGATGAAGCCGGGCATGATCTCGGGCGGGGCGAAGCGCTCGACGCTGTAGACCCAGGCGGCGAAGCGCTGGCGGTTGGCCGAGACCCGGTCGGTGTGCAGGTCGGGGAAGGCCTTGAAGCTCTCCGGCTGCTCGTCGGTCAGCGACGGGTGGGGGTAGGAGCCGCCGAGCCAGGTCCAGGGGCCGAAGCCCTGGTATTGCTGGCGGCCGTCGATGACGGCGTCGAAGGCCTCGCGCCGCAGGCCCTCGAGAATGCGCCGGGCGCCGTGCCACTGGGCGTACTTGCTCGAGGCTTTGTCCATGGCGATCCACCAGTGGTCGAAGGAGTAGCCGGAGGCGCCCGTCGTCCTCATGAAGGCCAGGAGCCTGTCGAGCCACCAGTCCTGGAACGAGCGCAGGCCCGTATCGGCGCTCGCCTTGGGCCCGGCCTGCGGGCCCGCCCAGGCGGTCCACTCCGGGTTCTGGAGGAAGGGCAGTGAGGGGTAGGCGTAGGCCATGAGCTTGAGGCCCTTCGATGCGGCGTAGTCGAGCATGGCCTTGAGGCCGGCCGGGACGGCGTCGCGGCGCGGGTCCCACTCCCCTTTCCGCAGCTTCTGGCCGAGGCCGAACCAGAGCACGTTCTCCCAGCCCCAGTTGTCGGCGTTGTCCTCGAGCCGGGAGAGCGAGCTGTTGCCGGGCGTGTAGAGGAGATGGGTGACGCCGAGCTCGGCCGCGCGGTCCATGATCCGCTTGTACTCCTCGACGCCCTCGGGGGTGCCGACGTCGATCTGATAGTCGTTTTCGCACCAGGGGATGTGGACGCGGACGCTGCGCCCGGGATAGTAGAGGAGGAACGAGCGGACGCAGTCGACGAGGGCGCTCGCCTCGGCGACGTCGATCGAGGGCGATTCCCGGAGGAGCTTGTCGTAATCGGCGACGAAGGTCCATTCGGGGACGGCCTTGGCCGGGAAGCGGACGCCGGAGAGGGCGGTGAGGCCGAGGCAGAGGCGGTCGGAGGCGAAGGCGCCGTAATCCCGGCTCCAGTCCATGTCCGGGGCGTAGGAGACGGAGATCGCGGCGCCGTCGCGGGTCCAGGTCATGTAGGGGTTCTGGAGCAGGAAGAAGACGCTCCAGGCCGGGCCGACGGCCGGGGCGGCGTCGGCCGCGAAGCGGCAGACGGCCCCGAACGCGCCGTCCTTGAGCTTGAGCTCTTCGACGACGGGCCGGCCCAGGGTCGCGGCGAGCGCCCCGACCTCGTTGACGCGGAAGACGCGGCTCCGGGCCGAGGTCACGATGATCTGCTTGGTCAGGAAGCTCCAGTTCGGCTTGAGCTCATAGACGATGTCGAAGGTGAAGGGGTCGCGGGCGTAGCGATAGCCGATCCGGGCCGGGGTCATCTCGATCTCGGCCGGGCCCAGGCTGCCGATGGAGATGGGCGTGCCGTCGATCGTCACGGAGGACGGGTCGGCGGAAAACCCGAGCGTCCGGCCGGTCTTGGACGCGCCGAGGGAGACGAGCCCGTGGTCGTTGAATTCGGCCCTGACGCGGCCGTTGTCGAGGGCCATCGCCTCGGCGGCGGCGGACGGCGAAGGGAGCAGGGCCAGGACGGCCAGGATGAAGAGACCCGGGGCGAAGCCCGGGAGCGGGAGGCGCTTCGGGGTCATGACTCTGTCTCCTTAATCGACGTCCATATTCACCTTTTGGGCCGGCCTGGCCGCGGCGGCCGTCCGGGGCAGCCAGACGAGCATCTGGCCCGGACCGCGATTGGCCCAGGCGTAGTACGGCACGGCCAGGAGCGGATGGGCCGCTTCGACGGTCTTCCCGGCGGCGTCCTTCGCGAGCGCCGACGCCTGCCCGGTGATGACCGCGACGCCGCTCAGCAAGCCGGGGCGGTACTCGACCGCGAGCGCGGCGGGATCGGGGAGGATGAGCTCGAAGACGCGGTCGCCGTTGTCGATCCCCTCGACCGCATAGACGATCGGGCCGCGCTGAAGGGCGACCCGGCCGCGGTCCTCGGCGACCGCTTCGTGAGCGATGACGCGGCGGACCGGCATGGGGAGCGCGAGCTCGACGGTGTCGCGGTCCTTCCAGTCGCGGCGGAGGCGGGCGTAGCCGTCACGGATGTCGAGGGGCGCGGCCTCGCCGTTGACCTTCAGGGCGGGAGCGGGCGCCTCGCCGGCGCCGTCGAGGAACCTGTAGAGGTCCGTCGGCATGGCCTCGCCGCGGGCCCAGCCCGGGATGCGGAGAGCGAGCTCGAAGGGACCCGGGGCCTCCAGGGAGAGGACAATCGTGATGTCGCCCTCCCAGGGATAGCGCGTCTCCTGGGTCAGGATCACGGGCCGGCCGGGGAGCGGGACCTGGCCCGTTCCGGCGGCGTAGAGATTGACGAAGACGACGTCGTCCTTGAAGGCATAGACGTAGCCGGAGAGGGACGGCAGGAAGCGGGTCATGTTCGGCGGGCAGCAGGCGACCTCGAACCAGGGACTGCGGCCGTAGCCCCCGGCCGACTCGAGCGGGTTCTGATAGAAGAAGTGGTCGCCTGTGAGGGACACGCCCGAGAGCAGGCCGTTGTAGAGGACGCGCTCGAAGGCGTCCATGTGCTTCGATTCGCCGTGGAGGAGGAAGAGCCGGTAGTTCCAGAGGGCGTTGCCGATGGCGGCGCACGTTTCCGTGTAGGCCCGGGCGTTCGGCAGCTCATAGGCGTCGCCGAAGGCCTCGGAGCCGCTGCGGGCGCCGACGCCTCCGGTCAGGTACTGCTTCGTGCCGGCGACGTCGAGCCAGAGACGATCGATGGCCGCGACGTACCCGGGATGGCCGCCGAGGGCGGCGACATCGGCCATGCCCGAGTACATGTACATGGCCCGGACGGCGTGGCCGACGGCCTCGTCCTGTTCGGTGACGGGCTTGTGGTTCTGCATGTACTCATCGGAGTCGTAGACGGCGAAGGGGTCGTCCGGGGCGTGCTTCTGGCCGCCGAAATAGCGGCCGCGCTCGTCGAGGAAGAACTTGGCCAGGTCGAGGTAGGCGCGGTTGCCGGTGGCCCGGTAGAGCTTGGCCAGGCCGATCTCGATCTCCTGGTGGCCGGGGAAGCCGCGGCGCCGGCCGGGGCCGGTCCCGAAGGTGCGGAGGAGGAGCGCCGCGTTCTTTTCGGCGATCGCCAGGAACGCGCGCTTGCCGGTGGCCTGGAAATGGGCCACGGCCGCTTCATACATGTGACCGACGTTGTAGAGCTCGTGGCTGACGCGGAGGTTCGACCAGCGCTCGGGGCCCGAGCCGGGCGCGGGATGGGCGGGGTCGTTGGTCCGGGTGGTGAAAAGATAGCCGTCGGGCTCCTGGGCCCGGGAGATGAGGTCGATGAGGTCGTCCAGGGTCTTTTCGAGGGCGGCGTCGGGGTGGAGGCGGAGGGTGTAGGCGGCCGCCTCCATGGCTTTGTAGACGTCGGAATCGTTGAAGCGGCGGCCCTTGTGGGGGCCGGTCATGAGGCGGGCGGCCTTGCGGAAATTGTCGACGCGGCCGGTCTCCTCGTTCATCCGGAGGGCGTAGGGGACGGAGACCGTGCGGTTCGTCTCGAGGCGGGGCGCCCAGAATTCGTCCGTGAGCTCGACGTGAGTGAAGGGAACCGGGCGGATGGGGTAGTCGAGCGCGGGGGAAGACGAGGACCCGGATGGGGCCGAGTCGGGAGCGGCCGGCGCGGACTTGTCGGACTTGCCGCGGCAATGGGCCAAGGCCGCGACGACGAGAATGACCAGGGCGGCGGCCAGGAAGAAAAGGGGGATTCGAGAGCTCATGGGACCTCCAAACACCAAATATACCACACCGCTGCTATCTAATGGGGTCGGACCTCAGGAACAATTATATTTATCAATAATTTAAGGCCTGTTTTTGGCCTCCAAAATGCTTAAAACCGGTGTTTTTGCCGGTGAAAACGTAAATGACGCTGGCAAAGAGGTCAGGGCTTGACCTTGAACAGCTTACCTGTAGCTCGGGCGATTTCCTGGCCGTCGGCGTCGACGAGGAAGCTCTCGGCCTGGACGATGCGCCCTTTATCCTCCAAGAAGCGGCCCTTGAGCGAATACGGGATGCCCGTCGAGGCCGGCTTGACGTACCGGACGGTGATCTCACCGGTGACGCACTTGTGTCCCTTGGCCCCGGCCGCATAGATCAAGGCCTCATCGAGGACCGTGGCCACGAGACCGCCGTGAACGATCCCGGCCCAGCCCTGGAAGCGCTCGGCGAAAGTCACTTCGGCCGCGGCTTCGCCGCGCTCCGCGTCGACACGGAGGCGGAGCCTCATTCCGCTCGGGTTCCTCTCGCCGCAGACGAAACACACGCGGTCGTCACGGAATTCGTCGCTCATGGGCGGGGCTCCTTGTCGCTCTCCAAGCCGCCTCCCATGTAACACATCCGGGCCGAGGTCGCAAGAAGCCCCCTGATCCTGTCAAGCCCCCTGGTTCTCATGTCCTCATGTCATCCTCTTGTCGCCTCTTGCCCGCGGCCCCTGTTTAGTCTATAAAGAGGACCGATCAATTCAAAGGAGAGCCGCAATGACCCTGCCCGCCGGGACCGAAACCGTCCTCAACCTGTTCAAGGAAAGCGACGCCCTGCTCAACGGCCACTTCAAGCTGACCTCGGGCAAGCACTCGGAGTGGTATTTCGAGAAGATCCGGCTCATCGAGAAGCCGGCCGCGCTGGAGAGGATCGTCGAGCTCCTGGCGGCCAAGATCCGCGCCGAGGTCCGGGATTTCGACTACATCGTCTCTCCCGCCTACGGCGCCATCGCCATCGGCTTCCTCGTCGCCCTCAAGCTCGGCAAGAAGTTCGCGTTCACGCAGCGGGCCGACGAGAGGATGACCATCCGTTCGGGCTTCTCCGGGCTCGACGGCTCGCGGGCGGTCATCGTCGAGGACATCCTGACGACGGGCGGGTCCATCCAGGAGGTCATCGCCTGCCTCCGCGAGCGTCAGGTCCCGGTCGCCGGGATCTACGTCCTCGTCGACCGCAGTGCGGGGGCCGTGGCCATCGAAGGGAAGCCTGTCGGAAGCCTTCTCGCCCTCAAGGTCGAAGCCTACGAGCCGGAGGTCTGCCCGTTCTGCGCGAAAGGGATCCCGCTGACCAAGCCCGGCGCATCAGACAAGAGAGTGTGACGCCCGGGGGGAAGGGATCAGGCCCCGACCCCGTTGGAGACGGGGCCCTCGGGGACCTCGACCGGCTTCTTCTTCCGGGCCAGCTTGTCCGCCACCACGTAGAACGACGGGACGACGATCAGGCTCAGGATGGTCGACAGGACCAGGCCGCCGATGACGGCGATGCCCATGGGCCGGCGGATCTCGGCGCCCGAGCCGAGCCCCAGCGCCGGCGGGATGGCCGCCATCAGGGTGGCCGTGGCCGTCATCAGGATGGGCCTCAGCCGGATGGGCCCGGCCTTCTCCATGGCCTCCCGGGCCCCGAATCCCCTGGCCTTGAAGGCGTTGGCGTAATCGACGAGGATGATGGAGTTTTTCTTGACGATGCCCATCAGGAGCAAGAGGCCGATCATGCTGAAGATGTTCAGCGACTGCCCCGTGACCAGCAGGGCGAAGGCCGCGCCGGCGATCGACAGCGGCAGGATGGTGATGATGGTCACCGGGTCCTTGAACGAGTTGAACTGCGACGCCAGGATCATGTAGGCGATGGCGACGCCCAGGAACATGGCGAAAAGAAGCGAGCTCATCGAGTCGCGGAAGGCCAGGCTCGATCCCCCCAGGACGGCGCGGTAGCCGACGGGCAGGTCGTCGCCGAGCCTCTCGATGACCTTGAGGGCCTCGCCCTGGGAGTGGCCCGGGGCGACGTTGGCGAAGATCGAGATGGCCCGCTCGCGGTCGCGCCGGGTAATGGCCTGGAGCGCGGCCTGCTCTTCGAAGAGGACCAGCGACGAGAGCGGCACGAGCTCGCCGTTCCTCACCCTCACCCGCAGCCGCGAGATGTCCTCGGGCCGCGACCTCTGCCCGGCCATGAGCTTGAGCCGGACGTCGAGCCGCCGGCCGCCCGTGCTGTACTTGCCGATCCGGATGCCGCCGACGAGGGCCATGATGGTCGTGGCCACGTCATCGACGGACACCCCGACGTCCGCGCACACCGCCCGGTCGGGGGTCACCCGCAGCTCGGGCATGCCGACGCGGTAGTCCGAGTCGAGGTCGGTGACCGTGCCGGTCGCCGTGAGCTCGGCCATGAGCTTCTGGCTCAGCGGCACGAGCTCGTTCCAGTCCGCGCCGCGCACCGAGAACTCGATCGGGAAGCCGCGCTGGGCCGTGAATCCCTGCTGGGACGTGTCCTGGATGACGGCCCGGATGCCGGGGATGGCGTTGAGCTCGCTCCGGAGGACGGCCGAGAACTCGGCCTGGCTCATTTTCCGCTCGCCCGGCTCGACCAGCGTCAGGAACATCATCCCGGCGTTGACCCCGCCGCCGCCGCCCATGCCGCCGACGAAGCTGAATGTCTGGAGGACCTCAGGATGCTTGGCGACGGTCTCCTCGGCCCTGACGAGGAGCGCGTCGGTCTCGGAGATGTCCGACCCGACGGCGGTCTGGATGCGGATTGACACCCGGCTCTGGTCCTGCGAGGGCACGAACTCGCTCGGCAGGATCATGAAGACGACGAGGGCCAGGCCGAAGAGGGCCAGCGCGGCGACGAGAACGAGGCCAGGCCGGCGCAGACCGCGCCGGAGGACGCGCCCATAAAGCCCCTCGAGCCCGCGGAACCCCTTGTCGACGGCCAGGCCGACCTTGTTCCGGCCCTCCCGCGTCGTCTTCAGGAATTGCGAACAGCGGGCCGGGGCCAGGGTGACCGCCTCGACGTACGACAGCAGGACGGCCAGGCACAGGGTGATGCCGAACTGGAGGAAGTAGCGGCCGATGATGCCTTCCATGAAGATGACCGGCATGAAGATGGCCACGACGGCCAGGGTCGCGGCCAAGGCGGCGAAGGCGATCTCCTTCGTCCCTTCGAGCGCCGACGGTCCGAGGGCCTTGCCGCCCTCGCGGTGGCGGAAGATGTTCTCCATGACCATGATGGCGTCGTCGACGACGATGCCGACGGCCAGGGCCAGGGCCAGCAGGGTGAAGGTGTTGAAGGTGAAGCCCAGGAAATAGATGATGGCCACCGTGCCGAGGAGCGACATCGGGATGGCCAGGATGACATTGAGGGTGCTCGACAGGGACCCCAGGAAGAGCCAGCAAACGAAGGCCGTGAGCACGACCGAGAGCAGGAGCTCGAACTGGATCTCGTTGACCGATTCGCGGATGAACTCGGTGCTGTCGTTGGTGATGCCGACGGTCATGTCGTCCGGCAGGGTCTTGCTGTACTCCTCGATCGCCGCCCGGACGTGCTTGGCCAGGGCCACGGCGTTGGCGCCGCGCTGTTTCTTGATGCCGATGCCCTGGGCCGGACCGCCGTTCATGCGGGCCAGGCGCCGGACGTCCTCGAAGCCGTCCTCGACCAGGGCGACGTCGCTCAGGTAGATCGGACTGCCCCCGACCTCGCGGACGACGATCTTGCGCAGGGTCTCGAGGTCGACCGCCTCCCCCAGGACGCGGACGTTGACCTCACGGCCGGTCGTCTCGAGCCGTCCGGCCGGCAGCTCGATGTGCTCGCGCTGGAGGGCGGACATGACGTCCCGCACGGTCAGCCCCTTCTCGTCGAGGCGGGCCGCGTCGAGCCAGATGCGGATGTTCCGCTCGAGGGTGCCCATAAGCGAGATCTCGCCGATGCCGGGGATGGTCTGGAGCTTCTCCTTGAGGCCGTAGCGGACGTAGTCGCTGAGAACGCGCTGGGGGTACGGCCCGGCCAGCCGGGCCATCATGATCGGCTGGTCCTCGGGGTTCGACTTGGAGATGATGGGCGGGTCCATGTCGCGCGGCAGCCGGCGGGCCGCCTGCGAGACCTTGGCCTGGACGTCCTGGAGGGCCAGGTCGACGTCGCGAGAGAGCTCGATCTCGACGGTGATGTTGCAGGAGCCCTGGCGCGAGCTCGAGGTCAGGGTCCGGACGCCCTCGACCTGGATGAGCGCTTCCTCGAGGGTCTCGACGACCTCGTTCTCCATGACCTCGGGCGCCGCCCCTTCCCAGACGGCGGAGACGTTGATGGTGGGGAAATCGACGTCCGGGAATTGGCTGATGCCGATCCGCCCCCCGGCGACGAGGCCGAAGACGACGGTGGCGGCCATGAGCATCCAGGCCAGGACGGGCTTACGGACGCAGGCTTCGGTGAGGTTCATGGGACCGGTCCTTTATTCTTTTTCGGGCCCGGGCAGGGCCTCGGCCGGGGCGCCGATCCGCACCGAGGCGCCGTTCGAGAGAGCCTCGGCGCCGCGAACGACGAGCGTTTCGCCGCCGGCGAGGCCGGAGAGGATCTCGACGCGGCCGTCGGCCGAGCGCATGCCCAGGGTCAGGATGCGCTCGACGGCCCTGTCGCCCTCGACGATATAGGCCAAGAAGCCCCGCTCGCTCGGCCGCACGGCCGAGACCGGGATGACCGGGGCCTCGTTGGCCGAGGCGACCGGGACGGTGATCTCGGCGAAAGAGCCGGGCCGGAGCGTGCGGTCGCTGGGATCATCGATGTTGGCCGTGATGTCGACGAGGCGCGACGTGCTGTCCGCCGACTCGGCCACGTGGACGACCTTGGCCGTGAACTCGCGGCTGTCCTCGCGGACGCGGAAGCGCGCCTCCTGCCCGGGCTTGATCCGGGCGGCGTCGCGCTCGGGGACCCGGAAGCGGAGAAGGAGCGGGTCGCGGCGGACGAGCGTCGCCAGCACGGTCCCGGTCTGGACGAACTGCCCGGTCTGGACCGTCCGCGTCTGGATGACGCCCGAGATGGGCGCCTTGACGAAGGCGTCCCGGAGGTTGAGCTCGGCCTGGTTGAGGGCGGAGCGCGTCTGGGCGACCTCGGAGGCGGCCGTCAGCACCTTGGTCCGCCAGGTCTCGACCTCCTCCCCGGGAATGAGGCCGGGGTTCTGGGTGATGACCGTCTCCCGCCGCTTCAGCCCGGCTTCGGCGTCGGCCTTGCCGGCCTGGGCCTTGTCGAACGAGGCCTGGGCCGATCCGACAGCCAGGCTGTAGCGCTCGGTTTCGATCTCGACCAGGGTCTGACCGGCCGTGGCGTATTCGCCTTCCGTGAAGAGGACCCGGTCGACGGCGCCGGAGACGCGGGCCGTGACCTGAACCTTCTCGAAGGCCTCGACCGAGCCGACGGCCGAGACGCTGTAAACGAGCGAACGGACCGGGACCCGCTCCACGTCGACGGGGAAGAGAATGCGGCCCCGTCCCCCGCCCTCGGCGCCGGGCCCGGCGGTCTCCTTCTTGCAGGCGCCCGCGGCGACGAGGAGAAGGACCGTGGCGGCGATGACGATGAGCTTGCGGTTCTTGAGGCTGATCACGTGAGTGGCTCCTTCCCGAAGGGATCGAGTCCCAGGGCGGCTTCCAGATTGAGGAAGGCGACGCCCAGTCCGTAGCGTTCCTGCACCAGGGCGACCTCGGCCTCGAACAGTCTGACGTTGGCGTCGGCGACCTGGAGGGCCGAGGCGAGGCCCTGCCGGTAGAGCTCCGAGGTCTCGGCGGCGTTCTTCTTGGCGACCTCATGGGCCGCCGTGGCCTGCTTCAGAGAGGCCCGTTGGTTGTCCAAAGACACCAGGGCCTCCCGGACCTGGACGTCCACGCGGCGCACCGCCGCCTGGAGGTCCAGGTCGGCCAGCTTGGCCAGGGCCTTGCGCTCCTTGTTCTGGCCGAACCGGACCCCGCCGTCGAAGAGGGACCAGGTCAGGGTCGCCCCGGCGTTCCAGTTCCAGTTCTGGCCGCTGAAGCCGGCCTCGTTCGTGATCGTGTACCGGCCGCTGGCGCTGACAGACGGAATGAAGCCGAGAAGAGGGACCTTGGCCAAGGCCCGCTGAGACGAGACGATCCAGCGGAGGGAGCCGACATCGAGCCGCCGGGCCAGGGCCTCCTCGACCAGGGCCCCGGCGTTGGCGGCCTCGGCCGACGCCGCTTCGATCAGGAACTCGGGAACGACGAGCCGGCCGCGGACGGCCTCCGGCGCGTCGAGCAGGTAGCCGAGCTGCATCGTGTTCGTCTCGACCTGGCCCTGGACCTGGGTCACGCCGACCTCGGCCGTGGCGTATTCGAGCTCGGCCCGCGTGACGTCGTTGATCGAGGCCAGGCCGGCCGCGAACCGGGCCCTGGCCGCTTCGAGGTTCTGGCCGGCGAAGGCGAAGCGGCGGGCCGAGGCCTCCCGGACCTGGCTCGTGCCGAGCGTGGCCAGGAAGGCCTGGCTGACCTCGAAGGCCAGCTGGCGCCGGCTCTCGGCCGCCGCGGCCACCTCGGCGTTCCGTTGGGCCCGGACAGCGGCGAGGCCGGTCAGACTGCGGGCGTCAAAGAGGGTCACGCTGAGCTGAAGGGCTTGGGATAGGCCGTTCAGCCGCTGAATGATGACCTCGTTGCCGCCGACCGTGATCGTGCGCTCGAAGGGACGGCGCGAATAGGTCCCGGTGGTGGTGAGACTGGGCAGGAAGAACGACCGCGCCTGGGACACCCGGGCGTTGGCCGCCGTGATGTCCTGTTCCGCGGCCAGGGCCCGCTCGTTCCTCTCGAGGGCCAGCTGGACGGCCTCGTCGAGCGTCAGGGGCCGGTCCTGGGCGGCGGCGAGGGGGGCCGTCAACAACACCAGGCCGGTTAAGGCCGCGGCGAGGCGCGCCGCCCGGGCCCGTCGAGGATTCTCTGCCATCGTCGCGTCTCCTGAAGGGGGCCGTCACGGCGGTCCCCGAAGGGGGATTTAAATACAAAAATATACCATAATATTTTTGGACGCGGAAATGGCCGAATTCTTCCCCGGGTCCCGTAAAAAAGGGGGCCGGCGGGTAGAGGGACTGAGAAGCCGGGGAAGAAGGGGCCGACCCGGCCGTCTGTTATAATGGATAGAAAACGGGTCCGAGACGAGGAGGCAGCCATGAAAGCGACCCGGGCGGGAGCGGCGGGCCTCTTACTCCTGCTTATCCCCATGGCCGTTATCGCTGTGGCCCCCCGGCTGGCGGGGCAAACCGGCCCGGACCTCGACAAAAAGGTCCGGGCCTTCCTCGACGCGCGCTGCGGCGAGTGGCGGGACATGAACGTTTCCGAAACGGACGGCCGCATCCTCCATGACTTCATTGTCGAGAACGAGTACACGCGGGCCCTCGAGATCGGGACGTCCACGGGCCACTCGGGTATCTGGATCGCCTGGGCCCTGAGCAAGACCGGCGGCAGGCTCATCACCGTCGACATCGATGAGGGGCGGCACCGCCGGGCCGTGGCCAACTTCCGGGAGGCGGGGCTCGACGCCTATATCGACGCGCGTCTGGCCGACGCCCACGAGCTTGTCCCGGCCCTCGCCGGCCCGTTCGATTTCGTCTTCTGCGACGCCGACAAGGACTGGTATAAGAACTATTTCGTCGCCGTCCTGCCCAAGCTCACGGTCGGAGGCGCGTTCACCGCCCACAACGTGTCGGAGCGCATGCGCCGCGGCGGCTGGGGCGCCGTGAGCTTCGTCGAGTACGTCCTCTCGCTTCCCAACTTCGAGACGACCTTCGCTGAGGACAGCCGGGCGGGACTCTCGATCAGCGTCAAGCGCGCGGAGAGATAGACAGCTCCCGGGAGGCGAGTTCCGCATCCCGAAATTCGACCCCGCTCATTCCACAAGATATTGCTTGACATGATGACATTTGTCATGTATATAGCAGACAGTTGTCATCACGCCTGATTGAGAGGGGGTATACTGACGATGCCCAAGAGGAAACGGATATCCGACGGCAACATCGAGATCATGAATCACATCTGGAAGTGCGGGGAGGCGACCATCAGCGAGGTGCTGGCGGCCGTCAACTCGAAGCGGTCCAAGAAGATCAAGCGGGCAACCATCCAGGTCCAGATCCGGCGTCTGGAAGAATATGGCTGGCTCGCCCATCGTGTGGAGGACCGGACTTTCGTATATTTTCCGATCAGGGATGGGCAGACGGCTAGGGCCGATATCCTGCAGAGCGTCCGCAAGAGCGTCTTCAGCGGTTCCTGCCTCGATCTCGTCAAGTGCCTTGTCGATGGGTGCGATCTGAGCGATCGAGAGCTAATGCTCATCGAAGAGTTCTTGAGGAGCGAAAGGGAGCGATAGCGCATGGTCTTCGAAGGCGGGTTGGGCGATGTGAAGTTGGCAAGCTGGCTGGCGAACCTCGCCGTTCAATCGCTTGTTGTTTCCGCGGCAGGTTATGCGCTGCTTAGGGCCGCGAAGCGGGCGCCGGCGCCGTTGAGGAGCGCCATCGCCCTGACGGTGCTGATGATCCTCCTCTTCATTCCGGCGGTCAATATCCTGCTCAACAAGAGCCGGAAATCCCTATTCGAATATGCGGTCCCTTTTTCCGGCGAGAGCCGCTCCGGCCTTTCTTCTACGGGTCCGGGAAGCGGCTTCGACCTGGGGGGGCCGCCCTCCTCCGGCTCTTTCGGGCCCCAGGCCCTCGACGGCGGCAGCGAAGTTCCCAGCCTTCGGCCCCGCCTACCCACGGCGGGAGTCCTCATCGTCTCGATTATCAATGGTCTCGGGCTGCTCTGGGCCTGTGGCATCGTCATCCTTCTCGGGGGCGTGGGCCGTGGATTCGCCCTTCTCCACAGTCTCAGAAAGGGGTCCGTCGAGATGCCGGACGAAGCCGCCGAGGGCCTTTGGCGGGCCGTTCAGTTTCTCTTCCCTGACGGGAAGAGACCCGCGATCTATGTCTCGCCGGTCGTGCCCTGTCCTGTGGCCCTGGGCGTTTTTCGCCCGGCCGTCATCTTGCCTCAGGCGGCGGCGCTGAGCGGCACGGATCTCCGGAGCGCCTTGATCCACGAGGCCTCCCATCTCTTCCATCATGATCATCTTCTCGGCATCGTCCAGCGGGTCGTCAGCTCGATCCACTGGTGGAATCCGCTCGTCCGCGGGTTGAACCGCGGCTTTTCCCTTGCCCGGGAACATATCTGCGATTCCTACGCAATCATGGGCATCGGACCCCATCCGTTCGCCGCCAGCCTGCTCGCTCTGGCCAAACGGACGAGAGGCTTTCCCCCCTATCCGACCGTCGTCGGAGTCATGTCGTGTCGCCTGCCCCTAGATCTCCGGCTTAGAGCCATCGTCGATCCCGGCCGAGATATGAAGACGAGCTTGCGCCGGCCTGCCGCCGTGGGGCTATCGGCTGTCGCGGTGCTCGTTCTGGCTCTGATGGGGAGTCTCGCATGGACATCGATCATAGAAACGGCGACGGTAAAATCCGTAGTCCTGCCGGCCGGAACGGAGCCCCTGTCAATCGGTACGGATGGACGACTCATCTTCATCGAAGGGCTGGATGGCGGCCCTGTCCCGCAGCGTCGGAACGTTTCGGTCCTTTCTCCCGCCGACCTGGCCTTGATCCGGCGGCTCGATCCAAAGGCAAGCGGTCCCGCGGCCGCGGCGACAAGCCCTTGGATACCGGATCTCGCGGGCGGGGCTCTCTGGTTCACTTCTTCCGGGAACGTCCTCGTACTCTCGCCCGAGGGGAACATACAGTTTGAGGCCCGGCTGCCCGAGGACCGATATCGCCTTCTCGGCTATCCGATCCTTCCCGCCGGCGAGAATTACGTGACATTCGCGGTGGCACGCGAGGACATCGACGCGGGCATTCTGAGATTTTCCGGCCTTATCCTCGATCGTGATCTCCGACCGATCAAGAGATTCTTGGAAGCTATTCCGTTTACCGGCCCTCCTCCGCCTCCCCCGCCGCCGGGCGGACCGGGGCGGGATCCTGCCCCATTATTCAAGCAGGTTCTCCGCCCCAAGGAAGAATTCGTTCTGCTTCCCGACTGCATCGATTTCGCCGTCGATGGGGACCGGATCTTCGTGGCTGATTCCCGGCGGGGATTCCATATTTCTGTCTTCGATTCCCATGGAAATCCTCTTTACGAGATTCACAAGGACGACGAAGAGCGGCCGGTCCCCCCAGGCTATTATGATTCGGCCGTGGCGACACTGGCGGCCAGGGCGGGACGGGAGACCTCTATTCTCGAACCCCGCAGGTTCTATCCGGCCTTTCGGAGTCTCAAGATCGCGGACGGAACGATCTACCTGATCACCTATGCGCAGCGACGAGGGCTCCAGGAAGTCGTCCGGATGGACTTGTCCGGGACGATTATCGGCCGATCTTTCGCCTTCCCTCTGCCCAGCGAGCCGAAGAAATTTTATCGGAGTTCCATGCTGGTCAACAGGCAGTACTGCATTCAGGGAGGCCGGATCTTTTGCCTCGTCCGGAACCATGCGGCCGGGGCCTTCGAAGTCCGGATCGTCGATATCCTTTAAGGCGGATTCGGAAGAGGGGGAACCATGATCATCTCAAAAGACATGCGGCGAAGGGCGTTCTTGGGGGGCTTCGGCCTTCTGGTTCTGGGCGGCCTCCTCCTCATGGCTCAACGAGCGTCGGTCAAGTCCGAAGGCGGGGTGGCCGTCATCCATAACCCGGTCGATCCTGTGCCGGGTCAGGGACCATCGAAGCTCGTTCTCGAGGAGGAGCTGACGGTCGGGCTCCTCGAAAAAGAGAGTGGATTTCATTTCGAAGACATCAGAGCGGTTGCGTGTGACGCTCAGGGCCATATGTTCGTTCTGGATCGAAGAGCCTGTCAGGTCAAGAAGTTCAGCGCGGCGGGAGAATTCCTGAAGACGTTTGGCCGAAAGGGGCAGGGGCCCGGGGAATTCGGTCCGCCCAGCGGGATGCATCTCATTGCCGATAAAGAGATCCTGGTCTCCAGCCTGGGGCGCCTTTCCTACTTCGACCTCGATGGGACATTCCTCAGGCAGACGACGGCCATGCTGTGGGGAGCCCCTATTCCGGACTCAAGGGGAGATCTCATTGCCGAAACCAACATGCCGGTCGGGGGGCCTCCCAAGTTCGCGAAGGAGCTCAAGGCGTTCGACCCCTCGTTGAATGTCCTCTCATTGATCAACCGCCATGAATATGTCATGCGCTCCGATACGGACATCCAGAACCCTTTCCCCGCCATGACGGTCTATGCCGTCCAATCGGATGATTCGATCGTCTGGGGAGTCACCGACCGGTATCTGATCACGGTCTCGGACAAGAGCGGGACGGTGATAAAGAGGATCACCAAAGATCTCATTCCCATCAAGATCGCCGATGCCGACAAAAAGGCCCTGTTGAGCGGACTCGCCCGGGGAGCCCGGTATGATTTCCCTCAGAATTATCCGCCCTTTCGCGGGTTCCATGTCGATGATGAGGGGCGCATCTTCGTCTGGACTTACGAAAGCGATAAGAACGGAAGCCGCTTCTATGATGTCTTCAATAACAAAGGCATTTTCTACGCCAAAGCCGTCCTTAAAAGCGCGCCTCTCTCCTGGCGGAAGGGGAAGCTCTACGGCGTCGCCGAGGATCGGGACGGCTTTCTTCAGCTCAAGAGATATCGAGCGCGCTGGGAGTAGTCGTCTCTCCTCGCGGCGGCCTCCGGGATCAGGCCTCGCCTACCACTTCTTGTATTTCCAGAAGACCAGGAACCCGACCATCGAGATCCCGGCCAGGCCCATGATCTTCCAGAAGGCGGGCATCTCCTTCAGGCCGAACGGCAGGGTCACGTTCATGGAGAAGATCGAGACGACCAGCGTCGGCACCATGATCGAGATGGTGATGATGTTCAGGGTCTTCATCAGGACGTTGAGGTTGTTGCTGACGATGGAGGCCCGGGCGTCCATCAGGCTGGCCAGGATGTTCGAGTAGACCTCGGCCTGTCGGTAGCACTGGCTGTTCTCGATGACGATGTCGTCGAGCAGCTCCATCTCCTCCTGGGTGAAGCCGAACTTGGCCGCGTTGTGGCGGATCTTCTCGATCAGGGCGCCGTTGGAGTTGACGGCGTTCTGGTAGTAGACCAGGCTCTTCTGCAGGGCGAAGAGGTTGATGAGGTATTTGTTCTCCATGGCCTTGTTGATCTTCTGCTCGACGTCGTCGGCGATCTGGTTGATGATCTTGAGGTGCTCCATGAAGTGGAAGATGGCCCTGTAGATGAGCCGGATGACGAGCTCGCGGACGCTCCCGACCTTGGCCAGCTGCTTGCCCTCGAACAGGCTCGTGTCGTCGGCGGCCACGAGGATGAGCAGATCCCCGAAGAAGAAGACGCCCATGGTCGAGGCCTTGAACAGGAGCTGGTCGTCGCCCGAATAGTTCTTCGGGCGCTTGTAGATGAAGGCGATGTGGCCCGGCTCGCTCTCGAGACGGGCCTGCTCGTCGGGGTCGAGGGCGGAATTGAGCGTGTGCTCGTCGACCTGATAGGTCTCGACGAGGCGCCGCTTCTCGGCCTCGTCCGGATTGATGTAGAGGAGGACGGGGGCCTTTTCGTCCGCGGACTCGACGATCTTCTGGTTCTCGATCTGGTAGCGTCGGAGCATCCCGGCCTCCTTCCAGCGGCGCCTCGGCGCCGTCGGCCCATTATGCTCCCGCCTTTCGGGAAATGGCAAGAAAAAAGGCTCAGCGCTTCCCGTTCTTGACACGTTCTTGACCGGACCGGCGGCCCGGTGATAGAAAGGCGATAGTCCCGTGATACGGAGGGCGCCCATGTTCAAGAAGACCGTTCCCGCCATCGTCATCGCCTGCCTCATGGCCGCGACGCGGCCCGTCCCCGCGACGGCCCAGCCCGGCGGCACGCCGACGGTCCTGTCGATCCGCGAGCGCGCGGCGCTCGTCCAGAGGATCACGGCCAAGCGCCTCGACACGCTCATCCCCCGGATGATGCGCGAGACGGGCTTCGATATGTGGATCGTCTCCTGCAACGAGGACAACCTCGACCCCGTCTTCGAGACCCTGATCCCCTACGAGAATTGGAACCCCATCACCCAGATCCTGGTCTTCTTCGACCGGGGCGCGGCCCGGGGCGTCGAGCGGCTGAACGTGTCGCGGACCGACACCCAAGGCCTGTTCGAGAACGCCTGGGACTCCGCCGCCTTCGACGCCAAGAAGGGCGAAGGCCAGTGGGAGGCCCTCGGCCGGGTCGTCCGCGAGCGCGATCCCCAGAGGATCGGCCTCAACGAGGGCGAGATCCAATGGGCGGCCGGCGGGCTGACCTCGGTCCTGAAAAAGCGGATCGTCGAGGCCGTCGGGCCGAAGTACGCCTCCCGCCTCCGGTCCGCCGAGCCGCTGGTGACGCTCTGGGCCGAGACGCTCATCGAGGAGGAGGTCGAGGTCATGGAGCGGGTCGCCGCCCTGTCGCGCTCGATCATCGCCGACATGTTCTCGGCCCGGGCGATCACGGTCGGCCAGACGACCGCCGAGGATCTGCGCTGGTATTACTGGCAGCGGGTCGCCGACCTCGGCCTCAAGGTCTCCTTCAGCCCCTTCGTCTCGATCCGCCCCCGCTCGCCCAAGGACATCGAGACGTGGGGCAAGGACGACAAGATCATCCGCCCGGGCGACGTCCTCCACTGCGACGTCGGGATCAAGTACATGCGCTGGAACAGCGACCACCAGGAGGTGGCCTACGTCCTGCGGCCCGGCGAGACGGACGCCCCCGAGGGCCTGAAGAAGCTCATGGCCGAGGCCCATCGGCTCCAGGACGTCTTCATGGGCGAATTCAAGACCGGGCTCACCGGGAACGAGATGCTCGGCAACATGCTCCGGAAGGCCAGGGAGCTCGCGATCCCCGGCCCGCGCATCTACTCCCATTCGCTCGGCCTCTTCCTCCACGAACCGGGGCCGCTCATCGGCCTGCCGTGGGAGCAGGTCAACAACCCCGGACGGGGCGACGTCAAGCTCGTGCCCATGAGCGCCTTCGTCTGCGAGCTGAGCGTCACCGGTCCCCTGCCGGAATGGGGCGTCGATTTCCGGGTGCCCCTCGAGCAGGACATCTTCTTCGACGGCCAAAAGGCCTTCTTCCTGGCCGGCCGCCAAACCGCCTTCCACCTCGTCAGGTAGCGGCCTTCGCCGGCATCCGCGAGCGGCCGGGCTCAGAGAGGCTTCGGCGCTTCCTTCCGTTCGATCCTGATATTCAGGCGGGTCTGGAGGTATTCGAAGGCCGAGGTGACGGACTGCTCGAGGACCCGGCGCTCCCTCTCGAGCGAGGATTCAGCCTCGCCGAGGACCCCCTGGAGCCGCGCGGGCGCCGACCGGAGGTCGGCGATCGCGGCCCTGGCTGCGGCGCGGCCCTGCGCCGTCGGCGCGGGGGCCCGAGGCGCGCTCCGGAACAGGACGAGCGCCGCGGCCGCGACGACCAGGACGGCCGCCGCGACCGGAAGGGGACGAAGCCCGAGCCGCGGGCGCCGGGACGCCGGCTTGTCGGCCGCGGCGGCCCGCCCGACCGTTCCCGCGGGTCCGGCGTCGCTCTCGAACCCCAGGGAGAAGTCCGGGACCCCGGCCAGCCAGGCGGCGCGCTCGCCCCTCAGCCTCGACGCCAGGGCCGCGGAAGAGCGGGCGAATTCCCCGCAGGCGCGGCATCGCCCGATGTGACGCCCGGCGAAACCCGGGAGCTTCCTCCCGGTGTCTTCCGAGCGGGAGACCATCCAGCGGCTGGGCTTGCACCACATCGTCATTCTCCTTCGCTCCCGCGTCAACGCCCGGCCGCGCCCCGGACGGTTTCCGCCTGAGGCCTCGCGGCGCGGCGCGCGGCCGGGCCGAGCTTTCCGGCCAGTCCCGTCCGGGCCCGGTGAAGGAGCACGCGGACGGCCAGCCGCGTCCGGCCGAGCACGGCGGCGATCTCCTCGATGGTCATGTCCTCGCCGTAGCGGAGCCAGAGGACCCGGAACCGGCTCTCCCCGAGCGTCCGGGCGGCGTCCCAAAGGCCGGATCCGCCGGGCCCGCTGCTCTCGCCGGTCGCGACCGGGTCGGGACCATCCGCCGCCCGGTTCGATGCGAGCGCGGCCCGCTCCGCCGCGCCCCTGCGGAACGAGTCGATGACCAGCCGGTTGGCCGAGGTGTAGAGCCAGGTCGAGAACCGATAGGCCGGATCGTAGCTCCCGATGTTCCGGAAGAGCTTGAGAAAGGTGTCCTGGACCGCGTCCTCGGCGTCCTCATCGCTCCCCAGGCGGGGGCGGAGATAGACGAAGAGCCGGCGCTTGTAGCGGATCGCCAGCTCCTCAAAAGACCGGCGCGAGCCGGACCGGGCCTCAAAGGCCAGCTCTTCGTCGGTCTTCTCCGCGATCGGGTCGTTCTCGGCCATGTGCACTCCCGGCCCCGGACGGCCGGGGCCGCGACGCTATTATCACCGCGGGGCCGGGCCTCAGTCGAGGAGCCCGGCCAGGCCCTTGCCTTGCGAGATGAGGCCCGCGATCTCCTTCGAGGGGCGCTCGAAATCGAGCCGGACGACCTTGCCGTCCTGCCGGACCCGGAGGCCGTCGATAAGCGAGGCGATCCGGGCCATTTGACCCTCGTTCCCGCCGAGCCTGCCCATGGCGATGAGGCCCTGGACGAGATCGGCCATGTTCTTGGCGTTCTCCGGGGAATCCGCCGTCACCTGCAGGCGGACCCGAAGGGCCTCCCGCTCCTCCTGGGCCAGGAAGAGCAGTCCGCTGGCTCTGTCGAGGACCTTGGACTGGTTGTTCAGGCCGGCCAGCTTGGAGAGGTCGGGCATGACCCCGCTGAGGAAGGCCCCCGCGGGGACTTCCTTGAGCGAGGCGCTGAGGGGCGTCCCGGCGAAGGTCTTCGCTTTGCCGCCGGCCGCGTCGAGGGCCTTCTCGATCGCCGCGCGGTCCTCAGAGAAGACGAGGAGGTTGTCGTTGACGAACGCGCCGAACTCATCGCTTCCGGTCGAGTAAAGAACATAGGGACCGTAGGGCGTCTCTTGGTGCTCCTTGTCGAGCGCGATCAAAGCGAGGATGCCGGCCTTGTCGAACTTGCCGGCGACGGCGAAGACAATCTGATCGTCGCCGGGCCCCAGGCCGAACACGGTCACGCCCGTGATGTCCTTGGTCACGTCGATCTTGAGCCAGCGCTTGAGGTCCCTGCCCTTGACCTCGAACAGGCCGTCCTTTTCGAGATGCCGGTAGAGCGCGGTGCCGACGAGCTTCTCGACGTCCGCGTGGACGATCCAGCGGGCGCCTTCCGGGACGAGGGGCGAAGGGATGGCCCCCGGAAAAGCCGGGGAGGCCCCGAGGAGGGCGATCGCCAGGAGGGCGGCGGTCAATAGAGCGGTTTTCTTCATCTTGTCTGCTCCTTCACGGTCGATTCGGACGCCCTGTTATACGGACCGGCAGGCCCGTTGTTTCCCCCTTCTCCCAAAAAAGCCGATCCGGATCGGATCGCGCGGGCCTTGCGGGCCGCCTTTGCCGGCCGGCGCAGGGACTGTCGGCCCGGTCCCTTCCAGGCGACCGGAATCGGGCCCGCCCTCAGCGCGCGGAAGGCTTGAAGGCCCGGGGGTTTCTCTGTATGATAAGGGTGAGAATCCGGAACAAGGAGGTCTGGTGGGTAGAGGCAACAGAGCTTTCAAGAGTGAGAAGAGAACCAAAGAGCTGAAAAGACTGAAGAAACAGGAAGAGAAGCGGCAGCGGAAGCTGGCCAAGCTGGCCAACCCTGAGGGGGAGCCCGAAGTGTTCTCGCCCGATGAAGCGCCCGCGGCCCCTCCCAATCCGGACGATCCCGCACGGGAAACGTCCTGAAGCCGTCCGCGAAACGACCGTTCATTTTCCTCCGGCCCGAACGCCCGCCCGGGGTCGCATCCGGGTCCGAGTGAGCCTCCCAGACACCGCGTGAAGCCGAACGTCCGTCCGCCGCGAGTCCTCCCGGCCTCGCTCTTGTTCGTGCTGGCGGCCGTCGCCGGCTCGGGACGGCCGGCGCTCGAAAGGACCCTCTTCAAGGATATCCCCTCGAACGACCCCGCCCGGGAGGTCGTCCGGACCGTCCTCGACTCGCGGTTCTACTCCATGCGCGACGGGTTCGCCGCCGCGGACTGGACCGCTCTCGGCTACGGCGGCGCCTGGGAAAGGGCGCGGAGGTATTTTCCCGGCCACACCTATCTTGTCCGCCCCGGGACCTACTTCATGACCCACGGCTTCGACGCCGACGGCCGGTTGTTCATGGAGATCCACGAATCGGGCTACCTGACGCTCTGCGTCCGGAACCGCCGGACCTTCGTCCCGGAATCGATCGTCGCCGAATACGGCCGGATGCTCGCCGCGACCGGCGGGCTCGAGGCCTCCGCCTTCCGGGAGAAGACGGGGCGGCTCGAAGCCTGTTTCCGCGACGACAGGTCCCATCGCGAGCTCCGCAAGGCCCTGGGCGAACGCCCGTACGCCCGCCTGCTCGAGGAGCTTCGCGAGGAGGATTACCACATGCTCGCCGGCGGCCTCATGCACGAGGGCATGCACGCCGGGATGGACGACGCCCTCGTCGCCCGGGTCCAGGAGGAGTTCAACGCCGGGCGGCGGGCCGTCCAGTGGGACGAGCTCAGGGCCTTCACGGCCGAGATCGGCTACCACGCGCCGTTCTGCCGCTGGGCCGCGGGGGACATCGCCGGCGAGTGGCGACGGGTGGGGAACCTCCTGGACGGGCTCGAGAAGCTGCGCGGGAAGCCGGCCCTTCGCCCCGGAGCCGGCGGGTTCCGGTTCGAACAGGCGAAGGCCCGGGCCGGGGCCGCCGCGGCCCTCATCCGTCTTCGGATGCGCGAGATCTGGCAATCGGCCCGGCGCGTCGAGGACCTGGCCGCGAGGATCCGCAAGGACTACGTCAGGGGCGACGCCCCGCCCGATGTCGACGGCCTGCTCACGAAGCTCGAGCGCGAGGCGGCCGGGTTCGCCGCGGCCGCCGGCGAAGCCATCCAGGCGACGGAGCTGGCCGTCCGGGCCCTCGAAAACGTCCTGGACACATGGGAGGCCTGGGCGGCGGGCCGCCGGCCCTTCCCGCCTCCGGTCACGGATTCCCGGGCGATCGTCAAGAGGATCGAAGGGGCCCGGTGGCCCGAACCGGACGCGGACGCGGCGAAGGGCCTTCTGAAGAGAGCGAGTCAGGCCCTCGGAAAGAGCCCTTGAACCGTTTACATCCCCGTCCGTATTCACTAGAATAAGGCCCGATATTTTCGCCTGACGCAAGGGAGTCGCCCATGCCCAATGTTCTGACCGTCCGGGGATTGAAGAAATCCTACGGCAGCCAAACCGCCTTGGCCGGCATCGAGTTCGAGGTCCGCGCCGGAGAGGTCTTCGCCCTGATCGGCCCGAACGGGGCCGGCAAGACGACGACGCTCCGGATCGTGGCCACGCTCCTGACCGCGACCGCCGGCGAGATCGCTTTCCTCGACCGCGACCTCTGCAAGGAGCCCGATTTCGTCCGGGAGAAGATCAGCTACCTGCCGGAGGAAGCCGGCGCCTACAAGGACATGAAGGGGCTCGATTATCTCCACTTCATGGCCAACTTCTACGCCCGGACCCCGGAAGAGGAAAAGGAGTACGTCGACCGGGCGGTGGCCATCACCGAGCTGCGCGACCGGCTGAAGACCAAGGTCGGCACCTACAGCAAGGGCATGACCCGCAAGCTCCTCCTGGCCCGGGCCCTGATGACCAAGCCGGTCCTGGCCATCCTCGACGAGCCGACCTCGGGTCTCGACGTCCTCAACGCCCTGGAGGTCCGGGAGATCATTCGCCGCTACGTCCGGGAGGGGACATCGGTCCTCCTGTCCTCCCATAACATGCTCGAGATCGAGTTTCTGTCCGACCGGGTCGCCCTCATCGACAAGGGCCGCATCCTCGACTCCGGGACGCCCGAGGAGCTCAAGGACAAGCACCACGCCAAGAACCTGGAAGAGGTCTTCAGGAGTTCCCTCCGATGAAAAGATTCACCAACCTGCTCAGGAAAGAGATCAAGGAGCTGGTGACCAAACAGCTCATCATCTCGCTCGTCTTCACCGTCATCCTCTTCAATTTCATCGGCCAGGTCAGCAAGAAGGAGGTCCGGAAGGCCATCGGCGTCCAGACGATCTCCGCGCTCGACGAGGACGGCTCGCCGGCCTCCCAGGCCCTGGTCCGGGGCCTCGAATCGGCGCGCTTCAAGGTCCTCGACCAGTCGGGGAAGACCCGGGAACAGGCGATCGAGACGGCCAAGGCCGGCGAATCGAAGCTCCTCCTCGTCATCCCCGAGGGCTTCGGCGACTCCCTGGCCGAGCTCAAGCCGAGCGAGATCGAGACCTATTCCTTCATGCGCAGCTTCTCCCTCATCGGCGCCCGGGGCCAGGTCGTCGTCCAGGGCGTCATCGCGGCCCTCAACGAGGCCCTGTCGAACAATTTCCTCAGGGAAAAGCTGCCCGATTTCGATCCGTCCAGCCTCAAGAAGCCCATCAAGAGCAAGGACTTCGTCGTCGTCCAGGACAGGATGGCCGAAGGGTCGGCCAACATGGTCGCCGGGATGATCTCCCAGCAGTCCATGCTCATCCCCATCGTCCTGATGATGATCGTCATCTACTCGTCGCAGATGGTCATCTCGGCCGTGGCCATGGAGAAGCAGAACAAGACGCTCGAAACGCTCCTGACCGTGCCCATCAAGCGGACCTCGATCATCACGGCCAAGATGCTCGCGGCCGGGCTCATCGGCCTGATCTCGGCCGCGGTCTACATGTTCGGCATGCGGGGCTTCTTCGGCGGGTTCGGCGACGAGATCGCCCAGGCCGGGGCCCAGGCCGGCGCGCCCGCGCTGATGCAAGAGCTCGGCCTGACCTTCGATACGGCCGGCTACCTCATCCTCGGCCTGTCCATCTTCCTGGCCATTCTCGTCGCCCTGGCCCTGGCCATGATCCTCGGCGTCCTGGCCGAGGACTTCCGCAGCGCCCAGAACATGATCATGCCGCTGATGTTCATGGTCATGATCCCCTACTTCATCTCCATCTTCGCCGACATGAACACACTCTCCCTGCCGCTCAAGATCTTCATCCTGGCCATCCCCTTCACCCATCCGTTCCTGGTGTCGCAGCACCTCTACCTCGGCAACTACGGGATGATCGCGGCCGGGCTGGCCTACATGCTGGTCATCTTCATCGTCCTGGTCGTCTTCGCGGCCCGGGTCTTCTCGACCGACAAGATCCTGACCATGAAGCTGCGCTTCGGCAAGAAGAAAGAGGCGATTTGACATCCCCGCGGCATTGCCGATAAGATAAGGCCGAAACGGAGGGGAATCATGAATATCATCTGGACTCTTCTGGTCGGTCTGGTCGTGGGCGTCCTCGCCAAGCTCATCTATCCCGGCAAGGAGAACATGGGCTGGATCTGGACGATCATCCTGGGCGTCGCCGGGTCCTTCGTCGCCACCTACCTGGGCAAGATGGCCGGGATCTATCAGCCGGGAGAAGCCGCCGGCTTCATCGGCGCCATCGTCGGCGCGCTCATCCTGCTCTTCGTCTACGATCTCATCAAAAAGAAGAAATAGGGCGACGGGCCGGTCCCCCCGAGAGGGAGAGGCCGGCCGCCGGAAACCGCGCCGCGCCCTAGCAAGGAACCGCCCGTTTCTCCAAGGGGGTTCTCCAATGGATCGAAAAGCCTTGCGACCCCCTGGATTCCTCCGTCGCGTGATGGAAAGCCGTCCGGCGCCATAATCTCCGCAGGACAAGGCCAGGAGAAAGAGAACATGAAGACGATCGATCTCAAGAAGACCCTCAAGCCGCTCTACACGGCCTCGGCGACGAAGCCGGCGCTCATCGACGTCCCGCCGCTCGACGCCCTCATGGTCGACGGCACGGGCGACCCGGACGGCCCGGCCTTCCAGGAAGCGGTCGGCTCGCTGTACAGCGTCGCCTATCACCTCAAGTTCGCCTTCAAGAAGGGCAAAGGCGTCGACTATCCGGTCATGGCCCTCGAGGGCCTCTGGTGCGCCGACGACCCGTCCGTCTTCACGAGCGGCAAGCGCGACCAATGGAAATGGACGCTCTTCATCGTTCTCCCCGACGTCGTGACCGGAAAGGACGTCGCCGAGACGATCGCGGCGGTCAAGAAGAAAGCGAAGTTCCCCCGCTTCCCCGAGATCCGGTTCGAGAGGTTCGTCGAAGGGAAGGCCGCCCAGATCATGCACATCGGGCCGTACGCGACCGAAGCGGCGACGATCGAGCGGCTGCACGCCTTCGTCGCGGAGCAGGGATACCGCCTGCGCGGCTGGCACCACGAGATCTATCTCGGCGATCCCCGCCGCTCGGCGCCGGAAAAGCTCAGGACGATCCTGCGCCACCCGGTCGAGAAGGCCTAGCCCCCGGGCCGGGGGATCAGCTCTTCTTGACCCAGGCGCCGTCCTCCTGCTGGACCCACCAGCCGGGCGCGGCGCTCTTGGCCCACTCGGCGGCGAAGATCTTCTGGATCTTCTCGATCTGGCCGGCATCGATCTTGAGGGCCTGGGCCACTTCGCCGTAGAGCTTGGTCCGGTCGCCGTTCTCGTCCCTGACCAAGTTCCGCAGGGCGGCCTTGGCCTGGAGGTTGAGCCCGTTCTCGTCGCGGACCTCGAGCATCCCCTTGTTCGTCTCGCCGAGGTTCCCCGCGTCGAAGTAGGGCTTGAGCGAGGGGAAACGGCTCCTCATCGAATCCTTGAGCGCCCGGATGGCGGGAGTGGAGACGGTCGTCGCCTCCTGGGCGTACGCGGCCGGGACGAAGGAAAAGGCGGGGGCCTCGCGCAGGGCCGGCGCCTCGAGCGCGGCCTGAGGGGCTTTCTTCCCGGCCTCATCCTTGCGGATCTCCTCGACGATCTCGGCGGCGGCCTGCCTGACCGTGGCCTCGGGGAAATAGATGTTGACCGTGATGCAGGCCAGGGCGAGGACGAGGCCGGCGGCGGCGACCGTCCCCAGGGGGTATCGTTTCGTCATGATGTCATCCTCCTTGCGATGCGTCGCTTATCTGCCGGACTGGCCGACCCTCTTGAGCCGGCCGACCATCTCCTTGAAGCTGATGGATTTGTCGGGCTCGCGGTTCACTACACTTATACCAAAAAGCGCCGGTTTCTTCACCAGATACTCGGTCCCGGCGGCGTCACGAATGGTGCCGTTGAGGGTGAAGGTGTCGTTGCGGAGCGTGCTGACGATGCCGAGCCTCCGGTAGCGGAAGCCCCTGATGAAGCTCATCCAGAAGCCGCCCGTGCCGCCCGAGGCCTGTTGGCCCGAGCTGAGGACGGTCAGGTTGTCGACGGCCTTGAGGCTGAAAGTCTGGGGGACGCCCTTCCGGCGCACCGACTCGAGCCGGAAGGTGAAGCTTTCCGGCTGGCCGTACGTGATGACGAGGTCGCGGATCTCGCCGCGGACGATGCCGGTCACCTCGCCGAACGGCACTTCGTCCGTGAGCTTCTTCAGGTCGAGATCGACGAGGTCGACGTTGAGCGAGATCGACCGGCCCGGGTCGAACGGCTCGGAGACGGCCAGGTCCCGGAGGACGATCTGGCCCCCGAAGAGGCTGGCCTCGCCCCGTCCGGAGACGCCGATCCGGTCGGGGCTGATGTCGAGACGCGGGAAGTCGGCCTGGATCCGCCCGGTGAGCTTGAACTGGGGCGACGGGATGGGGAATCGGGCCACGTCGATGTCGCGCAGGGCCAAGGACCCCACCCCTTGAAAAGCGCCGGTGGCGGGGTCGAGGCGGAGGGTCGTCCGGCCGAGCTCAAGCCGGCCGCCGAAGAGCTCCAGGCTGACCGGTTCGATGGCCAGTGTGTTGACGCCGGCGCGGACGGCGATATCCACGGACTTCAGGGACAGGGCGGGATTCTGGATCTCGCCGATGCGGATGCCGCCCGTCTCGGTAAGCGGGACTGTCCCCGAAGGGGGCTGTCCCTCCTGGCGGGCGGGCGAGGACTCGTAGAGGAGGGGCAGGTCGGCCGAAAGGCCGAGAACGAACGTCTTGGATTGGGGACTCTCGACGCTGGCGTCGGCCAGCCGGACCCGGCCCCCGACCGAAAGCGACCCGCCCGCCTTGCGGACGAGGAGGGAGGCCGCGAGCGCGCCTTCGAGCCGCAACCGCGATTCGACGGACGCGCCGGCCTGGGTGTAGAGGGAATAGGCCGGCCCGAGGCTGAGGCGCGTCTCGGTCGAGAGGTCGAACGAGGGCGCGGGGCCGAGCACGGCCGAGCCGGTGACGTCGACCGAGCCGACCTCGGGAAGAAGGACGCGGGCCGCGAGGCCGTCGAGGGCGCCCGAGGCGCAGTCGTAGCGGCCGGCGGCCGTCAGCCTGAGCGGGTGCTTGCTCCAGGAAACATAGACGGACCTCCACAGCGATTCGCCCCGGCCGATATCGAGGCTGCCGCTGAACGAGAGCCCTTTCGACGCGGAGGAGGCGGCCTCGAGCTTGAGAACGGGGTCGAGGTTCTCGCCGGCGATCGTGAACGAGGGATCGTTGAACATGACGTCGGCGAGCGCGATCGTGCCGGTGAGGCCCCAGTCGGCGTTCGAGCCGGCGGGGCGGCGGGCGTCGAGGGAAAGGTCGAGCGTCCCGCCGAGGTCCCAGCCGGCGAAGCCGGCGGGGATGAAGGGCGCGGCGAGGGCCCGGAGGGTCGGGACCTCGAGCCCGCGGCTTTCGAGACGGACCTCTGAGGCGGAGCTCCTCGCGGACCCGAACCGCCCCGAGAGGCGCAGGGGCGTCAGGCCGGGCAGCCGGACCTCGAGAGAGCTGAGGACGCCGCTCTTCCGGGCGAGGTCGACCGTGCCCTTGGCCGTGAGGGCGGAGGTGTCGAACGCGATCCGCCCGCCCCCGGCCGCGTCGTAGGCGAGGCCGTCGAGGCGGGCGTCGAGAGAGCTGAGGACGCCGCTCTTCCGGACGAGGTCGATCGTGCCCCGGGCCTTGAGGGTGGAGGTGTCGAACGCGATCCGCCCGCCCCCGGCCGCGTCGAAGGCGAGGCCGTCGAGGCGGGCGTCGAGGAGGGAGATGTCGGCGGCCGATCGCGAACCCGAGGCGACGAGACGGACATTCGAGCCCGCGACGGTGACCCCGGAGATCGCGGCGGCGCCGACCGTCGACCGGATGTCCGCAGAGATCCGCGGGTCCCGGGACGGTCCGGCCGCGTCGATCCGGCCGCCGGCCCGGACGCGCAGACGTCGCCCGTCGATGACCGGGCTGAGATCGATCGCTTCGAGCGTGAGAGAGGCGGCCAGATTGTCCTTGGAGCCCTGGTCGGTGCGCTGGAGCGCGTAGTTCCCCGCGAGCTCGGCCCGGCCGTGCGGCGAGGCGGCGCGCAGCTCGGCCGGGAGCCTCGGTCCGAGGAGGGCCGCGACGGTTTCGAGGCTCTCGAGCCGGACCCGGGCCTCGGCTTCGACGAAGAGGCTGTGGCCGAGCCGGGCCGCGGCCGTCCCTTCCACGCTCAGGAGGCCGGCCAGGCCGGCGACGAGCCGGGTGATCCTGAGCTCCTGGGACGGCCGGTCGAATCGGCCCGCCAAGGAAAGGCTGGCGCTCTCGAGCGGGTCCTCGAGGCCGGCCGCGGCGAAGCGCGGCGAGGTCAGGGCGAAGGTCGCGTCGAGGACGTAGGGCGAAACGAGCCCGAGCGAGCCCGCCGAGCTCAAGCCGGAGGCGAAGAGGAGCGCCCCGTCCTTGTTCGAGACGGCGACATCGCCGCGCCCGATCGAGTAGGCGACGACATCGGTCGCCGGATCGGGCGTCAGGGTGATATCGAAGCCCTCGACCTCGGCCTGCCGCGTCAGGAACGAGAAGGACAGCCGGGCGTTCGTCAGCGCGGCCCGCTTCGTCCAGGCGAGCGTATCCGCGGCCTGGATGAGCATCTTCTCGACGTCCAGCGGCTTGTCCGAAACGGCCTTCTGTTCGAGCCGGAGCGAGACGCCGCCGGCCTCGATCCCGTCCAGGGCGGGCTTGGTCCCGCGGACGATCTTTCCCAAAGCCCCGGCCGCGTCAAGGCGGGCGATCGACACGGTCATCTTCTGAAAGGCGTCCTCGCGGACGAGCTCGAGCGATTCGACGGTGACGCGCAGGGGAAAGAGCTTGTACTCGAGCCGGCCGATGCGGGCCGACGAGCCGGGGCCCCGGCCGAGCTGCTTCTGGACGATGCTCCTGACGAGCGGCTGGTCGAAGACGACCAGCAGGACCGCGACGATGAGGAGAAGGGCGATCGCGCCGAGAACGAATCCCGAGATCTTGAGAGTTCTCCTCAACGCTTTCTTCATGGTCCCGCCCGTCAATTATAGCACTCTCCAAATGGGATGGGACGGAGAAGGGCGGTCGGAGGAGACAAGCGTGACGTGGCCGTCGAGATCGGTGACGACCACTTCCCTGCCGCTGAGGGGGGTCACGGTATTGAGGAGGGTGACGCCGACCCGGTGCTTCCACTTGATCGCCCCGGTCGCGGCGTCGAGGGCCAGGAGGATGCCGTTCTTGGTCCCGTAGAAGACGACGCCGTCCTTCTCGACCAGCATGGCCGAGTTGATGTCATAGCCGAGGCCGGTGTCCGTCTCCCAGAGGGCCTCGGCGTCGTCGGCCGTCGAGGAGATGGCCGCGACGAGCCCCTCGGTCGTCCGGACGAAGACGCGACCGCCGTCTTCGGAGATCCCGATCGACTCGCGCACGGCCCAGTTGTCGGTGCCCCAGAGCTCGCGCCCGCTCTCGAGATCGAGGGCCACCATCCAGGGATCAGGGGCGACGACGAAGACGCGGCCGTTCCCCGCGACGGGCCAGCAGGCGGCGGGCGAGTAGTAGACGCTCTCGCGCTCGCCCATCCAGGTCCAAAGGGGCCAGCCCGTCTCGGCGTCGAGGGCGTGAAGGCGTCCGTCCCAAGCGCCGAAAACGACGCGGCCGCCCGCGACGAGCGGCTTCGTCTCGACGAAGCCCTCGATCCCCTCCGCCCGCCAGACGGACTCGCCGCTGGCCAGGTCGAGGGCCCGAAAGACATGATCGGTCGATCCGATAAAGACGGTCCCTCCGGCGATGCGCGGGCAGCCGACCACCGGGCCTCCGGTCGCGTGCTTCCAGACGGGGGTCCCGAGCCGCGCGTCCAGGGCGTAGATCGTCCCGTCCGTGCTCCCGAAGACGACCCGGCCGCCGGCGACGTCAGGGGTCGAGTAGATCGGGTCATGGGTCTGGAGCTCCCAGGCGATGGAGCCGTCCGAGACGCGCAAGGCCCGGACCGCGCCCGACGCGTCGGCAAAGACGACCGTGTCGCCGGAAACGGCGGCCGAAGAGGCGATCGTCCAGCCCGACTTGAAGCGCCAGCGCTCGCGGACTTGCGGGTATTGGGCGTTGACGCCGAAGTCGGGGCGGGCCGGAAGGCCCGGGTTCGCCCCCCCGCCGCCCTTTCCGATCTCGATCCGGTGCCACGGGCCGAGGCTGGCCCGGCCCGACCTCTCGAAAAAGGTCATGGCCTTGGGGCCGATCTCGACCAGCGTATAGCCGGCGGCGGCGTCCTTCGTGCCGACGGTCGCCCGGGTCATGACCCCCCGGAGGCCTTCGAAATCCAGGGCCTGGTTCTTGTGGCCGTGGCCGACCAGCACGGCCGCCGTGGGGACGGTCTTGAGCTTGTCGAGGACCACGTACCAGTTGGAGATGCCCGGGTCGATGGGGTAGTGGCTGACGAAAATCGTTGGCTTCTTGGCCGCCCCCGGCTCGGCCAGCAGGCCCTCGAGCCAGCGGACGTCCTGGGGCGCCCAGCTCGCGTCGCCCATCCGCAGGACGGGCCCCTGGGAGAGGCCGATGAAACGGAAGCCGCCGCTCTCGAAGACGAACCGTTCGGCCCCCCAGAGCCGGGCGAAGTCCGAGCCGCCCGATCCCGACCACTTCGTATCGTGATTCCCGGGGATGATGTAATAAGGGATGCGGAGCCTGTCGAGGATCTCCTTGGCCAGGCGGAAATTCTCGTAGCTCCCCATGTCGGTGACGTCCCCGGACACGATGACGAACGACAGTCCCGGTTGGGAGTTGATGTCCCCGACCGCGATCCGGAGGTCGTCGGCCCCCCGGCCCGAGCCGACGTGCGTGTCGCTCAGCCAGGCGAACCGCAGGGGCGGACGGGCCGCGGCCCCGAAACCGGCCAGAGCGACAGCCAGCGCCAAGGCCGCGAAACGCGCAAACGTCTTCATCGGATCGGACTCCAATCGGGCCGGCTATCGCGAATTTTCCCTCTCAATCGTAGGGCCACACCCCGGACTTGTCAACCGGACCCGAGGCCCATCCGGCCGGTTGACAGGTCCCGGGCCTTCCACTATCTTGGAACCGCCAAGCTGAGCCCGGACTTTATCCCCGAGGGGGTGAGCGGGATGTCCGCCGCGTTCGTCGAGCAATGTTGGGACTCTCTTCTCCGCGTCCGCGAGGCCGTCGATCTCCGCCAGGAGCCGGTCCGTCAGTGCTTTTTCCGCTTGGACGGGGCGGGCGGCAGACGGACCGTCTCCCTCGACCGTCCGTTCCGGACCGCGTCGCGGCCTGACCTCGTCGCGGCCGTCCTTCTCGATCCCTCGCTTCCCGCGCCTCCGTCCTCTCAGGCCGGCGCCGTCTTCTCGATCGGCGACCTCATCCGGGTCCGGATGGTCCGCGGGGGCGGTCTGCCCGCGCCGGCCCTCCGGCTGCTCAAGACCTACTTGCCCTACGCGTTCGCCTCGATGCACGCCCGCCGGCTCGGGCGGGCCTTCGCCGTCAGCCATTTCGCCCAGTCGCTCGACGGACGGATCGCGACCGTCACGGGCGATTCCAAGCGCTTGGGGGGGGCCTCGAACCTCGTCCACGCGCACCGGATGCGGGCCCTGTCCGACGCCGTCATCATCGGTTCGCGGACCCTGCGCCGCGACCGGCCCCGACTGACGGTCCGCTACGTCGACGGCGGCCAGCCGGCCCGGATCGTTCTGGCCTCGTCTTCCGCTGGCCTTCGCGGCCTGGCGGCCGGCGAAGGCGGCAAGGTCTATCTCGTCGGCGGCGGCGGCCCCGCCCCGGCCGGCGTCAGCGTGGTTCGGCTCCGCGGCTCGAACGGCTCGATTCCGACGTCCGACATCCTCCGCGAGCTGATGAGGCGCGGCATCCGATCGGTCTACATCGAGGGCGGCGCGCTGACGACGTCGCGCTTCCTCGACGAGGGAAACGTCGACGTCCTCCAGGTCCATATCTCGCCCCTGATCCTGGGCTCCGGATTGAGCTCGTTCCGCCTCCCCCCCGTCCCCGATGTGGCCTCCTCGCTCCGGCTGGCCTGTCACGCCTTCACGCCGGTCGACGACGGCATGATGATCGTCGGCACGCTGGCCCGGCCCGGCGCGGGCGGAGGACGGCCGTGATCCGGGCGCGGGCGTTCTGGCTGACGGGCAAAGGCCGGGGCGCCATCCGCCGGGAGACCCTGCCCGCGCCCGGACCGGGGCGGTGCCTCGTGCGCGCCGTGTTCTCGGCGGTCAGCCCGGGCACGGAACGGCTGGTCGCGGCGGGCCGGGTGCCCGGCGCTCTCGAGCAAGACATGCGCTGTCCCTACATGGGCGGCCGCTTCCCGTTCCCGGTCAAGTACGGCTACTCGCTCGTGGGCGAGGTCGCCGAGGGGCCCAAAGGCCTCCGCGGCCGGAAAGTCCACGTCCTCCATCCCCACCAGGACTTCTCCGTCGTCCGATGCGAGGACGTCCGACCGCTCCCCGAGGGATTGCCGCCCGCCCGGGCCACCCTGGCCAGCAACTTGGAGACGGCCGTCACCGCGGCCTGGGACTCCGGCGTGTCCGTCGGCGAGCGCGTCCTCGTCGTCGGGTTCGGCATCGTCGGCTCTCTCGTCGCCCGGGTCCTCGACCTGGGTCCCGCGGTCGAGCTCGAGGTCGTCGAGAAGAGAGCCGACCGGCGCCGGCTCGCGGAGGCCCTGGGTTTCGCCGTCGCGGATGCGCCGGACCCGAGGCCCTACGATGTCGCCTTCGACGCGAGCGGCACCGCGGCCGGGCTCCAAGCGGCCATCGACAGCGTCGGCGTCGAGGGCCGGGTCGTCGCCGTGAGCTGGCTCGGCGCCGGGCCGGTCCGGCTCGATCTCGGCGGCAGCTTCCACAGCCGGCGGAAGCGGATCATCGCCTCTCAGGTCTCCCGGATACCGGGCGCCCTGCGGCCGCGCTGGGACGTCGCGCGCCGGACGGAGCTCGTCTTCCGCCTGCTCGAGCGGCCGGAATTCGATCTCCATGTCGGGCCGCCCGTCCCGTTCGCCCGACTGCCGGAGGATTACGGCCCTCTCATCGACCGCTCATCCGAGGGCCTGAGCCCTCTCATCGTCTATTGAGGAGGAGCCATGTACGGCCTCACGATCCGGCGTCACGCCTTCGTCGCCCACGCCTTGAAACGGGACGTCTTCGGTCCGGCCCGCGGTCTCCATGGGGTCACCCTGGTCGTGGACGCCGAGTTCCGGACCGCGGAGCTCGACGCGAACAACACCGTCATCGACGTCGTCCGGGCCTCCAGGGTCCTGAAGGACGTCCTGGCCGAGTTCCACTACAAGAACCTGGAGGAGAACCCGGCCCTGGCCGCCGTGCCGACGACCATGGAATTCCTGGCCCGGCGCATCCATGACGGCGTCGCGGCCAGGGTCGCGTCACGGTTCAAGGGTTGCCTGAAGATCACGGCCCGCGAGTCGCCCGAGGCCTGGGCCTCGTACGAGGGCGACGTCGCGGCCAAGCCGGGGCCGGGCCGCAAGCGTGCCTGAACCCCCGCGGACCGCGGCCGGGCCGGGCCTCGTCTTCGTCGTCCCGCCGGGACGGCCCCCATCCGGAGGCGACCTCTACAACAGGTTCTTCGTCCGGGCCTTGAGGGCGGCGGGCCTCAGGGTCGAGACGACGACCCTGGACCGGCTCTCGACGGGGGCGTACCCGCCCGGGACCGAGCTCTGGGTGGACAGCCTCTACATCCCCCGGCTGGCCGGATCGGACCCGATCGGGCCGGACGCGCGGCTCTTCTTCATCATCCACAGCCTGCCCAGCGAGGACCCGGGCCGGACGCCGGAAGCGGCCGCCGGGCTGAGGCGGGCCGAAGACCTCGTCTTCCGCCGAGGCCTGGGCTTTCTCGTGACCGGCCGGAGGACGGGGGACATCCTCAGGGCCAGAGGCCTCGCCGGAAAGCCCATTCTCCTCGTTCCGCCGGCCCCGTGCGTCCTGCCGACCGGGCCGCTCCGCCCGCCCGAGGTCTTCACGGGGCTGGTCGTTTCGAGCCTCATCCGGGGAAAGGGCGTTCCGGACTTCCTCGACGCCCTCGGACGCGAGGTCCGGCCCGAGGACGATTTCAGTCTGCGCGTCGCCGGGCGGACCGACATCGAGCCGGGAACGGCCGCCGCCTGCCGGGAAGCGGTGGGCGCCCATCCTCTTCTCCGCGAGCGCGTCGCCCTCCTCGGGTTCGTCCCGTACGAGGACCTCGGCGGGGAATACGAGGAAAGCTCCGCCCTCGTCAGCCCCTCGCCGAGCGAATCGTTCGGCATGGCCTTTCACGAAGCCCGGGCCTTCGGCCTGCCCATCCTGGCCGTGAGGGCGCCGTATTCGGAGCCGTTCATCGAGGAAGGCCGAACGGGGCTCCTCTTCGCGACCGCGACGGAGCTGGCCCGGGGACTGCTCGGCCTCGTCCGGGAACCGGGGCGCTTGCGGGAGCTCGCCGCGGGCGCCGCGGAGAGCCGGCCGCGCCTTTCGTACACATGGAGCGATGCCGCCCGGTCCTTTTTGAGCCTCCGGGAGATCTGTGCTATAAAAGCGATGTGATCATGAAGAAAGCTTCGGCCGGAATGATCGGGTTCGCCGCCGCCGCGGCGATCCTCCTCGCAGCCCGGGACCTGGGTGAGTTGAGGCCGCTCCTCGTCAACCGGACGGACGAGGCCCGCAAGGCCGTCGGGATCGTCGCCGCCCTGGTCGACGCGAACGGGCAACGCGTCACGGCGGCGGGCGCCACGGCGCCGGGCGGGACCCTCGTCCCGGACGCCGACACGGTGTTCGAGATCGGCTCGATCACCAAGGTCTTCACGTCGCTCGTCCTGGCGGACATGGTCGTGCGCGGCGAAGTGAAGCTCGATGATCCGGTCGCCAAGCTCCTGCCAGCGGCGGTCAAGGTGCCCGGCCGCGACGGCCGCGAGATCACCCTCCTCGACCTTTCGAACCAGGTCTCGGGCCTGCCGCGACTGCCGGGCAATCTCAAGCCGGCCGACGGCGGAGACCCCTACGCCGATTACGGGCCGGCGAAGCTCTACGAGTTCCTCTCCGGGCACGCCCTGACCCGCGCGATCGGCGAGAAATACGAGTACTCGAACCTCGGCGTCGGCCTGCTCGGTCACGCCCTGGCCTGGAAGGCCGGCGTCAGCTATGAGGAGCTCGTCCGCCGCCGCGTCCTCGAGCCGCTGGGGATGAGCGATACCGCCATCACCCTGCCGGAGTCGATGAAGGCCCGCCTCGCCGTTCCGACCGGGCCGTCGCTCCGGCCGGTCAAGCCCTGGGCCTTCGACGCCCTGGCCGGCGCCGGAGCGCTCCGGTCGACCGCGAACGACATGCTCAAGCTCCTGACCGCGGCCATGGGCCTCCGCGAGACGCCGCTCCGCCGGGCCTTCGACCTGATGCTCGAGAAGAGGCGCTCGACCGGCACGGACGGCCTCGACATCGGCCTGGGCTGGCACGTCTGGAACAAGTACGGGACGGAGATCGTCTGGCACAACGGCGGCACGGGCGGGTTTCGGTCGTTCGCGGGCTTCGCTCCGGCGAAGAAGACGGGCGTCGTCGTCCTCTGCAACACGTCCTTCGAGGTCGATGACCTCGGCCTCCACGCCCTCGAGCCGGAATGGCCCGCGCCCCTGCTCAAGCCGCCGGTCAAGCGCCAGGCGGTGGAGGTGGACGAGGCGGTGCTCCAGGGCTACGTCGGGGAATACGAACTCCGGCCGGGGTTCACGCTCACGGTCACACGGATGGCGGGGCGGCTTTTCGTGAGGGCGACGGGACAGCCCCTGCTCGCCTTCCAGGCCGAGAGCGCGGCGGAGTTCTTCCACCCGGGGGCGGACATCCAGATCGCGTTTGTCAAGGACGTCCAGGGCCTGGTGACCCATCTCATCCTGCGCCAGGCCGGCGTCGACCGCGAAGCCAGGAAGATCCGTTCCGCATTGAAGAGTCTCGGGCTCGTCGTCATAAGCCCGGGGAACCCCGGCCCGGTCACGCTGGGGTTCGACATCCAGCTCGAGTCCGGCTGGCACCTCTATTGGGTCAACCCCGGCGATGCCGGGCTGGCCCCGGCGGCGCGCTGGACCCTGCCCCAGGGGTTCTCGGCCGGCCCACTGCGCCATCCGATTCCCGCCAAGTCCGTCGAGGACGGACTGGTCTCGCTGAAGCACAAGGACGAGGTCCTTCTCCTCTGCGACATCTCGCCTCCGGCGGGCTGGAGCGGAGGGCCTTGGGAGGCCTCCGCCGTCCTCGAATGGATGGCCTGCCGCGAAAGCTGCGTCACCGGGGAGACGCCGGCCCGGGCCGTCATCCCGCCCGACGCGGCGTCTCTCGCCGCAGGGCGTTCTCTCCTGGGGAGGTTCGCGTCCCGTTTTCCCAGGCCCTTCCACGAGTCGGGATTGACCGCGGCTCCCGCGCGGGCCCAATGGACCGGCGCGGCCTGGGAGGTCGAGTTCGCCGTGACCGGTCCGCGGGACTCGGAAATCGGGGATTTCTTCGCCCACCCCGTTGAGGGCTATGTCGTCGACAGCTCCGGCCTCGCCTTGAGAGAGGGGACAGTCCATATTCGGCTCATCCCTTCGAAGGGCCCCGGCGCCCCGCCGCCCGCCGCCGTCGGCGGCGTCCTCGTCGTCGCCGGCGCGGGGTACGAGATCACGGCGGCCGTCTCCGCCGCACCGGTCCGAAACCGCACCGATGAGGGTCCTTCGGGACCCGGAGATTGCGATCAACGGAGGTAGATCCATGACCACGCCGCGACTCACGAGATCGTTGGTCCTCGGCCTGATCCTCGCTGCCGCCGGCGCCGTCGCCGCGGCCGCCCAGGAGACGCCGCCGAGGATCGGGGACCCGGCCCCGGCCTTCACGCTGAAGTGTCTCGATGGGAACGATCGCTCCCTGGCCGAGTTCAAGGGCAAGATCGTGGTCCTCGAGTGGACGAACCCCGGTTGTCCGGTCGTCAAGCGTCATTACGAGGGCGGTCTGATGCCCGCCGCGCAGAAAGCGGCTGAGGAGAAGGGGGCCGTCTGGCTGGCCGTCAATTCGACCAATCCCGGTCACGCCAATTACCGCGGGCCCGGCGAGCTGAAGAAGACCTTCACCGAATGGCAGGCCGCGTACGCCGCCCAGCTCATGGACGCCGACGGGACGACGGGCCGCGCCTACGGGGCCAAGACGACGCCCCACATCATCGTCATCGATGCCCAGGGCCGGATCGCCTACAACGGGGCCATCGACGACGACACGGGCGGGAACAAGCCGGACCGGACGAACTACGCCCTGGCCGCGCTCGACGCTCTCGCCGCCGGCCGACCCGTCGCCGTCACGACGACCCGGCCCTACGGCTGCTCGGTGAAGTACAAGTAAGCGGGCGGCGGGCAGACGACCTCGATCTCTTCGCCCCGGGACGGATGAGGGAAACGGACCTTCCAGGAGTGCAGGAGATAGCCGGTCGCGCCCGGGGTCGTCGCCGGATCGTCGTCGAGTCCGTCCGGGCGCGGAAGGCCGCCGGGGAGATAGAGCGGATCGCCGGCCAGAGGGAAGCCGGCGCAAGCGAGATGGATGCGGATCTGGTGAGGCCGGCCGGTCGGGATGGTCACTTCGACGAGCGAGACGTCGCGGTCGGGGAACCTGTGCAGGACCCGGACGTGGCTCGTTGACGGACGGCCGTCCGGGCGGTAGGCGTTGACGGTCGCGGGGAGCGTGTGGGGGACGGGGCCGATGGGAGCGTCGACCGTGAAGCCGTCCGGCATGGTCGTGCCCGTCGCCAGGGCCAGATAGATCTTGAGGATGCGCCGCTCCAGCATCGCTTCGGCCAACGATCGCGCCGAAGCACGATGGCGGGTGAAGACGATGGCCCCCGAAGTGCCCCGGCCGAGCCGGTGGAGCGGCGAGCACGCCGGCCCGAAGCGCTCGCGGACCCGATGGAGCAGGGTGTTCTCCAGGAAGAACCCGCCGGGGAGGACGGGCAGGCCGGACGGCTTGGAGAGGACAAGGACGTCGTCGTCTTCGAACAGGACCCCGAAATCCGTCGGCGCGTCGGGCTCGTCCCACGGCGGCCGACGGTAGACGAGGAGATCGCCGGCGGCCAGCCGGTCGCCCGGCGAGGCCGTCCGGCCGTTGAGCGCGACCTCGCCCCGGGCGATCTTTTCCCGCCACTCGGCCTCGGACGAATGGCGGTAGGATCGGGCGTAAAAAGACAGGACGGTCAGGCCCCCGTCAGACCGGGCGATGCGGTCGGAATAGGCATAGCCGTTGTTCATCATGGTTTTCCATGAGCCCTCTCGAGGCGGCGAGGGATATCGCCTCGACGATCCCTACGCCTTGGAGGCGTACTCCCCCGTCCGGGTGTCGACGCGGATGATCTCGCCGACGGACATGTATTCCGGGACTTGGACGACGAGGCCGGTCGAGAGCGTCGCCGGCTTGGTCCGGGCCGTCACCGACCCGCCTTTGACGGACGGAATGGTCTCGACGATCTCGAGGCTGATGAAGGTCGGGATCTGGAGTCCCAGGACCCGGCCCTCGGAGGAGATGGCGATGATCCCTTCGAGGCCCTCGGTGAGATAGGGCCATTCCTCCGCGATCTCCTCTTTCGTCAGCGTGAACTGGCCGTAGTCCTGGAGATCCATGAAGGTGACGCCCGAGGCGTCGCCGAAGAGATACTGGACCGGACGGCGCTCGAAATCGGCCTCTTCGAACAGGTCGTCGCCGCGGAGCGACTGATCGACCTTCCTTTTCGTCGACAGGTCGCGGAAGCGGATCTTGTAGAGGGTCACGGCGCCGCGCGCGGACGGCTTCTGGACCTTGATCGTCTCGACGATGTGGGGCGCGCCGTCGATCTTGACGACGTCCCCTTTCTTCAGATCGGATGCTCTGAACACGGGCGCTCCTCGTTTCGTTCCCGGGGCTATTTCGGGGAGGCGTCGAGGTTCTTCCAGTTGAGCAAGGCGTTGAAGATCAGGAAATAAGACCCGTGGGTCTGGCTCCGCCAGGCGGGGTTGAAGCTGAACAGGACGACGTGGCCCTGCCCCAGCTTCACGTCGGCGAGGGCCGGGGCTCCGGCCAGCTCCTCGCCCGCGGCCAGGCCGCCGCTGATGAGGAGGTCGGCGGCGCTGCGGGCGAAGCTCAGGACGACGCGAGGACGGACAGCCGGGCCCGCGGCCGCCCGCGGGCCTTCCTCGGCCTCCTGCTCGGCGGCGTCCTTCTGGGCCTTGCGGAACTCCTCGAGGGCTTTCTGGCCGAGGTCGCGGGGCCTGCCCTGGACGACGTCCGGGTCGTTGGCGCCGCCGCGGCCCGAGGCCCGCCCCTGCGGCGGCGCTCCGCCCGGGCCGGCCATCAGCCCTCTCCCCCGGCCGGCCATCCCGCCCATGGCGAAGACCGGCGACTGGCTGAAGTAGATGCCCAGCGTGTCGTCATAACCGTAGGCGAGCGGGCTCGTCCGGTCGCCGACCTCGGCCTTGAAGACGCCGCCGCGGGCCCAGAGGTTCGGCGTGTCCCGGATCGAGAGGCCCGGGGCCAGCCCGAAGTGGATGGGCAGGGCCGAGCTCGAGCTCAGGGTGATGAAGACCCCGCCGGCCTTGACGAAATCGCGGAGGTGCAGGACGCCGTCGAGCTCGAGGCCGCCGCGCATGTCGTCGGTCGAATCCTGGACGCCGATGTTCGGCGTGAGCTCGGTCTTCTTCCACGGCAGGGGCTTGTCGCCGGTGAGGCCGTTGACGACGCTCAAGGCGTCGGGCGACGACGGGCCGAAGATGATGACGTCGTACTTGTCGCGGAGCCTGGCGTTGTCGCGGGCGGCGTGGACGGAGATGTAATCATAGGGGATGCCGCTTTGGTCGAGGGCGATCCGCAGCCAGCCTTCGGTCTGGGTGTTCTGCCAGGTGTGCATGACGGCCAGGCGCGGAGCGAGGGCCTCGTGGAGCGGGACGGAGGGCACGGCCGCCGCGGCGACGGCGGTGAAGCCGTACGTCTTTCCGGCCTCGTCGAGGACGGACTCGAGGTCGGCCGGGTTGTCTCCGGGCTTGAGGACGAACGATCCGGCGCGGAACTTCCGGCCCAGGGCCTCGAAGTCCTTCTCGGCCGCCTGGATCTTGAGGTCCTTGCGGGCGAAGCGGAACGTGGCCAGGGCGATGTCGGCGTTGTGGTTGATGAGATAGGCCTGGACGGCGCCCTTGGCCAGGCGGGCGACGCCGCCGGGAGGCGCGACTTCGCCCCGGACGAGGGTCATGGGCGCGTCGAGGACGGCCGGGTCCTCGACGCGGACGGTCCGGATGTTGTAGAGCGGGCCGAGCGTCCAGCCGACGTCGTCGTAGGGGCGTGGGTCGTTGACGTTGAAGTACTGCTTGTCCAGCATCAGGTCGGCCATGCGCGAATAGGGCTGGTCCATGCGGACGACATAGCTTCCGGCGGGATAGGGCGCGTCCTTGACCTTGAAGGCCCTGTCGGCCCGGTGGACCTCGACGCCCTGGGCCTGGAGCTGTCGCAGGAGCAGGGCCTGTTGGCCGGGGCGGGGGTCGTCGCCGGGGAAGACATAGGCGGCCGGTCCTTCGGCGCGGGCCTTGGCGACCGAGCGCCGGCCCTTGAGGATGAAGTTCTCCAGGAACTTGTCCTTGAGCGAGGCGACGTGGTTCAGGCCGATGAGGACGCCGCTCTGCTGGAGATTGACGTTGTTGCGCATCGACCAGAGCGTCGAGCGGAGGGGCGGGTTGGGCCGGAACCAGGCCCGGTCGGGGGAGGCGGCGATGACGCGGGTCGAGGCGTCGCCCGCGCCCTGCGTCTCGTAGAACCGGCCGATGGAGTTGTGGCCGTTGGCCGCGTAGAACGCGTAGTTCGGGGCCCAGCCGTCGTAGAAGCCGTGGGTCCAGACGCCGGGGACGCCGAGCTTGGTCAGCTCGTTGACTTCGCGGTAGGCGAGCAGGCTCCACTCGTCGATGACGATGGGGTCGAGCCAAGCGTTGTAGGGGCCGGTGCCGGTCGAGATGTAGAGGTGGGCGACGGATTCGTGCAGGTCGTGCATGACGATGGGGTGGAAGTCGAGAAAGACCTTCATGACGTGCCGGCTCAGCTTCAGGGCCAGGCCGAGGTTGTCGCGGTTGTTGTCGTGGGCGACGTATTGGCCCCACCAGACGAGCCGGGTCGGGACGTTGGCCTTGGGGTCCTGGCGCTTGGCCATGGAGATATCGACCTGCTTGTCGCGGCCGTCGACCTCGAGGATGGGCGTGATGAGGGTGATGGCGTTCTCGCGGATGGTCTTGACGAAGGGCGATTCGTCGACGGCGACGCGGTAGGCGAGCTCCATGAGCATCTCGACCGAGCCCGTCTCGCCGGAGTGCAGGCCGCCGGTGACCCAGTAGATGGGCTTGGCCCGGGCCAGGAGCGATTGGGACTCGTCGGCGGAGAGGCCGCGGGGGTCGGCCAGCTTGGCGGCGATCTCCTTGTAGCGGTCGAGGTCCCTGATGGTCTCCTCGTCGGCGACGGCGACCAGGATCCAGTCGCGGCCTTCCTCGGTTTTGCCGATGTCGAAGACCTTGACCCGGGGCGTCGCGGAGGCCAGGGCGCGCAGGTATTTATAGACGTCGGCCGAGTAGGTCAGGACGTCTTTCGCGCCGGCGATGTGGCCGAGGACCTCGAGCGGCGTGGGGACGCCCTCGACGTAGGGGAGGTAGTTCACGTAGGGCGTGCTGAAGCACGGATCGGTCGTGAACTCGAGGATCTTCTTGGTGTACTCCTCGTGGACCTTCTGCTGGGCGGGGGCCGGCTGGGCGGCCAGGCCCATGGCGATCAGCACGATGAGCGCGATGGCCAAGACGGGTCGTTGGAGTGGGGACGGCGCGGGCGCGCGGCGGATCCGAGCGGGTCGATGAATCGGGGCGGCGAGGGTCATATTCTCCTCCTCCGGGGAAGCGGCGTGATGCCTCGGAAGATAACCGTTTTCCCTAGCCGGGTCAAGACAATTGGATCGTCCCCGAGGCCGGGAAACGAGGTTGTTCGTAATATGAGGACAAGGGTCCGGCTTTCGCGTCAATGCTCACGGTTGGAATAATTATCCATAATTCCATATCTTGATATCCGAATGTCTTCTAATTCTTCAGTCTCGGGGTTGATTCTTGCCTCTATCGAATAAGCCTTATCATCTCGGCACTTAAAGAGCTTAAAGGGTATTCGGATTTGGCCGATTGCACGCAGTTTCTCATCAAGAACATCATAGCTGCGTTGGTCTCCGGTGGTCGTCCTCAGGACGAACAAGTACTTATCCCATTTAACAAGGTCCATAATGGGAGGTTTGACCTTAGGTATGCTTATTTTGTCAATGTAGGGTCTCGCTCGTTCGCCCATTTCTGCGATTATTGAATCCCTCTCATCACGGCTGATTGCCTCGGAGGCATGATCGATCTTGTTCCTATTGATTAATCTGCTTGTCGCATCAAACAAAAGAAGCTCATAGACATCGTTCTTGCAAATCACGAGGTTGTCGTTTTCGTCAAGATCCCAAATGATCGAGGGTGAATACCGCGGAGGCAGGAATGAGATTCCCCCAAACACCAATAAGCTCGTAATCTCATTGAACTCCGCTATGGTCTTCAATAGACCGAAGCTCGGATCGTATTTAGCGACGGTATATCTTTGATGGCCCATCGGCACAAACCCGCAAATTATGTTTTCTTTCGAGTCGACCACGAACTTTTTCAGCATCCACATCCCCGAAGGTATATGAATGCTCTTGACAAAATGCCCAGTTGCAGAAAAGATCGTTATGGTTCTTCGCACAATATCCCCAACATAGATTTCACGTTTCTTGGATATTGACAATAAGATGGGTGTCTCGAATTCTCCCGGTCCTTGCCCTTTTCCGCCAATTGACTTTACGAACAGACCTCTGGCATCGAATATCTGTATTCGAGCTTCAGTTGGCTCGATTATTATGATATTGCCTTCGGAATCTGCGTCAACGACTGAAGGATAGTAGAATTGATTACCTAATTGGCCCAAGCTCGACGTAATTTCCAGTTCCTTATTAAAGGTCATATCTATCTTACCGAGTTGGCTACCTTGAATAGGACGGCTATGGAAAAACATCGCTATGGAAATGCACGCCGCGAATGCCTTCCCTATCCTGATTGGCCCCATTTTCATGGCTGCCCCCTGTTTATTTGTGTTTAGTTGGCCCAGGGATGGACCCCAAAGTCCGGACCATGGGACGGCTGCAATAAGGTTTTCATCGGGCCCGCGAGTGGAGTCATTTTAGCCCTCTTCCCGGCCCAAGTCCATTTTTTCCGGTCCAGGGAATGAAGCGTCTTCTCCACTGAGTCCGCCGATACTCGGCTTTGATAACTTCAGTGTTTTTGCCGGTAAAAACGCCGGTTTTAAGGCCGGTTTTAAGGCTTTCCATGCCCCAAATAATGAAGTATCCTACTGATAATGCCTTTATTTGCGTGGTCCGCCCCTCTATTGTCACCAATCCCCGACTGCGCAGGCTGTTCTCCCGGCGAAGTCAGGTCTTTCGGAATGGCCGGGGAGGACGAATCGTGAGACCCCCAGAAGCTCGGACCGGAGGAGACCCATGAAGACCCCCAGGAATCGCCGCAGGCTCGCATTCACGATCCTCTTCGCCACGCTGTCGATGACGGTGCCGATCGCGGCCGGACGGGCCCAGCCGTCCGGCCCGGGGCGACAGACGCCGGCCCGACAGGCGCCCGATCCGAAGCCGCCGCAGCTGTCGACCGAAGCCAAGGTCGACCGCGTCTTCGAGCGCTTCAACCGGAGCGATACGCCGGGCTGCGTCGTCGGCGTCGCCGTCGGCGGCCAGCCGGTCCTGGTCAAAGCGTACGGCATGGCCAACCTCGAATACGGGATCCGGCTGAGGCCGGACACGATCTTCGAATCCGGGTCCGTGGCCAAACAGTTCACCGCGGCGGCCATCGCCCTCCTCTGCCAGGACGGCAAGCTCTCGCTCGACGACCCCGTCCGGAAGCACATCCCCGAGGTCCCGGACTTCGGGACGCCCATCCTCATCCGCCACCTCCTCCATCACACCAGCGGCCTGCGGAGCCAATGGCCGCTGATGTACCTGTCCGGGCGCCCGACCGGGCAGGCCGTCCATACCGTCCCCGAGATCATCGAGCTCGTCGGCCGGATGAAAGAGCTGAATTTCAAGCCGGGCGACGAATTCCTGTACTGCAATACCGGCTACACCCTCCTCGGCGTCGTCGTCGCCCGCGTCTCCGGGAAGAGCCTCGAGGCCTTCTGCCAGGAGCGCTTGTTCAAGCCTCTCGGGATGACGCGCACCCAGTGGCGCGACGACTTCCGCGAGATCGTCCCCGACCGGGCCACGGCCTACGGGCGCCGTGGCGACGGGCCGTTCTATACCAACATGTCCTTCACCAACGTCATCGGCAACGGCGGCCTGCTGACCACGGCCGGCGACCTTCTTGTTTGGAACGAGAACCTCGACAATCCGCGCGTCGGAGGCCGGGCCCTGGTCGATCAGCTCGAGACCCGCGGCCGTCTCAACGACGGCTTCGAGAACGCCTACGCCCAGGGGCTGATCGTGACGGCGCACAAGGGCGTGCGCGAGGTCAGTCACGGCGGCTCCACGGCCGGATATCAGACGTACCTGGCCAGATATCCGGACGAGCGGCTGTCGATCGCCGTCCTGAGCAACGTGAGCGGGTCCAATCCGGCGCGATTGGCCCATGAGGTCGCCGACATCTACCTCGCGGAGAAGATCAAGGAGCCGGCCAAGCCCACGGCTGTGAGCGTCGCCGCGGCGACGCTCAAGTCCTACGCCGGCGTTTATCGGGATCCCCTGACCGACGGCGTGACGAGGGTCGTTCTTGATCCAAGCGGCAAGTCCCTGCGCATCGGCGGCCAGCCCGTCATCGCCCTGTCGCCGACGACCTTTGCCCTGTCCGACGGCTCGAGGCAGGCCGTCTTCGAGCCCGGAGCCGCCGGGGCGCCTCTCCGGATGCGCGATTCCAGCGCAGGGTCCAAGCCGGTTCTGTGGGAGGCCGTCCCGCCCTTCACTCCGAAAGCGGCCGACCTCGAAGCCTATGCCGGCACATACTACAGCGATGAGATCGACACGACCTACGTGCTCTTCGTCGAGGACGGGAGGCTCAAGCTCCGCTTCCGGCCGGCTCAGAGGATGGTGCTCATGCCTGTCTACGCGGAGGCCTTCGAAGCGGATGGCGACATCCTTCGCTTTACCCGCGACGGGTCAGGGGCCATCGACGGCTTCCGCGTCTACGCCAGCCGCGTCCGCCACCTCCGCTTCATCAGAAGGTAATGGGGTCGGACCTCAGCTATACGTTTATTTAGAGCAACTTAGCTCCAAAATAGGGCCGTAAAAACGCTTAAAACCCCTGTTTTTGGGCACGAAAATGAAGGGCTCAGCGCGCGACTCGATCGACGTTTTTACCGGCAAAAATGCGGGTTATAAGGCTTTTCAGGCCCTCAAAATGCGGCTATCTTGTTGATAATGTTCTTATTGCTGTGGTCCGACCCCAATGTGATACAACGAAACGCTGATCGGCGGGACCGCGATCCTCTTCCCGAAGGGGGCCGCCTCGGTTTCGTGGACGGCGACCTGCTGCAGTTGGCCGGGCACGTTGCAGGCCCGCGGATCGTCGCCCGAGACGAGATAGAGCCTGGCCGTCCTGGGCAGCTTCAGCTTCCCCGGATCGAGCCTGAGCTCCATCCGGCGCTTGGTCGGGTTGACGATCGCGAGCGTCAGGACGCTCCTCGTCTCGTCCTTCCAGCAGGCCATGACGTCGAGGGGTTCGGGCGCGCCCCCGACCGCGACCGGGATCGTCCCGAAATGCCTCCGGTAGAGCGCCAGGATGACGCCCGTCGTGTCGAGGACGGCCGCCGTCTTCGACGTCTTGATGGCCCCGATGACGTTGACCGTCTGGGCGTAGTTGGCCATGACGTAGACGTCGGTCTGCCGGGCGAACTCGTTGAGGGCCGCGGCCACGCCCAGCGCGTCCTCCAGGAAATACTGCGTCCCCAGCTCGCCGTAGACGTGCGGCCCGTACCAGTAGTTCCACTCGTCGAGCGCGACCGGGACCTCCTTGGTCCTGAGCGTCGGGATCATGGCCCGATACTGGCGATGGGCCTCCGCGATCCTCCTCACCGCGGCCGGGGCCTGGTTGACGTGGCTGAGGAGCCCGGGCCTGTGCTGGACATAGAAGTGCTCGCTGATGAGGTCCATGTGGTTCGAGGCCTCGGCCAGCATGGTCTCGCTCCACCGCCCCGCCTCTCCCACGGCCACGAGCCGGACCGACGGGTCCATGGCCTTCATGGCCACGGCGAACTGGGTGTGCTTCTTGACGTAATCCGAGAGCGGCATGTGCCCGAGCTGCCAGTTCCCATACATCTCGTTGCCGATGGCCCAGAACGTGACCCCCCACGGCTCGGGATGGCCGTTGGCCGCCCGGAGCCTGCCCATCGGCGTATCGGGCGCGCCGTTGGCGTACTGGAGCTCTTCGAGGGCCATGGTCGCGTCCCCCAGGCCGCTGTTGACGGTGATGTAGGGCTCGGATCCGATGAGCCGCATGAGGTCCATGTACTCGTGGATGCCGACGTCGTTGTGCTCGACCCCCGTCCAGGCCGGGTTCTTGCGCGGCGGCCGCCGGTCGCGGTCCCCGATGCCGTCGCGCCAATCGTAGCCGCTGACGAAGTTGCCGCCCGGCCAGCGGTAGACCGGCGAGTCGAGCTCCCTGAGCAACGCCAGGACCTCGGGCCGGAAGCCCTCCACGTTGTCCGCCGGCATGATCGAGGCCGCGCCGATCCGGAACGAGCCGCGGCCGGACGAGGCGATCTCGAGCCGGGCGTTCTCCGTCGAGGCGCCGGCCCGGAACGTGAACGGGAAGGCCGCGAACCCGCGGTCGATCGCATCGACGACCATCGTCTGCCTCGCCTCCGACCCGTCGCCCCAGACGAGGCTCACCGTGACGGGCGCGGCGCTCGCGTCGCCGGCCAGGACGACGCGGCCGACATACTCTTTCCCTTCGACGAGGGCCAGCGCCTCCTGCGCGATCCCTCCCGTGCCCCGGCCGCCGAGCGTGACGCGCGGCGTCTGCGCTCCCGTGAACGGCCTGACCTTGTCCATCGTGACCAAGGCCGGGTCGCCCGCGGCCTTCCACGGCGACTCCCCCTCGCCGACGGCCCAGAAGAACTTCCGGTCCTCGAGCATCTCGGCCCAGAGGCCCTGGTAGATGCAGCGCCCCAGGTGCTCGATGAACTGGCCGTAGATGTATTTGGAAACGGGCTTCCCCGTCTTTCCGCCATCGATCGTGACCTTGGGCCGCCCCATCTCCTTCCCGGAGAGGCGCACCAGCTCGACGTCGTCGAACCAGGCCTTGCCCGTGGCCCGGCCCCAGCCGCCGAAGAGGCAGGTCACTTCGATCGCGTCGTTGGCCCCGGCGTCGAACTCCACGTCGACGCGCGTCCAGTCCCGGGTGCCCGTGACCGGAGGCGTGCGCCAATCCCTCTCGCCCTGGACGTTGATCTGGGCCCCGCGGCTCGAGCCGGGAATGAGGTCCTCGGTCTTGATCCAGCCGCCGAGCCGGTAGCGCGAGTAGGGTCGGATGGGAACGGTCGTCATCCAGGAAGCGTTAGCGCCGCTCGCCGAGGAGATCGAGACGCTCCGGCCGCCCGTGCGGCCGGCGGGTTCAACGGCGAACAGCGCGTCGCTCTCGCGCTGCCAGCGCCTCGCCGCCCAGCCCTTGGGGCTCTCGCCCGCCAACTCCTCGAACGAGCCGTTGGCGACGAACTGGGTGACTCCGGCCAGCTCGTCGCCGGCCCCGGGCGCGCCGGACTTGCAGGCGGCCAAACCGACCAAAAGCAACCCGAGGACGGCGATGACGGCCGGAGCGAGAGTGAAGCGACTGAAGTGGGTTCTCATCGTTCCTCCTTCCGGGGCAGAGGCGCCACGGGCTTGAGTCATGGCTGGCATGATCGATCCTCTGGGGGACCGGAACCGCCGATGGGCCGGCAACGGCGAAAGAGAATTTACCTCGCCCCCGTCCGGCTGTCAACGTGACCCGGCGGCGCCTCGACGCGCTCTTCGTCGATCCATCAACTTGACAGCCGGCCCGTATCTGGGTAACCCTAATCCCCGGAAACCGTGACATGCCCGTCCTGCGCCCGAGCCTCTTGTTCTTCGACTGCGAGACGACCGGACTGCCCCGGGTCCGCTATTTTTCGCCCGAGGTCGCCGGGGAATGGCCGAGGCTCGTCCAGATCGCCTGGGCCCGCTACGATGCCCGGGGGAACGCCGGGGAGGCCCGCTGTCACATCGTCAAGCCGGAGGGATTCAGTATCCCGCCCGATTCGACGAGGATCCACGGCATCACCCACGGCCACGCCGTGAGGGTCGGTCGGAGCCTGGCCGAGGTCCTCGACGAGTTCCTCGAAGCGGCCGAGGCCCCGGGGACGACGCTCGTCGCCCACAACTACGACTACGACCGAGGCGTCGTCGGGTCCGAGCTCGTCCGGACGAGGAAGCCCCTGGGGTTCCTGGACCTCCCCGGGATCTGCACGATGAAGGAGACGACCGCGCTCTGCGCTCTGCCCCGGCCGGGCGGAGGATTCGGCTACAAGTGGCCGACCCTCGAAGAGCTTCATCGTTATTGCTTCGGCTTTCCATACGAAGGGGCCCACGACGCGGCCAACGACATCGGCGCCTGCGCCCGGTCCTTCTTCAAGCTGGTCGAAGTCGGGCACTTCCGCCGGCCCTGACGGCCCAATGGGGTCGGACCTCAGAAAGTCCGATGTTTATCTGTAAGATGCGTTTGATTTTGGCCCTGAAAAAGGCCTTAAAACTCTGTTTTCGAGGTCAAAAACGGATTTCGAGATTCTACTTGATCGCCCACTCGTGGACGCCGGCCGACCAGCCTTCCTGGAGCTGGACCTCGAGGCGCAGGGCCTTCGTCCGCACGGACGCGAACTTCACGGTGTTCCAGGCGTCCTTGGCCACGGCATATTGGCCGGCGGCCTGGACCGGGAGCCACTCCTCGCCGCTCTTGTAGAGGATCCGCCACGAGGCCGGGACGCGGCACCCGCCGCCGCCCGTGTCGTCGAACCAGTAGACCGCGGCCTCCGAAACGCGCACGGGCGCCTCGAAGGCGTAGTCGATCCACTCGGTCGTGCCCCGCTTCGGCCACCAGTGCATGTAGCCGGCGGCGTCGTCCGAGCTCTCGGGCTCGAGCTGGTCGTTGACGCGCTTCGGGTTGACGGCCCGCTCGGACGCCGTGACCGTCGCCCTGGCCGAGAGGCCGGGCTCGCGGGCGACGCGGGCCTTCGAGGCGTCGCGGGCCAGCCAAACGGCCATCTCGCCTTTGCCCCGGTTGGCCCAGGCGTAATACGGGATGAGCGTCAGGGGCTTCTTCTCGACGACGATCTTCCCGGCCTTTTCGCTCACCGCCCCGGCCTCGCCGGTGAGGACGACGACCCCGCCGAGCAGGTCGGGCCGGGCCTCGGGCGCGAGCGTCGCGCCGTCGGCCAGCACCAGATTCGCGACCCGGCCGCCGTTATCGGTCCATTCGGCGCAGTAGACGAGCGGTCCGCGCTCGATCGCGACCCGGCCGCGGTCGGCCTCGACGGCGTCATGGGCCGCGACGCGCCTCACAGGCATGGGCAGGCTGAGCTCGACGACGTCGCCGGCCTTCCAGGTCCGCGCGATCAGGGCATAGTCCTTGTCGAGCCCGAGCGGGACGGCCTCGCCGTTGACCTTGAGGGCCGGCTCGCCCGCCGGCGGGTCCAGGTACGTGTAGAGATCGGAGGGAACAGGACGGTTCTGGGCCCAGCCGGGGACGCGCACGGCCAACGTGAAATCGGCGTCCTTGGCCGGCCTGACCTCGATCTTGATGTCGCCCTTCCACGGATACTCGGTCGTCTGGACGAGCTCGAGGTCCGTCCCCGCCACCCGCATCTTCCCCGTTCCTTGAGCGAAGAGGTTGACGTAGACCTTGTCCTTGGTGGCGGCGTAGAAATACCCCGGCACCGAGGTCAGGACGCGGGCCACGTTCGGCGGACAGCAGGCGCAGCTGAACCACGGCACCCTCTCGTGCTGTCCGAACGAGGCCAGGGGGTTGGGGTAGAAGAACTTGTCGCCCGAAAGCGAGATGCCGGAGAGGACGCCGTTATAGAGGATGCGCTCCATGACGTCGGCGTACTTCCCGTCGAGCCCCAGCCTCTGCATCCGGGAGTTCCAGAGGAACGTGGCGATGTTGGCGCAGGTCTCGGCGTAGGCGCTGGCGTTCGGCAGCCGGTAGGGCGGACCGTAGCCCTCCCAACCGCCGGCCGCGCCGATGCCGCCGGTGACGTAGAGCTTGGTCCCGACCATGTCGGCCCAAATCTTCTCCAGGGCGGCGATGTAGGCCGCGTTCCCGGTGAGGGCGGCGACGTCGGCCGCGCCGGCGTAGAGATAGCCGGCCCGGACGGCATGGCCCACCGCCTCGGTCTGCTCGATGAAGGGCTTGTGGTCCTGGGCGTATTCACCGTAGAGGAGCCGCTCCTTTCCTTCGCGGGCGTTCTCGACGAAGGGGATCCGGCCCTCGGTCTGGCCGCGGGCGTCGATGAAGAACCCGGCCAGGTCGAGGTACTTCCGCGTCCCGGTGACGCGGTAGAGCTTGACCAGGCCGATCTCGATCTCCTCGTGGCCGGGCGGGTTGGTGCGCTTGCCGGGCCCGAACTCGCGGGCCACCAGGTCGGCGCTCTTCACGGCGATGGCCAGCAGGTTCTTCTTGCCCGTGGCCTGGACGTGCGCGGCCGCGGCCTCATAGAGGTGCCCGACGTTGTAAAGCTCGTGGCTCATGTAGAGGTGCGACCAGCGCTCCTTGCCGAGCCAGGGCTGGGGCGGCGGGCCGCCGATCGTCCGGGCGGCATAAAGATAGCCGTCCGGCTCCTGGGCCGCGGCGATCTTGGCGATGAGCCCATCGACGTATTTGTCGAGCTCGGGGTCGGGGTGAGTGGCCAGGGCGTACGCGGCCGCTTCGATCGTCTTGTAAACGTCGGAGTCATCGAAGGGGAAGCGGCTGCAGTATTTGCCGTCGGTGGCGCCTTCGAGGGCGGACGCGGCCAGGTCGAAGTTCTGGACCCGGCCCGTCTCCTCGCTCTGCTTGAAGACGTGGGGGATGGTCACGGTGCGATTCATGTCCAGCCGCGGCCCCCAGAAGGCGTCCGTGAGGTGGACGTCCGTGAACGGTACGGGCGCGGCCGGGTAATCGGCCTTGGGCGCTTGAGCGCAGGTCGCGGCGAAGACCGGAAAAAGTGCCAGGGCCAGGACCCCCGCAATTCGAGCTCTTGTCATCGTCGACCTCCTCATTCAAATCGGGGACACAATACCATTTTCCGAATTACTTGCGCTATACAGATTGGGCAACTCGTTAAATCTTCTTATTATAGCAACCTTTATCGTTGACTGTCCGCGATCTGCGCCGGCTCATTGGCGGCTAATTCGGAAAATGGTATTGTGTCCCCGATTTAAACGATTTAAACAGCCAGACGGACATCTCGCCGGCGCCGCGGTGGGCCCAGGCATAATAGGGGATGAGAACGAGGCGGTGTGGCTCGAGCCGAGCGCCGGGCGCGGCATCCCTGGCCACAGCCTCGCGGACCCTCGTGACGGCGGACGGATCGGCGGCCAGAGCCTCCCCCGTTAGCACGACGACACCGCCGAGCAGGTCCGAACGGGTCCCCGGACGAAGCGCCGCCCCGTCGGGGAGAACGAGATTGAGCGCGTGTCCGCCGTTGTCCGGCGCCTCGGCGCAATAGACCAGGGGCCCGCGCTCGACCGCGACGAACCCCGCATCGTCCTCGACCGCAGGATGCGCGACGACGCGGCGCGCGGCCAGCGGCAGAACGACCTCGACCGTATCCCCTTTCTTCCAGGTCCGCCGGATCCGGGCGAAGCCCTTGTCCATGTCGAGCGCGACGGCCCGGCCGTTGACCCGCAGCGTGACGCCCGTATCGCCGTCCCCCGCGCGGTCCGCGTAGGAGTAGAGGTCCGTCGGCACGGGTCGGTTCCGGGCCCAGCCGGGAATGCGGATATGGAGGGCGAAACGGCCCTTCCTCCCCGGATCGACCGTCAGCACGACCTTTCCGTCCCAGGGATAGCGCGTGGCTTGGGCGATGCCGACCGCCCGCCCGGCCAAGTCGACCCTGGCCTCCCCGGCCGCGAACATGTTGACATAGAGGGCCTCCCCTCCCGTCGCGTAGACGTATCCGGGCACGGACGGCAGGAAACGGCTGACGTTCCCGGGGCAACAGGCGACGCCGAACCAGGGCGCCCGCTCCGCCCGGCCCTTGTTGAACTTGTATGTGCCGTCCGATTCGAGCGGATTGGGGTAGAAGAAGAGCGTCCCGTCGAGCGACACGCCCGAAAGGACCCCGTTGTACATGGCCCGCTCCATGACGTCGAGATAGGCCGCGTCGCCGGTGAGCAGGAACATGCGCTGGTTCCACATGGCCATCCCGATCGAGGCGCATGTTTCGAGATAGCCGGTGAGGTTGGGCAGCTCGTAAGCCTCGCCGAACCTCTCGCGGTCGTGGCGCGAGCCGATCCCGCCCGTCAGGTACATCTTCTTCCCGACGACGTTCTCCCAGAGCCGGCGAACGGCTTCGAGATAGGACCTGTCGCCCGTGAGCGCCGCGATGTCGGTCATGCCCGCGGCCATATAGGTCAGCCTCACGGCGTGCCCCACCGCCTCGTCCTGCTCGAGGACGGGCTTGTGGGCCTGGATCTGGGTCGCATCGTTATAGATGGCGAAGCGGTTCCCCGGCGGATACTGCCTCAGCGTCAAGCCGCGGCCGCGTTGGTCGAGGAAGTACTTGGCCAGGTCGAGATAGTCCCGCTTCCCGGTCAGGCGATGGAGCTTGACCAGGGCCAGCTCGATCTCCTGGTGGCCGGGAAAGCCCTGCCGCTTCCCCGCTCCCTCCCCGAACGTCCGGACGACGAGGTCGGCGTTCTTCAGGGCGACGTCCAACAGCGGCCGCTTCCCCGTGGCCATGAAGTGGGCCGCGGCCGCCTCGTACAGGTGCCCGGCGTTGTAGAGCTCGTGGCTCACGGCCAGCTCCGCCCATCGCTCCTCGCCCGTCCCCGGCTGGACCTTTCCCGGGCTGGCCGTCCGCGGCGTGTAGAGATAGCCGTCGTCCTCCTGGGCCGCCGCGATCTTGGCGATGACGCCGTCGAGGTAGGCGTCGAGTTCAGGGTCGGGATGGAGCATGAGCGAATACGACGCGCCCTCGATCGTCTTGTAGACGTCGGTGTCGTTGTAGCGCTCGCCCTGGTATTCGCCTTCGAGGAGCCCTCCGGCGATGGCGAAGTTGTCGATGCGCCCCGTCTCCTCGCATTTCTTGAAGATGGCCGGGATGGTGACGGCGCGGTTCGTTTCGATCCGGGGCGCCCAGAACCCGTCCGTGACCCTGACCGCCGTGAACGGGACGGGCGTGATCGGATAGTCCTTTCGAGCCGCCTGCCCCTCCGATGGGCCCCTTTCGCAGGCGGCCAGGAGGGCCGCCAAGAAGATGATTCGAAGGGGCGCGGCGATCGCCCCCCGTCGGAAATGGGGAGTGCTCCTCAGGTCCATGTCGCCGTCCTCCTATCGGTCCGCCGACCGCTCAGCGCGTCTCCGGAGTAATTCGGAAATTGGTATTGTGTCCCCGATTTAATGGATGATGACGGGCACGGGACCGACCGCCCAGCCCTGCCGATGCGTGATGACGGCCTTCTTCGTGAGCGTCTTGCCGGCCGCCTCCAGGGTCACCGTGTATTCGCCCGGCGCCGCCAGCCGCGCCCCGCCCCCGAATCCCGCGGGCCCGGCGGGCTTCGCGCCGGGGCGCCTCGGCCGCATGTCCCAGAGGACGCTGTTCAGCCCGGCTTGGCCCTTTCCGGCGATCTCCGCCAGCACGGTCCCGTAGGGGTCCGCGACCGTGATCTTGACCGCCCCGTCCGCCTTGGCTTTGAGATGGTAATTGACCACGACGGCGTTCGGCTCGTTCGGGGTGAAGAGATGGCTGTCGCCCAGGAGCCGGTAGTTCCCGATGCGTCCCGTCACCCTTTGCGTCCTCGGCTCGATGTCGAACAGGTGGGCGTCCTCGGCCAGGACGGCGGCCGTCATCTCCTGGAGCGGCGCGATGTCGATCACATAGGCCCCGCGCCCGTACGTGGCCACGACCAGGTCGTTCTCCCGCGGATGGATGACCATGTCCGTGATCTTGAGCGACGGCATCCCCGCCCGGAACGGCAGCCAGCTCGTCCCTCCGTCGAGCGTGACGTAGACGCCCCACTCGGTCCCGACGAACAGGAGGTCGGGGTTCTTCCGGTCCTGCACGACGACGTTGATGGGCTTTCCGGCCGGCAGATTCCCGGCGATCGACGTCCAGGTCTCCCCGAAATCGGTCGTCTTGTGGAGCGACGGGCGGTAGTCGTCGAGGCGCCAGCCGGTCTTGCTCACGAAGGCCGTTCCCGCCGCGTGAGGCGACGGGAAGACCCGGCTCGTCCAGAAGCCCGCCGGCCCGCCCGCGGCCGCGAGCTTGGCCGTCCGGTCGAGCCATGTCGCCCCGCCGTCCTTCGTCACCTGGACCTTGCCGTCGTCCGAACCCGTCCAGATGACGCCCGGCGCGACCGGCGATTCGGCCAGCGTCGTCAGCGTGCAATAGGAGATGTGGCCTTCGCCGTGCTGTTTGGCGTCCTCGTTGGTCGTCAGGTCGGGGCTGATCTCCTGCCAGCGGCCGCCCCGGTCGAGCGACCGGAAGACGACCTGCGCGCCCGCGTAGACGATGGCCGGGTTGTGCGGCGACAGCGCGATCGGCGGCGTCCAGTTGAAGCGCAGCGCCGGCCGGCCTGGCTCCCGCCGGGGAGTGATCTGCGTCTGGACCCCTGTCTTCTGGTCGAGGCGCCACATCGTGCCCATCTCCCGGTTGTTGAAGAGCCAGCGCGAGTCCGTGGGATCGACGCAGTTGTACATGCCGTCGCCGCCGCCGACCGTCACCCAGTCGGACGGGCCGATCTCGCCCGCCCAGCCGTTCGACGGGCCTTTCCACGAGTCATGGTCCTGCAGGCCGCCGTAGATGTTGTACGGGTCCTCCATGTCCACGCCGACGGCGTACCACTCGGTCAGCGGGATGTTGTAGGCGTGGTGGCTCGTCCGGCCCCGGTCGTAGGAGACGTTGACCCCGCCGTCCGAGCCGAAGATGAGCCGGTTCGAGTCGAGCGGATCGACCCAGAGGGCCCGCCAATCGCCGAAGGCGCGGGGCATGACCCCGTCGGTCGGCCAGCCGAGGCCCTTCCAGGTCCTGCCGCCGTCGTTCGTCGAGGCCACGGACACGCCGGTGATGTAGACGGTCTCCGGGTCGTTCGGGTCGAGCCGAAGCTGATTGAACGAGTACGGGGCCTTGTTGAGGGCGTCCTCGTGGCCGGCGTTGACCTTGCGCCAGGTCTTGCCGCCGTCGTCCGTGCGGTAGACCTCGTTGCCGGCCGTTCGCGGCGCCGGCGCGCCGCCGCGCCGCTTGTCCTGCTCCGCCTCCTCCGCCGTGGGCGCGCGCCGGTTGCCGTTCTCGACGACGGCGTAAAGGATGTCGGGATTCTTCTGGTAGACGTCGAGACCGATCCGCCCGATGCGCCCCGTCGGCAGGCCGCCGCCGAGCCGCGTCCAGGCCCGGCCGCCGTCGGTCGTCTTGTAGATCGCGCTCTCCGGCCCGCCGAGCTCGTAATGCCAGGGCAGGCGGACCTTGTCGTACAGGGCCGCGTAGAGCGTGTCCGGCGCCGATTCGACGAGGGCCAGGTCGACGGCCCCGATCTTGTCGTTGACATAGAGGACCTTCGCCCAGGTCCGGCCGCCGTCGGTCGTCTTATAGACGCCGCGCTCGGCGTTGTTCGAGAAGAGATGGCCCAGCGAGGCGACATAGACCGTGTCGGCGTCCCGGGGATGGATGAGGATCCGGGCGATGTGATGGGAATCCGCGAGGCCCATGTGCGTCCAGGTCTTGCCCGCGTCGACCGACTTCCAGAGGCCGTCGCCGGAGTTCGAGCTCCGGGCGCAATGGGGCTCGCCCGTGCCGACCCAAACGACGTTGGGATCCGTCGGGGCCACGGCGACGTCGCCGATCGAGAGCTTGGGCTGGCCGTCGAAGACGGGCTCGAACGTCGTGCCGTTGTTCGTCGTCTTCCAGACGCCGCCGTTGCGCGTGCCGACGTAGAGCGTGTAGAGATGCTCGCGCGAAGGGCCGGCCGGCACGGCGAAGCTCGTCACCCAGGAGCCGGCCCGATAGGGGCCCAGGGCCCGCGAGGTGAAGTCCTTCAGGAGGTCCTCGGAGAAGCCCGCGGCGGGCCGTTGAGCCCAGCCGGCCCCGAGGCCGAGCGCGAAGAGAAGGACGGTCGAGGCGAACGCGCCGAGATGCGATCTGTTCTTCATGTCTCCTCCCGGTTCTGAGAAGCGTATCCCAGGCATTATATTTCGTTGGGGTCACGAAATGAAGCCGTCTTTTCCGGCTCAGCGTGTCCCCGTTTCGGCGGTTGCCCCCAACCCGGACGTGAGTATAATATTCCAGCGGAGGTTTACGCTCATGAAAACCGCCAAGTACGCCCTCGGGCTCGATTTCGGCACCAATTCCGTCCGGGCCCTCGTCGTCAACATCGGCAACGGGGATGAGGTCGGGACAGCCATCTTCGGTTACCCGAGCGGCGACGCGGGGATCCTCCTCGACCCCAAGGACGCGAACCTGGCCCGCCAGAACCCGGCCGACTGGATCCTGGGCATCGAGAAAGCCGTGCCCGCGGCCCTGGCCGAGGCCAAAAAGAAACTCAAGGCCTTCAACCCGGCGGACGTCGTCGGGATCGGCGTCGACACGACCGGCTCGACCCCTCTCCCCGTCGATCGGGCCGGCAAGCCGCTCGCCCTCTACAAAGAATTCAAGCGAAACCTCAACGCCCAGGCCTGGCTCTGGAAGGACCACACCGGACACGCCGAGGCCGCCGAGATCACGGCCCTGGCCGCCGCCGAGCACCCCGAATATCTGGCCAAGTGCGGCGGGACCTACTCCTCCGAATGGTTCTGGAGCAAGATCCTCCACTGCCTGCGGAAGGACCCCAAGGTCGCCGCGGCCGCCTTCTCGTGGGTCGAGTGCGCCGATTACATTCCCGGCCTTCTCACCGGGATCACCGACCCTCTGCGGATGAAGCGCAACCGCTGTGCCGCCGGGCACAAGGCCATGTTCAACGACAGGTGGGGCGGCCTCCCGGCCAAGTCGTTCCTGGCCAAGCTCGACCCCCGGCTCGGCGGGCTCCGCGATCGGCTCTACCAGAAGACCTACACCGCGGACGTCCCCGCCGGCGGCCTGGCGAAGGACTGGGCCGGGAAGCTCGGCCTCCGGCCCGGGATCGCCGTGGCCGTCGGCGCGTTCGACGCCCACCTCGGCGGCGTCGGCTCGGGCGTCGAGTCCGGTCGCTTCGTCAAGATCATCGGCACGAGCACCTGCGACATCTGCGTCTGGCCGGCGTCGAAGAAGCTCCCCGACGTCCCCGGGCTCTGCGGCATCGTCGACGGCTCGGTCCTGCCGGGCTACCTCGGCCTCGAGGCCGGCCAGTCCGCGGTCGGCGACATCTTCAACTGGTTCGTCAACAGGATCGAGCCGGGCGGGCCGAAGAAGGGTTCCCATGCCGCCCTGAGCCGCAAGGCCGCCGCCCTCGCCCCAGGCGCCTCAGGTCTCCTGGCCCTCGACTGGCTCAACGGCAACCGGACCGTCCTCGTCGACCAGCGCCTGACCGGCCTCCTCGCCGGGATGACGCTCCACACGACGCCGGAGGAGATCTACCGGGCCCTCATCGAGGCGACCGCCTTCGGCGCGCTGACGATCATCCGTCGCTTCGAGGAGTACGGGGTCAGGGTCCGCGACATCGTCAACTGCGGCGGCATCGCCGAGAAGAGCCCCCTGGTCATGCAGATCTACGCCGACGTCACCGGCCTGCCGATGAAGATCGCCCGGTCCGCCCAGACCTGCGCCCTCGGCGCGGCCATGGCCGGGGCGGTCGCGGCCGGCCGCCGGGGCAACGGCCACGAGACCTTCGCCGCGGCCCAGGCGGCCATGGGCGGCGTCAAGCGGACGGTCTTCAAGCCGCGCGCCGACCGCCACAAGATCTACATCGAGCTCTACGCCCTCTACCGGGAGCTCCACGACGCGTTCGGGACGAAGGACTGGAGCGGGAGCCTCTACAACGTCATGAAGGACCTGCTGGCCATCAAGGACCGCCAAAGGAGATAGCCCGATGCTCGCCGAGCTCAAGGAATCCGTCTGGAAGGCCAACCTCGACCTGGCCAAGTCCGGCCTGATCCTCCTGACCTTCGGGAACGTCAGCGGCATCGACCGGCGCCGCGGCATCGTGGCCATCAAGCCGAGCGGCGTTCCCTACGAGAGCCTCAAAGCCGACGACATCGTGCTCGTCGACCTCGAGGGCGGCGTCGTCGAGGGCTGGCTCAACCCGTCCTCGGACACGCCGACGCACGTCGAGATCTACAAGGCCTTTCCCGAGGTTGGAGGCGTGGCCCACGCCCACAGCTCCTACGCCACGATGTTCGCCCAGGCCAAGCGAGAGATCCCCTGCTTCGGGACGACCCACGCCGACCATTTCCACGGCCCCGTGCCGGTGACGCGGCTCCTCGTCGAGGCCGAGATCGCCGAGGCCTACGAGAAGAACACGGGCCAGATCATCGTCGAACGGTTCGCCGGCCTCGACCCGCTCGCGCTCCCGGCCGTCCTCGTCGCCGGGCACGGGCCGTTCACCTGGGGCCGGACCCCGGCCGAGGCCGTCGAGACGGGCCTCGTCCTCGAGCAGACGGCCAAGATGGCCTTCGGCGCGATGGCCCTTGACCCGCGGCTCCTCCCGCTCGAGGCCTGCGTCCTCGAAAAGCACTTCCGGCGAAAACACGGGCCCGACGCCTACTACGGACAGAAGAAGGAGAACGAACGATGACGAACATCCCCAAGGTCCGGCTCGGGCTCGTCGCCGTCAGCCGCGACTGCTTCCCTGTCGAGCTCTCGCGCCAGAGATCGCTCCGTGTCGCCGAGGAATGCCGCAAGGCCGGCCTGGCCATCACCCGGGCGACGACGGTCGTCGAGAACGAAAAGGACGTCCTCCAGGCCCTCGAGGAGCTTCGGGCAAAGAAGGTCAACGCCCTGGTCATCTACCTCGGCAATTTCGGCCCGGAGACCCCTTCAACCCTGCTGGCCCAGAAGTTCGACGGCCCGGTCATGGTCGCGGCCGCCGCCGAAGAGTCGGGAAAGGACCTCGTCGACGGGCGCGGCGACGCCTACTGCGGCCTGCTCAACAACTCCTACAACATGGGCCTGCGCCGGCTCCGGCCCTACGTCCCGGAATATCCCGTGGGCCTGCCCGAGGAGGTCGCGGCCATGATCGCCGGGTTCGTCCCCGTGGCCCGGGTCCTCCTGGGCCTCCGCAAGCTCAAGATCTTCGCCTTCGGGCCGCGGCCGCAGGATTTCCTGGCCTGCAACGCCCCGATCAAGCCCCTCTACGACCTCGGCGTCGAGATCATGGAGAACAGCGAGCTCGACCTCTACGACATCTTCCGCAAGGCCGAGAAGGACCCCAAGGTCAAGGCCGTCACCGCCGACATGGCCAAGGAGCTCGGGGCCGGGAACGCCTACCCCGGCATCCTGAACAAGCTGGCCCAATTCGAGGTCGCTCTGCTCAAGTTCATGGAGGCCCATCTCGACGCGTCCGAGTACGGCGTCTTCGCCAATAAGTGCTGGCCGGCCTTCGAGAGCTATTTCGGCTTCGTGCCCTGCTACGTCAATTCCCGGCTGGCCGGGCGCGGCATCCCCGTGGCCTGCGAGGTCGACATCTACGGCGCCCTGAGCGAGTACATCGCCGCCTGCGCGACCGAGCTCCCGGCGACCATCCTCGACATCAACAACACCGTCCCCTACGACATGATCGCCGGGGCCAAGAAGGCCGTCAAGGGCTACAAGCCGACAGACCTGTTCATGGGCTTCCACTGCGGCAACACGCCGGCCGGGTGCCTGTTCGACCCGGCCATGCGCTACCAGCTCATCATGCACCGGCTCATGGAGCCGGGCCAAGAGCCCGGCATCACCCGGGGAACGCTCGAGGGCCGGATCAAGACGGGGACCGTGACCATCTTCAGGCTCCAGTCGACGGCCGACACGGTCCTGCGGTCCTACCTGGCCGAGGGCGAGGTCCTGGACATCGACCCGAAGTCGTTCGGCGGCATCGGGGTCATCGGAATCAGGGAAATGGGCCGGTTCTACCGCCACGTCCTCATCGAGAAGCGCTTCCCGCACCACACGGCCGTCGCCTTCGCGGCCGCGGGCAAGACGCTCTGGGCGGTCCTGCGCATGCTCGGCGTCGAAGACCTCTCCTACAACCGCCCGGCCGGGATGCTCTACCCGACCGAGAACCCGTTCTCGACGTCGTCCTGATAAGGGCAAGGGCCGTTTGCTATTGGTTCTATTTTTTAGTACTATTATGGCATGCGGATCGACGTGATCAGACTCCGGGCGCTCGCCGAGAAGCGCGGCCTGAGCCTCAACGCCCTTCTCGCTAAGTCCGGGGTCAGCAAGACGGCGTTCTACCATCTTGTCCACAAGACCTCGGTCCTTCCCGCATCACTCCGAGCGCTCGCGGAAACGCTGTCTGTTCGCCCCGGCGTCTTTCTAACAGAACGGAATCCTGACGTCTCGAAGATCCGCCGAATCATGACCATGACCGACCGCATCGTCGCTGATGACCCGAAACTCGACCGGGACAACGTCCGGTTGACGCTCCTCCTTCTTGAGGAAGTTCCGGTCCAACGGCTGCGAAGGAGCTTAATCCGTGGCAGAAAGATCAATATTCACCGGTAAGGAGATCTCCTTCCTGAAGGAACTCTCCAAGCGGCACGTGGAATACATGATCGTCGGGGCCGCAGCGGCGGCCCTGCAGGGCGCCCCCGTCGTCACTCAGGACATCGACCTCTGGTTCAGGGACCTCGCCGACCCGGGCCTCCGGAAGGCGGTAGCCAAGGTCGGAGGGGCCATCGTTCCTTCAATCGGCCTGCATCCCCCGACATTCGCCGGAGGGGCCGTCGAGCTATTCGATATCGTGTTGACGATGCACGGGCTGGGCCGTTTCGACGAGGAAACGAAGAACTCCATCCTTGTCGACCTCGGAGGCTTTCACGTCAGGATCCTGGCGTTGGATAGGATCATCAGGAGCAAGGAGACCGTCGGCCGGCCCAAGGACATCTTGACCCTCCCGGCCCTCAAGGATGCCCTGGCCACCATCGAGAAAATGACGACCGCGAAGACCCAGCGGTCTAAGAAGCCGGCCTGATCCCTCCGAGACGGCCTTGGTGATCCGACGCGCTCGACACCCCTGGTCCGGCCTCAGCCGCCGCGGCGCGCCGGCGCCGGGGCGTTCGGATCGAAGTGCTTGCGGGGCAGTTTCTCGTCGCGCATGGCCGCGTTGTAGACGAACCAGGCCATGACCGTGGCCGCCTGCATCAGGTCGGGCCGGGACAGGTGGTCATAGACGTCCATGGTCGAATGGTGGGTCAGCGTGTCGTATTCGAGAGTGTCCTGGATGAACTGGAAGCCCGGCAGTCCGACGGCGTCGAAGGGCAGGTGGTCGGTGCCCCCGGTGTTCCTCAGGGTCACGGTCGAGGCGCCGAGGTCCTTGACGGGCCCGAGCCAGGCCTCGAAGATAGGCGCGACGGCGCTGTTGCCCTGGGCGTAGACGCCGCGGATCTTGCCGCTGCCGTTGTCGAAATTGAAATACGCCGAGAACAGGTCGTATTCCGCCTTTTTCTCCTTCTTGACCCGGTCGTAGAGGTGGTTGGCGACGTAGCCTCGCGACCCGACGAACCCCTGTTCCTCCGCGTCCCACAGCGCCATCCGGATCGTGCGCCGCGGCTGGACGCCGAGCGTCTTGAGGATCCTCATGGCCTCGAAGGCGACGGCGCTGCCGGCCCCGTTGTCCGTGGCCCCCGTGCCGCCGTGCCAGGTGTCGAAGTGGCCGCCGAGCATGACGATCTCCGGCTTGAGCTTCTTGTCGACGCCCGGGATCTCGGCGATGACATTGGCGCCGGGGAGATCGTCGGCGGTGAAGCGGGCCTGGACTTCGACCTCGAGCGTCACCGGGACGTTCTTTTGAAGGATGCGGACGATGCGGTTGTAGTGCTCCGTGGCGATGGCGATCGCCGGAACGGGCGTCTCCGCGCCCTTCGTCCGTGAGCCGCCGCTCGAGACGAAGACCGTTCCGAACTTGCCCCGGCCGGGCTCGACGAGGACCCCCGCGCCCTCGGCCTTGAGCATCTTCTGCAGGGCCTGCTGGACCTGCTGGCGGGCCATCATGTCCTGCATCTGCGGGCTCGGGGCCCGGCGGACGCCCGGCTCCGGGGCCAGCATGAGCCTCTCGAGATCGGGCCCGGAGAGCCGCGAGGCCATCGGATCGAACGAGATCGGCAGGTCCTGCTCGCCCTGCAGGAGGACGATGGCGTCCTTGAGCTTGCCCTTGTACTGGTCGAGGTCGGCAACGGTCCTGGCCTGGACGAGGACGGCCGGCCCCCTGATCACGCCGTTCGTGCCGGGCGTCCAGGCCTTCGGGTAGCCGATGATCGGCATGTACTGCGGCTCGATCATAGCGGCGTAATACTTCTGGAGCTCCCAGCTGCGGCCGAACGTCCCGTAGGGCTCCATCGCGGCGTTGGCCAAACCGAGAGCCTTGGCCTGGCCGATCACCCATTCGCCCGCCTCGACATACTGCGGCGAAGCGGGCAGTCGGGGAGCGTAGATATCGCAAAGGTAGATGAGAAAATCGGTGATCTTCGAATTCACCAGCCCTTCCTGGCGGATGCGATCGAGCATCCGGAGGTCGAGCGTCTCCTGGGCCAAGGCCCCGAGCGTGAACACGGCGATGAGAAGAGCGACCGTGAGGGACCGGACGATCAGCGGCTTTTTCATGACTCCTCCTCGGTGAGACCGTCCCCGGGACCGAACAGGGCCGAGAGCCCCGGTTTCCGGGCCGGCGTCTCCGCTGGACTATACGCCCTCGCCGGACGGCTGTCAAAATTCCGACAGGGGGCGTGACGGGCGGCTCAGGCACGGGGCCGTACGGCGGGCTTCTGAATTCGGGCCTCCTGTCTTATAATAGTCCGGCCATGAAAGCCGCGTTCCTCACCGGCGTCCGAACGATGGAGATCCGCGAGACGCCGGCGCCCCAGATCACGCGCGAGGACGATGTCCTCGTCCGGAGCAAAGCCGTGGGCGTCTGCGGCAGCGACCTCCATTACTATCTGTCCGACCGCGTCGGGGCCGACAAGGTCTCGTATCCCTTCATCCCCGGACACGAGTGCGCGGGCGTCGTCGAGGCGGTCGGCCAGGCCGTGGCCAGGGTCAGGCCGGGCGACACGGTCGTCGTCGAGCCCGCGGTCTCCTGCGGGACGTGCGACCAGTGCCGGACGGGACGCCCTCACACCTGCCGCAGGCTCCTCTTCCTCGGCCACTACGGGGAGCTCACGGGAGGCATGGCCGAATTCGTCCTGGCCCCGGAGCGCAACTGCGTCCCCCTGCCGGCGAAGATGACCGCCATCCAGGGCGCTCTGGCCGAGCCTTTGTCGATCGCGCTCTACGCGGCCGGGCTGGCCGGCTCGGTCCGCGGCAAGACCGCCGGCGTCCTCGGGGCCGGCCCCATCGGGCTGTGTGTCGTCATGGCCCTGAAGGCCGAGGGGTCGGGGGCCGTCTACGCGACCGAAAGGGTCGAGGCCCGGCTCGGGGCGGCCGCGACGGCCGGAGCCGACTGGACGGGGAGCCCCGACCGCGAGGACATCGTCGCCGAGGTCCTGGCCCGGGAATCGCTCGGGCTCGACCTCGTCTTCGAATGCTGCGGCGAGCAGTCCGCCCTCGACCAGGCCGTCGCCCTGCTCAAGCCGGGCGGGACGCTGGTCGCTGTGGGCATCCCGATCGAACCGCGCGTCTCGTTCGACAGCTCCAAGGCGCGCCGCCGGGAGATCCGGGTCCAGAACGTGCGCCGTCAGAACAAGTGCCTGGAGAAGGCCGTCGGGATGATCCACACGGGACGCATCAAGCCGGACTTCCTGGCCACCCACTTCTTCAAGCTCGAAGCGGCCCGCGAGGCCTATGAGACCGCCGCCGCCCGCCGCGACGGCGTCATCAAGGCCATCGTCACGCCGTAGCCCGGTCTCGCTCGCCGGGGCCAAGGAGGGTGATATGAGCGAAAGGCCGTTGGCAGACTTCGGCAGCCCGTTCGAACGGGCCTTCGTCGGCCTCGCCGCCATAGCGGCAGGCCTCGCGCTCGTGTTTCTGGCCGTCCAGGGACCGCTCATCCGGGGCGTCATCACCTACAAGACCGCGCCGGGCATCATGGGCCAGCTCGTCGGGCAGGACGCCGTCAACCTGGCCCTGGTGAGCCCGCTGCTCCTGGTCGGGGGGACCCTGCTCCTCTTCCGCAAGGCCGTCGCCAAGGACCTGCTCATCGCGACGCCGCTGTTCCTCGTCTACTTCGTCCTGAGCTACACCATCGGCTGGGAGTGGAGCTCGACGGCCTACTCGGGCAACAGCGAGCGCTACTTCTTCCTGTACCTCTTCGTCCTCATCGCCGCCCTCGTCATCCTGCTCTACGCGCTGTCGGTCTTCCCCCAGAGCGTCGAGAGCCGGTTCAAGAAGGGCGGCCTGGCGGTCTATTCCGCCGTGTTCGTCCTGTTCCTGCTCGTCTTCGCGGGCATGTGGGCGAAAGAGGCCCGGGAGGTCATCGCCACGGGCACGAGCCGCGGCTACGAGATCGCCCCGACCGCTTTCTGGCTGGTCCGGGTCTTCGACCTCGGCTTCTCGATCCCGCTGGGCCTCATCAGCGTTTACCTCCTCTGGGCCCGGCCGGTGAGGGCGTTCCCGGTCGTCTGCCTGTTCTACGGCTTCTTCTTCACCCAGATCATCGCCGTCCTGGCCATGGGCTGGGTGATGTTCATCAAGAAGGATCCGACGTTCCTCTGGCGGGACCTCATCGTGTTCCACGCCCTGGCCCTGATCATCGCCTTCGGGTTCTTCTACGTCCGGAGGAACTACCGGGTCGTCTGATCCATTATTTCGGGGCCATCAGCGCTCAGGCCCCATTCCGCACCTGTTTCGCTGAGATAACGGCCGATCCCTGGACGTCTTTTAGGGTTGAAGAGGAGACGGCGAGGCGCCATATTGTCCAATTGATATAACGGTCAAATTGACATAACTATGTAAGTGTGTAAGTATGTATCTATGGACAAAAAACCTATGAAGCGCGTTAACGTCATCCTCGAGACGGATCTCTACGACAGGGCCCGGGTTGTAGGTTTCATCAGAAAAAAGAGTCTATCCGAGATCGTCCGGGACGCTCTCCGGGATTGGCTGAGGACGAACGTCGGCGAAAAGGTCGAACTCGTCCTCTCCGAGAAGGATGAACGCGAGATCCTAAGGATCCTGGCCGAGGACGAATTCGTTCCTTTGGAACAGGCCAAAAAAGGACTTGGTCTTTAAATGAACCTGACTCTCAGCAGGACCAGCCTCAAGTTCCTCGCCAAGTGTCAGAAGAAGACCCGGGCGGTCATCGTCGATGCCATTACGGGATTACCGGATAAGGGGGACATCCAGAAGCTGAAAGGGCAGACCCTGAAGAGCACTTATCGCTTGAGAGTGGGCGAGTATCGCGTCGTCTATCTATGGGACGGCGACGATATCCGGATTGTGAAGATCGAAACACGAGGCCAAGTCTATAGATGATCAAAGCCCGATTGCTGGCGGATCAGATTTCTCTGAATCCGATGCCCTTGAGGTATTCATACGTCGGGTCGTAGAAGGCCGGGGCCCGCGTCGGATCCTCCCGGTCCCCTGCCGGAACGACGATGACCATCCCCTGCCGGGCGCGGGTCAAGAGAACGCGATAAGCGTTCTTCTGGTAGACCTGTCTTTCCGAATTCCTGATGTTCTTCCACATGCGCCCGCAGAAGGACTTGTGAGTCCATCCGGCCCTGGAATACCGAAAATCCGCGTCCCAGGTGACACACGCCCAATCCAGCTCCAATCCCTGGACATCGAATTCGGTGGCCACGTCCTCGAGGTAATAGGACGACCTGACATCCTCTTTCCCATCGAGGAACCAGTGGATGGGGTCCATGGGCGCTTTGACGAAGATGGCATGGGGTTTGAGTCGCTCGGCTTGAGAGGAAACGACGATCCCGTAGCGCTCGGTGCCGCGCGCTTGGGCCCTCAGCCATTTCTTGGCTCCGGCCAGATCTCGGGTGATGACAATCGGATACTTATGGCTTAGCCGCTCATGGGTTTTCCTCGCGCCTTCGGCGTCAAGGTCGAGGACCTGCTTGACCAGGAGAGAGACATTCTCGGCCCGAAAAGAACGCATCGAGACGGAAAGGTGGAGCGATGGGACATGCCGAACATGTCGATGGGCCTCCAGTTGTTTCAGGACTCGTCCGGCCCCGTACTCGCTATCCATGAGCTGAGGAGAGATGTAGACATGCCAAGCCGGGTAAGATCGCATCAAGGAGTCGACCCACTCAGCGATCCCGGCCTCACCGGTGTTAATCTCCTGTCCTCCTCCGACAAGACATACGATGACGGCCCAATCCGAGTGTCGATCCAGGCAAGAAATCAGGAATTCGGGTTCGGAATGCCTGAACCCGGGCCTTCTTTTCTTCCTTTTCATAAAATCCGCGGTCTTGGCAAGGTTCCAAGCGCGTTGGGCTTCATCGAAAAGGGCCACATGATCGACAGGAGGCTTCTCATCGACAAGACATTCGTCGCGGAAATGATGCACGTTCTGGATGAAGGCCTTGACGCGGCTCTTAGCCGCGCCCTTCTTGACCTTCTCCCCGCAACCATTTTTCCGCGCGACCATATCTCTCGCCAGGGCCTCTTGGAGTATCTTCACGAGGGGTCCATTCCCCGAGAGAAAAACGCTCTGGTGTGATTTGGCCGCGTCCATATGCTTGGTCGCGATATTGAGGCCCACGAGCGTTTTCCCCGCCCCGGGCACACCGGTCACAAAGCAAATCGATTTGTGTCGACCGGTCTTCGACCTTTGGATGATCTCGAAAACCGCATCCGATGTCTCGCCCAGATTGATCGACCCGGCGTCGCTCCGTGATATCTCGGCCACGGAATGCCCTCGATAGAGCGACAGCGCGGCCTCCATAATGGTGGGCGTGGGGCTGTACCGGCCGGCCCTCCAGGCTCGCCAATCGATCTGATCCCCTTCGCCGAATTCCAATACGCGGCTGATGACCTCACCCAGCGACCCGGCATTGGCCTTAAGGGGCGCCAGGAGCCTGTCGTTTTGGGGGGTCATCGCGATGACGGGCAAGACGCCCTGGGCCTCCGTGGCGATAAGGATGGGAGCGATGAGGCGGTCATGGCTCGTCTCATGAAAGTTCTTGAGGTCCAGGGCGTAGTCCGTGACCTGATCGAGCGCGTACCGGGTGAACTCCTTGGCGCCGACCTTGAACTCGAGAACGAAGATGGCCGGCCCTATGACGAGAAGGACGTCGATCCTCTCCCCCATGCGGGGGATGGTGTATTCGAGGTGGATGGCCCCTGAATGGGATCTCAGGACCGGCCGCAGGGCCTCGATCTCCACTTTCCAGGCCGCCCGCTGTTCGAGGGTATCGGGAAAATCGCTGGCCAAGGCCAGCTTTCCGACGATCTCTTCCGTCGATGCCCGAAGGAAGCCGGAGATCGTATCGGAATAATACTCGCGCTTCACTTCATCCGCTCCCGCATCCTGGCCTCGGCTTGTCTCATCCCGGGTTCGGCCGGCTCAACGCCAGACCGTGACGATCACGGCCGCGGCGACCTGATAGACCAGCTGGTAGCCGGAGACGATGAGCCAAAGCCCGACCGGCTTGCGCTCGAAGAGATGCGTCGTGGCGAAGGCCATGGCGCTGAATCCGACGCCGGTCCAGAGGCCGAGCCTGATCCCGTCTCCGACCGTCGAAGCGCCGATCTCCCAGACGAGGACGCCCAGGGCTACGGCGGTGACGAGCCCGGCCAGGAGCGCCAGGACGTAGGTCCGGGCCATGCTCTTGGCCGGAAGGGCCTTGACCTTCTCCTCCGTCCAGCCGGTGTGGCGGGCCCAAGCCTTGCCGAACAGGGGCCCGTACCAGATGAAGCCGAGAACGAGCGAGACGATGCCGCAGGCCAGAACGGCCGGGAAGTAGGGATCGTAGCTGAGGATCATGGGCCCTCCTTCGAGACAGGATTCTATTCGGCGATGATGCGATAGGTCGCCTTGATCGGCGCCGAAGCCTTGACCATGGCCCAGACGGGGCAGAACCGCTCCTCGGACAGCTCAAGCGCCTTCTCGACCGACGACGCGTCCAGCGTCCCGCCGCGGAACTCGAACTCGAGCTCGATCGAGGTCAGGACCTTCGGGTGGACCTCCTTCTTGGTCCCGCGGGCATGGACGGTCAGGCCCTTGACCTCCCGGCCCATCCGCTCGAGGAGCCCGACGGCGACCTGGCCGCTGCACCCGGCCAGGCTCGCGAGCAGGAGCTCGAGGGGGGTGAAACCGGCGATGGCCTCCCCGTCGGCGCCGTGGTCGATGGCCACGGACCTCGCGGCCCGGCCCGAAATGCCGTCGAACTTCATGCCCCCTTTGAACACGACGTCGGACCTGATCTCCGTGCCCATCGGACGCCTCCTTTAGCTGTCGGGGAGCGAACGGCTCGGAGGATAGTATCCAACGGAGAGATGGCCGGCGTCAACCCACCAGTCGGCTCGGCTGACGGAGAACTGGATCGAACGGGGATGACTCTGCGAACGCCTTCAAGGGGCCGAGTCAGGTCCCGGCCTCAGTCCGTCGGCGCGGCGGGGTCCGCGACCTCGCCGTTCACGGCCGGCAGGGCGACGCAGAACTCGACCCATTTCCCGGGCTCGCCCTCGACCCAGATGCGGCCTTTGTGCTTGTCGGCGATCGTCTTCGAGATGTAGAGGCCCAGGCCGGAGCCCTTGACGCCCTCGGTGCCCTTCTGTTTCAGCCGCTCGAAGCGCTTGAACAGCCGGCCCTTGTCCGCCTCGGGGATGCCGACGCCCTCGTTGCGCACGGAGAAGACGACCTCGCCGCCCTTCGTCTCGAGCCTGAGGCGGACGGCCGTCCCCTCCGCGCCGTACTTGACGGCGTTGTTGACCAGGTTCCCGACGAGGATCTTGAGGAGAGCGGGGTCGCCCTCGATGACCGGGTCGCCGTCGTACTCGGTGGCGATGGTCATCCGCCGGACGTTGTCCCTGATCCCGGGCATGTTCAGGGCCTCGTCGACGACCGCCGACGCGAACGGGACCCGCGTCTTGAACGTCGCGAGGCCGTCGAGCTCCATCTTGGACAGGTCGATGTAGGTGCGGATGATGTCCTCGAGATAGGAGCAGTTGCGGATGATGGTCTCGACGATCTTCTCCTGCTCGGGCTCGAGCTTGCCGAAGTAACCCCGGTGGAGGGTCGAGGCCGTCGTCTGAACGGCCGCGAGCGGGCTCTTGAGCTCGTGTGAGACGATGGCCATGAGGTCGAGCATCTTGGCCCCGGCCGCGTTCTGGCGGGCCTCGAGGGCGTTGTCGATGACGCTCCGCAGCTCCTCCGGCGTGAAGGGCTTGGGAATATAGTCAAAGGCCCCGGCCTTGAGGGCCTCGCGGGCGGTGTCGACGCTGGAGAAGCCGGTGAAGATGATGACGGTCGTCCCGGGCCGGTCCCGGCGCAGGGCCTTGAGGACGTCCATCCCGCCGAGGCCCGGCATCTTCAGGTCGGTGACGACGATGTCATAATCCTTGGCCAGGGCCAGGGCCAGCCCCTCGTCGCCGGACGAGGCCGTCTCGATCTCGTGGCCGCTCCCGGCGAAGATGCGCTTCGAGCTCCGGAGGACGATGTCCTCGTCGTCGATGAACAGCAGCTTGATCGCCATGTCGCTCTCTCCCGCCGCCTCACCCGGTCGGCAGCTTGATGATGAACTCCGTGCCCGCCCCGACCCGGCTCTTGACGTCGATCTCGCCGCCGTGCCGCTGGATGGCGCCGTAGACCATGGGCAGTCCCAGGCCCGTCCCCTGGCCCCGGTCCTTGGTCGTGAAGAAGGGCTCGAAGATCTTGTTCAGGTTCTCCTCGCTGATGCCGTGGCCCGTGTCGGCGATGCTCAAGACGACCCGCCCCGACTCCGGCTCGACCGAGGTCGTCAGGGCCAGCTGCCCGCCGTCGGGCATGGCGTCGGCGGCGTTCATGGCCAGATTGTTGATGACCGACCGGATCTCGCCGGCGTCCACGCTGACCCAGGGCAGGTTCGGGCCCAGGGCCTTGACGATCCGGATGTTCTGAAAGGTGACGTGCTTCTCCAGGATCCGCAGGCTCTCCTCGATGATGGCGTTGAGGTCGGACAGGACCCGCTCGGGCTTGGAGTCCCGGGCGAAGTCGAGGATGCCGCGGACGATGGCCCGGCAGCGCAGCGTCTCGTCGCGGATGACCCTGAGATCCTCTTCGTAGGGCGTGCCCTTCATGTCCTCGAGGAGGAGGCTGCTGTAGGTCAGGACGCCGGTCAAGGGGTTGTTGATCTCGTGGGCGATGCCCGAGGCCATCCGCCCGATCGAGGCCAGCTTCTCGGACTTGAGGATGGTCCGGTCGGCCAGCTCGGTCAGCTGGCGGTCGCGCTCCTCGATGGCGTCGACCATGCCGTTGAAGGCCTGGCCGAGGGCCCGGGCGTCCTCGTCGTCGTGCGGGTCGACCTCGATGCGGTGGTAGAAGCCCAGGGCCATCTCGGTCGAGGCGTCGATGATCCGCTTGACCGGCTTGGTGTAGAGGGCGATGAGGTAGCCCGAAAGGAGAAGCGCCAGGACGGTCGACACGGCGATGACCAGGAGATAGGAGATGGTCGTGTTGCGGACGACGACGTCGAACTTCTTCTTCAGGACCCCGACGTAGAGCAGGCCCAGGATCTCCTGGTCGAAGTCGTAGAGCGGGATGTAGCCGGAGATGTACCAGTCGTCGACGACGAAGGCCTTGCCGACCCAGGTCTCCCCCTTCTCGAAGACCTTCCGGTAGACCTCCTCCGAGACCTGCGTGCCGACGGCCCGCCGGCCGGCCGCGTCGACGACGTTCGTGGCCACGCGGACGTCGCCGAGGAAGACGGTCGTCGTCCCGGCGTCCTTGCCGTCGATCTTCTCGTCCTTGAAGACCAGCCGCTTGAAGCGGTCGACGAAGTCGGAATTGTTGTTGAGGAGCACGGCGGCATAGAGGATGCCCAGGAACCGGTCTCCGTCGAGGATGGGGGCGGCGATCTTGATGACCAGGGCCCGGTTTTCGACCGGCGACGGCCGGGACCGGGCGTGGGAGGTCGGGACCACCGGGATGACCGTCCGGACGGCCAGGTCGCCGCCCTCCAAGGCGATGTCTTCGTACTGGAGGATCCCGGTCCCGGCGATGGGGCCGTGCGTCCGCAGGACCTCCTGGATCGTCCGGTAGCCGGTCATGCTGTCGCCGAAGGTCTCGAAGTTGTTGGCCCGGACGAGCATGGTCCCGTCGGTCCGGACGACGTCGACGATGTCGAACCCGAACTCCCGCTGGATCTGAACGAGCTCGCCGAAGAGCGCGGCCCGGTCCCCGGCGGCGGCGGCCCGGACGATCTCCGGGGTCTGGGCCAGGTACTGGATGATCCTCGACCGGTTGTCGGTCTCCTCCCGGTACAGCTCGCTCGCCGAGGCCAAGTTCGTCCGGACCGTGGCGTAGGCGTCGCGGACGAGGTTGGTGTTGAGGGCGTTGAGGCCGACGAGGATCGACAGGATGCCGGCCAGGAAGACGATGCCGAGCAGGCTGATGACCAGCTTGAAGCGGATGTTCGAGCGGAGGAGGGACTGGATCATCGCAGGGCGCGGCCGATCGTGGCCAGCAGCTCGTCGAGGTCGACCGGCTTGGTCAGGAACTCGTTCGTTCCCGGGAGGAAGCTGTCGGACGGGTCCATCGAGAAGCGCGAATTGGTCACCTGGTCGATGGCCGTCAGGATGATGATGGGCACGTCGCGGAAGGCCCGGTACTTGGACGTCTCGCGGCGGCTGCGGATGACGCCGGCCGCCTCGAACCCGGCCGTGTCCGTCTCCATCATGACGTCGAGGATGACCAGGTCGGGCCGCTCGGCCAGCACGGCCTTGAGGCCGTCCGCCCCGCTGTGCGCGGCCGCGACGTCGTAGCCGCTCCCCTTCATGACCTGGGCCAGGCTGGCGACGAGGTCCCGGTCGTCGTCGACGATGAGGATCTTCTTGTTCATTTGTTCAAGACCTCGTAGATGACGTTCCGGTCCTCCCAGGCCTTGTTCCGCTCGTACATGTCGATCGGGAACTCGACCTGCTTCAGCTCGACCGGCGCGGCCTTCTTGTCGACCAGGCCGAGGGCCAGGGCGACGCCGTAGATGATCGCTTCCGGCCGCGGCGGGCAGCCGGGGATGAAGTAATCGACCGGGACGGCCGCGGCCCCGCCGCCGCTGACGTTGTAGGTGTCGAACCAGCAGCCGCCGCCCGTGGCGCAGGACCCGATGCCGAAGACGAGCTTGGGGCCGGGCATGGCCGCGTAGGCCCTCTTGACCAGGGGCAGGGTCGGCCGGGTGACGGCGCCCGAGAGGAGCATGACGTCGGCGTGGCGCGGCGATCCGACCAGCTTGATGCCGAACCGCTCGACGTCATAGTAGGGCGTCAGGATGTTCAGGACCTCGATGTCACAGCCGTTGCAGGCGCCGCTGTTGCAGTGGTAGACCCAGAGCGAGCGGGGGAAGCACTTCCTGGCGATCGGACCCAGCATGGTCAGTCTCCTGTCTCTGTCGGCCGCTCGTAGCGCTCGGTCGTCCGGAGCTCGCCCGGCTGGAAGGTGTCGGTCGCCCGGCGGATGACCGTCCGGGCCTCGAGGCTGTCGTAGCGGTAGCCGGTCAGGCCGAGCCTGTCGACGGCGTTGGTCGTCTCCATGTCGTAGCAGCGGCCGCAGCGCTGGCAGGTGAGCATGAAGAGCTCGAGCGTTTCGGTGATGTCGTTCCGGTCCTCGGTCGCCTGTTCGAACCGGGGGGTCATGGCGATGGCCTTCTCGGGGCAGACGTCGGCGCAGCGGCCGCAGTAGGTGCAGCGGGCCCCGTCGTAGAGGAGCACCCGGATCTCCTGGCAGAGGTCCCGGACCATGATCGTCCGGGCCGGGCAGTGCTCGGCGCAGCCGGCGCAGCCGACGCACTTGGTGTGGTCCCAGTGCGGGGCGCCGCGGAAGCCCTCCGGGGCCGGCCGGGGCTCGAAGGGGTACTTCAGGGTGACGACCCCCGGCTTCGAGACCAAGAGGAGCTGTTTGATCTTGCTGATGAGCCACATGGCGCTTCTCCCCCGCTCTCCCTCAGATTCCCGCGACGGCCAGCCCGACCGCGCCGAGCGCGACGAGGACGAGGACGGCGTAGATCTTGACGGCCTGGTCGATCCGCAGGCGCGGGTTGGTCGATCCGACCACGGCGATGAGGACGAAGACGATGAAGGTCCCGGCCAGCTGGGCCAGGACGTCGCCGGCGTACGCGCCCGTCCGGAGGAAGGGCAGGAAGACGGCGACGAAGAGCCAGGCGTAGAACATCTGCTTCATCATCAGGTAATAGCGGAACAGGCCGTAGTCGGGCCCGCTGTACTCGATGAACGGCCCCTCGAGGATCTCGATCTCGGCCTCGGCGATGTCGAAAGGCTGTTTGGCCACGAACGCCTGCAGGGCCAGGAGGTAGGCGACGAGCATGACCGCGGTGGCGACGCTGTAGCCCCGCGCGGCGGTGCTGAAGACGGCCGCGCCCAGCCCCAGGCTCCCGCCCCGGACGGCGCCGAGGATGAGGGTCATGGCCAGGACGGGCTCGACCATGACCATGGTCACCATCTCCCGCGAGGCCCCGATCGCCGCGAAGGTGTTGCGGCTGGCCAGGGCCCCGAGGAGGACGGAGACGCCGCCGAGCGTCAGCAGATAGATGACGGTGACGGCGTCGACGCGGCCGCCCAGGGCGTTGAGCTTCGAGCCGAAGGGGACGAGGGCGACGACGGCCAGGATCGAGGCGAACGCGGCCGGCGGGGCCAGCCTGAAGGCCCAAGTCCCGGCCGAGTTGATCCGCTCCTTGCCGAGGAGCTTGAGCAGGTCATAATACGGCTGGACGACCGGCGGGCCCTGGCGGGACTGGACCCGGGCGGTGATCTTCCGCATCACGCCCTCGAAGAGCGGGGCGAGGAGGAGGAACAGGAGGACGTTGACGAAGACGGCGACGACGCTCATGGTCAGCTCCTCCCGCCCGCGGGCCGTCGCGACAGGCCCTCGAGCGCCGCCCGGTCGAGGACGCGCCGGCGGCCCGACCGGGCGTCGATGACCGCCACGCGATCGGTGCAGGAGAAGCACGGATCGATCTGGCCCAGGATGATGGGGAAATCGGCGAACTGGTTGTCGAGGAGCATCGCCGGCACGGCCTGCAGGTTCGCGTAGGTCGGAGCGCGGACGCGCCAGCGCTCGGGCCGGTTCTCCTCGCCGGTGATGACGTAGTGGACCGATTCGCCGCGGGGCGCCTCGACCATGGACAGGCCGTGGCGGAGGGCCGGCAGGGCCTCGGGGACCTCGATGAGGAGCGGCCCGTCGGCCGGCATCTTGGCCAGGGCCTGGCGCAGGATGGCGATGGACTCGAAGATCTCGAGGACCCGGACGACCAGGGTCCCCCAGACGTCGCCGGAATCGACGACCGGGACGTCGAAGGCCAGGTCGTCGTAGGCCGCGTAGGGGTGGTCCTTGCGGACGTCGAGACCGAGGCCGCGGGCCCGGGCCACGGGGCCGATGAGGCTCCAGCGGACCGTTTCCTCCTTCGACAGAAAGCCGACGCCCTTCGTCCGGCGATGGATGGCCGTGTCGCCGATGACCGCGTTCTTGAGGACCAGGACCTCCTTCTCCAGGGTCGTGAGGAGGGCCTCCAGGTCGGCCCGGATCTCAGGCGTGATGTCGCGGCGGACGCCGCCGATGAGGACCATGCCGTAGGTCTTGCGGTTGCCGGTGAACCGCTCGGCCAGCCACATGACCTTCTCCCGGACGCGCCAGGCCTGCATGAAGACCGTATCGAAGCCGATGAGATGGCCGGCGATGCCGAGCCAGAGGAGGTGGGAGTGGAGGCGCTCGATCTCGAGCAGGACGGTCCGGATGTATTCGGACCGCCGCGAGATCCGGAGGCCCGCGGCCGCCTCGACCGCCTGGGCGTAGCAGACGGCGTGGACCGAGCCGCAGATGCCGCAGATCCGCTCGGCGACGAAGGGGACCTCGTTGTAGCTGACCTGGGTCTGGCAAAGCTTCTCGATGCCCCGGTGGGTCATGAAGCCGCGGTAGTCGCAGCCCTTGATCGTCTCGCCGTCGACGAAGACGGCGAAATGCTCGGGCTCGTGGAGGCTGACATGGAAGGGCCCGATGGGCACGGTCGTCGTCCCGGGCGGGGCCTCGTCGAGCCGGTAGGCGACGTCCTCGGCGGCCGGGGGCACGAGGTTGTAGGGGACGTCCTTGCGCAGGGGGTGGACGCCGTCCGGCCAGTCGTCGGCCAGGATGAGCCGTTTCGGCTTGGGGTGCCCGGTGAAGGTCATCCCGAGCAGGTCCCGGTATTCCCGCTCCGTCCAGCCGGCGCTGGGGATGGCGGGCGTGATGGACTCGAACACCGGGTCGCCGGCCGGGGCGGAGGAGCGCAGGGCCACGCCGACGTGGTCCGCGTCGAAGGCGAAGGTGTGGATGAGCCCGAGCCGGCCGCGGCGGGCGATCTCGTCGGTGCCGATGCCGACCATGTAGCGGGCCCCGAGGTCGACCAGGGCCTGGGCGGCGCCGCGCAGGGCCCGGCGGTCGATGTCGACGAAGAGCCTGGTCGGGGACGGCGACTCGACCCCCTGGATGTCGGGGCCGAAGCGGGCCCTGAGCTCGTTGGCGATCCGGGCGATGGCGTCCATGCGAATCTCTCCCTACTTGCCGCTCTTTCCGCCGGCGAGCTTGAACAGGCCCCGCAGGGCGGCGAACATGCTCCGGTCCGCGTACCGGTTGGCGTCGTTGAGGCTCTGGTAGCCGCAGAGCCAGGTGGGCGCCTCGACTTCCTTCGAGCCGCCCGACCTCCGCAGCAGGGCCCCGATCGCGAGGCCCAGGCCGAGGACGAGCAGGACGACGAGCGGCGCGGCGGCCGCGTTGAGCGGCAGACCGTTGAGACCCGTCAGGCGGACCCCCCCGATCGAGGCCGCGACAGGACCGCTCGAGGCGGCGACGTCGCCGGCGAGCAGGAAGCCCTCGGACCTCCGCAGGGCGGTCAGGACGAGCCCGACCGAGAGGACCGGGAAGAGCCCCTGGGCGAGCGCGACGGCGGCCAGGACGATCTTGGGGGCGAGCATCGAGACCGGGACCTCGCGGACCGTCTTCCCGACGTTCCACTCGGAGCCGGCCGAGGTGAAGGCCATGCCGAAGAACTTGACGTAGCAGGCCAGGGTCACGGCGCTCGTGAACAGGGCGATGATGCCGAAGAGGACCAGAAGGACGGTCGCGTCCCCGGCCAGGAGCGAGCTGGAGATGATCGTCCATTTGCTGGCGAAGCCGCTGAAGGGCGGCAGGCCCGAGATGGCGAGCGAGGCGATCCCGGCGATGACGGCGCTCACCGGCATCAGGCGGATGAGCCCGCCGAGCCTGTTGAGGTCCTTGGTCCCGGTGGCGTAGAGGATGCTGCCGCTCGTGAGGAACAGCAGGCCTTTGAAGATGGCGTGGTTGAGGACATGGAACAGGGCCCCGATGACGGCCGCGACGGCCAGGGCCCGCAGGGCCGGATGGCCCGTCGTCCCCAGATAGAGGACCGCCCCCGCGGCCAGGACGATGTAGCCGATCTGGCCGATCGAGCTGTAGGCCAGGAGCCGTTTCGCGTCGCTCTGCTTCATCGACTGGATCGTGCCGATGAGGAGCGTCGCCGCACCGATCGCGGCCAGGATGAGGCCCCAGGTCCCGCCGTCGAAGGCGGGGTTCGCCGCCGGGGTCATGAACAGGAAGGTCCTCAAGAGTCCGTAGATCCCGGTCTTGAGCATGACGCCGCTCAGGAGAGCGCTCACCGGCGACGGGGCGATCGAGTGGGCGTCGGGCAGCCAGAGCTGGCCGAGGGGCCAGACGCCGGCCTTCAGGCCGAAGCCGACGAGGAGGAAGGCCAGGAAGCCGACGAGCGGCAGGCCGTCCGTCGCGCCCAGCCCGGCCGCGATCTCGGCCAGGGGCGCGCCGGGCTCGTAGCCCCGGACGAAGAAGGCCCCGGCCACGACGAGCAGCCAGGCCAGCTCCATGAGGACGAGGTACTTCGCGGCGCTCCGCCGGTTCTCCGCCTTCCGGCGCTCGAAACGGACGAGAACAAAGGAGGCGACGGTCATGATCTGCCAGGCCAGGGTGAAGCCGAGGGCCAGGTCGTCCACGGTGACGAGCGCGGCCATGCCCAGGATGAAGAGAGGGAAGCAGAGGACATAGCCGCCCAGGCCGTAGTCCGGGTAATGGTCCATATAGCGGACGGAATAGATCGCGCTCATCACGGCCATGAAGGCGATGAGGGCCAGGAAGAGCCCGGAGAGGCCGTCGACGAGGAAGGGGACGGAGAGCCCGCCGAGGGCGATCGCCCGGGAGGCGTGGCCCGCGCCGCCGAACAGGGCCTCGAAGCTCACCGTGAGCAGCAGGACCGCCGAGACGGAAACGAGGCCGAGATGGACGAGGCCGGCGGTCCTCCGCGACCGGGCCAGGAGGGGCGACACGACGGCGGCGGCGGCCAGGACCCCGAAGCCGGCGAAGAGGCGGGTGAAGAGATCAGCGGTCATGGCGTTTCTCCAGGCGGGCCAGGTCGCACGAGCCGAGGATGAGGTCGCGGAGCGCGGCCGCGGCCTGGGCCACCGCGGGCGTGAGCCCCTCGCCGAAATCGATGTCGGCGGGGACGATGCCGAGCAGGAAGACCTTCTTCCCGGCGGCTTCGAGGAACTTGCCGCTGAGCGAGAGGGCGAGCTTGTGGGTCGAGAAGCTCCCGGCTTCGGCGAAATCGGCCAGGGGGCCGAAGATGACCGTCCCCGGCGTCCCGGCGGCGGCCGCGGCGTCGACGAAGACGACGTTCCGGCAATCGCCGCGGGCGATCGAGGGGACGAAGTTCTCCGGGACGTCCTGCGCGTCGACGAGGTCCAGTCCCGTCCCGTCGACGGCCGCCCGGACGGCGGCGACGATCCAGGGGCCGACGCCGTCGTCGCGCCGCAGGGGATTGCCGACGCCGACGAGGCAGGTCGGCTCCTGAAGGAGATCGGCGAGGTCGGACGGGCCGAAGGTCATATCTGCTCCCCCAGCGTCTTGATCTGCTTGTAGGTATAGACCGGGCCGTCCGTGCAGACGAGGGTCCGCCCGATGGCGCAATGCTGGCACTTGCCGATGCCGCACTTCATGTGCCGCTCGAGGGTCGAGATGATGGCCTCGTCCTTGAGGCCGGCGGCCAGGAGCTCCTTGATGACCGAGTTGAACATGACCGGCGGGCCGCAGACGAAGGCGACCGTGTTCTCGACCGGGACCTGGGCCGGGCCGACGAGCGTGTGGACGAAGCCGACGGGGCCCGTCCAGCCCGGCTCGGGCCGGTCGACGGTGAAATAGGTCTCGAAGCCCTCGGTGGCCCGCCAGCGCTCGATCATGTCGCGGTACATCAGCTCCCTCGACGACCGGGAGCCGTAGATGAGCACGATCCGGCCGAAGTCCCGCCGGTGCTGGAGGACGTGGACGATGGACGAGCGGAGCGGGATGAGCCCGATGCCGCCGGCGACATAGATGACGTTCCGGCCCTTGATGGCCTCGAACGGGAAGCCGTTGCCGAAGGGCCCCCGGATCCCGATCTTGTCCCCGGCCCGGAGCTCATGGAGGGCCCGGGTGACCTTGCCGACTTGGCGGACGGAGAGGTGGGGACGGTCGCCCTCCGGGCTGAAGGGCAGGGAGACGGCGAACTCGCCGGCCCCGAAGACCGTGCACATGACGAACTGGCCCGACTTGATCCGGAAGCTCCGGGCGACCGCGGGGTCCTCGAACGAGAAGTAGAACGTCCGGACGTCCTCGATCTCGTCGCGGATCTCGTCGATGACGGCGACCTCGGGGACGGTGACGATGGCCCCGGCGCGCGCTTCGCTCATTTCGCACCTGCCTTGGTGATCTCCCGCCGGATGGTGGTGACGACGTTGGCGATGCCGATGTCGCCCGGGCAGACCCGGTTGCAGCGGCCGCAGCCGACGCACCCCGGCCTGAGGTATTTCTTGGATTGGGAATAGGACAGCTTGCAGAAGAAGCGCTTGTTCCTCCGGTCCTCGACCGGGCGGCGGGGATTGTGGTCGCCGGCCATCCGCGTGTAGCCCTCGAAGGAACAGGAATCCCAGGACCGCATCCGGTCGGTCCCGCCCCCGCGGGTGTTGACGTCCTCGATATTGAAGCAGGAGCAGGTCGGACAGACGAAGGCGCAGGCCCCGCACTCGAAGCACTGGTCGCCGATGTATTCCCAGACGTCGTTGCCGATGAAGCCCGTGGTGATCCGGTTCATGACCCGCGAGATCCAGGCCTTGTTCTCGGTGGCCTCGGCGTCGAAGCGGGCGATCGAGGCGTCGACCGTCTTGGCCTTGAGCGCCGCGGCGCCCGGGCCGGCCGCCTTCAGGCCGAGCCGGCGGGCCAGGGCCTCTCCCTTTTCGCTCCCGGCCTCAAAGAGGTAGTCGTCGCCGACCGCGGTCAGGGCGACGTCGTAGCCTTCCCGCGGCGCCGGCCCGCTGTCGGTGCAGACGCAGAAACACTGGGGGAACGGCCGGACGCAGGTCACGGCGACGATGAACATCTTCTTGCGGTGGTCGCGGTAGACCTCATCGACGTATTCCTGGCCGAGGAAGAAGCGGTCGAGGCAGAGAAGCCCCGTGAGGTCGCAGGCGCGGATGCCGACCAGGGCCTTGGGCCGGACGAGGTCGTCGCGGACGATGGAGGCCCGCCGGGCCTCCCGGTCATAGCGGTAGGACAGGATCCGCTCGGACTGGGGGAAGACGGCGGACTTCGGCGGGTTGTAGGGGATCGCGGCGTCCAGATGGATCGCGGCCGGGTCGTCCGCCCGCTCGAACATCGGCTCGCCGGCGTCCTCCGGGAGGACGGGGCCGTAAAGGTCGTGGTCCTCGGCGAGCGCGGCGGCGAGGGCCCGGGCCTGGCTCTGGGGCATGATGAACATGGTCACACCTTTTCGATCCGCACGGGGATCGCGGAATCCTGGTCCTCGTCGATCGCGGCGCCGCCGGCGTTCAGGAAGCCGGGCACCATATCCTCGATGAAGTAGGGCGCGTAGACCGTTCCCGGCCTGACGTCCCCGGAGATCCGGACGGCGACCCGCATCGAGCCGCCGGCCGCGACGACCTTGACCGGCGCACGGTCCCGGACGCCGAGCTCTTTCGCGTCGGGGGCCGCGATCTCGACGAAGCCCCGCGGATAGAGGAGGAGCAGGGCGTTGTATTCCCGCTTGGGGATCTGGGTCTTCTTCATGATGGCGTTGCGGTGCCAGAAGTAGTTGGCCTTGCCGGCCATGAGCAGGAAGGGATAGGACGCCGAGGGGGCGGGCGCGGCGAGGTCCGCGCCGGCGGGGACGAACCGGAGGCGCCGCCCCGCGTCGCCGGCGGCGGGCAGGCGGACCGTGCCGGACGGGCGGGCCGCGTCACAGGGCCACTGCAGGCCGAAGCCCTGTTCGAGCTTGGCGTAGGTGACCGCGGCGTAGGCGGGCACGGCGGCGGCGATCTCGGCCATGACCGCCTCGGCCGACGGGAGGGCCCACGAAGCGCCGCGCCGGGCGGCGATGTCGGCGTAGACGCGCCAGGCCGGACGGACCCCCGGAGGAGGCTCGATTCTCTTGCGGTTGAGCTGGATCCTCCGCTCGGCGTTGGTATAGGTCCCGTCGGCCTCGGCGTGGGTGGCCGACGGCAGGACGATGTGAGCGAAGTCCGTGAACGGGTTGGCATAGGCCCCGACATAGACCACGCATTCGAGTCCCTTGAGCCCGGCCGCGTGCCGGACGATCTCCTCGTCGCGGTCGGCCACGACCAGGGCCTTGAGGGGCGACGGCTCGGCGGCGAGGAGCTCCCGCGGGGTACGCCCGGCGGCCGCGCCCTCGGCCCGCCGGTGGCCGGCGAGGAAGCGGGGGGAGGCGCCGACGTCATAGCCGCCGACGATATTGCAGATCCCGGTGACGGGATTGACGCCGCAGCCTTCGCGGCCGATCTTGCCGGCGGCCAGGAAGAGGTCGAAGAGAAGGGCGGTCGAGGCCCGGTCGAGGCCGGCGATCCCCGAGGTGAAGAACGCCATGGCGCTCGGGGCCTGGGCGAGGCGCCGGGCCAGGTCCTCGATCTCGGCGGGCGTCAGGCCGGCCGCGGCCGTGAGCGCGGCGGGGTCCAGGCCCTCGAGGGAGCGGGCGAATTCCTCAAAGCCCTCGGCCCGGTCCCTGAGGAAGGCGGCGTCCTGCCAGCCCCGCCCGACCAGGACCTTGGCCGCGGCCGCGAGGGCGTGACGCAGGCCCCCCGGCCTCGTCCAGAGGTGCGTGCCGCTGAGCTTGGACATCTGGGTGGACCGGCTGCTCAACGTGATCAGGTCGGCGCCGCCGCGGGCGGCGCGATGGATCTCGCTCCCGACGATGGGATTGAGCCGGGCGATGTCCCCCCCGACGACCAGGAGGAGCCGGGCCTTGCGGACCTCGGTCAGCGCGCCGAGCATGGCCGGCGCCCCGGCGCCCTCGAGCAGGACGTCGGCCGCGTCGCCGTGGCCCTGGTCCGAGGACAGGGCGATGTGGGGGGACTTGAAGACCGTCCGGGCCAGCTTGGCCATGAGGTAGCCGTCCTCGTTCGAGGCCCGCGGCGAGGCCAGGAAGGCGATCTCGTCGCCGCTCCAGCGGGACAGGCGTTCGGCGGCGTGGGCCACGGCGTCATCGTAGGAGACCGGTTCGAGCCGGCCGTCGCGGCGGACGAGGGGGCTCGTGATCCTCTCTTCGGTCGCCAGGAGCTCGTGGATGTGCCAGCCCCGGACGCACAGCCGGCCGCGGCTGACGGGGTGGCCGGGGTGGGCGAAGACGCCCCGGACGGCGCCGTCCCCGACCTCGAGCCGCTGGCCGCATCCGGTCCCGCAGAAGTTGCAGACGCCCGTGTGAGTGCTCATGCCTCATGCTCCTCGACGCGTTGGCCCGGATCTCCCCAGCCGGCGGGCCGCCACCGGACCGTTGCGCGGCGGACGAGGCTCGACACCCTTTCGGGGAAAGGGGTGGAGTTGACAGGCGGTTCTATCCCGTCAGCCGCGCAGGGATTTATCTAGAGGATAGGATACCAGATGTCAAGGTTCTTGTAAAGCCCTTCGGAGCCTCATTTTGATGACGTACAAGATATTGAATAGATTGGCGATGCCGCCGACGAATCGCTCCTTGATCATGCTTTTGGGGATCTCGTCGATGGTCGTCTTCAGGGCGGTCAGGGCGGCCAGGAGCGCGTCGTGCTCGGCCAGGAGGGCGTCCGGCCCGGAGGCGGCCAGGAGCGCCTCGATCGACGGACCGACCCGGGCCACGTCACTGAGCATGGCCCGGTAGGCCTCCCGCCGGAACGCGTCGACGGCGAGCAGGGCCTTCTCGATGATGGCGACCCGGGCGGTCGCGTAGCCCCGCAGGACCTCCTCGGCGTTCCGCTCCCGGGCCCGGTCCGGGAAGCGCTCGAAGTAGGCCGCGCCGAGCTCGATCATGTCGGCGCTCGAGAACGGGAAATCGCCGCCGAGGGCCGTGACCGCGAGGCGGAAGGACTCGGCGTCCTTCTCGCGGCGGAAGATCTCGGCCAGGGACGGGCTCATGGACGGGCCTCGAGGACGCGGTCCGGCGGCGGAAGGGCGTGGGCTACTTGGCGTAGCGCCCGAGGACGGCCAGGAGGAGGTCGAAGTTGACGGGCTTCTGGAAGACGCCGCTGAAGCCGTACTCGCCGAGGCCGACGGTCGCGGCGGTGGTGTCGCCGATCGTGCTCAGGAGGAAGACGGGGGTCGCCGGCCGCTCCGTCTTCATGATCTTGGTCACCTGCCCGCCGGCATCGACGTCCTCCATCATCATGTCGCAGAGAACGATGTCCGGGTCCGTCTGGCGGAAGGCCTCGAGACCTTCCTTGCCGCTGAGGGCGCAGGAGGCGTCGAAGCCGCTGCCGTCGAGGATGGCCTTGACGGACTCGCAGATGGCCGGGTCGTCGTCGATGATGAGCACTTTCTTCTTGTCGGTCATGGTGTCCTCCGGGGGTCCGATCGAAGGGTCATCTTACCACAGATCCCCCCGAGGGAGTAGAGGGACGTCCCGGGTCCGGAGAGCGGTACCCCCCCTGCGCGGCGAGGGAGGAAAACAAACGGCCGGACCCGGGGCCCGGGACGAGTCCCCGGGTCGGCCGCCGATCCCCAAAACACCCCTCACATCTTGCGCGTGCAGACCAACTCCATGCCCTTCATTTCCTTGCCGTCGGGCATGACCATGTACATCTCGAACTTGTACTTCCCGTCCGCCAGGAAGGTCGTCACGTTCCGGACCCTCTGCATGGTCTTCCCGTCCGTCATGGGATCGGGGAACGTGCCGGTCTCGGTCAGGACGTTGCCGGCCGCGTCGAGCGTTCCGGTCGTGACCATGAACGACGTGCTCAGGTTGTCGACCCAGAACGTCGTATACATCTTCTTGAGCAGGTCATAGCCGATGATCTCGAGCCCCTGGAACTTCATCGAGCCCATCGACCCCTCGAAGCCGGACTTCAGGTACCGGCCTTCGAAGATGAGCGTGTTCTTCATGGTGCCTCGGCTCTTTTCGGGCTTGGCCGCGGGGTCCTGCCAGGACGAGATGTCGACGTCCCACTCGCCCACGTACTTCTTGAGGAGCTCGTGCTCGGGACCGGGGGAGCCGTACTTCATCATCTGCTCCATCATCTTCTTCTGGTCGGCGCTCATCTCCTGCTGGACGAACATGTTCGGAAGCGCCTGGATCAGCAGGATGTTGACGCCGGTGATCAGGACCGCCCACAGGACAAATTTCTTGATCTTCATCACACCCTCCTCGGATCGTCTCCGGCGAGGTCGAGAGCCGGGGATCTTTTTTTCATGGCGCCTCTATAAAGGCAAGATTCGTGCCAGCCGCCGGCCCGGAAGAGAGGACCTCCTGATCTCCCTTCGGGATGTCCGGTCTTGTCTCGCGGGACGGATTTCCCGGGAGGGTGGACCGCCGGGCCCTCGGAGTGATGCTATTCGGTTCCGCCCGGGGCGTCCCGCCGCCCGGTCGTCTGGCACGGAAATTGCGGGAGGGGTATCAGAGGTGAAGGATTATGCCAATTCGCAAAGGATCCGCGGTCTGGGAGGGCTCTTTCCGCGAGGGCCGGGGGACGGTCAAGGTGGAGAGCGGCCTCTTTGAAGGCCCTTATTCGGCCTCCTCCCGCTTCGAGAGCGGCCCGGGGACCAATCCCGAGGAGCTCATCGGCGCCGCCCACGCCGGCTGTTTCTCGATGGCCCTGGCGTTGGCGCTGGGCGGTCGGAAGACGCCCCCGAAGAGGATCGAGACCACGGCCGACGTCCGGATCGAGCCCGCCGGCCAGGGCTTCAAGATCACGAGCATCGCCCTGCACACGGTGGCCGAGGTCCCGGGCCTCGCGGAGTCGGATTTTCTCGAGGCGGCCCGGGCGGCCAAGGAGGGCTGCCCGGTCTCGCAGGCCCTGGCCGCGACGGAGATCACGCTGGACGCGAAGCTGAGGAGCTAAATCTCTTGGTGCTCGGTGCGGCGGATGATCTCGTTCTGGAGCTCGGTGCCGCAGTCGACGAAGTAGTCGCTGTAGCCGGCCACCCGGACGATCAGGTCGCGGTACTTCTCCGGCTGGGCTTGGGCCGTGCGCAGGAGGTCGGCGGTCACGACGTTGAACTGGATGTGATGGCCCATGAGCTTGAAATAGGAGCGGACGAGGTCCTTGAGCCCCCTCCTCCCCGTCTCGTCCGCGAGGAGCTGGGGCGTGAACTTCTGGTTGAGGAGCGTGCCGCCCGTCCGGATGTGGTCCATCTTGCCGAGCGATTTGATGACCGCCGTCGGGCCCTTGCGGTCGGCGCCCTGGACGGGTGAAACGCCTTCGGAGACCGCGTCGCCGGCCAGCCGCCCGTCGGCCGTGGCCCCCGTCATCTTGCCGAAATAGATGTGGGCGGTGGTCGGCAGGAGGTTGATCCGGTACGTGCCGCCGCGCGGCGTGGGCCGGCCGTCCACGGCCTCGAAATAGGCCTCGAAGACCCGGGTCATCAGGCTGTCGGCGTAATCGTCGTCGTTCCCGAACTTCGGGGTCCGGTTGAGGACGCGCTGACGCAGGCCCTCGTGGCCGGCGAAGTTCGCGGCCAGCGCCTCGCGGAGCCCGGCCATCGTGAAGTGGCCGTGGTCGTAGACGTTATAGCGGACGGCGCTCAGGACGTCCGTGATCGTGCCCATGCCGACGCCCTGGATGTAGTTCGAGTTGTAGCGGGCGCCGCCGGCGTGGTAGTCCTTGCCGTTCGCGACGCAGTCGTCGACGAGGACCGACAGGAACGGCGCCGGCAGGTAGGTCGCGTAGAGCCTCTCGATGACGTTGCTGCCGCGGACCTTGATGTCGACGAAGTGGCGGACCTGCTTCCGGAAGGCCTCGAACAGCTCGTCGAAGGTCTTGAACCCCTCGGAGTCGCCGGTCTCGAGCCCGATCCTCTTCCCGGTCCGCGGGTCGACGCCGTTTCCCAGGGTGATCTCGAAGACCTTGGGCAGGTTGAAATAGCCCGTCAGGATGTAGGCCTCCTTGCCGAAGGCCCCGGCTTCGACGCAGCCGCTGCAGCCGCCGTTGCGGGCGTCGACGACGGACTTGCCCTGCCGGACGAGCTCCTGGACGATGGCGTCGGTGTTGAAGATCGAAGGCTGGCCGAAGCCCGTCCGGACGATCTCGAGGGCCCGGAGGAGGAAGGCGTCCGGCCCCTTGGCGCTGATCTGGACCATCGAGCTCGGCTGGAGGAGGCGCATCTCCTGGATGACGTCGAGGATGAGGTAGCTGAGCTCGTTGACGCCGTCCGTCCCGTCCTCCTTCAGGCCGCCGACGTTGATCAGGGCGAAGTCGGTGTAGGTCCCGCTCTCTTCGGCGGTCACTCCGACCTTGGGCGGGGCGGGCTGGTTGTTGAACTTGACCCAGAAGGCCTGCAGCAGCTCCCGGGCCGAATCCTTGGTCAGGGTGCCGTCGGCCAGGCCCCGCTCATAGAAGGGCCGGAGGTGCTGGTCGAGGCGTCCCGGATTGAACGAGTCCCAGGTGTTGTACTCGATGATGACGCCGAGATGGACGAACCAGTACATCTGGAGCGCTTCCCAAAAGTCGCGGGGGGCCTCGGCCGGGACCCGATCGCAGACCTCGGCGATCCGCTCGAGCTCCCCCTTCCGGACGGGGTCCTTCTCCCCGGCCGCGAGCTCGCGGGCCTTGTCCGCGTGGCGGCGGCCGAAGGCGATGAGCGCGTCGGCGCACACGGCCATGCCCTTGAGCTCCTCCTGCTTGTCATAGGCGGCCGGGTCGGTCAGGACATCGAGCGCCGCCAGGGCCCGCTCGATGTCCTTCTTGAAGTCGAGCATGCCCTTCCGGTAGATCTTGCCGTCGAGGACGGTGTGGCCCGGGGCGCGCTGTTCCATGAACTCGGTGAAGACCCCGGCTTCGTAGGCGTCGATCCAGTCCTTCGTCATCGCGGCGAAGAGGCGGTCGCGCTGCGAGCGGCCCTGCCAGAACGGGATGATCTCCTCGGCGTAGACGCGCCGGGTCTCCTCGTCCGAGGCGAAGGCCGTCTTCTTCCGGTCGTGGAGGTAGCGGAGGTCCTGCAGGGAGTGGATGCAGACCTCCGGATAGGTCGGCGTGGCCTTGGGCGCGGGCCCCCGTTCGCCGACGATGAGCTCGCCGTCGTTGAAGACGATGGCCTTGTTCTCCAGGATGTGCCGGAAGGCCAGGGCGCGCCGCATCGGCACCGACAGGCCGCGGGTCTCGGGCCTCTTGTAGAACTCGGTGACGAGCACGGCCCGCTCGGCGCTGATCGTCGGCTTGGCTTCGAGCGTCTGGTTCCTGAGCCGGACGATGCGTTCGTTCATCTCTAGCCTCCCCGCCGGACCTCGAAGCCCGCGTCCCGGAACGCGGACTCGATCGCGGCGATGCGCGCCTCGGCGGGCGCTTCGAATTCCCGGACGGGCGGGCCCGCGCCGATCCTCCGGGCCTTGTCCGCCCCTCCGGCGTGATAGGGCAGAAGGCCGATCCGCTTGACCGCCTCGAGCGGCCTGAGGACCTCGATCGTCCGCCGGATGTTCCCGTCGTCGTCGTTGACGCCGCCGACGAGCGGGACGCGCACCCAGATCTCCGGGCCGGCCGCGGCCAGGCGCTCGAGGTTCGCGAGAATGGGCGCGCTCGAGACCCCGGTGAGCTCCCTGTGCCGCGTCTCGTCGACGCACTTGAGGTCGAAGAGGACCACATCGGCCTTCCGCGCCAGGCGCTCGAGGGCGCCGTTCGGCGACCAGCCGGCCGTGTCCAGGGCGGTGGAGAGGCCCCGGGCCCGGCAGGCGTCGAGGATGGCCTCGGCAAAGCCGGCCTGGACGAGCGGGTCGCCGCCGGAGAGCGTGACGCCGCCGCCCGACTGCTCGTAGAAGAGGCGGTCCTTCTCGACCTCGGCCATGACCTCGTCGACGCTCATCCTGCGGCCGACGATCTGCATGGCGTCATAGAGACAGGCGTCGGCGCACCGGCCGCAGAGGTCGCACTTGGAGCGGTCGATGGCGATCGCGCCGGCCGCGTCCGCCGAGATCGCGCCGCGCGGGCAGGCCCGGACGCAGGCGTGGCAGCGAGCACAGCGGCCCGTCCAATGCATGAGCTCGGGCCCGGGAGCGAGGCTTTCGGGATTGTGGCACCAAAGACAGCGCAGGGCGCAGCCCTTGAGGAAGACGGTCGTCCGGATGCCCGGACCGTCATGGATCGAGTAGCGCTTGATGTCGAAGACCCAGCCCGAGAGGGTCTTCGGGCTCCTCTCGCCGTTTCCGTCCATCGTAAGTCCAGTAAGTTGATGAAAGAAAAAAATTTATATCCCTGCGATTCAGTAATATATCAGATATCAGAATGAAAATCAAGCTTTTTTTCTATACTTTTCCGGCCAATTGATGTAAAACCCCTCTCCGGGCGGACCCCGTCCTCCTCTGTCGGGCGCCGGGCCGGCGATGAGGAGCGCCGGCAAAGCCGGATTAAGCTTTTTGCGCGAGGGCCAGGAGCGGCAATATGGGCGATGCGAATCCCAGCGCGGTCCGGGAGGCCGCACTCCCCGGCCTCGTCAGGCGCCTCTGCCGGGAGGAGCGGGAGGCCTGGCGCCGGCATTACCGGGGTTATTTCAAGTACGCGGCGCGGGCCCTCGGCCTGGGCTTCGTCGCCGGGTTCCTCTTCTTCACCCTCTGGCCGGCCCATGAGAAGAGGGCCCTCGCCTTCGTCGTCGACGCTCTCAAGGACATCCCCCTCGAGGCCTCGCCTCTCCTCGTGGCCTGGAGCCTGTTCTACCACAATGCCCGGGCCTCGGTCATCGCGGTGGCGGCCGGCGCGGTCCCCTTCCTCTTCCTGCCCATCCTCGACCCGGTCCTCAACGGCGGCGTGCTGGGCCTTCTCGTATCCATCGCCAAGCACCAGCGCCTCGACGTCCCCCGGCTCGTCCTGACCCAGATCCTGCCGCACGGGGTCTTCGAGCTCACCGCGGTCTGTTACGCCACGAGCGTCGGCCTCTATCTCTCGGCGGCCATGGGGAGGAGAGCCAAGGCGGCCTGGCTCGAGAAGCGAGGCCGGCCGCAGGCCCCCGCCCTCGCCCCCGGGCCCAGGCCCGATCCTCTCGAGACCTCACCGCAACGGGCCGCGGACCCCGAAAGGCCGGGGCGGAACGTCCTCCGCTCGTTCGTCCTCGTCGTCCTGCCGCTGCTTCTCGCCGCGGCCCTCATCGAGGGCCTCGTCACCCCGCTTCTCAACTGAGCGGAGGGGTTGTCCGTCTCGAGAACACGGCCCCGTCAGATCCCTCTTCGGGCTATTTCGTCAGGAACTTGAGGACCGTCACCGTCCGATAGGTCTGCCCCGGCTCGAGAATGGTCGTCGGGAAGCTCGGATGGTTGGGCGAGTCGGGGAAGTGCTGGGTCTCGAGGCAGAAGGCGGCGTGCTTGCCGTAGGCCTTGCCGCCCTTGCCGGCGACCGTGCCGTCCAGGAAGTTGCCGGTGTAGAGCTGGATCCCGGGCTGGTCTGTCCAGACCTCCAGGACCCGGCCGGTCGAGGGCTCCTCGACCCGGGCCGCCAAGGTCGACGCCCCCCCGCCGCTCCTCAGGACGAAGTTGTGGTCGTAGCCGCCCTCGACCCGGGCGATCCGTTCGCCGATCGCGCGCGGGGTCGTGAAGTCGAACGGCGTCCCGGCCACGGGGACGATCTCGCCGGTGGGGATGAGGTTCGCCGCCGAATCGACGGCCGTGACGGCGTCGGCCTCGAGCCGGAGGACGTGTCCCAGGATGTCGCCCTGCCCTTCGCCCTTGAGGTTCCAGTAGGCGTGGTTGGTCAGATTGACGGGCGTCTTCTTGTCCGTCGTCGCCTCGTAGCGGATCTCGAGCTCGTCGGCGGCCGTCAGCCGGTACACGACCTTGACCGCCAGGTTCCCGGGAAAGCCTTCCTCCATGTCCCGGCTGAGGTAGGTCAGCTCGAGGCCGACGCCGTCCGCGGACTGGACCGGCTCGGCCTTCCAGACGACCTTGTCGAAGCCCTTGAGGCCGCCGTGGAGCGAATTGCCGTTGTTGTTGGGGGCCAGCCTGTATTCGACGCCGTCGATCGCGAACCGGGCCTTGGCGATGCGGTTCCCGTAGCGGCCGATGAGGGCCCCGAAATACGGGTGCCCGCCGAGGTAGCCCTCGAGGGTATCGAAGCCGAGATGGACGTCGGCCAGGGCGCCGTCGCGGTCCGGGGTCCTCAGCGAGACGATGATCCCCCCGTAGGTCATGATCCGGGCCTCGAGCCCGGCCGCGTTCCGGAGCGTGTAGATGTCGACGGACGCGCCGTCGGGCAAGGTCCCGAAAAGATCCCTCTTGATCGTCATCGCCGGACCTCCTTGCTCCGCGGGCTTCGCCTCCGGCGCGCCGGGCGCCTTCCCGGCCTTGCAGGCCGCGAGACCGGCCGCCAGGACCAGGGCGAGGACCGCAACGAGCGTCTGTTTCAGGATCGATCTCATGTTCGCCTCCGCGAGGAGATGCCGGACCAGTTGTATCCCAATCGCGGGCGGGATTCAACCTCGCCCGGCCCGGGAAGGGCCCGGGAACGATTGACCCCTATCCGCCCCTATGGTATCTATGGGAGGCTCGCATGGTCGGCACAATCCTCAAGCATTACCGGATCGAGGCCCAGATCGGCAGGGGCGGCATGGGCGTCGTCTATCGGGCCCGGGACGCGCGGCTCGACCGCCTGGTCGCCCTGAAGACGATCACCCCGGGCCTGGTCGCCAATCCCGAGAGGCGGAGCCGGCTCCTCCTCGAGGCCCGCTCGGCCGCGGCCGTCTCCCACCCGGCCATCGCCCAGGTCTACGACATCGACGAGTCCGACGGGAACCTGTTCATCGCCATGGAGTACGTCGACGGGCGGACCGTCAGCAAGCTCATCGCGGAGGGCGAGCTCGACCTCATGGGCGCCGTCGAGATCGCCCTCCAGGTCGCCGAGGGGCTGGCCAAGGCCCATGACGCCGGCATCCTCCACCGCGACATCAAGTCCGACAACATCATGGTCACGCGGGACGGCCACGCCAAGCTCCTCGATTTCGGCCTGGCCAAGCTCGTCGAGCCGGATGCCGGCGAGCCGGCGTCGCCGGCCGGGCTTTCGCGGACGCTCACCCGGGGCCGCGTCCACACCATCCCCGGGGCGGTCATGGGCACGCTCAGCTACATGAGCCCCGAGCAGGCCCGCGGCAAGGAGCTCGACAAGCGCAGCGACATCTTCTCGCTCGGCATCGTCCTCTACGAGATGGTCACGTCGGAGCTGCCGTTCAAGGGCGAGACGCCCCTCGACACGATGCACGCCATCGCCTACGAGGAGGCCCGGCCGGTGACCATCGTCCGGCGGAACCTCATCCCCGAGCTCCACCGCATCGTCTTCCGCTGCCTGCGCAAGAACCCGGACGACCGCTATCCCGACGCCCACGGCCTGGCCGACGACCTCAGACGCCTGAAGCACGAACTCGAGACCGGGACGGGCGCCCGCCGTCCGGCCGGCGCCCGCCTGCGCACCTGGGCCGAGTGGATGAAGACGTCGTTCCCGGGCGGCTACAAGGGGATGGCCATCCTGTCCGGGGCGATCGCCCTGGCCGCGGTGCTGGTGGCCGTCAACTTCGATTGGGGCGGCCTGATCGGCCCGGCCGTCATGGGCCTCTTCTTCTACCGTTACTTCCGCAACCGGAAGAAGCGCCTGACCGCGGCCTTCGTCAAGAAGGTGGCCAAGTTCCCCGAGGTCCGGCTGGTCGCCGTCCGGGACGGCCGCGTGACCGTCGCCGTGGACAAGGCCCCGGCCAAGGTCTACATCCGCATCACCGCCCTCGTCGACGAGCTCAACCGGAGCCTCTTCTTCGGCCAGGACGTCAAGGCCGAGATCCGGTCGGAGATCACGGAGGACGAGGCCCAGACCCTGCTCACGCAGGTGGGGGTCGTCTACGCGCAGGAGGACCCCCTGCCCCTCACGTCTTCATCTTCTCGACGGCAGCGGTCGTCGCCGCGGCGTTCGCCCGTTCGGGATTCCCGGGACCGAGATCCATGAACGTCCGTTGATCAGGGCCTTTTCGAGCTCACTCTCTTCGCTTTTTGAGCTCATCGATCCGTGAACGGACGCCGGGTTGGTCCGGGCTCAGCTCGAGGGACTTCTCGAAGGCGGCGAGGGCTTCCCGTGTCCTTCCAAGCCCCGCCTGGCAATCTCCGATCATGTTCAGGAGGACGGAGTTGACGCCGTAGTGCGCCAGGGCCTTCTCGCTCAGGCCAATCGCCCGTTCCAGTTCGCCGCCGCGTTTGAGCGCTTCAGCGGCGAGAACGTAGGTCTCGTACTTCGCTGTCTTCTCCGGAGCGGTGAACGGGGCCAGGGCGTCGGCGGCCTCGCGCGGCCGCTCGAGCGCCAGATAGACCCGAGCCAGAGCGGAGGCGGAATCCTCGGAACCGGGCGCTTTGGCGAAGGCCGTCTCCAGGAAGATCAGGGCCTCGTCGAACCGGCCGAGATTGAAGAGCTGGGAGCCGACGATCCCCGCGTAGATCGGGTCCGAGGCCGGAGGCAGGACGCGGGACGAGAACCAGGGCCGCGGCAGGCTCTCGGCGAAGCTCAGGTCGAACTCCTCCGAAGCCGAGACGACCTCGGCCCCGTCCCGGACGAGCGACACGCGGACCGCGTAGTGGGCGGGGCTGAAATCCGCGAGCGGCACCTCTTCGAGGACGTCGGGCAGTCCGGCATACTCCGAGGGCTTGCGGACGATCTCCCGGAACGGTTGGCCGTCCTTGAAGAGCTCGATCCTGATCTCCCCCGCGGCGGCGGGATCGTCGGGCAGGTTGTGGAGCTGAAAGGCCAGGACCAGCGTCTCCCCCCGGGCGAAGGTCCGGTCCGGCTGGCCGTAGATCTGATAGGCGCCGACCCGGAAGGCCTTCATGCGCCGGGCCTCGGGCTCGAGCCGGACGGCCCGGTAGCCGAGAAGCGGCTGGGTCATCTGGACGGCGGTCCCCGGGGAGGGGATGCGCAGGTCCCGCTCGACCGAGGTGAATTCCCTCGAGGCCTCGTTCTTGATCAGGATCGAGAGGCTGAAATCCCCGCCGACGAGCGGGAAGAGGTCCTGGAAGTCGAAGGGCGTCCGGCTCGCGGCCTTGAACTGCTCCTCGGAGAGGTCGAGGGAGACGGTCTTGTCGAACTGGTGGACGAGCCGGCCGTCGGGAGCGGCGACCCGGCCGTTCACCTGGAGGGTCGTCGTGTACCGGCCTTGGTACCGGTTGACCGAGAGCCGTTCGAGCTCGACGGCATAATGGACGAAATAGAGGCCCGCCGGGTCGCGGAAGACCTTGATCAGGCTGTCGCTGTCGAGGTAGTTGGCGGTGTATTCGACCTCGACGATGTCCTTGTAGCGGAGGAACTTCTCGGCGTAGCGGGTCTCGACCATTCGGGCCGGGACCGACTCGATGCGCTGGAGGAGAAGGTCCGACGACAGCGAGGGACGGCCGTAGACGTTGTCTCCTTCGCCCGGAACGAGAGACAGCGAGACCGCGGCCAGGGCCGGCTCGTATTCACGGAGCTTCTCGAAGGCCGCGGCGTAGTCGGAACCCCCGAAATAGCCCGCGAGCAGGGCCTGGGGGCCGTCGGCGACCGGGCTGTAGAGCCTGAATTCGCCTTGCCCGCCCTCCTTGAAAAAGACCACGTTGAACCCGGCCGGCAGGCCCAGATCGGTCTTGCCCTGATAGAACCAGATCTCGGCGTCATAGGTCGAGGACTTCCCGGCGAACCGCTGGATGTCCATGGGCTCGCCCAGGATGATGTGGATCCGGCCCCGGTCGGTCCGCCAGCCGGGCCGGGGGGCGTCCCGCCCGAGGTAGCGGTCGGCGTAGGCGAGGCGCCGGTAATGCTCGGCCTTGATCTCGTTCTCCGGGGTCCCGGGCGTCGGGTCCCGCTGCTTCCAGAAGGCCTCGATGAAGAGGTCCCGCTCCCTGTCGGACCGGAGCTTGAGGAAGACCTCCCGCTCCGTCGCGCTGATGATATAGACGACTTCCTCGTCGAGCCACTTCCGGTGGGTCTCGGGAAGGGCCGGCGTCGCGTCTTTCTGTCCGGCCGCGCCGGCGGCGGGGCCGGCGACGAGCGCCGCGACTAGGGCCGCCGCGCAGAAGGCCGAGACCCGGCCGAGGGGGCTTCTCACGCCCATCGCGTCCTCAGCCGGGTCAGCTCCGCGCCCGTCGCGGCATTGAGGATCTGGTGGAGGAAGACCGGTCCGGGGCCGTCGTCCGAAAGGCGCTGGACGATCGACAGGACGTCCTCCCCGTAGAAGGTCTCGGCCCGGTAGGAGATCTCGAGCTCGACCGGCCGGCTGCCGCGCAGGACGTCGGCCGGGACGGCCTCGAGCGCCCATTGGACGTAGACCGCGTTGTTGACGTGGCGGTTCCAGTCGAGATCGGCCGCGCGGACGCGATAGCGCAGCTCGGCGTCGCGGGCGGCCAGGACGGGCAGCGAGGCGAACGGGTCGTCGAGCGCCCTCAGGTCGACGGCGTAGGGGATGTCGATGATGTCATCGACCTTGAGCGGCTGCTTGCGCTCGAGCCCGAGGATCATCCAGGAGCTCGTCGCCGAAAGGACGGGGCCGGCGCCGTCCGCGGCCTCGAAGTCGCGGGTGGCGAAATGGCCTCCCTGGCCCGACGGCCAGGTCGTGACCTCGAGCCGCGAGCCCGCGGCCGGATAGCGATGAACGAGGATGTGGTAGCGCGACAGGACCCAGGTCAGGCCGCGCTTGAAGAGATCGCGGACCGACAGCCCCAATCGGCCGGCGTGGGCCCCGGCGGCGTCCTGAAGGTAATTGAGCAGGGCCGTCGTCTTGGCCAGGCCCTGGGGGTCGGTCTCATAGGTGTGGACGGCGTATTCTTTTCGATAGATCAGGTCCATGGGATCAGCCATCTATTATAGCTGATTCCGGGCGAATTTCGCCTCGCGCCGGCGGATCCTCCCGGGCGGCCGGTCTTCCACGTCAGCCCTTGGCCGGCTTCCTGTTCTTGGCCAGGAAGTAGTCGTAGGCCGCCCGGGCTATCAGCCCGACCTTGTGCTTGATCTCGTAGTGGACCTCGCGGAGGCCGTTCCCGAAGAAGCACAGGACCAGGGTCCCCGCCTTCTCCGGCAGCCAGATGACGGCGCTGTCGTTGAGGACGACGTCCCCGCCGTCCCGGCTCAAGCTGCCGCCCTTGCGGGCGACCGCCGTCGATTCCGGCAGATAGCGCAGGATGAGCTCGGCCCCGGTGTGGGACCTCATCGTCTTGAGGATCCGGTCGCTCGTCTCGCGGTCGACGAAGGCGCCCTTGACGCAGGCCTCAAGCATGGCCGCGATGTCCTTCGGCGTCGAGGTGTTATGGATCGAGGCCTCGAAGGCCCTGGCCGCGGCCTCGCGCGCCGGGTCGGCCCAGACCGAGGCCGGCAGATGGCCGAGCTCGGCGATCGTCAGGCGCCTGGCCGGATCGAGCCCAAGGAAGCCGAGGATGAGGGCCCGCGTATCGACGTCGATCGTCGTGTCCTTGAGGCCCAGCTCCGCGACGGTCGCGGCGACGGCCTCGGGCGTGACCAGATCGAAGAGGATGTCGGTCGCGGTGTTGTCGGACCGGGCCATCATCAGCAGCTGCAGGTCCTGGACCGAGATGTTCAGCCCGGGCCTCATGCCCGTCATCAGGCCGCTGCCGTAGGTCTTCATCCGCTCGGCGAAGGGGATGCGGTCGTCGAGGGAGATCATCCCGAGATGGACCTGCTTGTGGAGCGTCATGAGGACGGCGATCTTGAAGACGGAGGCCAGCTGGAACCGCTCGCCCTCGCGGAGGCCGATCGATTCGCCCGACTCGACGTGCTTGACGAAGATCCCCATCCGGCCGTTGACCTTGGCGGCCTGGGCGCGAAGGGCCTGTTCAAGATCGGCGCGCGTTTTGGGAACGGGCCAGACGAAGTCCTGGGCCGCGAGGCCCGCGGTCCCCGCGGCGAGGAGGAGGGTGAAGCCGGCGGCAACGAGCCGATTGCGTTGGATCACGGGGACCTCCTTCAGACCTTGGCCATCTTCTTCAGGAAGGCCGGATCGATGTCGCAGCCGAGGCCCGGCGTCTCCGGCATCGTGACGATCCCGGCCTTGACGGTCATCCCCCCGACGACCGGATCGGCCGTGTGCTCGGCGTTGCCGTCGAGGTCGGCGAAGACGATGTTGGCCTGGGAGGCGACGACGTGGGCGGCCGCGGTCAGGGCGATCCGCGATTCCAGCATACAGCCGACCATGCTCCGCATGTTGGCGGCGTCGGCGATGTGGGCGATGCGGATCGAGTTGAGGAGGCCTCCGGCCTTCATGAGCTTGATGTTCAGGTAGTCGCAGGCGCCGGCCCCGATGAGCTTCAGGGCGTCGGCCGGCCCGAAGAGCGATTCGTCGGCCATGATGGGGATGGGGCTCTCCGACCGGACGGTCGCGAGGCCGCCGATGTCCGAGGCCTTGACCGGCTGTTCGACGAGCTGGATGCGCAGGGGCTCGATTTTCTTCAAGGCGTAGATCGCCTGGGGCACGGTGTAGCCCTGGTTGGCGTCGACGCGCAGGGCGACGCCGTCGCCGACCGCCTCGCGGACGGCGCGGAGCCGCTCGAAGTCCTGGTCGGGATCCACGCCGATCTTGACCTTGAGCGTCTTGTAGCCCAGGGCGGCGTGCTTCCGGACGCTGGCCGCCATGGCCTCCGGCGTGTCGATGCCCGTGGTGATGTCGGTCTCGAAGGTGGTCTTGTCGCCCCCGAAGAGGCGGAAGAGCGGCAGGCCCGCGGCCTGGCCGAGGAGGTCGAAGCAGGCCGTCTCGAAAGCGGCGACGATGCTCGGGTTCGAGTGCACGATCGGTCCGATGAGGCGCAGGACGGCGTCGATCGCCAGCGGGTCCCGGCCGAGGAGCATGCCGCGGATGGCCTTGGCCGCGGCGATGTTGGTGGCCTGGGTCTCGCCGGTGATGGGCGGGAAGGGGCAGGCCTCGCCGATGCCCGTGAGGCCGTTCGAGGCACGGACGCGGACGAGCACGTCGTTGGCCGCCCTCATCTCGCCGATCGAGATGCGGAACGGGGCCACGAGCGGCAGGTCGAAGGCGTAGATCTCGATGTCCTTGATGGTCGTCTTCGGGGCCGCGCGGCGGGCTTGGCCGGCTTGGGACCCGGCCAGCGGCAGGCGGAGGCCGCCCAAACCGGAGGCCAGGCCTCCGAGGCCGAGGGTCTTCAGGAATTGCTTGCGGGACAGACTCATGAGGCACCTCTCAAGTGGTTCTTGGTCAGCCCTTCTGGATGAAGAGCTGTTGGATCTTGCCGTCCGGGGTCCGGTACAGGAGGACCTTGAGGACGCCCGACGGGAATTCCAGCCGGGTCGTCGAGACTTCCATGCCGCCCCGCTCGCCGATCGATTCGACCACGACCCCCGTCGGCTCGCCGAAGCCCCGCATCCTCTCCGCGGCCGGGGCGATGACGCTCTCCTGGAGGAAGACGTTGAACTCCGTCCCGAGCGAGGAGCGGTCGACCCGGCCCTTCTGGAGGGCCCGGAAGAACGCCTGGACCACGTCCGCGACCGGAGGCCCGGCGACGGCCGGCAGGCCGGGCTTCGGGGCCGGCGGCCGGGGCTTGTCCGGGCCCTGGGCGGACGGCGCGCCGGCGGGGGACGCCGCCGGCTTGGGCAGGATGAGGGCCGTGAGTTCGCTGAAGACGGCGTTCGTGTCGCTGAAGGACGATAGATTGGAGAGCAGGATGGCGGCCGAGCGGGTCGAGGGAACGACGATGTTCTGGGCGTTGAAGCCGTTGACCGCCCCGCTGTGGGACAGGAAAGACACCCCGCCCCGCTCGCCCAGGGCCAGGCCGCAGCCGTACTTCGAGAGCGTCCCGTCGTTGAGCCGCCGCGGCGTCGTCATGAGATCGAAGGAGACCGGCTTCAACACCCGGCCGCCGATGAGGGCCAGGTCCCAGGCCGCGAGATCGGTCGGCGTGGAGAAGAGCGCTCCGGCGGCCGCGACCCAGCCCTGGCCCTCGAGGGGCACCGCTTCGGGCGCGCCGAGCCAGAACGACATGTGCCCCCGGGCGCAGGCCGGGCTTTCGGGGTCGGGCTCGTAGGCCGTGTGCGTCAGCCCCAGGGGCCCGAGGATCCGCCGCTCCAGGAAATCGCCGAACGGCTCGCCGCCGACCTTCTCGACGACGCGGCCGAGAATGAGATAACCCGTGTTCGAATAGGAGTATCTCGTCCCGGGCTCGAAATCGAGCGGTCTCGTCCCGAAGATGCGGATGACCTCGTCGCTGGCCGTCGCCCGGGCCATGGGCCGTTCGACGAAATCGAGGGGATAGTAATCGGGATAGCCGGAGACATGGTTCATCAGGTCGAGCAGGGTGATATCCCCGGCCCTGGTCAGCCCGGGGTAGTATTTCGAGACCGGGTCCGTGACCGCAAGCTTCCCGTCCTCGGCCAGGAGGAGGACGCAGGCCGCGGTGAACTGCTTGGTGATGGAGCCGATGGCGAACATCGTCTCCGCGCCGACCGGTTCGCCGGTCCGAAGGGAGCTGACGCCGAAGCCCTCCGCCAGGACGGTCCGGCCGTCCTGGACGACGGCCGCCGAGAGGCCGACGAGGCCCCGGGCCGTCAGCTGGCCCGCGACCCGGCCGCGAACGGCCTCGAGGCCGGGACCCGCGTCGGCGGCGGGCGCGGAGGGCGGGGCGGGCTTGCAGGCCGCCGCGACGACAAGGAGGCAGAGGACGGCGAAGGCCGCCATCCGGGAAAGCCGGGAGTGTCTCATCATGATGGTCGTCCTCCCGCGGCCGACGCCCCGAACGGAGCGATGCCCGGCGCCGGGCTCAGGCCAGCCGCTTGATCTCGGCCAGCAGACGGTCGATCTGCTCGGTCGTGTGTTCGGAGAAGATGGAGGCCCGCAGGACGCCGCCGGCGGGGGCCCCGACATAGTTCGAGAGAGCGACGGCCAGGCCCCGGTCGAAGAGCTCCTTCTGGACCTTCTTCATGTCGTCGGCGGACTTCAGGGCCCAGGTGACGATGGGCACGGGGTTGTCGTTCATCTCGAAGCCGAGCTTCCTCATCCCCGTCTTCACCCGGGCGACGTTCCGCCTCAGCCGCTCGCGCCGCTGGGGCTCGCGCCGGACGATCTCGAGCCCTTTCATCGACGCGGCCATGGCCGGGGTCGGGCTCGGCGTCGCGCCGGGATAGGCGCCGCAGGTCGCCTTGATGTGGTCGATGAAGGCCTTGGAGGCCGGGATGAACCCGCCGTGCCCGCCGAAGGCCTTGCTCATCGTCCCGGCGTAGAAGCAACGCTCGGATTTGATGCCGAAGTGCTCGTAGGTGCCGCGGCCGTTGGGACCGAGGACGCCGACCGAGTGAGAATCGTCGATGCAGAGATAGCCCTGGTAGGGCTCAAGGACCTTGACGAACTCGGGGACGGGCGCGATGAGCCCGAAGGTCGGGAAGACGCCGTCGGTCATGACCAGGGGGACGTCGCCCGCCTTGAGCCGGGCCCTGATCTGGCGGGCCAGGTCCTCGGGATCGCGGTGCCTGAAGGTGTGGACCGGCTTGAGGGCGGAATAGACGGCGTCCCGGATGCTGAAATGGGCCGTGTCGTCGATGAAGATGGCCCCGACCCTGTCCTTGAGGGCCTGGACGAGGAAGAGATTGTCGAGATAACCGGAGACGAAATGGATCGAGTCCTCGGTGCCGAAGAACTCGGCGATCTTCCGCTCCAGCTCGAGCTGGACGGGCGTGTTGCCGAAGCCCGTCCGCGACGTGGCGCTGTGACAGCCGTACTGGCGGAAGGCGCCGACGCCGGCCTCGATGACCTCCGGGTGCCCGTGCAGGGCGAAATAGCCGGTGCCCCCGAAATAGAGGACCCGCTTGCCGTTGAGGACCGTCTCCGGGCCGGGGGCGCTCTCCATGATGAAGCCGCCGGCCGGGGCCGGGGCGTCGCCGAGGGGAGGCTCGTCGTCGGCGAAGAGGCGGCCGAGGGAGCCGTTGAGCAGGAAGAAACCGGCCAGGGATTTGGCCAGGAATTCACGCCGGCCGGGCCGTCCGTCCGTCCGGTCGTTCGAAGCGGGCTCTGGGGTCATGTCGGGCCTCCTTCCGGTCGATGGCCGAGGCCGGCGCCCCCAGGCAGGGGCGCCGGCCCGGCGTTGCAGGGAACAAGAAGATTGCGGGTCAGAACCTGTAAACGACTCCCAGCTGGAAGTAGCGCGGTCCCATGATGCCGAACACGGACTGGCCGCGCTCGTCAAGGAACCAGTTGTAGTTCGTGACGTTGCCGATGCTCGTCGTGCGGTTGTTGTTGAAGGCGTTGTAGACGTCGGCCTGGACGGCGATCTCGCCGCGGCCCATCCGGAAGGCCTTTTCGAGCCGGAGGTCGAGCAGATGCTGGTCCGGCAGCTCGTGGCTGCCGCGCGGCTCGGCCAAGATGGTCACGCCGCCCTGGTAGAGACTGCCGAGGCCGGCCTCGTAGCTCCGCAGGACGCGGGTGTAGGGGATGCCGCTGCCGAACTGGTAGTAGCCGCTGACGTTGACGCCCCACGGACCGGCCCAGGTGCCCTGGATCTTGACCAGGTGCTCGCGCTGGTAGTCGAGGCGCCCGTAGGCGTTGATCATAGTGTTCGGGTCGTCGTAGAAGCCGGAGAAGCCCGTGCTCTGGTCGCGGGAGGTGTTGAGAATGCCGCGGCCGCGGGACCAGACGTAGCTGGCCTGCATGGCCCAGCGGTCCGACATGCGCTTGGTCAGCTTGAACTCGAGGCCCATATACTTGCGGGCCGTGCCGGGCACGTTCTGGAAGACGAAGCCGTAGTCGCCGAAGGTGTCGTCCATTTCGTAGAAGGTGATGGGATTGCCGGTGAAGGGGTCGGTGCCCACGACTTCATGGTAGCCCGTCCAGGTCAGCTCGCCGGTGCCCAGGTAGTGGTCCCAATCGAGGTGGGCCCGGTCGACGTCGTCGATCAGGTTCTGCTCCCACTTGGCGATGAAGGTGGCCGAAGCGGAGAAGTCCTCGAAGAGCTCGCGCTCGATGCCGAAGTTGAGCTCGTCGGCGTAGGGCGAGCTGATGCCGGGGTCGACCGTCGTGGTGCCCGGCGAAGAGACCGGAGTCGTGTAATTGACCGACCAGTCGGGGTTGAGCTGGGCCCAGAAGGAGGACCGCTGGTTGGGGTTGTTGAAGTAGTAGTAGATCATGAGCAGGGGCGCGTAGTAGCGGCCGAAGCTCGTCTTGAGGACGGTCTTGCCGTCGCCGGTGAGGTCGTAGGTCAAGCCCAGCCGCGGCGAGAGCATGGTGAAGCTCATGGCGTGGATCGTTTGTTCGTTGGTCCACTCGTCGGAGTTCCGCTTCTTTTGGGGCGGGTAGTTGCCCTGGGAATAGTCCAGGCGGAGGCCCAGGTTGACGGTCATCCGCCGGGCCGGGGACCAGGTGTCCTGAATGAAGCCGCCGACCTGGATGAGGTTGTTCTTCTGTTTGAGCTCGGTCCCGACCCAGGCCCAGTTGGGCACGCCGTTCCAGAGATAGATGTCGACGGCCTTGAAGCCGTCGGGGAAGACGCCCTCGAAATGGGGATCCTGGTAGTAGGCGCACTCGGTGCCGTCGAACGAGAACTCGGCGTCGGCGCCGGCCTTGAACTCGTGCGTGCCGAGCCAGTTGTCCTTGTACCAGGTCAGGTCGCTGTTCATCTGGGCCCGCCGACGGGTGTACCACCAGTCGGAGCCCCAGCCGCCGCGGTTGATATTATCCGTGGCCTCGTCGACCAGGGGCGACAGGGTGTCGTTGGCCAGCAGATACTGGTGCAGGGAGTACCAGGAGCCCTTGAGGTTGAACAGGAGGTCCTTGGACATCGTCCGGGTCCACTGAGCCGTGGCGATGGTGACGGCTGAGTCCTCGTTGGTGTTGGCGTTCAGGACGTTCCAGCGGCTGGCGCCGCGGTGGTCCCAGGTGTAGCCGCGCCAGTAGCCGGAGACGATGAGCTTGTCCCGCTCGCTGATTTGGAAGGTGACCTTGCCGAACGGCGCGATGGTGCTTTGCCCGATCGGGGCGGAGGGGGGCTGGGGGCCGCCCGGGGTGGCCGGCGCGGGGAATCCCTGCGTGTAGGACGAGGACTTGTCGACGTCGAGGCTGGTGAAGAACCAGACCTTGTCCTTGACGATCGGGCCGCCGAGCGAGAAGCCGGGCAGATACTGGTAACGGAAGCCGACGAACTGCCCCTCGAACGGGGTGCCGGCCGTATTGTCGGACTGGAGGGACTTGCTCCGGTAATAGAAGTTGAGGCCGCCGGAGAAGGTGTTGCCGCCGGCCTTGGTGATGACGTTGACCAGGGCGCCCTTGACCGCGCCGTATTCGGCCTTCTGACTGCCCGTTTCGATCTCGACCTCGTCGATGGCGTTCCAGGGGACCGTCTGATACGGGTCGCCCGTCACGGGGTCCTGCATCTTGACGCCGTCGACGATGAAGTTGTTGGACCGGGCGTCACTGCCGTGCGAGGTCCGGGCGAACATGCCGGGGGCCGAGTTGAAGATGGAGGCGAGGTCGCGGGCCAGGGGCAGGGTCGAGATCATGTCCTGGGTGAAGGTCGCCCCCGTCTGGGTCATCTTCAGGTCGACGGTCGGAGACTGCCCGATGACGGTGATGGACTCCTCGATACCGCCCGGCTCGAGGGTGATGTCGAGGGTGACGGTCCGGGAACCGCTGAGGATGATGCCCTCGCGGACGACGCCCCGGAAGCCGGCGAGGTCGAAGGTGACCTTATAGGAGCCGGCCGGGAGGGAAAAGAACCGGTAGAGCCCGTTCTCGTTGGTGACGGCAGCCAATTGCGGCAGCATCAGCGACGGGCTGCTGATGGTGACGCTGACGCCGGGAAGCGGCGTTCTGTCGCTGTCCGTGACCGTGCCGACGAGCTGTCCGGTCGGAATCATCTGACCGAAAGACAGGACCGTGGCCACGAGGAACAGGCAAGCAGCGCTAATGGCCTTGATGGATCGCATGAACATTCCTCCTCGTTGATATCCGATGGAAACGCGGGTGACTGGATCGCTCATTCTCTGCGGCTGTTGTCCGTTGGTTTCACCTCCAGGGGGGCGCTCAGCGCTCGCTCTGATCGGCCTCGTCGATGGAGAATTCCTCGCCCCAGTGGACTTTGGTCAGCTCTTCCAGGCCGGCCGCGTCGCGGCGCTCGATGAGCCGGAAGATCTCGAGATGGTCGCGATAGGACTTCTCCAGGGCCGGGGGATCGGCGAAGGGCGAGAAGTCCGTCTTGCGGCGGTAGATGGCGATCTTGGCCATGAGATCGGTCAGGGTCTCGTAGAGCGAGACGCTCCCGCACTGACTCCAGATCCGGTCGTGGATGCGGAGGTTCTGCTCGAGGTAGCGGTGGTGGTCGTCGGCCGCATGGAAGCGCCCGAGCTCCGCGGTCATCTCCCCGATCGCCCGGATGTCGCGGTCCTCCATCCGGGCGAGCGACTTGCGCCCGGCCAGGATGTCCAGGGCCCGGACGATCTCATAGAGCTCGCGGACTTCTTCCTTGGTCGTGTCCTGAACCAGCACTTCCTTGCGGGCGTTGATGACCAGGTACTTCTCGGCGGCCAGGCGGAAGAAGGCCTCCCGGACGGGGGTCGAGGAGGTGTTGTAGAGGGCCGCGATCTCTTTTTCCTGGAGCCGCTGGCCCGGCTTGATCTCGCCGTCGATGAGGGCCTTTTTGAGGGAATGATAGATGGTTTCGCTGAGCGTCGCGGGGACCTGAAAAGCTGACGGTCTCCAGTCCATATTGGCCTTCCACCGCAGAATATATGATATATCCGAATTTTGTCAAGCAAAAAATTATGTGCTTCAAATTATTTGGACCTACACTCGTAAATTATTTATAAAGAGCAAGATTTGATGGTCGGGATATCTGTTCCGTCGAGGCTCTTGAAGCGGTCCCAGAGGTTGACCGTCAGGCAGGAGTGCACGGGGAGAACGAAGAGAACGTCCCCGGCCTTGATCCGCCTGAGCCCGGCCTGGGTCGTCCTGACGACGCCATGCTCTTGCGACAAGGCCGCCACGGCCGTTTCCGGGAGGATCGCGCCCCACCCTTCCCCTCGCGGCCGGCAGGCCCGGCCGAAGATCCGTCCGTCGCGGAGCGAGCGGAAGTCCTCTTTGGACAGGTGGATCGCGCCGCCGAAGATGACGGCTTCGTTCCGGGACGGGTGCGTGGAAACCACGGGACAAGCCACGGCCGCGGCGATGCCCGTCTCGCCGCAGGTCCCGAGCTCAAGCTGGGTCACGTCGTGAAGCACGAAGTTGCCGGGGCGGATCTCGTCGGCCCCGGCGAAATCGTCCAGCCGGCTGCAGGCGGGCGTGTCGCCGACCGAGATCTCCAGGTCCGGAAACCCGTCCGCCGCCATCGCCCTTTTGGCCAGGCGCATCTTCCGCATCGCGTCGGCGTGGACGCGGGAGAGCGATTCGTAGGTCCGGGCCGAATAGGTCCGGCCGTTGTGGGTCAGGAGCCCGCGCAGGCGGAAGGCCGGATGCCGGGCCGCCTCCCGACCGATCGCGGCGAGAAGCGCCCGGTCGTCCCAATCCGCCCCGGCCCGGTGGGCCCCGACGTCGATCTTGATCCAAACGTCGAGCGGCGAGGCGACGCTCCGGGACAGGGCCGCCAGCCCCGGCGCCGACTCGACCAGGACGCCCAGCCGGCACCGCGCCGCCAGCCGGCCGATCTCGCCGGCCTCCAGGATGTTGAGCGGAAAGGCGATGAGGATGTCCCGCCAGCCGTCGCCGGCGAAATACGCCGCCATGTCGACGGACGAGACGGTGATCGCCTCGACCCCGTATTCGCGGAAGAGGCGGCCGACGTGGAGCGATTGGTGCGTCTTGAAGTGGGGCCGGAAGCGGACGCCGAGGCGCCGGGCCCGCGCGGCCATCCGCTCGATATTCCTGCGCGCCCGGCCTTCGTCGAGGACGAGCGTCGGTTTGGTGATCGATCGCATGACCACGCTCTTTATCATCCGGCGGAGATGAAAGTCAAGGGACGAAAAGCCCGTGTCAAGCCCGGTCTTGCATTTATGACGAGGAGTTGTTAAGAAGGGAGCAGGGTGTCTTGTCAAAAAGGAGAGTGCCCATGGTTCGCATCCAATCCTTTTCCCTGACGAGTAAAGGGCCGGCCGTCCTTCTGGGCCTTCTGGCCCTGCTGGTTGCGGCCGCCGGACCTGCGGCTGCGGCTCAAGACGCTCCTCCCCCGACCGGCCTGGGGCGACTCGAAAAGCAGCTCCGCGAGGTCATGAAGGATCAAGAGGGCGAAGTCGGGGTCTCCCTGTTGCACATCGAGACCGGCCGGGAGCTGGCCGTCAACGGAGACGCGATGTTCCCCATGGCCTCGGCCTTCAAAGTCCCTCTCCTCGTCGAGGTCATGTCCCAGATTCGGGAAGGACGATTCAAGCTCGACGACGAGGTCCGGATCGAGAAGACCGACCTGCATCTGGGCAGCGGACTGCTCTCGAGCTTGACGGCGCCGGGCATCGTCCTTTCGGTCCGCAACCTCATCAACCTGATGATGCTCATCAGCGACAATTCGGCGACCGACCTGCTTCTGGCCAAGGTCGGGGCGGAGAAGGTCAATGCCCGTCTGGCCAGCCTGGGCATCATCGGCATGTCGGTCAACCGGCCCTGTCAGCAGCTGATCATGGACTACCTGGGGATGGACTACGGCAGGTACGGCCATCTGCCGCTCGACGAGGTCACGGCCGCGCGGAGAGCGAGCGGCGGCAAGACCCCGGAGGCGCGAAAAAAGGACATCCTGGCCTTCAGCGCCGATCTCCGGGACCAAGCCACGCCCAAGACCATGACCGCCTTGCTGGCCAAGATCTTCCGCCGGGAGATCATCGATCCGGCCTCGTGCGAGCTCATCCTCGAGATCATGCTGAAGTGCCAGACCGGCGCCGGCCGGATCAAGGGCGGACTCCCCCGCGGGACGCGCGTGGCCCACAAGACGGGGACGATCGCCGGGACGGTCGACGACTGCGGCATCATCTATCTTCCGGACGGCCAAGGCCACCTCGTCTTGACCGTCTGGACCAAGAATTTCATGGGCGATACCGCGGACGCCGAGGAGGTCATCGCGAGGATGGCCCGCTTCGCCTACGATTATTTCTATTTCGTGGACGCGACAAGATAGCCTGGATTCACGAGCCGAGGCGGTTGCAGATGCGAGGCGTCAAAAACCCTTTGCAACGAGGCAGATGCGGCCGGATCGGCTTGCCCGAAGGGTAAAAACGCCGGTCTTGGGTTTTCTTGTCTTATGAGAAAACCGGCGTTTTTATGAATGGTCCAGGCTAGCCCAACTTCGACAGTTCGCGCAGCGATTTGGGGCGGAAGTCTCCGGTTTTCGGGAACGTCCAGGCTAGGGGTCCGGCGGGAGTGCGGGGAAGGGCATGTAGTGGCGACCAGCCTCTTGTAT
>JAXDAV010000025.1:0-75408 GCA_034679465.1 Candidatus Aminicenantota bacterium | reverse complement strand
CGCGCCGGAGCTCCTCGTAGAACCGGGGATGGGCCAGGAGGTTGTTCTTTGTCCGCGGTTCCTCGTAGGTGGCCAGGAGGTCCTGGTCGTGGTAGATCCGGACAAGCCCGTTCTTGACCTTGAGCATGACCCGCAGGCCCACCGCCCGGTGGGGAACGATGTAGCGGTTGGCGTTGAACGAGACCTGGCAGTCCCGATAGACCTTCCGGAACGCCTTGAGCGAGGTGTCGTAGTCGGAGGACGGCAACGGACCGAGATGCGGGCGCTCCTGCTTCAAGCGCTCGTCCACCCTCTGATGTGTTGTGCCGTGGACGCGGCGGTTGGCCGTCTCGTCGAGCCATAGGCGCATGTCCTCGTTCGCCTTCTCCAGCCCGGTGAACCTGTAGCCCCGCCAGAAGCTCTCCCGGACGTAGTCGATCGGCCGTTCCACCTTGCCCTTGGCCCAGGGACCGTAGGGCGGACAGAGCCGGGGCTGGAAGCCGTAGTGGCTGGCGAAGCCGAGAAACTCCGAGTTCCAGATGGGCCGGCACGCCGCCGAGGGCGTGGAAAGCGCGGATGTGGCCGTCCAGGAACGACTCGAGCGTCGGGCGCTCCGCAAACTCGACATAGTCGGTCCGGCTGAAGCCCAGGACAAGCAGGAAGGCGTAGAGCGTCGTCGGCCGCGCCGCCGGCTCCTCGACCTGGAAGTCGGCCCAATCGCACTGCGCCTGGCGGCCGGGCTCGGTCTCGAACCGGGCATAGGCCAGGCGGGTCTTGCGCGCCTTGATCGTCCGGACATGACGCTTCACCGTGTCGTAGCCGCCGGTGTAGCCCTGGTTCTTCAACATCTCGAAGAGCTTCGTCGCCCGGTAGTCGTCCTCCTCGAGCAAGTCCTCGATCGTCTGGACGTAAGGCGCCAGGATCGACTCGCTTCTCCGGCCCTTGTGGTAGCGCGGCAGCCCATGGCTGTCCAAGTGCTTCTTGACGGTGTTGCGATGACGGCCTGTCTCCTTGGCGATCGTCCTCAGGCTCTTGCCCTCCCTGCGCATGGCATGCAGCTCCATGTATACCTCCTTGGAGATCATCCGGTACCACCTCCTCTCTCGGAGGAGACGATACCATGTCCCTAGCCCCAGGGTGGTACACTTTTCGTGCCCAGCACTGGTACACTTTTACATGCCCATCGACACCCCCGGTCCGGAGGTTGTCCGAGACGACCAGCGCCGCGACGCCTTCGAAGTACTCGAAAGCCCGGACATGGAAGCCGACCCAGTCGCCGATCGCTTGGGTCCAGGTCGCCTCGGCGTAGGTGTAGCTCGAGGCCCCCAGCACAGCCACGAACACTTGGGCCTGGCGCGCTGCGCCCGTCTCGCGGTTGACGACGCCGACTGTGCCGCCGGCATAATCGACGAACATCCGCTCCCCGGCCTTGTGGTCCTGCCGCATCCAGATCGACCGCCGGCCCGCCCACTCGCGGTAAAGATCGCAGTACCGGCTGTATTGGTATCCCAGGGGATGGGCCTGCTTGTACTCGTGCCAGAGGAGGAAGAGCGTCACGCCCTTCCGCCCGAGCTCGCCCGCGACCTCCGTCCAGTCGGGAAGCGGCCGGTCCACCGAAGCGATGAGCGGCGTCGGCGGGAAGAGCCGCCGCTCCAGAATGAAGTCATCGCAGTCGGGAGGCAACGATGGCCCGAAGTTGGTAATATGAAAGCGCTGCAGCATCGGAATGCGTAAGATAGGGCGCAAGGAGGTGCGGCAGCATGACAGGTATTTTGGATGTGATGCCCACAAGAGGTATTCGATCTTCGCTTCGGTTGACGAGAGGGGCCATGTTGGGCCATACGCCCGAGTCGAAAACAACCGGGTCATGTTCAGCTCTTATCTTAAAGAGTTGCCGGCTCGGTCACAGATCGCGGTGGAGACCGTAGGCAACTGGTATTGGATGGTGGACGAGATGGAACGGGCTGGGCACATCCCGCTATTGACCAACGCGGGGAAGGCCAAGGCCATGATGGGGCAGATCAATAAGACCGATAAGCTTGACGCCAAGGGACTGGCCCTCTTGCTCCGGAATGGGACACTCCCGTCAATCTGGATTCCGCCCGGTGAACTCCGGGATCAACGGGAACTGCCTCGGATGAGGATGACACTCGTTCGGATACGGACGATGCTTAAGAACCGGATCCATGCCACGCTGTCCAAGTATGCGATTGAGATTGATGAGGTCTGTGATATATTCGGGCTTACCGGGCGAAAGCTCTTAGCGGAGCGGATTCGGGAGCTTCCCCCTCAGACCCATCATTCTGTTGAAAAGCAGCTCGAGCTTCTCGAGGATGTCGAAGGCCAGATCAAAGAGAGCGAACAGCAGATCAAGACGGTTGTTCGAGAGACTCCGGCGATCCAGCTTCTCATGACGTTGCCGGGAGTGGGAATGATCCTGGCCATCGTGATCGCAATGGAGGTGGGAGATGTGGCCAGGTTTTCCGGACCTGACAAACTGGCCAGCTATGCGGGCACGGTCCCGCGGGTTAAGGCTAGCGGGGGCAGGATATTCCTCGGTCGGGTAAGGCCCGATGTCAATCGCTATCTCAAGTGGGCTTATATCGAGGCGGCCAATACCATCGTTCTCTTCCATAAGCGTTGGGCCGGCCGCCATACGGTAAGCCTCTACATGAGACTTCGGGAAAAGAGGGGTCATGCGAAGGCCGTTGTCGCTGTGGCCAGGCACCTCGCCGAAGCGACATACTGGGTTCTGAAAAAAGGAGAGTCCTATAGGGAAAGAAATCTAGAAAGGCCTGTTTCGTCCACCCGGGAGTAAGCGCGATAGTTCGCATGAGGCCATCAGCCTCGTAAGTTGGATGCGACACTCACCGGGGGAGATGCTCATGCCGCAAAGACGGCGTATACATGCATCTGATGAAACGGGCTAAGAGCTCCGGGCGAAACGGAAACCTTCTATGAAAGGACGACGATAGAAGAAACGATGGATTGACGCAGCGCTTTCATACATGCGAACATCTGTTGACACAGCCCAGCCCGAACTTCTTTGAGGCTAAGGCTGAGAGTCTGAAGAGGGCCCAGATGGCGCCGAAGCTACGGACCCAAATGGACATAGCCAGCTATCTTATGACGGGAGTTAAGGTAGCAGCTGTCCTCGCGCGTTTCAACGAAGGAGCACAGAGCCCCGGACCGCATTTTTATTGAATAGCACACTCTCGCAAATTTTCAAAAGCGTCATTTCTCTTTTCTAATATTGAAACGTACATAATTAAATTATTTAATATGTCTTGTCTTTGTCTAATACAATATTCTCTTTTAAAAGAAATATCAATCTTTCCTCCTCGAATAGCATTAGCAAAACATAATCCGCATAAACGCTTGGCCCAACAATTACAGCAGTCTGATTCTCCTAATTCGCAGTACTTATTTATTAATTCTTTTACTTTTTTAACGTCAATTCCGCTATTAACGTTTCCAATTGGAATGCTTTGCTCAATCTTTTCGCACATATGATAATTTCCGTCACAATCAACAAATAGCTTTCTTTTTCCGGGTAAGCAGATTCCTGGTACATAAATGAATTCGTTCATGAAATCTATAAAGCCCCTTTGGCGGTTGATGATTGGAACAAAACTTTTAATTTTAAAATTATATAAGATATTCTTATCATTAATTTTTGGTTTTGACAAAAAATAATTAAATATTTCGTTTTTTATATATCTTAAGTCGCCATTGAAATCTTCCTCATCATATTTGTCAAATTTAACGCTACAATCATTATCTTTGACATAACCAACACCAACATACGCCGCTTTGGATACCAAGTTGTCGTTTCTAAAAAAAGTCAGAATTCTCTCATAACTATAAGGAGGCGTAATTACTGCTTTAATAAATATATTAGATTTAAAATAATCGTGAGAATAATCATATATTGATCTTAGATTATTTGTTATTGTATCAAATGTTCCTCTGTTATCAATATATTTTCTATATCTATCATTTATGCACTTCGGACCGTCAAGACTAAATGTGATAACAAAATTATTCTCGACAAAAAACTTAATAATATCATTATTTAATAGTGTGCCATTCGTATTAACAGAATATATCTTTGATTTATTTGTACGTCCATTAATGTAATTTACAGTATTTAATATAAGATCGAAATTTAATAATGGCTCTCCCCCATAGAAACTTATACCTAGTAATGATTGATTATTCGATTTCTGAATAAAATAATCTGCTGCCTTTTTGGCAATCACTAAGTTCATTTTTTTTCTTGAATATCTACGAAAATACCTATAATTTCCAGAATTTATGCAATAATGACATCGCAAATTACAGTCTTCTGTCGTATTCAGAAGGAGTTGCCTTAATGAATTGTTCAACTCATCTTCAATCTCGTGGGGCCTTAAATAGCATTTCATTCTTATAGGGTTAATATCTAGCCTAAGTGATTTAACGAGTTCAGATGATGCTATATCTTGATCGCGAAAAGATATATTATCGAGAGCATCATATTGTTCCTTATTTAAAAAAAATATGTCATTCAATATTGAACTATATACATAGAATGAATCTTCTGTTTTAAATTTAACGATGTGTGGATTCATATGATTGTTATATTATAGTAAGGGTAGCATATTTAATATAGTCGATAATAAAAATTAATTTTGTAAGGGCCGGTCGATGTATGGGCGGTGCATGAGGAAGACGTGGGTTGGGCTTGTCCCAAGTGCCGAACGGAGTTCCCAATCTACAACCGCGTTCCGTAGCGCGTCTGGTGTCAGCAGGACACCTGTCAGCTCAAAACGTATCTTCCCGCCCGGGTGCCTTAGCTCGAGTATCCGATCCACCGAAAAGTTCCGTAGCTACCGTCGCATTAATATGCTATCGTCACCTTGAGAGTCGATCACAAAAAAAGATACTCGAGCGGGAAGGTCTAATCAGAAACCTCTACTGTTTAGTGGAAAATCATTTATGATCGTCACAAATACAATGTACATATAAATATATTATTAAATTCTATTCTTCCTAGTATTGCTCTTTTCTTCTATTTTTAATAGTGCAACTTTATGGCAGCGCAGCGCTGCCCAGTCCATTCTGTTGAACATCATTCTGTCCTGTTTGTTGCATACCAAACTGACTGGAGCTATCTGATTGGACGCCTGAATAGCCTGAACACCCGCACATACACCATGCGGCGCATGAACAATTACACGCACTCGCACCTATTGATTGTAGGATGGTACCGCCGTCAACTGATTTTAGTTCGCTCACTAAATTACCTCCTGAGGTGCATTTATAAAATTGTGTAGCAATATTGGTGCCAATTCCATGAACAACAGGATCTATAAGAAAATAGTATATTTACAATAAGTTATAATAAGAGGCTATGTTACAAAAAGACCACAAAGAGTTTGCAACCATTATAATTTAAATAAGTTATATATAGACAATATATGTTACATATGTAACACGGCTGTGAAAGCTAGTAAGAAAAAAGCCAATGAACATTTCCACGTCGGAGACCCAGAAAGCCTATCGTACTGAGGGAGCCAGGTGCCAAGGACCCGAACGCCCTCGCTAACTCGCAACCCATGCCCTTTGGCTTGGTCATGAGGGCCAAGATCATCCTCCTGTCGGCCCGGAGTCTTGAACCAGCCGGGAAATCGCGGCCAAGGTTGCCATCACCATATGGGAGGAAGCATTATTGGGAGCAGATGCCTCCCCGGTTTGCATGATGAGCTGTGGCCCGGGCGTCTCCCGCTTCATCGCCGACGTGAACGCGGGCTCGTTTGCAGGACACAACGAAGCCCCAAGGCCGGACGCACCGGTCCGCTCCCCCGATGGCTAAAAGATGCCGCCTTTTCCGCACCGACGTTCCAAAGTATCTGGAGAGCCTTCGGATTGCAGCCTCACCGGCAGGGCCACTCAAAGTATTCGCCCGGTCCTTTCTTCGTCGAGAAGGTACGAAACATCCTCGGCCTGTATCTGGCCCCCCCCGGAGAACGCCATGGTCTTCCGTGTCGACGAGAAGATCCGGATCCAGGCTCTGGACAGGACTCCGCCCGTTCCGCCGATTGGACTGGGATATGGCGAGGGCGTGCCCCAGGACCTCGTCCGGCACCCTGACTCTCTTTGCGCGAGGATATCGCCTCAGGCAAGGTCCTCACCAAGTGGCAAAAAACGGCATTGCTGCGAAAAGTATCTCCACCTCCGGGCTTTTCTTTTATAGATCAGGGCTCTCCTCGCCCCGAACGACCCTCCCTGGTTTGTGAATGCTCCTGGTGTCAACCACTCCCGGACGTTGTTCAACAGCCCCCCCGCGTCGGTCGGATACTTAGCCGCCTCCGAGAAAACCGTGGCACCCATCAGCATTTACCTCGCCAGCATGATCCGCAACTCACTCAGACCCGATTTTTTGCCTATCGGCGTCAAACTCGGGTCAGAACTTCGCCGCTCTTCTCACCCCACGTACAGGAAAACTCTCAATCCCAGCTTACCCCTGATCTTGGCCAGCCTGCCCGCGTCCAAGGGCCCCTTCAGTCGTTATCGATCGGAACCTGCAGAAAGCCTTCAGTTATGGGTTCTCCGGAACCTCCGCCGCTAGCTCCCGGTCCAAAAGTCTCGACAAGTGCTTGAGCATCAGAAGCCCCATCGCAAACTGACCTCCTTGCCAGCCAGCCGATGTCGGAAGCGCCCTCCGGTGCTTATCCTCGCGTTCCTGCCAGGGAATAAGATTCGAGATCCGAAGCCGGCGGTCCCCTGGGCCGAGCTTCCAGCCGAAGGGAAAAGCACCGGAAAGAGAAGCCGACTGCCGCGATCTTTATGGCGATACATCCTTGCGGATTCCCTCGAATTACTTACTCAAAACGAATGTATAAGCGCTTATAAGAGCGGGAACTCTCAAAGAGTCCTTTTTATCGATAATCCAAAGCTTTCCGTTATCGACTTCAATGAAATATCTTAAAAATGGAAACGTCTCCCATAATTTATTCTTTCTTTTATTCTTAATAATTTCGGGGATTTGATTCTCCATTTCGAAAGCTGGAGTACCCGAGATTCCACTAAAATTGAAAACCACCAGATCATCGACTTTTACTTCCCATATCGCCTTTATCGTTTGCTCAAAATCATCATCGGTCTCTGAGGGGAAACCTATCATAATATCTGTTTTTAAGATCGTTTGCGAAAAGTTCATCTTGATCTCTTTCAAACGCTCAATTACTTCCTTGATGTCATACGGTCGTCGCATCAATTGAAGAATCCGGGAACTTCCCGATTCTATAGGAGTATAAAGGAGGCGTATTTTACCACTCTTTAAAATGGTCATTAGCTCGGAAAATCGGTTAACGACCCATTGGGGATTCAGCCGATGAAGAAATAGTTGATAATCGTTTTTTGCTCGGGCATTTGTTAACCTTTCTAAAAGTTCTATATAAGAAGTCGACAGATCTGTTCCATATGCGCCTAAATCATCCGCCCATAAAATGAACTTCCGATACCCCTTATCGATGCCATAAAGAAATTCCTTTTCGATTTCGAAAATTGGTTTACTGGTCAGCTTCCCCCTAGCGTTTCTAATCGCGCAATAAGAACATGTCCCTAAACATCCTTTGGAGGTTAGAATATTAAATATTTCTTTCTTAGTCGTCTCTAATCCATCAATGATACTGTCCGAGACTAACAGGTTGTCCATTAAAGTATTTAATCCGAAGATCTTAGGGAAATCGGAGAATTCGATAAATCTGGAAAAAGGATACCTATTTTTTAGATCAGGACTAATTCGATCTAAACATCCCGTGAGAATCATCTCGCTTTCATTGCGTCGAATGCTGTTCATTTTTTCAATGCTTTTGCTAGATTCTTCGATTTTAGCCCCGCTATAACCACAATAATTGACGATTATGATGTCAGCTTCTTCAGGTCGGTCGGTTAGCAACCATCCCATTTGTTCAAAGAAGCTTTTTATTTTTTTCCCCTCCAATCGATTAGGCACGCACCCGTTACTATGAACGAAAACGCTTTTCATCGGAGCCCCTCATTAAAGTAGCACGCGATATTTGGCGCCAATATCTCTCAGTCCCCTTAGGGTGCAAGCCTCAAGGCTAAGTTTTCCAAGTAACTTTATAACGTTTCAGGCATTGATAGCCTTCTTCGTCTTCTTCTACTGAATATAACCTGTCCCTTTTAATGAACAGCGATCTTCCCGGTAGTGGTATTCGCGCTATATATCGTCCTTGTTCATCAAAAACGTCGAACATTTTGCGCTTCCCATCTTGGGTTTTTTCCCAGGTGAGAGCATAGATCCTGCATTCGTCGTCAACGAAAAAACTCCAATAGGGAGAATGGTGCTTTGGAATTACAGGCTGTATGGCCGGGTGGAGATTCTTTACCCTTGCCATATCATCATCAGATATCTCCAGCGGAATATACTTTCTACTTATTCTTTTTTCCAGCTTTCCATCTATTGAATAAACCTTGAATTCGTAGGAACTGGGGTAGCCATAAATAATTTGGTCTTTTGCATTTATTACAGACCCTAAGTTTGGCATAAATGGATTTAGTTTCTTTATGTCTTGTATGGGTGCAGAATCGACTGAAGTTATGAACTTCAGCTCGGGAGAATATGTCTTAATCACATGTCGGCTCGATTCGCCCTCTCTTACAATATCCAAACCAACAACAGTTCCCGTTCTTGAGATATCAAACGAAACAAAGTCAAAATCGACTTCGGATATGCTTTTGCGATACATTCCTGATTCAGCAAAGAACGTAATGCGCCGGTTTATTGAATCGAGAACAGCTATATCCCCATTCGGCAGAACAATTAGGTCTTTGGGAAACCCGAACTCCCCAGGTCCTTGGCCTTTCCCTCCAATGGTCCGAACGAAGCCCCCTCGTTTATCGAAGACCAAAACGCATGCCTCCTTCGAATCCACTACGAGCATATTTTCATTGTCGTCGACAAATAGATCAAAAATACTGGAAATCGTGAAGTTCTTTGTCGAGGCACCTCCAATAGACAATTCTTCATCAATTCTAAAAACATCCGGAGCAAAGAGAGGAGAAGTCGGATTATCTACAATGGTAACACCATCGACCACATTTATTGTTCCGTTCCATTTGGCCATGGGCCGATTTGAGCATGAGAGTTGGATGCCGAAGCATAAAATGGAGATGAATACATACCCAAGACGACAATTCCGCATTATTCCCTCCTATCTAGCTAGATACACCCTAACTTAGCGAACTGCTTATTCAATCTTATCATTATCCAATCGTTTCGATACCAAAACTGCATTTTTCGCTATATTATACCACTTTTTTATCTTCCGTGATATTCCCCCCTGACATTCCCCCCTGACAGCACCCTGACAGGCGTCTTTCCTGCCCTGCCGAGAGGGCGGCTTCCGAACCCTCAATCTCCGTGAATGCGAATCCACTTGATGGACAGAAAGTTCTCAGGGCCGACGATTATCGTGTCGATTCGGGGTGTACCATCGGCTTTTGTCAGCGCTACGATGAGGTCTTGCGGGTTCGAGGCATGTCCCTTGCTGGGGATCAGCTCGAATAGGACCCGGAACGCGGCACCGGCAGAGGCGTAAATGGCAAGGTGAGTCAAGAAATCATCAAAGCTGGCAGAGGTGGCTTCACATAAAGCTATCGTTCCGCCGATTGACGCTCCGAGGAGCGCCTCCGCTAAAAAATTAGGAGCGGTCACGATGCGTCCCACTTGTATCTCTACCGGATTGTACCCAGGAGATTCGATCCGGATAACTTGGCCCCTCTTCCGCTTGGCCAGCCTGATCTCGACCGGGGTCGCGGCCTGCGGCTTGCCGTTTACGCCGACCGTCGAGAGCGCCAGAGAAGAGGTCACCGGGATCGGCGGTGTTCTTGTTCTAATCAGCGTCCCACAGTTTAGAAACAGCAGGATGCTCATGAGGGCCAGAAAGAGAAAGAAGTGATATGCTCCTGTAATCCTCATCGTCGACTTCCCTTACGCCTTATTATTCTGGGAATAAACTAACCTGTCAACAGCAAAGTAGGATGATCGGGGCTGGCGATTGAGCTGGATCCCAAAAACTGGTCAGGCCGATAAGATGGAAAAGAGAATCGCTGCATCTCAATAAGAAGGTATGGCCTTATGTCTTGCTAGAGAAGGAAACAGTACGAGGCGACGCTCAGGGCGAAGGTTACCCTCGAGGCGGGCAAGGGCGAGAAGACGATCGCCCAGCTGGCCGGCGAGCGGCGTTCACCCGAACCAGGTCGGGCGCTGGAGGGCGGAGCTGCTTGAGAAGCTTCCTGGCCTTTTCCCCTGCCGGAGGAGGAATCAGGAAGAGCCCGGGAGGAGACCGAGGCCGAACTGTAACGGCAGATCGGCCAGCTAAAGGTGGATCTGGACTGGCATAAAAATATCGGAGGAGCTCCTGTCCTGAGCAAGCTGGAAGAGATCGACCCGAGCACCCAGAAATCCGGTTGTTCGGCAATGCGAGATTTTTAGATCTGAGACGATCGCGTTCTATTATCAGGCGCTTCGGAGGATCCGGAGGAAGAGGTTCTGCGGACGCTTAGCGACGAGGAATTTATGGCCAGGCCCTTTTGCCGAGCGCAGAAGTTGCGGATCCAACTGAAGACGCGGGGCCACAGAGACAACTGGAAAAGGGGTCCGCCGGCTGATTAGGGAACAGGGACTTTCGGTCCTTTCCCAGAAGCAGAGGCTTCCGGGCCGCCCGCCCAAGCTCCATCCATATCCTCTCCGCGGTCTGGCGATGATGAGGCCCAACCAGGCCTGAAGCTGCAATATCACGTACGTTCGGCTTGCCCACGGGTTCGGTTACCTGGTGGCGGTCATCGATGTGTTCAGCCAGCCAGTGATGTCGTGGGCGCTGAACCGCGAGGCCTATCTATCCAAATATCGGTCAGTGGCGGAGGCCCCGCGCATCTCGGCGACCATTTTCGATTCTGCAACGACGAGCGAACACGAAGCCCTCGGTTACAGGACGCCAAGGGAGGTCTACTAATGGAGTCCCGCGGCGCTGGCGTCGGCTGCGGAGGCCGTGGCTTAAGACCGGGCCGATATCTTCCTTCCTGGGTCAAATGGAGAAGACATTTTCCCCCATGCTCGGGAAAAAGGCCAATGGGATGGCGGTCACAGCGGGACCGACTTTATTGAGTCCTTCCCGCTGTCTAGGCTATGGGGTCCACGCCAATATCGGGGAGGATAAGACGCTTGGTTCCTTAGATAGACTCCATGAGGTGTAGGCTTAAGCGGCTACCTAAAGAGAATTACGATGGCAGCGAAATTGCGAAATTATTGACACAGGACTTCCCCCAGGAACTAGGCCGGTTTTCGGCTAACCTCTGATTTTGCTAGTGGATGTATGCGCTTCCAAGTGGAATCGCAAAAATGGGGGGACTTTTCAGTAAAATGGGGCCTCTCCCAATACCAAGCCTTGCCGCTTGCATACTCGCGTATGAAGGAGGAGACCCCATATGTATTGTGCCAAAATCGCCCACAAATTGCGAGAGCAGATGGTCCTAGTTTCGGGGGAACTTTCGACGGGGCTCCCGAAGGTGGTGCGCCGGTTCGTGGCGGAGATGACCTTCGGCATCCAGGCTCGGGGATCGGTCCGGTTGACGGAGGTCGGACGGGCGCGGGGCGAGCCGATCTCGCTGAAGAAGACCGAGGGGCGGCTGTCGCGCCGGCTGGGACGAAGGGGCCTGGAACGTGAGATCCAACGTCGGTTGATCGAGCCGGCGGCGCCGCGGATCGAGGACGATACGCTCCTGGTGATGGACCTGTCGGACGTGACCAAGAAGTACGCCGAGAAGATGGAGAACCCGTGTCGAGTTCGAGACGGGAGCGAGAAGAAGTCGGTCTGGCATGTGGTCCAGTCCTACATCACCCGTTGGAGGATCGAGGATGTCATCCGCTTCGTCAAACAGAGCTATCAGCTGGAGGACATGTGCTGTCTGGCCTATCGCCGGCTCCAGGCTCTGATGGCCCTGGTGACCGCGGCCGCGTACTTCGCGGCTGTCTATCCGGGACTCCGCATGAAGCTCCGGGTCCTTGCGAGCCACGTGCTTCGGGCTTCGAAACGCGTCTTCGGCATCCCGGACTTCCGGCTCTACGCCCTGGCTGACGGGATCAGGCAGCTCCTTTACAGTCAGACCCGGGGGCTCAAGGGGTTCTTCGAACTTCAAGATCAGTTGCCGATCCAGCCGAACCTCTTCAACTCATAAATATATTGGGGGAAGTCCTGTTAAGGTCGGGCTTGACACGGCCTGGGCCCCGGGACTAAGATGCGTTTGCTACTAGACACAGAGGAACGATGAGAACATTCACGGCTACCTTTACGGTGACCCTTCCCTTCCAGCTCCGGAAGGAAGACGGCGTGTACCTCAGCTGCTGCCCCCCGCTCGATGTCTGGTCCCAGGGGATGACGGCCAAGGAGGCCCGGGAGAATCTGGTCGAGGCGGTCGGGCTCTTTATCAGCAGCTGCTTCGTCCGGGGAACGCTCGACAGTGTCCTCCGTGAGTGCGGCTTCGTCCCGCTTGCCTCGCCGCCGAAGGGGACGCCGAAAAAGATCACCGGCCGCCAGATCAGGGTCCCCGTCCCGGTCCCGTTCGCCTTCCACGGCGACCAATCGGCATGCCAAAGCTGAGCCCGCTCCATTACCGGGTCCTCATCCAGGTCTTCAAGAAAGCCGGGTTCACGATCGCCCGCCAGGAATCCCGCCACATCATGATGGAGAAGCCCGGTTGTGACCGGCCCCTCGTCATCCCCTGCTACGACTCGGTCGGCGTCCCGATCATCTCCGGGCTGCTGCGGTCGGCCAAAATGAGCCGGAAGGAATTCTTCGGGCTCCTTCCCTGACCTTCTCGTCTGTCCCCGGCTCCCGTCGAATCTTGGGCCCGGTAGGACTGTGCTCAAATTGTGCTCAGCGGATGCCTAAAACGGTGTAAAAATGAGTAAAATTGCGACAAGTCGAGAGGGCCGGAACTGCTGACTAAATGGCTGATTTCTCGGGTGATATGGGAGAGCCAGCGAGAGGGATCGAACCTCCGACCTGCTGATTACGAATCAGCTGCTCTACCGACTGAGCTACGCTGGCTGAGCGGGAGGCCCGATTAAGTTAGTCGAAACGGCGTTTTCTGTCAAATTATCGTCCTTCTCGGTCCTTCTCCCGAGCGAAGCCGGGGAGCGGGCCTTCCCGGAATCTGGAGAAGAATCTTTCAAATTGGGGGGGATTCGCTTACAATACCCGTCTGTCCCGGCCCCGGGGTCGGGTCCAATCGACTGAAAGCGCCTCTTCATCATGAGCATGATCATCAAGAAGCTCGAATTGCAGGGTTTCAAGTCCTTCGCCGAGAGGACCAAGATCGTCTTCCACCCCGGCATCACGGCCATCGTCGGCCCGAACGGCACGGGCAAGTCGAATCTCGTCGACGCCATGCTCTGGGCCCTCGGCGGCCACCGCCAGGGCGCCGTCCGCGGCGACCGGACCGACGAGGTCATCTTCTCCGGCAACTCCAAGCGCCCCGCCCTCAGCATGGCCGACGCCATCCTGACCCTGGCCGGCGACGACCAGGAGCTGGTCATCTCCCACCGGGCCTTCCGGTCCGGCGAGAACGAATACCGGATGGGAGGCAAGACCGTCCGGCTCAAGGACATCCAGGACGAGCTCTGGAAGCACGCCATCGGCGAGAAAGAGTACTTCGTCATCAAGCAGGGCTCGATCGGGAGCTTCGTCACCTCGAAGCCCAACGAGAAGCGGCTGTTCATCGAGGAGGCCGCCGGCACGGCCTATTACAAGGACAAGAAGCGCCAGGCCCAGTCGAAGCTCGACAGCACCGAGCAGAACCTCATCCGCCTCGAAGACATCATCATCGAGGTCGAGAAGGCCAAGAACTCGCTCCAGCGCCAGGCCCAGGCCGCCAACCGCTACCGGCGCCTGCGCGAGCGCATCCGGGAGCTGACGTCCCACCACTATCAGAGGAAGCTCGTCGTCCTCGAGAAGGCCCAGCAGGAGGCCTCGGCCCTCTACGACGCCGGCCTCCTCCGCGAGACCGAGACGACCGCGCGCCTCCGGAGCGAGGAGAAGGACGCCGCGGCCCGGCGCAAGGACCTCTGGGACCTCGAAAAGGTCCTCAAGGACGAGCAGGAGCGGGTCTACGGGCTGAAGTCCCGGGCCGCCCGGATCGAGAGCGACATCGAGCGGGAATCGAAGCGGGTCGAGTTCTTCGAGGAAAAGAAGAGGCGGGCCGAGACCGACCGCGATGAGCTCCTCCAGGACGTCCTCTATCTGACCAAGGAGACCGAGGAGCTCAAAGCGCGGCTGGGCGGGCTCGAGGGCTCGCTCGAGGCCAACCGGACCCAGGTCGCCGGCTCCGAGACCGACCTCAGCGCCGCGCGCGAATCCCGTCTGGCCGCCGGGCGGGAGATCGAGCGTCTCCGGGGCGAGTACCTCCAGGCGCTCCACGCCCTGACCGAGTCCAAGAACGAGAGCGCCAAGACCGACAAGGAGATCGAGCTCCTGATCCGGCAGGAAGAGAAGCTCGCCGCCCAGCTGGGCCAACAGGCCGCCGTCCTGCTCGAGAACGCCGAGCGGACGGCCGCCCTCGAGCGGGACATCGCCGAGACGCGCGCCGCGCGCCTGGCGCTGGTCGGCCGGGCCGAGGACATCAAGATGTCGCGCTTCGCGGTGCGCAAGGCCGTCGAGGAGGCCTGGGCCCGTCTCGACGCCCTGAAGTCGCGCCGCGACGAGTCGTCCTTTCACCTCCAGGCCCTGCTCAAGATCGACGAGAAGGCCCGGGAGGAAAGCCGTCCCGACGATGTTCCCGGAGGCCTCGGCATCCTGGCCGACCTCATCCGGACCAGCCCGGAGAACGCCGTCCTCTTCGATACGTTCTGGCGCGAGGGCGCCCGGTCCCGGGTCGTCCCGGCCGAGGAGTTCGTGGGCGGACTGCCGCCGGGCCTGCGCGGCAACTACCTGCTCGTCCCGGCCGCGGCCCGGCCCGCGATCCCGGCCGAGGTCCTCGACCGGCCCGGCGTCATCGGCCAGCTCAAGAGCCTCGGCGAGCCCGACGACCGGCTCAAGGACCGGCTGGCCGGGCTCGAGGACGCGGTCATCGTCAAGGACGCCGGCGAAGCGGTCCGGGCCTGGCTCGAGCACCCGGAGCTCAACTTCCTGACGCCCTCCGGCGACCTGCTCCTCTCCTCCGGCCTGCTCAAGCTCGGCCAGAAGGCCGAGGGCGCGGTCGCCCTGGCCTCGGAGATCCGCCGGCTCGAGGCCGAGGTCGCCCGGTTCGAGGTCGATTCGGCCCCGGTCGTCGCCGAGATCGAAGAGAAGACCAAGGCCTTCGAGGCCGTCGAGGCCGAGCTCGCGACGGTCCGGGAAGAGCTCGAGCGGACCGACCGCGTCCTTCAGGACCGGGAGCGGGAACAGCGCTACGGTCTCGGGGAGGGCGACAAGATCCGCGCGACCCAGTCGATCCTCGGCCGCGAGCTCGAGCTCATGCGCGGCGAGAAGTCGCGGCTCCGGGAAGCGCTCCTGGCGACGGGCCAGGGCCTCTCCCTCCGGGAATCCGAGGCCCGGGCCCTCCGGGAGAGGATCGAGAACGAGGAGCGGGCCCTGGCCGACCTGGCCTCGGACGAGGCCGCCCGCGAACGGCGGTTCCTCGAGACCAAGGCCGGCCTCGACCTCGTCCAGGAGAAGATGAACGGCCTCAACGACCAGATTCGGGCCGCCGAGAAGCGGAAAGAGGCCGCGACGGCCAAGATCCGGGCGCTCGAGGTCGACATCCTGAGGAGCGGAGAGGACCAGGCCCGCCTCCGCGAGGAGATCGCGGCCCTGCGGGAGAGCGCCCGGACCCTCGGCGAGGAGCGCGCGGCCGCCGAGGCCGGGCTCGAGAGCGCGTCCGGCGAGCTCGACCGGGTCCGCCAGATCCTCGAGGGCTTCGAGGCCATCGTGCGGAAGAGCCGCGAGGAGGAGGAGGCCGCCAAGAACGAGCGGGTCCGCCACGAGATCCGGAAGGCCGAGGTCGAGCGCGACCTGGTGAACCTCGACGAGATGTGCTGGCAGGAGCTCAAGAAGACCCTGGCCGAGCTCCGGGCGGAATCCCGGGCGGCGGCCGAGGCCCCGGCGGCCCCCTCCCCCGTCGCCGAGGAGCCCGAGGCCGAGGAGATGGCCGAGGACGAAGCCGAGGCGGTCGGCGAACCGGCCGCGGAAGCGCCCGCGCCGAACGGAGAGGCCGGCGCCGTCCCCGCCGAGGCCGCGCGGCCCCGCCGGCTGGTGAAGAAGTGGCGGCCCCTCGCCGAGATGACCGATGACGACGTCGAAAAGGAGCTCGAGGAATCGCGCGAGGCGATCAACCGCTTCAAGGCCGTCAACCTGATGGCCGAAGAGGAGTTCGCCGAGCAGAAGAAGCGCTTCGAGTTCCTGACCCAACAGCGGCAGGACCTCCGCGACTCCATCACCTCGACGGTCGAGGCCATCCGCAAGATCGACGAGGAGAGCAAGGACCAGTTCCTCAAGGCCCTGGAGCAGGTCAACAAGAACTTCGGCGATCTCTTCTCCTCGCTCTTCAAGGGCGGCAACGCCGAGGTCAAGCTCCTCGAGCCCGAGAACCCCCTCGAGAGCGGCGTCGAGATCGTGGCCCAGCCCCCGGGGAAGAGGGTCCAGAACCTGTCGCTGCTGTCCGGCGGCGAGAAGTCGTTGACCTCGCTGGCCTTCCTGTTCGCCCTCTTCCGCTACCGGCCCTCGCCCTTCTGCTTCCTCGACGAGGTCGACGCGGCCCTCGACGACGTCAATCTGGCCCGCTTCCTCGACCTCCTCAAGACCATCAAGAGCCAGACCCAGTTCATCCTCATCACCCACAACTACAAGACCATGGAAGTGGCCGACTACATCTACGGCACGACGATGGCCGAGCCGAACATGACCCGTCTGCTGTCGGTCAAGCTCGAACGGAAGGGCGGCGAGCTGCCGCCCGGACTCGAAGTCTAGCGCCGGTCACCCCGGCCGAAGGAGGGCGGCATGTCGATCTACCTCGTCATCATCCTGGCCTATCTCGTCGCGCTGACGGTCCTCAACTTCGTCCGCTCGCGGAAGATCAAGAGCCAGGAGCAGTTCATGGTCGCCGGACGGAGCCTCAAGTGGCAGGTCATGGTCTTCACCCTGATCTGCACCTGGATCGGCTCGGGGACCTTCATCAGCGGGGCCGAGTTCGCCTCGAAGGCCGGCTTCTCCGCCCTGTGGCTGGCCGCCGGCGCCTGGGTCGGGATCATCCTGATCTACTTCCTGGCCGCCAAGATCCACACCTTCGGGCAATACACCGTGGGCGACGTCCTCGAGGTCCGCTACGGCCCGGCCGCGCGCCTCTTCGGGGCCATCGCCCTCATCCTGTCCTTCGTCTCCATCGTCTCCTACCAGTTCGTCGCCGGCGGCTTCATCCTCAACGTCATCACCGACGGCAAGATCTCGGAAGCGACGGGGACCCTGATCGCCGCCGCCTTCGTCGTCCTGTTCACGGCCCTCGGCGGCATGGTGGCCATCGCCTACACGGACCTGCCGAACGGCATCATCATCGTCCTGGCCTGCCTGCTGGCGGTGCCCTTCGTCGTCATCGCGGCCGGCGGCCTGCCCACGGCCCGGGCGGCCCTCGACCCGGGCTATTTTGCGGTCGTCAACAGCCAGTTCGGGGCCCATCCCTGGCTCAAGGCCATCGGCTACTTCCTGTCGACGATGTTCCTGCTCCTCGGGGTCCAGAGCATGTATCAGAAGTTCTACAGCGCCAAGTCGGGCCGGGACGCCAAGAAGGCCGTGGCCTGGTGGACGGTCGGGACGATCTTCGTCGAGACCATCGTCGTCGTCATCGCCGTCTTCGCCTTCAGCAGGCTCCAGTCGCAGATCGACCTGAGCGTGCCCAAGGCCGGCGGCAAGGTCGTGCTGATGGCCGCGAAACAGCTCGTCCCCCTCCCCGTCGGCGTGCTGCTCCTCGGCGCCGCCTGCGCCGTGGTCATCTCGACGGGCATGAACTACCTCCTGTCGCCGTCGACGACGATCATGCGCGACATCTACCAGCGCTTCCTGAAGAAGGACGCCGATCCCAAGAACATGGTCGCCCTGCAGAAGGTGCTCATCGTCGCTATCGGCGTCGTGGCCTTCCTGCTGGCCACCCAGCTCAAGTCCGTCCTCGAGATGAGCTTCTTCGCCTACACGATCTACGGCGTCGCCATCACCCCGGCGCTCATCGCGGCCCTGGCCTGGAAGCGCGTGACCAGGGCCGGCGGGCTGGCCTCGATCATCGCCGGAACGGTCGTCTGCCTCGTCTTCTTCGCCCTGTCCAAGGTCCCCGGCATTCCGGCCCCCGACGGCGACCCCTGGGGCATTCCGCTCATCTATCCCTCCCTCGTCGCCTCGCTCGGCGCCCTGATCATCGTCAGCCTGCTGACGCCCAAGCCGCGGCCGGAAGAGCTGGCGAAGTTCTTTCCCAAGTCGGCCAAGGCCGCCGGCGAGGAGTGACCCGAGCGCCGACGGGAGCTGAAATGAAGCCCGGGGTGGTCATCGACAGGCGCTACCTGGACCACGACATGGGCGACTCGCATGTCGAATCGCCGGCCCGCGTCGAGGTCCTCCTCCGGATGCTCGAGCGGGACCCGCCTGTCCCCTATCGCGCCATCGCGCCCCGGCCCGCGACCGGGGAGGAGCTCGCCTGGGTCCACGAGCGCGGCTACATCGACCTCATCCGCTCCACGGCCGGCAAGACCGTGCCGCTGGACGCCGACACCGTCGCCGGGCCGAAGACCTGGGAGACCTCGCTCCTGGCCGCGGGCGGCTTCCTCGAATCGCTCGACCGCGTCATGGACGGCTCCGTCCCCGGCGCCGTCGCCTTGGTCCGCCCGCCCGGCCACCACGCCGAGGCGTCCCGGGCCATGGGCTTCTGCTTTTTCAACAACGTCGCGATCGGCGCCGAGCATCTCCTCCGCCGCCACGGCCTTCGCCGCCTCCTCGTCGTCGATTGGGACCTCCACCACGGCAACGGAACGGAGCGGGCCTTCTACGGGCGCCGCGACGTGATGTACTTCTCGATCCACCAATCCCCCCTCTACCCCGGCACGGGGGCGGCCCGCTTCTTCGGCCACGGCGAGGGCCACGGCTACAACCTGAACGTCCCCCTTCTCGCGGGAAAGACCGACGCCGACTATCTCCTGGTCTTCGACCGGGTCCTGGCGCCCGTCGCCGCCGAGTTCGCCCCGGAATTCATCCTCGTCAGCGCCGGATTCGACATCGCGGCCGGCGATCCTCTCGGCGGGATGTCGTTGACCGCCCGCGGCTTCGGCCGCCTGACGGATTCGCTGGCCGCCATGGCCGGGAAGAGCGCGGCCGGGCGGCTGGCTGTCGTGCTCGAGGGCGGCTACGGCCTCCCGGCGCTCCGGGACGGGGTCGGAGAGGTCCTCAAGGCCCTCGGCCGGTGCGCCCCTCCCCCGCAAGACGAGCGGGGGGACGCGTCCCCGACGCTCCGGGCCGAGCTCGAGGAGCCGCTCCGGACCTTCCGCAGGAAATGGGACATCCCCGACCCCTGGGTGTCCTCAGCTTGAAGGACCGTCCCTTTTAAAGGACAAGTCCCGGCGCTCCCCGCCCTTTTTTCAGGCAGGGGCCTTGGCATAGTTCTTGCACAAGACGGGGTCGGATAGGAGAAGGACCATGAAGAAGGTTTTCATCATCGCGACCGCGATCCTCCTGGCCGCGGCCGGCCTCCAGGCTCAGGAGGCCGGAACCCAGGCTCCAGCGCCTCCGAACCAGGCCGAGGTCAAGGACGCGAAATACACGAACGAATCGATCGCCCGGCTGAGTTTCATCGAGGGCAAGGCGTTCGTTCAGAGGGCTTCCGACCTCGGCTTCGAGGAGGGCGCCCTCAACATGCCCATCAGCGAAGGCGACCGCATCGGCACGTCGGACGGCCGGGTCGAGGTCCATTTCGGCAGGGGCAGCTACCTCCGGCTCGACAACGACACCAAAGTCGACATCCTGAACCTCCCCAAGAAGGACAACGACGTGGCCCGCATCCGCGTCTGGTCCGGGAACGTCTATCTCGTCGTCGGCACGCTGAAGAGAGAGAAGGGCATCGAGCTCCACACGGCCGACGCCTCTTTCTACGTCCTCGACCGCGGGGTCTTTCGCGTGGACGTCCGGGAGAACAGCGATACCGAGATCCAGGTCTACCGGGGTCTCGTCGAAGCGGCCGGCGAAGAGGGCTCGACCCTCCTCAAGGCGTCCCAGCGGCTCGAGATCTCCGAGGGCCGCGTCGCCTCGAAGCCCTCGACCTTCATCGCCGTGGCCGACGACTCCTTCGACAAGTTCAACGAGGCCCGCGCCAGGATCACGGGGCGGGAATTCGCCCAGGGCCGCCTGCCCGAGGAGCTCTCGGATTTCGAGGGTGAGCTCGAGGAATACGGCGAATGGACCTACCTCGCCCCCTACGGCAATGTCTGGATCCCGAACGACGTCGGCGACGACTGGCGGCCCTATTACAACGGCCGCTGGACCTGGCTGCCCCTCTCCGGCTGGACCTGGTGGCCCTACGAACCGTGGGGCTGGTCGACGTTCCACTACGGCCGCTGGCATTGGGGCGCCGATTTCGGCTGGTACTGGATCCCCATGAACATCTGGGGACCGGCCTGGGTCAACTGGTGGTGGGATGACTTCCACTTCGGCTGGGCGCCGCTCTCCTACTGGGGCTACCCCGGCGTCTATCTGGGCGGCATGTTCTACGGACACTATTACGGGCCGTATTATCCCCATGACTCGCGGGCCCTCACCGTGGTGCGCCGCGACAGCCTGAAGGACGCCCACATCGCCGCCAACGCCCTGCGCGGGGACGCCCTCAAGGGCCTGAACAGGATCAGCCTGACCAGCCAGGGCCCCAACCTCAGGCCGGCGGCGACGAGGATCTCCGTCCAGCCGCTCGACGGCAGCCGGGTCATTCTGCGGAACGACCCGTCATCCAAGCTGCGGCGGGACGACCGGGCCGCCCGCGAGGACGGGGCGCGGGCCGGGGGCTCGACCGGACCGCGGGCCATCCGCAAGCCGGACGAACCGGCCAGGACCGGCGACACGGCGGGCGCGACCCGCGGCGCCGCGGCCAAGCCCCAGAGCGTCAAGAGCCCGGCCAAGGGGGAAAAGCCCGCGGCCACGACCAAGAAGACGGGCTCGGGCGACCGCAACATCCGCAAGAAGGACGGCGAGCCGGCGACGGCCGCTCTCTCCGGAATCGGACAGCCGACGCGCACGGTCAACGGCTACCCTTCATCGCCGCGCATCAAGCGCCCGGCGTCGGCTTATGGGGACAGCGGCAGCGGCCGGGCCAGGACCTTTGCCGGCCCTACGTCGCGGCCGTCCTCCGGCTCCTACGCCAAGCCCTCCTCGGGCGGTTCGAAGGGCTCCTCGGTCAGGTCGGGCGGGTCGCGCTCGGGCTCGACCTCGTCGGGTCGGTCGGGCGGCTCGTCCAGGGGCTCGGGCTCCGCGTCCCGCGGCTCGTCCTCGTCGGGTTCCAGAGGCTCCTCGGGCGGTGGGGCCCATAGAAAGTAGCAACCCCTTTCCATCGGGGGGCGTCCCTCTCGCCATGGCCGGTTAGGGAGGGGCGCCCCTTTTTTTTATCAGTGCTCTTCGGTCGCCTTCTGGGTCGAGTAATAATCGAGGACCCGGAGGTGGTCGGCGAGCGTGCAGTATCTCGACGGCTCGGTCCCGGGAACGAAGACCTCGAGGAAGGGAAAGAGACAGGCCGGCGTCGCCAGGAGGCCCGTCTTGCGGTCGATCTCGACGAAGGAGAGGTTGGGCGGCACCTCGAAGTCCGGGGGCACGAAGCTGACGATGCCTTCGGCCTTGGCCTTGTCCCTGGCGTCCCGGATGACCCGGCCGAAGAAATCGATCCAGATGGGCAGGGCCGCGGCCGCCCCGGTCTGCCTCTCCCCCAGCGGGACCGGAAGATCGTGGCCGACCCAGACGCCCGCGCAGAGGTCCGGCGAGAAGCCGATGAACCAGGCGTCGGAGTAGTCGTCGGTCGTCCCCGTCTTGCCGGCCAGAGGCCAGCCGAGCACCGAAGCGGCCCCGGCCGTCCCGCCCTCTCCCTCGACGGTGCCGCGCATCAGATAGGTCATCATGTAGGCGGTCTGGGGCGAGACGACCTCCTCGGATTCGACCCGGGTCTCTTCGAGGACGTTGCCGTCCTTGTCCTCGATCCGGGTGATGAAATAGGGCCGGAACCGGACGCCCTTGTCGGGGTAGACCGAATAAGCCGAGACCATCTCGAGCAGGGTGACCTCGAACGTCCCCAGGCTGAGCGAGAGGTAGGGGTAGAGCGGCGAGGTGATGCCGAACCGGCGGCAGTAGTCGACGCCGACCTGGGGCGAGACGAAATCGAGGAGCTTGGCGGTGACGACGTTCCGGGACTGCTCGAGGCCGGCCCGGACCGTGACCGCGCCCTTGTAGCGCCGGTCGTAGTTCTTGGGCGACCAGGGCTCGTTGTCCCAGCGGTCGATGAAGGTCACCGGCTCGTCGGCGATGAGGCTGGCCGGGGTGAAGCCGTGTTCCAGGGCGGCGGTGTAGAGGAAGGGCTTGATGGAGGAGCCCGTCTGCCGGGGCGCCTGGACGGCCCGGTTGAACTGGCTGTCGCGGAAGGAGTAGCCGCCGACCAGGGCCCGGACCTGGCCTGTCGCCGGATCGACGACGACCATGGCGCCGTTGCGGAGGGGCTTCTGGGTGAGCGAGACCTCCGCTTCGTTCGCCCCGGCATCGAAGGACACGACCCGGGCCTGGATGACGTCGCCCCTCTTGAGGATGGCCTCGAGATTGCGGGCCTTGGTCCAGGCGATGTCCTTGCCGGTCATCCGGCCCAGGGAGTTCTTGATGCGGACGGTGGCCTCGTTGCGGGACACGGTGAGGACGATGGCGTCGTAGACCTCGGTCGGCTCGACCGCCTGGTTCTCCCAGCTCAGGAGCCAGTGCTCTTCGAGCGGAGCCTTGGGAGTGGCGACGAGCGCCTTGAGGGCCTCGGGCGCGGCGGCCAGAATGTTCGGCTTGTCGGCCCGCCAGCCCTTCAGCAGGTTCTCGGTCGACCGCAGTCCCGCCTGCAGGGCCCGTTCGGCGTAGCGCTGGAGGGTCGGGTCGAGGGTCGTGAAGACCTTGAGCCCGGCCCGGTAGAGGCCCTCGCGGCCGTAGTTCCTCTCGAGATAGCGGCGGACCTCCTCGAAGAAGTAGGCCCCGAATTCGGCGTCCGTCCGCCTCAGAGGCAGGACGACCATCGGCTTGGCCTTGTGGCTCTCGCCCTCCTGCCGGGTCAGGTAGCCTTCGGCGACCAGCCGGTTGATGACGTGGTTGCGCCGCTCGAGCGTCCCGGTCTTGTTCGAGTACGGGGAATAGAGGGACGGGCCGCGGAAGATGCCGGCGATGAGGGCCGATTCCTCGAGAGAGAGGTCGGAAACAGCCTTGCCGAAGAAGAGGTTCGAGGCCGCCTGGACGCCGTGCGCCCCGTGGCCGAGGAAAAAGCGGTTGCAGTAGAGCTCGAGGATCCTCTCCTTGGAGTAGAGCTTCTCGATCTCGCGCGCGAGGTAGAGCTCCTTGAGCTTGCGCCGGAGGCTGACTTCCCGATGGAGGAAGAGATCGCGGGCGAGCTGTTGGGTGATGGTGCTGCCGCCCTCGGGCCGCCTGCCGCCCAGGACCTTGAACACGTCGGCCCAGACCGCCCGCAAGATGCCCCGGAGGACGATCCCGCCGTGGCGGAAGAAGCTCGGGTCCTCGGTGGCGACGATGGCGTCGACGAGGGACTTGGGAAGCTGGTCGAAGGTGACCTCGACGCGCCGCTCCTCGGCGAACTCCTTGATCGGCCGGCCGTCGGCGGCATAGATCGTGGTGATGAGCTTCGGCCGGAACGTGTCGATGTCGGAGACGTCGGGGAGGTTGTCCTTGATGGCGACGTAGGTTCCGAGGAGGCCGCCCAGGCCGACGGCCAGGCCGGCCAGGAAGAGGATGAGGACGGCGCGGAGGAGCGTGCCTTTCTTGAGCTTCTTGACCTTGAGCTTCAGGCTGGGGATCTTCATGGCGTCAAGACGCCATCATAGCAAAACCGCCCCTGATTACAAAGTGGAGGCCTGGACGGCTCGGGGGTCGACCTCTCCCTCCTGGGAAAGTTTGAAGACGCCGGTCAGTGCGCCGGACTCGGCGCCAAAACAACTCGCTCGGCCTGCGCTAGGCCTCGCTCAAACACGTTTTGGCGGTTTCCCCTGAAACTGCCCTCGTCCGTCCCGCTGCCCGGCTAAACTTTCCCAATGTCGGGTTCAGCCGACCTCCTCGCCGTTCTCTTCGGCCTCATAATGTTAAAAGGCGCGAGAGCCAAGGAGGGGTTCGACTTCGGCCCAGATGGCTTTGCCGATGGCCCGCTTGTCGCCGCGGCCGTCGACATGGACGACGCGGGGGCCGACGAGGCCGCGGAAGACGCGGGCGACGCGGACGAGGTAGTCCTCGCGCTCGAAGAGCTCGTCGCGGGTCTTGCGGCCGCCGATACGGCCCAGGCCGGCCGAGGCGTCGACGTCGAGGATGATGACCAGGTCGGGCGGAATGGCGAAGGCCTCGTTCATCCGGCGGATCCGGCCCGCGTCGATGCCCTTGGCCCCCTGGTAGGCGATGGTCGAGAAGTAGTAGCGGTCGAGGACGACGACCCGGCCGGCCGCGAGGGCCGGCCCGAGGTTCCTCTCGACGTTCTCGCGCCGGTCCTTGACGAAGAGCGCCAGCTCCTCCGCCGGCGTCAGCGAATCGGCCCGGGCCGCCAGCCGCTTGATCTCCCTCCCCCACCGGCCGCGCGTCGGCTCCCGGAAGAAGGCGGCCGGACGGCCCCGCCGGCGGAGGCGGCGGAGAAGGGAGCGGGCCTGGGTCGTCTTGCCGGAGCCGTCGATCCCTTCGAAGACGATGAGGAGGCCGCGGCGGCGTTCGGCGGTCATGTCGGGGCCATCTTAACCCGGTTGGGTTCCGGGTTCAATCCCCGAACGTCGCTCGGCCGCAACGTTCCGGGGGACGCGGGCGTTTGGAAGGACCTGGGCGAATTGAATCTTAGGGCCCGATATGGTATTTTTGAGGTGTCGTTTGCGGAGGATTCCCATGAAGAAATACGCTTGGATAGCCATCTCCAGCTTCGCCCTGGGCCTGCTCCTCGCGGGCTACGTGTTCCTCTATCTCCCCGAGAAGCCGGCGCCGGCCCCCCCGGACGCGTTCGCCGGCGCGGCAAAGGGCGCCCCGGCCGCCTCCTCCAATCTTTTCGCCTCCACCCTGCCCCAGGAGAAGGCCACCCTGGACTTCGTCACGATCGCCGAAAAGATCGGCCCGGCCGTCGTCCGCATCGCGGCCGATCGCCGCGAAGCGTCGAGGACTCGGAGCTTCGGCGACGACTGGCCGTTCGGCGACGACTTCTTCGATCGCTTCTTCGGCCAGCCCCGGCGCGGCCAGCCCGAGCCGAACACCGTTCAGGTCGGCGGGACGGGCTTCTTCATCAGCGCCGACGGCTACATCCTGACCAACAACCATCTCGTCGAGAAGGACAAGACGACCCGGGTCTCGGTGACGACCCTGGGCGGCAAGGACTACGACGCCAAGATCGTCGGCACGGACCCGCGGACCGATCTGGCCCTGCTCAAGGTCGAGGCCAAGGGCGTGCCCTTCGCCGAGCTCGGCGAGTCCAGCCCTGTCCGGGTCGGCGAGTGGGTCCTGGCCATCGGCAATCCCCTGGGCATGGAGCACACCGTCACGGCCGGCATCGTCAGCTACAAGGGCCGGTCGATCGACACCCAGAGCTATCAGGACTTCATCCAGACCGACGCGGCCATCAACCGCGGCAACAGCGGCGGCCCGCTCATCAACATGAGGGGCGAAGTCATCGGCATCAATTCCATCATCCTGACCTCCGGGTTCGCGGGCAACATCGGCATCGGCTTCGCCATCCCCTCGGACATCGCCAAGAAGGTCGTCGTCCAGCTCAAGGACAAGGGCCGGGTCGTCCGCGGCCGCCTCGGCGTCGGGATCCGCGACCTCACCGAAGGCATGGCCAAGCAGTTCGGACTGAAATCCAAGGCCGGCGCCCTGGTCAGCTCCGTCGAGGCCGACTCGCCCGCCGAGAAGGCCCAGATCAAGCAGTACGACGTCATCGTCCAGCTCAACGGCGAGCCGGTCAAGAACGGCGAGGACCTGCGCTTCAGGATCGCCGACATCCAGCCCGGCTCCAAGGTCAACCTGGTCCTCGTCCGGGACGGCAAGGAGATCAAGGTCACGGCGACAGTCGATGAGCTCGAGCCCGAGCGCGAGCGGGGCGAGGTCGCCGGCGCCGACAAGGACATCGGCGTCTCGGTCGTGGCCCTGTCGCCGAGCTCGGCCCGCCGCTACGGCCTGAGGACGACCGAGGGCCTGCTCATCACCGAGGTCCGTCAGGGCAGTGAGGCCGACCGCGAGGGGCTGACCGCCGGGATGATCATCCTCGAGGCCAACCGCAGGAAGATGGCCGCCGTCCGCGATTTCGAGGACATCCTCAAGAAGACGGCCGGCGGCGACGAGATCGTCCTGCTCGTCCGCCGGGAGATCGAAGGGAAGCCGCAGGACTTCATCATCTCGGTCAAAGTCCGCTGATGAGGCCGGGCGGCGGGCGCCGCTCAGCCTATTCCGAGAAGTGCTCGAAGCCCCCCGGGGCGAGGGGTCTTCTCTTCCTGTCGAGGCCCACCAGGCGGACCTTCCGGCCCGGCGTGATCCGGCCGATCCGGGTCAGCCCGTGCCGCCGCGCCAAGCCGTCGACGGCGGCCCGATGGGCCGGCCTGACGGTGAACAGGAGCTCGAAATCCTCCCCGCCGTTGAGGGCCAGGTCCAGGGGGTCCCGGCCGAAGTGCATCAGGGCCCCCGAGATCGGGACCCGCGCGGCCTCGATCTCGGCGCCGACGCCGCTCTCGCGGCAGATGTGGGCCAGGTCGACCGACAGGCCGTCCGAGAGATCGATCATGGCCGAGGCCAGCCCGCGCCGGGCCAGCAGGGCCCCCAGCTTCAAGCGCGGAGCCGGATCGAGGAAGGCCTCGACCAGCGGCCGGACCGGCTTGACGACGCCGCGGATCCCGCCCTTTTCGAGAAGCCGCAACCCGCCGGCGGCGTCGCCCAGCGTCCCCGAGACATAGACGGCGTCGCCGGGCCGCGCCCCTCCCCTTCGCACCGGGCGCTTCGCCTCGCCCGTGACCGTGACGGCGATCATGATCTTCTCGGCCTGGGACAGGTCGCCCCCGACCAGGACGACGCCCGCGTCGCGCGCCGCGCTCCGGAACCCGGCCATGAACCGGCGCAGCCAGCCCTCGTCGATGTCCCCGGGCACGGCCAGGCCGATGAGGGCGTGCAGGGGCCGGCCGCCCATCGCCGCGATGTCGCTGAGGTTGATGTTGAGGGCCTTGCGGCCGAGGAGCCGCGGCGGATGGTCGCCCGCCCGGAAGTCCTCGTCCTCGACGAGAACATCGGTCGTGAGCAGGAGCTTCCCCGGGCCCCGGACGAGCGCGGCGTCGTCGCCGATGCCGAGCAGGACATCGGCCCGCTTCTCGGCGAAGGCGCGCCGGATCCGGGAGATCAGGCGGCGCTCGCCGAGATACTTGAGCCTCATCGTTTCCCTCTCCCCAGGGGTCCGGCCATGGCCGCTTTGAAGACCTCTTTGACGTCCTCGACGTAGATGAACTCGATGTCGCGGAGGACCTTTTTCGGGATCTCGTAGAGGTCTTTCTTGTTCGCCGCCGGCATGATCATCTTCCGGACCCCGGCCCGCTGGGCGGCCAGGACCTTCTCCTTGATCCCGCCGACCGGCAGGACGTTGCCGCGCAGGGTGATCTCCCCGGTCATGGCCACGTCCCACTTGACCTTGACGTTCGAGCAGACGGACAGGAAGGCCGTGGCGATGGTGACGCCGGCCGACGGGCCGTCCTTGGGGATGGCGCCCTCCGGGAAGTGGACGTGGAAGTCGTTCCGGGAGAAGGTCTTGCTGTCGATGCCGAACTCGGCGGCGTGGGCCCGGGCGTAGCTCAGGGCGGCCTGCGCCGACTCCTTCATGACGTCGCCGAGCGACCCGGTCAGCTGCAGCTGGCCCTTGCCGGGCATCTTGGTCGCCTCGACGAAGAGGATCTCGCCGCCGACGGCCGTCCAGGCGACGCCCGTCGCGATCCCGATCTGGTCTTTCTTGAGGAGCTGGTCCTTGAAGACCTTGGGCGGACCGAGGAGGCGATCGAGCGACTGGGCCGTGATGACGGTCTGTCCCTTCTTGCCCTCGGCCACCTTGCGGGCCACTTTGCGGCAGACCGAGGCGATCTCGCGCTCGAGGTTGCGGACGCCCGCTTCCCGGGTGTAGAGCGAGATGATCTTCTTGACCGCGCCGCTCGTGATGTCGATCAGCTTGGGCGTCAGGGCGTTCTCGGCCACCTGCTTGGGGATGAGGTGGCGGACGGCGATCTGGAGCTTCTCCTCCTCCGTGTAGCCCGGGAGCTCCAGCACTTCCATGCGGTCGCGGAAGGCCGGCTGGATGGGGTCGAGCAGGTTGGCCGTGGTGATGAACATGACCTTGGACAGGTCGTAGGGGACGCCGAGGTAATGGTCGCGGAACTGGTTGTTCTGTTCGGGGTCGAGGACCTCGAGCAGGGCCGACGAGGGGTCGCCCCGGAAATCGGCCCCGATCTTGTCGACCTCGTCCATCATGAACACCGGGTTCTCGGTCCCGGCCCGGCGGATGCCCTGGATGATGCGGCCCGGCATGGCCCCGACGTAGGTCCGGCGGTGGCCCCGGATCTCGGCCTCGTCGTGGACGCCGCCGAGCGAGATGCGGACGAACTTCCGCCCCAGGGCCCGGGCGATGGACTTGCCCAGCGAGGTCTTGCCGGTGCCGGGCGGGCCGACGAAGCAGAGGATGGGCCCCTTGGTCGTCTTCGAGAGCTTGCGGACGCCGAGGTACTCGAGGATGCGCTCCTTGACCTTGTCCAGGCCGTAGTGGTCCTCGTCGAGGATCTTGCGGGCCTTGACCAGGTCGAGGGTGTCCGTCGTGGACTTGTTCCAGGGCAGCATGAACATCCAGTCGAGGTAGTTCCGGACGACGGAGGTCTCGGCCGATTCCGGGTGCATCTGGCTCAGGCGGCTGATCTGCTTCTCGATCTCCTCCTTGACCTCGTCGGAGACGCGGATCTTGCGCAGCTTTTCCTGGTAGATCCGGATCTCCTCCTGGATCTCGGTGCCCTCGCCGAGCTCCTTCTGGATGGCCTTCATCTGCTGGCGCAGGAAATACTGCTTTTGGAGCTTGTCCATCTCGCCCTTGGCCTCGGTCGAGATCTTGGACTGCACGTCGAGGAGCTCGAGCTCGCGGGTCAGGAGCTCGAAGACCTTCTTCAGCCGCTGGACCGGATCGACGATCTCGAGGATGCCTTGGGCCTCCTCGACCTTGAGCTCGAGGTTCGAGGCCGTCAGGTCGGCCAGCCGCCCGGGCTCGTCGACGTTCGAGGCGATGATGATGACCTCGGGCGGCAGGGTCTTGCCGAGCGAGGCGGCCCGCTCCAGGCCCGACCGGACGTTGCGGATGAGCGCCTCGCTCTCGAGGCTCTTCTCGGGCTTGTCGGGCTCCGGGACGACCGTGACCTCGGCGGCGATGTGGGCCCCGTCCTCTTCGAATCCCTCGACCCGGGCCCGGACGAGGCCCTGGGCCAGGATGCGCACGCGGCCGTCCGGGAGCTTGAGCATGCGCATGATCAGGGCGACCGTGCCGATGTCATAGACGTCCTCGCGCTTGGGGTCCTCGACCTCCATGTCCCTCTGCGTCAGGAGGAGGATCATCCGGTTGGTGGACAGGGCGGCGTCGATGGCGGCCTTGGACTTCTCCCGGCCGACGAAGAGCGGGGCGATCATGAAGGGGAAGATCACGACGTCCCGGAGCAGGAGGACCGGGAGCTTGGACGGTACTTGGGGCTTCTGGCCGCCTTCCTCGAGGAGGCCCCCGATCTCGTCGCCGTTCTTTTCGTCGATGCTGGCCATGATCAATCTCCCGTTCTAGCCGCCGCTCCGGCGGGCCTTGATCTCCACGTCCCGCCGCTTGCGCGGCGGCTTCTTCAACACGATCGTCAGGACGCCGTTCTCGAGGGCGGCGACGGCCCGGCCGGGGTCGATGGCCCCGGGCACGACGACGTCGCGCTGGAAGGCCCCGTATTCGCGCTCGAGACGGGTGTATTGGGACCCCTGGGGGGCCCCGAGCTCCCGCTTGAAGCCGCTGACCTCGAGCCGGCTGGAGAACAGGAGCACCCGGATATCGCCGCCGTCGACGCCCGGGAGCTCCATCTCGACGATGAACTCGTCCCGGGTCTCGTACACGTCGACCGCGGGGGTGGTCAGGCCGGGGGCCGGCAGCCGCGGCTCGGGCGTCCGCTTGGCCTTGCCCGTGGCCCGGACTCTCGTCTCCGCTTTGCGGGGACGGGAGACGGGCTTGATGCGGCGGACCATGGCGGACGACGCGGCCTATTTCTCTTTCATCAGGTCCTCGAGCTCCCGGCGGAACTCGGCGACGTCGCCGAACTCGCGGTAGACCGAGGCGAACCTCACGTAGGCGACCTTATCGAGGTCCCTGAGCCGGTCCATGACCAGCTGTCCGATCTCGGCGACCCCGATCTCCTTGTCCGGGCGCTCCTGGAGGAGGGATTCGATCTCCTCGACGATCTCCTCGAGCTGGCTGATCTGGATGGGCCGCTTCTCGCAGGCCTTCATCATGCCCCGCAGGAGCTTCTGGGTGTCGAAGGGCTGGCGCGTGCCGTCCTTCTTGACGACCATGTAGGGGATCTCCTCGATCTTCTCGTAGGTCGTGAACCGGCGCTTGCAGGACAGGCACTCGCGGCGGCGGCGGATGGAGATCCCCTTCTTGCTCTCCCGCGAGTCGATGACCTTGCTTTCGAGGAATCCGCAGTACGAACACCTCATCGCGTCTCGCTCTCTCCCATCCTTTTGAGCTGGAGAAGGCTCAGTCCTTCTCGGGCCAATATAGCATAACCCAGGGCGCATGTCACGGCGATCTGGAGGGCGTGGAAGACGACCGTCAGGCCGGCCGCGCGGGCCGGCGCGATCCCGAAGAGGAGGGTCATCCCCAGTTTGCTGAAGTAGTGGAACCCGCCGACCATCCCCGGCGTGGGGATGGAGGCGCCGACGCCCGTCAGGAAGACGTAGGGGATGACCAGGAAATACGGGATGCGGACGCGATAGGCGGCGAAGAAGACCCAATAGAAGAGGACGATGCCGAGCCAGACGAGGAGGGACATCACGGCGTACAGCGCGAGCTGCCGTCCGGTCCGGAAGAACTTCAGGCCGTCGATGAACTCGCAGAGCACCCGCTGGACGCCGGCCCGGGCCTTTTCGGGCAGGGGCCGGCAGACGAACCCGGCCGCCCTCAGGGCCCGGTCCTTCTGGAAATAGAGCAGGAGGATCAGGGCCAGGATGGCCGCGGCGACCGCGAGCCCAAGGACCCCCAGGACCGTCAAGCGCTCCCCCGCTTCCGCTCCGATCGGCCATGAGCCGGCGAAGAGCGGCCGGGCGATCATGAACAGGCCGAGGAGCAGGCACATCGTGGTCATGTCGAAGAGGCGCTCGACGACGACCGTCCCCACGGCGAAGCCGGGCTTCAGGGACTCCTTGCGGGCCAGGTAGAGGGGCCTGATGAGCTCGCCGAGGCGGCCGGGGAAAACGAAGTTGACGGTGAAGCCGATGACATTGGCCCGGACGAGGTTCCGGAAGCGGACGTCGATCTTCTCCCGGGCGATCAGGATCTGCCAGCGGGCCGCGCGGGTGACGAAGTGGAACACCGAGAGAGGGATGACCAGGAGGAGGAAGATCCAGAGATTGATATCGGCGGCGTGGGCCGGGACATCGTGCCAATCGACCGACCGCCCGAAGAGAACGAGCAGGACGGCGGACAGGACGACCGCGAGGACGATCTTGACGGCGTTCGATTTCATCAGGGAGGTTCATCTTATCACGAACCCCCCGGGCCCTCAAAGACGCCGGGACGATTTCGTTTGACTTGAAATTTGCCCCGATTTTATCTAAGATAGTCGTCCCTGCTGGGAAGTCGTCCAACGGCAGGACTCATGACTCTGGATCATGCAATCAAGGTTCGAATCCTTGCTTCCCAGCCAGATCCTTCTCCCTTTTCCTTCTTTAGTCCACGCGCTCGGCTTGTTTGGATGCTTCCGGACCAGGCTTCCCGGCCGACTTCTAACGTCTGCTAGGTGATCCTCAGATCGGGAGGTGACACGATGAACAAGCTCGCCTGCTTATTCGTCGGACTCGGCGTTCTCATATCATGCGGGGGGAAACAACATCGGATCGACAAGATCATCGATGACGGCGTAGAGGTCGTCCTAAACCATGTTGAGCCCTACCATCTCAAGGGCCAGGCCTCGCATCTGAGGCTGGAAGAGGAAACGAGAATCGATTTTGAGAGAGAGGCGTATAGCGGACTGGGGCTTAAAGAGCCTTACTTCGCGGAGGCAGACGCCCAAGGGAATATCTATGTGGTGGAGTTCTACCAGGAATCTGATTTTCATATCTATAAATTCAACGCGCTCGGCGAGTTCATGAAAAAGTTCGGGAAGAGCGGGCAGGGGCCGAGCGAGCTTCAAGGGATTCACGCCCTGGCCATTGCCAAGAATGGTCACATCCAGGTCTCTGACAGAAGCGCAGGCAAGATCGTAGAATTCGATGCGGACGCGAATTTTGTCAAGGAAACAAAGGTCCATCACGCGGTTCGAGAGGTCATTCCGCTTGAAAACGGATACTATCTGGGCCGGAGAAGCGCTAAGGACGCCTCAGAGACTCGCGGCTATTACCTGTGCTTATATGACGCTGAGTTCACTGAGCTGAAAACGCTCGATTTCATCGACATGTCGGATATGACTCCGGGGAAAAAGACCCCCGGGACCACACTGTCTTTTCCTTGGCGAGCCGAAGGCGGGAGGATCTATGCCGGGAACGAGCAACGGGGCTATGAGGTTCTGGTCTATGACTTGGAGGGGAATCTCCTGCGGAAGATAAGGAAGGACTACAACCCCGTCCCGTATGCTGAGGAATTCAGGAGGCAGACGGAGAAGCTTGCGGCCGCTCAGCCGGCCCTGAATCTCTTCGCCCGGAAGGACATGCTCCCTTTCAATTCTTTTTTTGTTGATCGTGAGGGACGCCTCTTTGTTATGACGTATGAGCAGGGGGAGAATAAGGATAGCTATATTCATGACGTCTTCAATAGGGACGGCGTCTTGATCGCCAGGGTTCCCTTAGACACGTATGGGATTCTGGGCCGGACCTTGAATCCGTTAAGGGCAACTTCCAGGAATGGCCGCTTCTATCAGGTCCGGTTTAAAGAAAACGGATTCGCGGAGCTGATAGTCTATCGGATGCTCTGGGAATAGATCTACCTAGAACCACTTGGAGATGGTGAAGTTATGGGTGTGGTCTCCGCCGGTCGGGGAACTGCCCGACGTCACGACGACGGCCGTGCCGTCGTTGACCGTCGTCAGCTCGGCCTCGGTCATGGCGAACGAGTGGGTGTGTGCCGAGGTCGAGGACGTGGTCTTCATGATCCCGGCCGCGGGCGGGGTTTCGACTTCGGCCCGCTGGATGACCACGGAGTGGCTGTGGGCGTTGCTGGAGGTCGAGACAAACGACCGTGAGGTGCCGCCGCCGGGCGGAGGCGTGGTGGAACTGCCGCAGCCGGTCACGCCGAGCATGAGCAGGGTCAGGAAGGCCGCTCCGGAAAGGACCGCCAAAACTCTCCTCTTGGACATCTGGACTTCTCCTTTGCCGTCATTAGATTCGACCGACACCCTTTGACCATACAAGATTCGTGCCATTTCCGGGGGCCCGGTCAGGCCGGGCGAGGAAGAGCGCGGAAGCGGCGCTCAGGCGTGAGCGACGGAGGGCTTCTGGGCGAACCTGCCGTTCAGGCATTCACTGCAGAGCTGGTTGAACTCCGCGGTGCGGCGCCTGGGAAAGCCGGTCCCGCCCGAGTTTAAGACCTCGCGCACCTCCTCGAGACAGCTCCGCGGGTCGATCATGGACGTCGCGCAGATCTCGAAGAGCCTGACGATCTCCTCGCCCGTGTCGGCCCAATACCATTTCTCGCAGTCCCGGCATTGCATGAGGCTCCGCGAAGCGGACCAACCGCCGCGGTCCGCCGCGGGCGGCCCGACGGGGCTTTCGCTCTTGTTCCAGCAGAACGGGCATCTTGCGTCCACGGTTCCCTCCTCCTTATTCGACGATCGAGTATTTCCTGGCGACGGCCTTGCGTCCGAGATGGAAGCCTAACGCCAGCATCAGCAGGATCAGGACCCTCACTTCGCGCCTCCTCTGTCGGGATCGATAGCGCCTGACGCTTTGGCGGATACAAGAAACGTGCCAGTTTCACGCCCGCCTGCCCCCCCAGCCTCCCGAGACGCCGCGAACGGTCCCGCCCGCGTTCCCGGCCCGCCGCGCGGAGAATCCCCGGGCGCAAGAATGAGAGTCCTGCCTAGCGGGAATCCCGCGGGCCGGACGCCGGTCAGTCCGCCGGAACGAGGACCCGCCGGATGGTTTCGGCGATCTCTCTCAGCGAGAACGGCTTCCACAGAAAGGCCCTGATCCCCATGGCCGCGGCCTTTTCCTCGGTCAGCTCCTCGCTGTATCCGGTGCAGAGGATGATCGGCGTCGCCGGCCGGACTTTCAGGATCTCCGCCGCGAGAACACTGCCGGTCAGGCGCGGCATGGTCTGGTCCAGGATGACGAGATCGAACGCCCCCGGATCTTGAAGGAAGACCTGCAGGGCCTCGACAGGGTCGTTCAGGGCCGTGACCCGGTACCCCAGATGGTTGAGAAGGCGGCTCATCGCTTTGGACTGGAGGACCTCGTCGTCGACGAACAGGACGCGCTCTCGGCCGCGGGGCACGTCGGCCCCGGCCTCCGGGCTCCCGCCGACCGTCTCCGTGATGCGCGGCAGGAGGATGGCGAAGGACGTCCCCTTGCCGACCTCGCTGGCGACCGAGATGGCCCCGTCATGGGCCTTGACGATGCCGTGGACGACGCTCAGCCCGAGTCCCGACCCCTCCCCGGCCTTCTTGGTCGTGAAGAACGGCTCGAAGATCCTGTCCAGGATGTCCGGCGGGATCCCGGGCCCCGTGTCGACCGCCGTGAGGCGGAGGTACGCCCCTGGCTTGAGCCCGATGGGCCGTGCGGGGTCCTCGGCGTCGAGGGTGATCTCGGACAGCCCGATCTCGAAGGTCCCGCCGCGGCCGCGCATGGCGTGGGCGGCGTTGCTGCCGAGGTTCATCAGGACCTGACCGATCTGGGTCGGGTCGGCGAGCGCGTAGGCCGACGGCACGGCGAGCGATTCGGTGACGGCGATCGTCTTGGGCATCGAGATGCGCAGGAGCTTCAGGGACTCGTTGACGACGGCCGCGACGTCGACCGGCCGGCGGTCCTGGTCCTTCTGACGGGCGAAGCCCAGGATCCGGCTGACCATGTCCCGCCCCCGGCGCGCAGCCTCCAGGATCTGGGCCAGCCGCCGGCTCGCGGGACTGCCCTCCTTCTCAGCGGCCAGCAGCAGCTCCGTGTTGATCTGGATGGGCAGGAGGATGTTGTTGAAATCATGGGCGACGCCGCCGGCGAGCGTCCCCAGGGCTTCGAGCTTCTGCCAGCGGCGAAGACGGCCCTCGACGAGGGCTTCCCGGGTGACATCCCGCTCGACGGCGACGGCCTCGACGAGCCGGCCGCCGGCGTCGCAGACGGGATAGACCGTCAGGACCAGCTCGCGGAGCGGGGCCTCGGAGGTCCCTGCGGTCATGTTCCAGCTCCAAGGCCGCCCCGACTCGAGGGCCCCCCTCAGCCGTTCCTGTTGCTCCCGGTCCTCGATGCGGAGGATGTCCGTGAGCGGGCGACCGGTCGCCTCGTCGCCCGGAAGGCCGTGGTGGCCGGCGAAGGCCTGGTTGGCATAGAGGATGCGGCCTTGGGCGTCGAGGATCGCCAGCCCCTCCTCGCCGGGCTCGAAGGGCTCGGATCTCACGTGAGGGCCTCTCTCGCCCGGACGTCCCTCAACAGCTGTTTCAGGACCGCGACGACGCCCGAGGTGCCGTTGTCGGCATAGCTGATATAGGTGGGCCGGACCTTGTGGGCCAGGGAGATGGTCTCCTCGCTCTGGTCGTCGAGAACGAGCAGGACCCTGGCGTCCTTGACGAGATCCCTCAGGGAGACGACCTTTTTCAGATCTTCGTGGGACGGCCTCAGGATGAGAAGGATGGTCAGAGGGTCCTTGGGCTTTCTGAGCCGCTCGGCGAAGCTCGCCAGGTCGTGGAAAACATCCAGGCGGTCCGGGGAAACGAGCGGGGCGATGTCCCGAAGATAGGGCTCCCCTACCCCGTTGTTCCCGGTCACGATCAAGAACAGGTTCATGCTCCACTCTCGACAGCCAAAGGCATCCGTCGGACACTTGTTAACCAAGATTCGTGCCAAGAAGCCCGGCCGCCGGCGGTCGGGGACGGCTATTTTTCAGGCGGAAACGGGGAGCGCCCGGGTCACCCCGAGGGCTTGAGGCCGTATTTCTTGAGGAGCGTGTAGAGACGGGACCGGGACAGTCCCGAGATCCGGCAGGCTTCGCCGACATCCCCGTTCGTCCTGCGCAACAGGGACGACAGGTAGTCCTTTTCGATCCTGGCCATCTCCGCCTCGCGGAAGTCCTTGAGGTTGAGCGACGGATCGGTCGCCGGGCCGGCTTCGGCGGAGCCCCCGGAAGGCCGATTCTGGAGGACGGAGGCCCGGGCGATCTGGATGCGGATGTGGTCCGGCAGGTGTTTGGCGAAGAGCACGGGCTCGTCCTTGGCGCTGATCACGGCCTTTTCCAGGGCCTGGATGAGCTCGCGGACGTTCCCCGGCCAGTCGTAGGCCGTCAGGACCTCGATAAAATCGGGGGAATAGCCCTTCATGGGCGAGCCGTAGAGCTCGCAGAAACGGACGAGATAGTGGAGCATGAGCTCCTTGATGTCCTCCTTCATCTCCCGCAGGGGAGGCAGGTCGAGGACGAGGGTCCTCAACCGGAAGAGGAGGTCCTCCCGAAAGCCGCCCGTGCGGGTCAGGTCCTCCAGGCGCCGGTTCGTGGCCGCCACGAGCCGGAAATCGCTGGTGACCTCCTGGCCGCCGCCGACCGGACGGAAACGCCGCTCCTGGAGGACGCGCAGGAAGGCCTTCTGGATGGAGATCGAGAGCTCGCCGATCTCGTCGAGGAAGAGGGTCCCGCCGTCGGCCTGGCGGACGAGCCCGTCGCGGGGCTTGTCGGCGCCGGTGAAGGCGCCGCGGACATGGCCGAAGAGCGTGCTCTCGACCAGGGTCTCCGGCAGGGCGGCGCAGTCGACGACAACGAAGTTCCGGTCGGACCGGGCGCTGTTCGCGTGAATGGCCCAGGCGAACAGCTCCTTGCCGGTCCCCGTTTCGCCGGTGACCAGGACGTTGGCCTCGCTCGAGGCCGCCTGGGCCAGCATGTCCAGGCAGGCCCTGATCCTGGGACTCGAGCCGACGATGCCCTCGACCTTCAGGGCGACGGGCTGGGACGCGGCCCGCTTCTTCTCCCGGTACTGGAGGGCCCGTTCGACGCAGAGCATGACCGCCTTGACCGAGAGCGGCTTTTCGATGTAGTCCCAGGCGCCTTTCTTGATGGCCAGCTCGGCCCCGTCGGGGTCGCCGTAGCCGGTGACGATGACCACCTCGGGAACGGCGGCCGAGGCGCGGATCTCGGGGAGGATGTCCAGGCCGGACCCGTCGGGCATGCGGACATCGCAGAACACGATGTCGAAAGGCTCCGTCGGGATCATCCGGCGGGCCGCCCCGAGCGACTCGGCCTTGAAGGGCTCGTGATCCATCTTCCTGACCACCCGGGCCAGCGATTCCCTGACGAGGGGATCGTCGTCGATGATCAGGATCTTGGCCATCTCTCGAGGGCCCGAGTATAGTCCAGGGGCCGCCGGACTGTCAAACAAATGGGGCCGCCGGGGCCGCGGCAGGGTCAGACGGGCTCGGCGGCGCGGGTCCCGGCCTCGATCCGGACGACATGGATCTTGGGGGCCTTCCCCGTCGCGGCCTCGTAGTCCCTGGAAACCCTGGACTCGAAGTCGGGGACGGCCTCGGCTTCGACCAGGCTGATGGTACAGCCGCCGAAGCCGGCGCCCATCATCCGCGAGCCCAGGACGCCCGGGACGCGGCGGGCCGCCTCGACCAGGGAATCGAGCTCGGTCGAGGAGACCTCGTAGTCGTCGCGCAGGCCGGCGTGGGACAGGTTCATCAGCCCGCCGAAGACGGCGAAGTCGTTGCGGGCCAGCGCCGCGCAGGCCTCGCCGACGCGGATGTTCTCGCGGACGACGTATTCGCAGCGGCGGAAGACGACCGGATCGAGCTCCGGCCGGTGGTCGCGGAGCAGGTCCAGCGTGACGTCCCTCAGGGACCGGATGGCGGGATCGTGGGCTCGGAGGGCGTTCACCCCGGTCTCGCACTGGCCGCGGCGGACGTTGTATTCCGACGAGGCCAGCTCGCGGCGGACCAGCGTATCGGAGATGACGACGCGAAGGTCCTCCCGCTCGAAGGGGATGCGCTCGAACTCGAGCGAGCGGCAATCGAGCTTGAGGAGGCTCCCGGCCCGGCCGAAGATGTTGATGAACTGGTCCATGATGCCGCAGTGGACGCCGACGAACTCGTTCTCGGCCTTCTGGGCCAGCCGGACCAGCGTCAGGCTATCGAGGCGGAGATCGAAGAGGGCGTTGAGGGCGAAGGCCAGCCCGCCTTCGATCGCGGCCGACGAGGACATGCCGGCCCCGATCGGGATATCGCCGCCGAAGACGCAGCTGACGCCCCCGATCCGGTGCCCGGCCTTGACGAGCTGATCGAGGACGCCCTGGAGATAGTCGGGCCAGCGGAGGGGCGAGCGGTGGAACCGGCCGAGCTCGCAGCGGAATTCCTGATCGAAGTCCCGGGCAACGAAATGGCAGAGGCCGTCGGCCCGGGGCGCGACGGCGAAGACGACGGCCTTGTCGGTGGCCCCGGGAAGCACGAAGCCTTCGTTGTAGTCGGTGTGCTCGCCGATGAGATTGACCCGGCCGGGCGAGACGACCAGGAACGGCTTCCCCGGGAAGTGTCGGCTGAACCTCTCGGCGATGACGGGGACGAGCGCGCTCATGATCACTCCTTCTTCGGGGAGTCTATCACGGGACCGGGGCCGAGGGAAGGCTACTTCTTCCGGAGCTTGAGGATGCCTTTGATGTTGTCGAGGTCGACCTGGAAATGCCGGAGGAAGTCGTTGCCGAGGAGGCCCGCGTTCTCCTCGCCGGCCAGGTCGTAGACGATGGCCCGGATGTCGTAGACCGTGAGGCCCTCGATCTCGATCGATTCGAGCGGGACCTGGTAGGCCAGGTCGCCGCCGGCCACCCCCTGGAAGCCGACGACGGGCGTCGTGTTGTCGATCCGGATCTCCAGGGCCGCGGCGGCCGCGATCGGGATGATCGTCGTCGTCGCGCCGGTGTCGATGTAGAACTTCTGGTTGAGCTTCCTGTTGAGATACGCCTGGACCGGGATGAGCCTGTCTCCGGGATTGAAGCGGATCGTGACCGAGTCCTCGTCGCGGCGGGCCTCGTCGATGAGGCGCTCAAGGGTCCGGGCCTTGTCAGAAAGGGCCGTCGGATACCGTTTGTCCCGGAGGAGATGCTCGGCCCTGACCCAGTCCTTCTCCAGGACGGCGGCTTCGACGCCCAGGAGGTGGAGCTCGAGGTCGTCGGGCGCCAGGCCGCCGGCCTGGTCGAAGATCTCGAGGCCGCCGGGACTCCGCTCGTTGAGGACCCGGTGGAGGGCCGCCTTGGCCAGCTCGACCTCGAGGGCCTCGAGCTCCCGGAGGGCGGCGGCGCTCCGGAAGGAGGGATCGCGCCGGAGGTCGGCGAGGAGCCGACGGGCGGAGCCGAAGCCGCTGGTCGCGTTGGCGGCCCGGGCGGCGGTCTTGACCAGGGCCAGGTTCGAGGCCGCGGCCAAGGTCCCCGGATCGAGGACGCGGGCCGCCTCGGCGGCCATCCCCCGCTCGATCATGGTCGCGGCCAGGGCGGAGAAGCGGGCCGCGAGGGCCGGCGGCTTGAGCGCCGACGGCAGGTCCTCGGCCCGGAGCGAGGCCGGCCGCCGAAAGCCGGCCGCGAAAGCCTCCAACCTTAGGCCGGGGGCGATCTCGTCGGTCAGGGACAGGGCCTGGATGAGCGCGGCCTCCCGGGAAGCGGCGGCGCGCAGCAGCCCGGCGAGACCGGCCGCGTCGACCATGGGCTTGGGTCCGGCGCCGTCGGCGGGGGCCCAGAGGTATCCCCGGGCGACGCCCTGGCCGAACGTCCAGCCGACGATCCGGCCTTCCTGGACCAGGACGCCCGGCGGATCGATCTCGCGAAAGAGGGCGAACGTCTTGAACGAGCCGACCGAACGGAGCGGGCCCGGTTCGATGGCGTAAGAGGTCCGCGCGCCGCCGAGGGGACGCCATTCGAGCACCGCCGCCTCGGAATAGGGCGCGAGCTCGGGCGTGCGCAGGCGCCCGGCGATCTCGAAGCGGCAGAGGACGATAGGCTCCGGCGAATCCCAGTCCAGCCAGGTCGGGGCCAAGGAAGAAGGCCCGACGTCCTCCAGGCGCGGGGCGCCGAGGCCGAGAAAGGCCCAGAGAGGAAGGGCGGCCCAGGAACCGTCGAAAAGGGCGCTGGCGAGCGAGGAGGGGGCGCCGGGGCCGAGCCCGTCGAGCGAGAAGCGGCCGACGGCGAGGGCGAGGCCTGAAGGGGCCGCCTCCTCCTCCGCGGCGTCCGACGGCTGGAGGGCCGCCGGAACCGGCGCTCCGGCCCCCGCCCCGGCCGCATCGGACGAGGCCGGCCGCGACGCCGGCCTGAACCCGGGCACGAGGACATAGGCCGCCGCGAGGAGGACGATCAGCGCGGCGGCGGCGATGACCGGCCAGGGGACTGTCCGCCTCGGTTTGACCAGGGACCTGGTCAGGAGCGCCCCGCAGGCGGAGCAGAAGCGGGACGTTTCCGGGTTCTCGGTCTGGCATCGCCGACAGATCATCTTTTCTCCCCCTGTCGATCAGAGAGCATCATGGATTTAGTCGCTCGGGGAGGCGCGTTGCCGGAAAGCGTCGTCCCTCCGATGGTCAGCGGCCGGCCGGAGGGCGAGGCGGATGACGACGATCTCCGAGGCTCCGACGGTCCGGACCGGAGGTCCCCAGCCCTGGACGCCGCTGGTGACGATCAGATGGGCCCCCTCCTTCTCGCGATGGCCCCAGCTCAGGTCGTATTGCCGGCCGGTGATGAAATTGGCGGGGAAGAGCTGGCCGTGATGCGTGTGGCCCGAAAGCTGGACATCGACGCCGGCGGCGCGGGCCTCGTCGAAGCCTGTGGGCCGGTGGACCAGAAGGATGACCGGCAGGTCCTTGGGGGCGTCCGCCATCAACTCGGCGACGGATTTGCGGTTTCTCGAGCGCCCGTCCTTCCGGCCCGCGAGCAACACCGCCCCTTCGACGGACACGACCTCGTCCTGGAGCAGACGGATGCCGGCCCGGTCGATGAATCCGCCGGTCCCCGCCCGGCTGAGCCTCTCGTGATTGCCGGGGACGCCGTAGATCCCGTGGGTCGAGGCCATGCGCCGGAATGTCTGTTCGTAACGGGCCGTGTCCTCCTCCCTCCGGTCGCCCTCGAGCATGTCTCCGCCGACCAGGATCAGGTCCGGCTTCAGGGCGTTGACCTTGGCCGTCAGCTCCTCCAGGAGCTTGTCCGGGGTCAAGTCCCGGAAGTGGAGGTCGGCCATGAAGACGATCGTCATCTCGCGGGCGGCCTCAGGGGTGCGGGCCGGGATCTCGACGCGGAATTCGCGGACCCGGAGGACGCGATGGTTGACCGCGCCGAGGACGACGACGAGGACCGGGAGGGCCGACAGGACGGCCAGGCGCCGGCCCTTGGACCGCGGCGAGCGCATGGCCTCCCGCGAGGCGAGGCCCGTGAGCCGCAGGAGCCCCGTCGCCGCGTCGACGGCGATGACGGTCAGGATCAGATAGAGGTACAGCGGCAGGGCGACATAGCCGAGAAAAACCGCCGCGTCCGCGAGGCCGCCCGCTTGTCCGTGGGACAGCGTCTCGGCCGCGGGGTAGCCCGCGGCGATGAGGGCGAACAGGCCGGTCCAGAGGTTCTTGAGCCACGTCGGCCCGATGAGCCGGCGGACGCGGAAACAGGCATAGAGGGCGAGGGGCAGGGACAGCAGGATCTCGTCTTGCAGGTACATGTCGCGCCCATTATAGCATCCCGGCCCCCTCGGGGCCGCCCAGACGAATCGCGCCAAGTCAGAGGGAGGGGCATGGCAGGGCCACGGGGATTCGAACCCCGGTCTGATGGCTGAGAACCATCTGTCCTGGGCCTCTAGACGATGGCCCCGCAAGGGCCTAAAAAATAGCAGAATCGCCCCCGGGTGTCAACAGGAAACGGCCTGGTGTCGAGCCCTAGCGCCGACCCGCCAGCATCAGCTTAGCCGCGGTCTCGCCGCCGTTGAGGCGGTAGAGCATGGGCTGGGGACGGTCCAGGCCTTCGACGAATTCCGGCGCGTTCTCCCAGCGATAGTTGAGGATCCCGGCGTAGTCGGAGAAGTGCTGCCAGCGCCGGCGCGCGAGGCCGGTGGTCATGTGGATGTGGTTGGCCGGCAGGCCCATCTTGGCTTGGCCCGCCGGAATGTGGTCGAAGGTCAGGAACGTGTGGGGCCAGGTGTAGTCCGAAGCGTGGCAAACCCTCTCGGCCAGGGGCGCCGGGAGCTCGACGCTCTGGGCCTCGCCCTGGACCATGGTGAACAGGCCCGAGAGGTCGGAGAAGCCGAGCCGGCCGGCCAGGCCCTTGAGGCCCTTGGGCGAGAGGTAGCCCACGGAGAAGCCGAGCCCGGGGAAATAGAACTCGACGGCCTTGAACAGGAACCACTTGTCGGCGTAGTCGAGCGACGCGGCGCCGGAATTGTTGCCGTCGATGAAGCCGCGCTCCATCCAGGGCTCGCGTTCGAGCTTCTTGAGATCCAGGCCCAGGGCCTTGGCGTTGACCTCGATCTCCCAGGGCTCGTAGACCTTGCGGAAGTCCATGAAAAGAGCCGGGTTGCCGCCCGAGAGATAGCAGTAGGCGATCATCGTCAGGAGGGCCTGGATGTCGTTCTCGGTGGCGAAGGGGACGACCGGCTTCTTGCCGGTGTGGTCCTCGGACGAGTTGAAGAGGGACTCGGCGATATCCCCGGTCGTCATCGGCAGGCCGCGGCGGTCCGAGCCCCAGGCGAGCTGGTTCGTCCAGCCGCCGCCGACGGCGTTGACGTCGCGCATGTAGTTCCGCAGGATGAGGTAAAGGGCCAGGGCCTCGTCGAGCTTGGCCTTGTCGGCGGCCGAGAGGGCCGGCGCCTTGATCGTCTGGGCCGTGTAGACGGCGCGGCGGCGCCGGGTGATGTCCTCGGAATCGGCGAAGATGCGGCCCTTGAACTTGACGTTGAGGACCCAATGGCGAAGGGCCTTGAGCTCCTCGGGGTCGTAGCCGCCCTTTTTCCGGAGCATGTCGGCGAAGAGCTTCATGGATTCCCGCGTGCTCTCCAGGCCGAAGAAGCGCCGGGAGGCGTGGACGTGGTTGAGGGCGGTCTCCATCTGCATGGAGTCGGTGTCGATGGCCACGAAGCGCCGACCCTGGAGGGCGATGCGGGTGAGCATGGCGTAGGCCAGGTCGACGATCTCCTCCTGGGTCTTGGCGTCGTACTCCGGGTTGAGCCCGGTCTCGGGGGTATGGCCGATGACCATGGGGCAGAGCCGGCCGGTCTGGGCGTAGGCGCCGACCAGGGCGTCGATGCCGACGACCCCCGGCTTGGGGGCGTTGTTGCCGCCGACGCAGGCCAACGGCGTCGTCGGGGGGAAGTGGGCGGTCAGGGCCATGGCCGTGCGGCCGGGGAAGAACCAAGTGTCGGGGGTCATGATGAGGGCCCCCACGCCGGCCTCGAGCATCTCCCGCGCCCCGGTGTCGGCAGCAAGCTCGCTGTCGACGAGCTGGGAGCAGGTGAAGACGTTGGGGACGGCGCCATCCGGGAGGCGCAGGCGCTTGGACAGCAGGGCGGCCGTCATCCTCCCGATGTTGAAGGCCCGCGTCCGGGAGTCCTTGTCGATCCGGGGATCGCAGGGCACGAAAACGCCCAAGGTGGGCGCGCCGGGTGTTCTCTTTCCCGCGAAAGGCATGGCTCCTCCGTGTCCGGGGACGGTATCGGGCTCAGATGTATTCGATTGTGGCCGGCGGCTTGCCGGTGAGCTCGTAGGCGACCCGGGTGACCTCGGGCAGCTCGGCGGTGATCCTTTTCGAGATCTTCATCAGGGTCGCCCAGGGCAGGGGCGAGGGCTCGGCTGTCATGGCGTCCTTGCTCTCGACCGAGCGGACGATGACGATGTTGCCGAAGTGGCGCTTGCCGCCGACGACGCCGGTCCCCTTGTCCTCGAGCAGGACGGCGAAGGCCTGGAAGGGCTTGTGGGCCGCGACCTCCTCTTCGACGATGACCGTGGCCGCCCGGACGAGGTCGACGCGCTCGGGCGTCACCTCGCCGATGATGCGGGTGGCCAGGGCCGGGCCGGGAAAGGGCATGCGGTTCCAGATGGACTCGGGCAGTCCGAGCTCCTTGGACACCAGGCGGACCTCGTGCTTGAAGAGCTCCTTGAGGGGCTCGAGGACCTTGAAGCCGAAGCCCTCCTCGGGATCGATGCCGATCTGTTCGAGGATGTTGTGCTGGGTCTTGAGCCCCTTCTGGGTCTCGATGATGTCGGCTGCGATCGTCCCCTGGATGAGGTAGCGGGCCTTGCTCTTGAGGACCTCCTGGCCGAACGAACTGTAGAAGGCGTAGCGGAAGGCCTTGCGCTTTTCCTCGGGATCGGCCTTGCCCTTGAGGGCCGCGAAATACTCCTTCTTCTTGTCGGCGATGTCGACCGTGATGCCCAGGCCGGCGAAGATTCCGGCGATCTCCCGGGCCTCGCCGGCGCGCATCAGGCCGTGGTCGATGAATACCGACTTGAGCTGGGGGCCGAGGGCCCGGTGGGCAAGGACGGTGCAGGCGGAGCTGTCGACGCCGCCGGACAGGGCCGAGATGGCCTTGCCCGAACCGACGGTCTTGCGGATCTCATCAACTTGGGTTTCGATGAACTTCTTGACGTTCTTCATGGGGCCTCCCTCCGTCGCGATGCCTCATCATACTGATTTGAAAAGAAGGGGTCAAACCTTAATTCTTATAAATAGGAAGGGACCGGGTCTTCGCAAGGTCTCAGGCCGGTGGGACTTGCCGAAATGGGACATGTCGCGCCGGGCTCGCGAAGACCCGGTCCCTTCTGAATAGGGGTTTGACCCCTTCTGGAGGGGGGCGTCACCCCCGCGCGGGGCCTGAATCACCCGGGCAACCGTCGCCCGAGGCGATTGACCGGCCCGGCGGGCCGCGGGAGAATGGCCCCAACGCAAGGAGGGCCCCATCCAAGGCTATTGCGAAGAAACGGGGCAGGACACGGGGATTCCTCTCCAGGCCCTCCTTGCCCCTCTTACCTCCTCCTCTTCGATTTAGCCCCCACCGCCCGAGGGTGGGGGCCTTCTTTTTGGGGCGGCATCCCGGCCTCCCGGCGATTGAACGGCGCTGTCGGTTTCGGATACGATAAGGCCCGGTTGATATCGCCGCCTCCGGCGGCTAAACTGTAAGGGGGCCCTGTTCGCCCGACCTTGACTCAGGAGGACGATCCATGAAAAGGACACTGATCGGTGTGCTCGTGCTCAGCCTCGTTCTGATGAGCTTCGGCTGTGCCAGCTGGAGCAAGACCGCCAAGGGCGGGGCCATCGGCGCCGCGGGAGGCGCGGTCGTCGGCGGCGTCATCGGCAAGATCGCCGGCAACACCCTCCTCGGCGCGCTCGCCGGGGCGGCCGTCGGCGGCGCGGCCGGGGCCTTCATCGGCCGCCACATGGACAAACAGGCCGAGGAGATGCGCCGGGACCTCCAGGGCGCCAAGGTCGACCGCGTCGGCGAAGGCATCAAGATCACCTTCGACTCGGGCCTCATGTTCGACGTCAACAAGTACGATCTCCGCGCGGTGAGCCAGGAGAACCTGACCAAGCTGGCCGTCATCCTCAACAAGTACCCCGACACGAACATCCTCATCGAGGGCCACACCGATTCGACCGGGACCCGCGAGATCAACATGCCGCTCTCCGAGAACAGGGCCAAAGCGGTGGCCGATTTCCTGGCCCGGCAGAACGTCCAGTCGGCACGGTTCACGGTCAACGGCTACGGCCCCGACCAGCCGATCGGCGACAACGCGATCGTCGAGGGCCGCCAGATGAACCGCCGCGTCGACCTGGCCATCATGGCCAACGACAAGCTCAAGAAGGCCGCCCAGGAATCGGTCAAGGGCTCGGCCGCGGCCGCCGCGATCTCCGCGGGCGCCTGGGTCGCCGTTCAGGGCGCGAGAGCGGAGAAGTGACCGTCCGGAGGCCCGGCGTCCTCCTGGCTCTCGTCGCCGCGGCGACGGCCCCGGCCGGCGCGGAATGGCTCAGGGGCTACGGGCGGACCCTGGCCGGCGCCGAGATGACCTACCACTCCCCTTACCCGGACATCACCTCCGCCCTCATCAGCCGGGCCTCGGACGGGGCCATGGCGGTCGAGTGGGAGACCGAGGCCGTGCCCGCCGACTGGAAAGGAGGCCCGGCGACGTTCATTTGGCTGGCCGGTCACGCCACGGGCAAGGGCGGCCATCGCTTCGACTTGGCCATCGACGGCCGGGCGGCGCTGAGCTTCCGGACATCGAACGACTCCTCGCGCCGCGAATGGACGGAGACCGGGCCCGGCGGCCTGTCGCTCCGGTTCCGGGCCGTTATGGTCGACCAGTTCGACGAGCTCTTCGGCTTCATGTGGCTGGAGGTCCCGGCCCCGCTCCTCCGGCCCGGGCGGCCCCTGACGATCCGGGTCACCGGGGAAAAGGCGGGGTCGAACGACTGGTTCATGGCCTTCCGCGACGACCTGCGCCGCGACGTCTGGGCCCGGGCCGAGCAGGCTCTGGTCCGCAAGGACGACCGGCTCTTTCAGGTCGTCCGGGTCGGCCTGAGCCACCTCGGGGCCCCCGGCCAGGCCGTCGTCTCGTGCGGCGGCGAAAAGGCCCGGCTCAATCTCGAGCTCGGCTACAATTCGCTCGAGTTCCTCGTCCCGGCAGTCGAGCGCGAGCGCCGGATCACGATCGAGCTGGCGCTCGCGGACGGCTCCCTCCGCCGCGGCGAAGTGGAGGCGAAGCCGGTCGTGCCGCGGGAGATCTGGCTCCTCCCCCACTCCCACGTCGACATCGGCTATTCCGACCCCCAGCCGGTCGTCGAGAGGAACCACTGGCGCTATTTCCGCGAGGCCGTCGCCCTCGCGGAAAGGTCGGCGGGCCACCCGGAGGGCGCGCGCTTCAAGTGGAACACCGAGCAGGCCTGGGCCGTCGAGACGTACTTCCGTCAGGCCGGGGACGCCGAAAGGGACGCCTTCATCGAGGCCCTGCGGCGGGGAGAGATCGGGCTCCAGGCGACCCTGGCCGGCGTCCTGACCGGGCTCTGCCATCCCGAGGAGCTCTTCCAGCTGACCTCCTTCGCCCGGGACCTCGGCCGGCGGGCCGGGACGCCGATCGACTCGGTCATGGTCACCGACATCCCCGGCCAGTCCTGGTCCCTCGTTCCGGCGCTGGCCCTGGCCGGGATCAAGTACGTGTCGAGCGGGCCGAACTATATGCCGAACCTGTTCGACGGCGGCGACCGGATCGGCTGGGCGCTCAAGGCCTGGGGCGACAAGCCCTTCTACTGGCTTTCGCCCTCGGGCCGCGAACAGGTCCTCTTCTGGATGGCCGGCCGCGGCTATTCCTGGTTCCACGGCCTCAACATGGGCTCCCTGGCCAAGGCCCCGGCCTACCGGATCCTCGAATACATGGACGAGCTCGCGGAAAAGAGCTACCCGTACTCGATGGTCCAGGTGCGCTACACGATCGGCGGGGACAACGGCCCGCCGGACCCCGACCTGACCGACCAGGTTCGCGACTGGAACGGGAAGTACGCCTCGCCGAGGATCGTGATCGCGACGGCCTCGGAGATGTTCGCCGAGTTCGAGCGCCGGCACGGCGCGGCGGTGCCGAAGGTCCGGGGCGACTTCACCGGCTACTGGGAGGACGGCGCGGCGTCCACGGCGAGGGAGACGGCCCTGGCCCGGGCCGCGGCCAACCGCCTCGTCCAAGCCGAGGCGCTGTGGTCCGTTCTCGACAGGGACGGGTTCCCGGCGGCCAAGGGCGACGAGGCCTGGCGGCAGGTCGTGCTCTTCAACGAGCACACCTGGGGCGCGTCCGACAGCGTCTCCAACCCCGACGGCGAGGGGCCTCGGGCCCAATGGGAATACAAGAGGGCCTTCGCGACCCGGGCCGACCGGATGTCGCGTGAGCTCCTCGAAGGGGCCGCGGCGGGGGCCGTCGGCGACGCCCTCGACATCGTCAACACCTGCTCCTGGGAACGGACGGACCTCGTCCTCGTCCCCGCCGGCCTGAGCCGGGCCGGGGACCGGGTCCGCGACGCCGGGGGCCGGGATGTCCCGTCACAGCGTCTGCGCACGGGAGAGCTGGCGTTCCTGGCTTCGGCCGTCCCGGGATGGGGGGCGAAGCGCTATTTCGTGGCCGAGGGCCCCGGGCGGCCCGCGGCCGGTCCGGCCCGCGAAGGGGAATTCGGGCTGGCCGGCGACCGGATCTCGGCGGCCGTCGACCCGGCCACGGGGGCGGTCAGAAGCCTGCGCTGGATGGACGCCGGCGGGCGCGAACTCGTCGACGCCGGCGAGCTCCCGGGGCTGGCCCACTATCTCTATGTTCCCGGGCTCGACCCCAAGGCGGCCCGGACCGTCCCGTCGGTGAGGATCGAGCGGGGCGAACGAGGCCCGCTCGTCTCCTCGATCGTCGTCAGGTCGGACGCGCCGGGGACCCGGGGTCTCGTCCGCGAATACCGGATCGTCGAGGGCCTGGCGCGCTTCGACATCGCCGTGACCATCGACAAGGAGCCGGTCCGGGACAAAGAAAGCGTGCATCTCGCCTTCCCCTTCTCCGTTCCCGGCGGCACGGCCCGCGTCGACGCCGGCTGGGGCTTCGTCCGGCCCGAGGCCGACCAGATCGCCGGCGCCTGCCGCGACTACATCTGCGCCCGCGACAGCGTCGACATCTCCAACGGGGAATTCGGGCTGACCTGGACGTCGCTCGATGCCCCGCTCGTCGAGCTCGGCGGCCTGACCGACGAGACGCCCCGCAACGGCGAAAGGCGGGCCTGGCTTCAGAAGCTGGCGCCTTCGACGCTCCTCTTCTCCTACGCCATGAACAACTACTGGCATACGAACTACAAGGCCGACCAGGAAGGGCCGGTGACCCTGCGCTACGCCGTGGCGCCGCACCGGTCGCCGGACACGGCGGCGGCCAAGAGGCTCGGCCTGGAGGCCTCGGCGCCGCTCCTCGCGGTCGCGGCTGGCCCCGCCTCCCCCCTGCCGCGATTCCCCCTCGCCTTGGGCGTGGGCCCTCTCGTCGCGACCCGGCTGAAGCCCGCCGCGGACGGCTCGGGCTGGCTCCTGCGGCTCTTCAACGCCTCCTCCGAGCCTGGGACAGTCCGCCTCGCCGGGGAGGCCGTCGAGCGCGGCCGCGTCTTTCTCAGCGGTCTCGACGGCTCGCGGGGCCCGGCCGTTGCGGCGCCCCTGGAGGCGCCCGGCCTCGGCATCCTGACGCTTTTCGTTTCCCGATAAAAAGAAGAAGGGACCGGGTCTTCGCAAGGAGCGGGACATGTACCGTTTCGGTACGTGTCCCCTTGCGAAGACCGAAGCTTGCGAAGACCCGGTCCTTTCTTTTTGAAGGGGCAACGGTTTGGCCGGTCAGCCGGGTTCCGATATAATGGTTACATTCTCGCTACGGGAGGCCTCATGACTGCCCATCGCACCGCATCCCTTCGGACCGTCCTCAAGGCCGCCGCGGCCGCTCTCCTTCCGGCCCTCCTGGCCGGACTTCCCCCGGCGGGCCGGGCCCAATACGCCTCTTCGATGCAGGACCGGCCGGAACCGCGGTCCAGGATGATGCTGCCGTTCGAGCGCACCGTCACCCTCGGCGACCTCTGGTATCTGCAGTCTTCCGAGAAGGCCAAGGGAACGGGCGAGCAGATCTCGAGCCCCGGCTTCAAGATCGAATCCTGGTACCCGGCGCTCGTCCCGTCGACGGTCCTGGGGACGCTCGTCGAGAACAACGTCTACGCGGACATCTTCTTCGGCAAGAACCTCGAAAAGGTCCCGACGGCCCCCTTCGAGGCCTCCTGGTGGTACCGCAAGGAATTCACCGTGCCGATCGCGGCCGGCTTGACCCGGACGTGGCTCGAGTTCGACGGCATCAACTACCGGGCCAACATCTGGCTCAACGGGAAGAGAATCGGCGACGCGTCGAGCGTCTACGGCGCCTACCGGCGCTTCGCCATCGACGTCACGGCCGAGGCCAAGACGTCGGAGAAGAACGTCCTGGCCGTCGAGGTCATCCCGCCCCAGAAGGGCGAGCCCACGATCGGCTGGGTCGACTGGAACCCGGCCCCCCCTGATAGGGCCATGGGCCTCTTCCGCGAGGTCCGCGTCCGGGCCACGGGCGACGTCTCGATCGAGAACCCGTTCGTCGTCACCAAGCTGGACCTGGCGGCGTTCAAGCAGGCCCGGCTGACCGTGTCGGCGGAGCTCGTGAACCATTCCGAGGCCGACGTCGTCGGGACGCTCGAAGGGCGGATCGAAAACACGCGCTTCTCCCGCGAGGTCAATCTCCGGCCGGGCGAGCGGCGAACAATCGAGCTCACCCCGGAGACGACGCCCGAGCTGGTCATCCCGGACCCGCGGGTCTGGTGGACCCACGACCTGGGCAGCCCCGAGCTCTATCTCCTGGCCCTCTCCTTCGATATCAAGAAGGGCCGGGCCGCCGAGGCCCCGCCTTCCCCCCCGGACAAAGCCGCGGCAAAGCCCCGGGGCAAGGACGTCCGCCGCCTGCCCGGCATGCCGCGCGTCATGCCGTCCGACACCCGGGTCGTCCGGTTCGGCATCCGCGAGGTCGGCGACTACAGGACCGACGACGGGCACCGGGGCTTCACCCTCAACGGCCGCAAGATCTCCATCCGCGGCGGCGGCTGGACGGACGGCCTCCTGCTCAACGCCGACCGCAAGCGCCTCCGGGCCGAGGTCCTGTACGCCCGCCACATGAACCTCAACGCCCTCCGGCTCGAGGGCTTCTGGGGCACGAGCCGGGACCTCTACCACCTCTGCGACGAGAACGGCATCCTCATGATGGTCGGCTGGAGCTGCCACTGGGAATGGGAGAGCTACCTGGGCCGGCCGGCCGACGAGCCCTACGGCGGCATCACTACGCCCGAGCTCATCGACCTCGTCGCCGACTCCTGGAGGCATCAGCTGCTCTGGCTCCGCAACCATCCCTCCATCTTCGTCTGGGCCCAGGCGAGCGACATGCTGCCCCACCCCGACCTCGAGAAGCGCTACATCGAGATCCGCAAGGAGGTCGACCCGACCCGGCCGACCCTCGTCTCGACCAAAGGTAAGACGAGCTCGCTCACCGGCCCGTCGGGGGTCAAGATGCTCGGCCCCTACGACTACGTCCCGCCGGTCTACTGGTACGTCGACACGAAGAACGGCGGCGCCTACGGCTTCAACACCGAGACCGGGCCCGGGCCCCAGGTCCCGCCGCTCGAGAGCCTGCGGAAGATGCTGCCGGAGGACAAGCTCTGGCCCATCAACGACTTCTGGGACTTCCACTGCAGCCGGGGCCTCTTCAAGGACCTCAAGCGGTACAACGAGGCCATGGCCCGGCGCCTCGGTCCGGCGGCGGACCTCGAGGACTATCTGCGCAAGGCCCAGTTTCTGAACTACGAGGCCATGCGGGCCATGTTCGAGGCCTTCGCCGCCGGCAAGCCCCGGGCGACCGGCGTCATCCAGTGGATGTACAACTCCGCCTGGCCCAAGCTCTGGTGGCAGCTCTACGATTATTTCCTCCAGCCGAACGGCGCCTTCTACGGCGCCCGCAAGGCCGGCGAGCCGGTCCACATCCTCTACAACTACGGCAGTCAGGAGATCGCCGCGGTCAACAGCTCGGCCAAGCCGGCCCCCAAGCTCCGGGCCTCCATCCGGGTCCTCGACTTCGGCCTCAAGGAGATCATCGCCAAGTCGGTCGACTTCGGGCTTCTGGCCGACGAGGTCAAGACGATCGACGCCCTCCGCCTGTCCTCCGGCCTCACGCCGGTCTACTTCCTCGATCTGAGGATCTTCGGCGAGAAGAACCGGCTCGTCGACGCGAACTTCTACTGCCTGTCGGCCAAGCCCGAGACGCTCGACGAGACCAGGTCGACCTGGTACGTGACGCCCATCAAGGAGTTCGCCGACCTCACGGCTTTGAACGGTCTGAAGCCCGTGACCCTCAGGGTCAAGAGCAAGACGTCCAAGGAAGGGCCCCTGACCAAGGTCACGGTCGAGCTCGAGAACCCTACCGACGGCCTGGCCCTGATGGCCGAGATCCGCGTCGTCACCGACGTCTCGGAGGACGTGGTCCTGCCGATCTACCTCGACGACAACTACATCACCCTGCTGCCGAAGGAGACGCGCCGGATCTCGGGCGTCTTCACGACTGAGGACCTGCGCGGCGAACAGCCCGTCGTCCGGATCAGGGGCTGGAACGTCCTGGCCGCGGGGAAATGAGGCGCCCGGCCCCCGGCCCGGCCGCCGCCGCTGCTGCCGCCGCTGCTGCGGGCCTCCTCTTCGCCTTCGCCTGCCGGAGCGGGCCGCCGGCCGTCGCCGATCTCTGCCGGACGCTCACCTGCGACCACGGCGGGATCGTCCGGGCCGACACCTCCGCCCGCCGGATGTCCCTCGTGTTCACCGGCGGGTCGTTCGGCGACGGGGGCGCGCACATCCGCCGGGTCCTCCGCGAGGAGCAGGTCCGGGCGGGCTTCTTCTTCACCGGCGATTTCTACAGGGCCCCCGAATTCGAAGGCCTCATCCGGGGCCTCGCGGACGACGGCCACTATCTGGGCCCCCACTCCGACCGGCACCTCCTCTATTGCGCCTGGGACGACCGGGACCGGACGCTCGTCAGCCGCGAGGAGTTCCGGGCCGACCTCGAGGCCAATTTCCGCGCCATGGCCCGCCTGGGCGTCGCCCGCCGGATGGGGCACCTGTTCATCCCGCCCTACGAGTGGTACAACCGCGCGATCGCCGCCTGGAGCCGCGAGCTTGACCTCGTCCTCTTCAGCTTCACCCCGGGCACGTCCTCGAACGCGGATTACACGACGCCGTCCATGCCGGAGTATCTCCCGGCCCAGACGATCTACGACCGCATCCTCGCCCACGAAGAGAAGGACCCGGCCGGCCTCAACGGCTTCATCCTGCTCATCCACGTCGGCGCCGACCCCGAGCGCACCGATAAGCTCTACCTGCGCCTCGGCAGGCTCATCCGCGAGCTCAAGGGAAGGGGTTACTCGCTCGTCCGGATCGACGAGCTGTTCGGCTTGCCGGCTACCTCTTCGTGAGGGAATCGACCAAGGCCTTGATCTTCTCCTGGCCGGGGGCGATCTCGAGCGACTTGGTCCAGGCCTTGAGCGCCTCGTCCGCGTTCCCCAGCTGATAGTGGCACGTGCCCAGCCAGTTGAGGATGTCGACGTTCGCCCCGAACCGGGCCAGGTAGCCCGAGTAGCGCTCGGCCGCTTGCCCGAATTCCCCCAGGGCGTGATGGGCCTGACCGAGCAGGGCCAGGACCTCGGCGACCGGCTCCTCGACGTCGCCCAAAGGCCGGAGGACCGACGCGACCCGCCGGTAATCGCCCGCCCGGAAGAGGGCCTGGCCGTAGGCGACGGCGATGTCGGGCCGGAGCGGATCGCGGGCGTGGGCCCCGGCCAGCTTCGGCAGGGCCCCTTCGAGGTCGCCCTTGTTCGCGAGCTGCAGCCCCGTCTGCAGGAGCTCGTCCTCCGCGGCCGGCGCGGCGGCGATCTTGGCCATGATCAGGGGCCGCGGGACCGAGGGGGCCAACGAAACCTCGAAATTCTCCTTGACCGCGGCAACCTCATTCCCCTGTCCGTCGATCAGCGTCACCCGGACCTGGTAGTAGCCCGGCGGGAAGCCCGTCAGCGGCTGGACGTCGAGGACCCCCGCGGCGGGGGCGTCGGCAAGCCGGCCCGTCCGGGTCAGGTGTTCAACGTCCTCCCGCCGGAATTCGTAGCGGAGGGAGCCGGAGGCCGCGAGGCCGGCGGTCAGGCCGTAGGGCTGGACGAAGAGGACCAGCGAGTCCGTTTGGCCGAAGACCTTTCTCGTCTGGCAGAGGAGCTGAGCGTCGCCGACCTTGAAGGGCACCCGCCCGGGCTTCTCCGCCGGCCTCGTCTCCGCGCCATAGGCCAGGAGGAGAGGACCCAGGCCGGGGGGTCCGGCCGGGTCGGGGACGACGAGCGTCCGTCCCGCGGCCATGAACTCCTTGGACAGGACATTCTTGACCAGGAGGTCGAAGCTGTAGCTTCCGGGGACCAGCGGGAAGACGTCCTGGATGGAGATGGATTGGGCCCGGACGTCCTCGAGCGCGGCCGGGCTCAGGCTGAAGGGGAAGTCCTTGTCGAACTGGTAGACCGTCCGGCCGGCGGCGTCGGAGACGCGTCCCGTCAGTCGGAAGCGCAGGTCGTACCGGCCCTCGGCCTCGGCGACGGCGATCCGGGCCGGCTCGATGGTGTAGTGGACGAGGCTTTCGCCCGTCGCCTCGCGGATGACCTGGACCTGGGCCTCGCTCCCGATGTAATTGGCGGTGTATTCGACCTCGACGAAATCCCGGTACTTGAGGATGGCCTCCGCGTAGTCCACCTCGACCTTCTTTTGGGGCGCGTTGAAGATCGTGGCCATCAGCCTGGTGGAGAGCAGCGATTCATAGCCGGGTTGGACCGACTCGCCGGGGATGAGGCTCAGGACCTGGCGGGCCAGATTGGGTTCGAGCTCCTTGAGCTCCTTGTAGGCGGCCTGGTCGTTGGTCAGGGCGGACGAGGTCCGGGTGACGTCCCGGTAGCCGCCCATCGAGCTGGCGATGAGACTGCGGGGACCGTGCTCGGTCGGCGAATAGAGGACGTAGTCGCCGCCGCCGTCCCTCCTGAAGAAGATGACGTTGAAGGCCGTGGGCAGGCCGAGGTCCGGGTCGCCGAGGTAGAACCAGATCTCGGTCGGATAGACGCCGTTGACCGAGTCGTACTGCTCGATGTTCCGGGGCGGGCCGAGGATGACGTAGATCCGGCCGCGGTCGGTCCGCCAGCCGGGAAGCGGCGTCGACCGGCCGTAGAAGGAATTGGCGTGGTTCAGCCGGCGGTAATGCTCCTGTTCGAATTCGTTCTGGGGCGTCCCCGGCGAGGGGTCGCGCTGTTTCCAGAAGGCCTCGACGAAGATGTCCCGTTCCTTGTCGGTCCGGAGCTGGAGGAAGACGGCCCTCTCCTTGGCGGTGATGATGTATCCGACCTCCTCGTCCAGCCACTTCCGGTAGCGCGGAGGCAGGTCGGCCCCCATCGGGGCCGCGGCCAGGGGGGCGAGGACCGCCAGGAGAAGAGCGGTCACGACGGCTTTTCTCATCGGAGGCCTCACGCGGCACTACTCTAGCGGTTTTCGACGGCCGGTTCAACCGCCCTCCCCATGGATCTCCCCTGTCCGGGCGTCCCTCCGGGGAGGCGGCGGCGAAAAAAAGCCCGGGGGGGGCCGTGCCCCCCCCGGGCGAACATCCGCGTGACCCGGGCTAGAACTGGTACATGAAGCTGAGGCGGAACCTGCGGGCGTCGCTGAGGCCCGTGATCCGGCCCCAGAGCCCGGCATACTCGACGTTGGTGACGCTGGCGCTGTTGAAGATGTTGAAGACGTCGAGCACGACGTGGAGCGAGCCGTACCCCCTGAGGGAGATGGCCTTCTCGGCCCGGAAGTCGAACAGGGCCAGCGAAGGCAGGTAGTGCGGCGTGGTGCTGGAGACGATACGGCCCGTGCCGCCGCCGGGGATGACCGAACCCTCGGGGCCGCCCCATTGGGTGCGGACCGCGTAGTTCTCGAGCCTCCAGATCGGCCGGCCCGTGTGGAACCGGAAGCGGACGCCGAGGTCGGCATCGATGACGGGGACGGAGTAGGAACCCGAGGCCTTGACCTCCCATTTGGGCACGAACGGCAGGACTCCGTCCATGTTGTTGATGGTATAGTTGATCGTGCCCATCCAGGTGTCGTCGGTGATCATCGGGCCCATCATGTTGTCGTTCTGGCGCATGGTCCGCTGGGCCGCTCCGTTCGACCAGGAATAGACCGCCGAGGCCAATCCCTGCCAGCGGCTGGAATAGCGTTTGTTGAGGACGACCTGGACGGCCTGATAGGTCCGCTGCGGCTTGATCAGTTCCCCGCTCTCGGTGTAGCTGTAGGCGTGCATGTTCTCGACCCGGTAGTCGCCGTGCGTCCCGATCCAGGCGACGTCGTCGCCGGTGATTTCGCCGTCCTGGTTGTAATCCTGCCAGACGATGCTGTAGAGGTCGACGGGGTCGCCGAACGAGGGATCGAAGGCGATGCGCTCGTACTGCCACTCCTGGCCCGTGACCTCGTTGATGGGCACGTTGACGAAGATATTGGCGCTGCGCTTGTAGATGTAGGTGGCGCCCAGGGAGAAGTCCTTGACGATCTCCCGCTCGAGGTTGAACGAGAACTGGTCGGTGTACATGTCCTTGACGTTGTCGCCGACGTTCAGGGTCCAGGACCGGTCGCTGGTGCGGGGATCGACGAAGAGCGGCGTCTGGCCGTAGAGGTGCCGCACGGCACCCTGGAGCTCGTTGTAGCCGGAGACGCCGGTGCAGTCGACGTAGCCGTCGCCGTCGGCGTCGACGATGTCCCAGGGCACGCCGTAGATCTCGTATTCGAGGTTGGTCGTCTGCATGTCGGGGCCGAAGCGGCGCAGGAACTCGACGGCCAGGGGCATGTAGTAGCGGCCGTAGTTGGCCCGCAGGACCGTCCGGCCGTCCTTGGTCAACTGGTAGGTGATGCCCAGGCGCGGCGAGATGGTCTTGAAGTCGAAGATGTTCCCCGAGCTCGCTCTCGTCCGCAGGACGCCGAGGTTCGGATCGTTGACGTCGGTCGGCTGGTCCAGGTACTCGAAGACCTTGCCTTGGCCGTACTTGGTGGTCATGCGGTCGAAGCGGAAGCCGAGGTTGAAGGTCAGGCGCTTGGTCGGCGACCACTGGTCGTCGAAGAACAGGCCCAGCGAGTCGGCCGTGCGCACGGTCAGGAACGGGTTGTCGATGGTCTTATTGTTGTAGAAGAGGAGGCCGTCGGCGAAGCCGAAGCCGCCGTAATTGTACCAGGTCTGGGTCTGGAGGGCCCAGATGGCATAGCCCTGGCCCTGGTAATAGCCCCACCAGCCGCCGAGCGGATAGGCGAAGTTGGCGTAGTTCTGGAAGTAGCCGCCCATCCAGTTGCCGCGGCCCTTGGTGTACTGGACGCCGAACTTGATGTCATGCTCGCCGAGGAAGTCCTCGACGTAGGTCGTGACGTCGCCCTGGATCGTCTGGCGGTTGGACTTCTGGGCCTCGATGTAGGGAAAGGCCCCGTTGATGCCGAAATTGGGTCCCCACTTCCACCAGTTGATATAGCCGGGATGGTCGGGCGCGTCGTCCGGGACGAAGGGCTGGTCGTCGGTCCAGAAGCCCAGGTACTTGGCCGTGAAGATGGCGGTGCTCGAGGGCAGCCACTGCCACTGGGCGGACAGGGTTTTGTTCTTGGACCCGGTGCCGTAGGTCATCGTGGTGTCCCAGTTCGGCTCGGTGCCCCAGCTTGTGCCGTCGCCCTTGTTGTTCTCGAAGTGGAAGGACACCCAGGCCCGGGTGTTGCGGAGCGGCTCGGCCGAGACCTTGAAATCGCCGTAACGGCCGGTGTAGTTGTTCAGAAGGGACCAGTTGACGGGCAGGGTCGCCGACCGGATGTAGTCGAAGGCGCCGTAGAACCAGACCTTGTCCTTGACGATCGGGCCGCCGATGGTGAAGTTGCCCTCCCAGTTCTTCTTGGTCTCGCCGGCCAGCCTGTCGCCGGCCAGGTAGAACAGCCAGTCGTGGGGAGCGGACAAGGGGACGTTGGGGTCCCCGGTCTCGGTGATCGGATAGTTCTCCCTGAAGAACCCTCCCCGGAGCTCCGTGTAGTAGGCCAGGTTGCCGTGGAACCGGTTGCTGCCGGACCGGGTCAGGACGTCGATGGCCGCGCCGGAGAAACTCCCGTACTCGGCCCGGGACCCCAGCGCGACGACGCGGACCTCTTCGACGGCGTTGTAATTGACCTTGACCAGGGAGCCGTAGGCGGCGCCGCGGGGGTTGGTCGTGTTGACGCCGTTGACCAGGAAGACGTTCTCCATGCTCGAGCCGCCGTAGGCGGTCGGGCTCGGCAGCCAGCTGCCGCTGCTGCCGACGTCGAACATGCCCGGCGTCGTCAGGGCCAGATCGTAGAACGCGTCACGGCTGGTCGGCAGCTTGGCCAACAGCTCCTTGTCCAGCCGCGAATCGACGGACGACGTTTTGACGTCGATGATGGGGCTGGCCGCGGTGACCGTGATCTGTTCGTCGATGGAGCCGACCTGCATCATGGGATTGACCTCGAGCGTGCTCCCCGCGCCGAGGGCGAGGTTCGCCTGGACCCAGGTCTTGAAACCCGGCAGGGACGCCGTGAGGGTGAACCGCCCGGGGGGGACGTTGAGGAAGACGAACGTTCCCCGGTCCGAGGTGACGGCGACCCTCTTGCCCATGATGGCCGTCCCCGTGATCTCGATGTTGACGCCCGGCAGGGACTCCCCGCTCTCGTCGGTCACCGTGCCCGTGACCTTGCCTTCGAAGACAGTTTGGGCTTGGGTCACGGGCGGGCCGAGGAAGGCGAGCCCCGCCAGGAAGACGAAGGTGAGAGCGATCTGCTTTCGCGTCATGTCTTGGCCTCTCCTCTCTTCCCGATACTTGCCACGATCTCTGCCCCCGCCGCGCCAGGCGGCGGGAACGGCCCTTGGTTCCCTTTGGAATGACGCCTCTCTCTCCTCCTTATGACGGGGTGTATTTTTTGGATGATCGTTGGCGGAATCACGAGCGTGCGGCACGAGGATCGCGACCTCCCTCTTCCTCTCTAGAGTAAGTATCTACGATTTTGTCCGTCTCCTGTCAAGCCCCCCCGGCGGCGCGTCCCCCGGCGGCGGGGCTATTTGCGGATCTGCTCCTTGAGCTTGGCGATGAGGTCGTCGAGGAACTTGATCCGGTCGGGGTCGGTCGTGGCCGCCCGGGCCTTCTCGAGGAAGGAGACGGCTCGGGGGAAATCCCCCTTGTTGATGTGGCAGCGGCCGGCCATCTCCAGAAAGGCCGGATCGTCCGGCTTCAGGACCAGGGCCTGTTCAAAGCGCGCCAGGGCCTCGTCGATGCGGCCCATCTCGAATTCGATGAGGCCCATGTTGTAGACGAGGTCCGCGTTGGCCGGCTCGAGATCGTGGGACTTCCGGTATTGCTCGAGGGCCTTCTCCGGCTGGCCCAGGCGCTGGTAGCTGACGCCTGCCTGATAGAAGGCCACGGCGAACTCCGGGGCCAGCTCGGTGACCCGGAGGAAGACCGGCAGGGCCTCCGCCCACAGGCCTTTCCGCTGGCGGGCCAGGCCGAGCATGTACAGGGCGTTGGAGTCGTTCGGGTTCCGGTCGACGATGGGCTGGAGCATGGCCAGGGCCCCGTCATAGTCGCCGGCGCGGACCTTCTCGGCCGCCGCCCTGACCTCGGCCGCGGCCTGCTGCATCTTCTCGGCCTCGACGATGACGTCGGCGGAAACGAGGATGACCGGCGGGATCTCGACCTTGAGCATCTTGTCCTGGGGCGTCTCGAACTTCCACTCGTCGGTCTTCTCGGCGAAGCCCTGCTTGCGGAAGACGACTTGGTAGATGCCGTGGGGCAGGCCGACGTACCTGAACGACCCGTCGGCCTTGGTCTTGAGGGTCAGGCTGCGGCTCGTGGCCAGGTCGCGCAGGCTGATCTCCACGCCGGCCAGGGGGTTGTTCCGGCTGTCGACGACTTTGCCCGAGATGTTGTATTCGCGGTACTGGGCCAGTCCCGGCAGGCCCAGGGCCGCGACGAGGACGGCGGCGCAGACGAGCCGCGCCGGGCGGCGGCTGAATCGGATGTTCATGGTTCACTCCATTTGCGCCTTGTACGCATTGGCCAGGCGCAGGGCCTCCTTCATCTTCTCCGGCTCCCGGAGACGGTTGTAGACGTCGGCCAACAGGAAATAGCCCATGGCCTTGAGCTCCGGCGTCCGGGCCAGAGCCAGGCCGGCGTCCACGGCGGACTTGACCTCCCCCAGGGGCGCGTCTTCGAAGAGAAGCCCCCGGGCCAGAAACAGATGGCCCTCGGCGAGCTTGGGGACGATCCGGACGACCTCGCGCATCTCGGCCAGCGAGTCGCCCCGGTCGCCGAGCTTGAACAGGAGCTTGCCGAGATTGAAGCGGGCCTTGAACTCGCCCGGGTAGGCGGCGATCTCGCGGGCATAGGCCGCCCGGGCCGCCTCGAGCCTCCCCTGTTCCTCGTAAAGGAGGCCCAGGTTGAAGCTGGCCAGGGGCCAGCGCGGGGAGCTCCCGATCACTTCGAGCAGAAGGGGCTCGGCCCGATCGTACAGTTTCAAGCCGATGAGGCAGGCGGCCAGATTGAAGCGGCTCCGGTCGACCTTCGACTGGACCTCGACGGACTTCTCGAAGTACGGCAGGGCCTGGTCGTAATCGTGCCGGCCCATATGGATCTCGCCCACGATCTGGAGCGCCTGGGTGTTGCGCTCGTCGATCGACAGGGCCCGGTGGCAGAGGGCGAGGACGTCGTCGTCCCGGCCCTCGTCGAGAAGGATGTTGGCCAGGGCGACCAGGGCCTGGAGGTTCTCGGGATCGCTCCTGAGGACGAGGTCGAGCATGGATTTCGCCTCGCCGCCCCGGCCGAGCTCCCTGTAGCAGGTCGAGAGGACGAGCAGGGCCTGCGGCAGGCCCGGTTCCTCGGCCAGCGCCGATTCGAGGAGGGCGGCCGCCTCGGCATACTTGTCCTGAAGGACGAGGTCCCCGCCCGCGCTGACCTTCTGGAAGATCATGAACTTGTCCTTCGGGTCCGCCAGCGGCCCCCCCGCGCCGGAGGCCTTTCGGGCCGCGACCGGGGCGCCCACATAGCCCAGGGCGGCGAGCCGCTCCATGGTCTCCTTGTCGAGGTTGGCCGCCTGGGGCGTCGGCGCGTCCCGCCCCGTTTCGGCGATCATCCGGTCGAGGGCGGCCTTCATCTCACGGGCGACCTCGGGCCGGCTGTCCAGGAGGTTCCTCTGCTCCCCGGGGTCGACGGCGAGGTCGAAGAGCTCGGCCCGGGGCGTTCCGATGAACTCGAGGCGGCCGGCGCGCAGGACCTGGATGGGGCTCCAGCCGAATTGAATGTTGGGGGTCATCGACTCCGCGTAGGCGGGAACGTCCGGAAGGGCGCGGGGCCGGAACATGGCCGGCAGGAGCGAACGGCCGTGGCTGGGCCGGGCCGGCCCGATCCCGGCCAGGTCGAGGACGGTCGGAAAGACGTCGACGGCGCTGACCTGGCCGGGCACCCGCTTGCCTCGCAGATCGTCGAACGGGGCGGACACGATCAGGGGCACGTGGATGGCGTAGTCGTAGGCGTAGTAGCCGTGCGTCCCTTCGCCGTGGCTCCCCAATCCCTCGCCGTGGTCGCCGACGGCGACGACGACGGTCGAGCGGTCGAGGCCTGACGTCCGGAGCCACGAGGCGATCCGGCCGACCTGCTCGTCCATGAAAGCGATCTCCCCGGCGTAGAGTCCGGCCGGGCCGCGGCCGGCGTACTGGCTCAGGTAGGGCTCGGGGGGCTCGTAGGGGACGTGGGGATCGTAGAGGTGGATCCAGGTGAAGAACGGGCCGGGCCCGCGGGCCTCGAGCCAGGCCAGGGCGGAATCGACGACCTCGTTGCCCGGCCTCTGGATGGCGCCGAGGTCGATGTGCTTGTGGCTCTTGAGATCGAACCGGTCGTCGTAGTGCTCGAAGCCCTGCTTGAGGCCCCAGCGCCCGTCGACGACGAAGGCGGCGACGAAGGCCGCGCACCGATAGCCTTGACCGGCCAGGACCTCGGCCAAGGTCGTCTGCTCGTCGCCCAGGGCCGTGTTGCCGTTGACCCGGACGCCGTGATAGGTCGGGTACATGCCGGTCATGATCGTGGAATGGGCCGGCAGGGTGAGCGGCGTCGAGGCGGCCGCCTGCTCGAAGAGGACGCCCTCGCGGGCCAGGGCGTCGAGCGCCGGGGTCCGGGCCGCGGTGCCGCCGTAGCATCCGAGATGGTCGGCCCGGGTCGTATCGAGCGTGATCAGGACGACGTTGGGCTTCTCGACGCCGCGCGCCGCCCAGCGCCGCGAGACCTTGGCCCCGGCCGGCCCGCCGACGAACCTCAGGACGAGGAAGACGGCCGCGACGGCGAGGAGGGCCGCGAGAAGCGCCGGAAGGGGCGGGCGCTTCCGGGGCCTCCGGAGCGGCGCGCTATTCGGCCTGGCCCGTTTTGCCGGCATGCTTCCTCATCGCCTCATAGAGCGCCCAGACGGCGCCCGGTCTCATGTACTTCATGGCCCGGAAGGTCCTCTCGCCGTGCTTGGCCGAGGGGTCGTTCCACAGGGCCTCGTCCGGGTCGAGATAGGCCTCGGGCGTCTTGAAGAAATAGCCTTGCCCGAAGGGACTGTAGACGACATGGTAGAGCCCGTAGGCCGTGTGCAGTCCTTCGTCGACGAGCCCGTTGAGGACCAGGTTGGCGGCGAAGGCGTAGGTCGTGCCGACCCAGACCTCGTCGCCCTGCTGGCTCCGGAGCTGGCCGCCGTCGGCCTTGCGCCCGTTGACCGCGCCCATGATCCCGCCGCCGAAGCCGAGAACGTTCTTGTCGTAGATCGTGCGCAGGGCCCGCCGGACCCTGTCGGGCGGAACGAGGGGGTCCCGGCCGCCGGCGTCGAGGCCGAGCATGCCGGCGTACCAGACGCCGAAGAGCTGGTCGGTCATGATGTCGTCCGTGTGGGCGTCGATGTGAAAATAGCCGGCCCGCTCGTCCCAGAGCCTGCCGAGCGAGGACCGGCCGGACTCGAGCCAGGCCTTGTATTTTGCCAGGACCTCCCGGACCTCCAGATCCCCGGTCCGGACAAGGCCGCGCGAGACGAGCGTCTCGCCCATGCGGACGGTCGCCTGGAGGCCGGCCAGCCAGAGAAGCCCGACGTAGGCGCTCTCGCCCTTCATCTTCCAGGTGTCGTAGGTCTGGTCGGGGATGCCCTCGTTGAGCGGGACGTGGCTGACCCGGTCGCCGAACCGGGCCTCGAGCGCGTCCAGGGCCGCGACCGAGGCCTGGAACATCCGCACCAGGAAGCCGATGTCCAGCCCCCCGGTGGCCAGGAAGTCGCGGTAGGCGCGGAGCGGGAGCTTCGGGTTGATGTCCTTCCAGACGTTCGCGTTCTGCCAGTCGAAGGCGTTCAGGATGACCCACGGCCGCTTGCGCGGCGAGCCGAGGTCGTGGGGGACCATGCCCGGGGCCTTGACCGTGCTCCAGTAGTGGCCCAGCTTGTCCGCGGGGACCTCCCGGGGAAAGGTGACGGCGTACTGGAACTGCCTCAGGGAGGCGTCCTCGAGCGGGATCGTGCCCGCGAGATAGGTCATGGTCCTCATCTCGAGCTCGGGCCAGAGGCGGAGGACGTGCCAGCAGTAGGAATCGACGTCGGTCGTGCCGTACATGAGGTAGTCCGCGCTCTCCAGGTACGTGTGGAGGTCGGTCGTCGCGTCCCAGATGCTCGTCTCGGTGAGGACATAGAGCTCGTTGTGGAGGGCCTGGCGGAACCAGTCGGGAAGGAGGGGGTTGGTCAGGCTCGGCCTCTGCCAGGCGTCGATGGCCTTCTCCCACTCCCCGGCCCGGACCAGCGCTTCGGCGGCGATGCGGAAGGCGCTCGCGCCCTCGGCCCCGAAAAAGGCGGTGTACTTCTTCAGATGCTTGGCCCCGGCCTCGAACTCGTAATAGGGCAGGTCCCAGGCGATGGCGAAGGGGACCTCGAGGCGCTCGCCGGGCTTGAGCGTGAAGGTGACCGCCACGGCGGCCCCCGTCCCCTGCCCGGCCGCGGCCGGAGAGGACCGGCGGGCGGCATCGACCGTGCCGTCGGCGCCGAACTTCGTCCAGACATCGGCCCCGTCGCCGCGCGGGTCGAAGGCCTCCTGGATCGTGACCCGTGACTTGCCCGGGCTCTCCAGGGCGGCGATGGCCATGGTGCCGGACATGGCGTTGCCGGTCCTGACGTCCTGGCCCTCCTTGCGGAACAGGACGCCCTTGGCCCGCCCCTCGGCGGCGGCCTCGTTGAAGTTTCCGGCGCTCCTGCGGTCCCAGACGAAGGAATTCTGGGGCGTTTCACCGGCGGTCGGCCGGGCCCGGACGGCCTCCCAGCCGATCATGTTCTCCCAGGTCAGGAGGATGGAAACCTCGGCCGGCAGCTTGGCCGGATTGTGGGCGATCCACTTGTAGACGGCGACGGGATAGCTCGTTTCCTTGTAGTTGCCGGCGATGATCGGCGAGAACTGGACGACGGCGAGATCGACCGGGAGCTCCGCGCTCTCCTCGTACGAGAAGCCGGACTTGGGGTAGAGGGCGAAGTAGTCGCCCTGGCCCGCGGGATAGCTCCAGGCCCACGACCCGAGGCCCGACGCGGGCGGCGGGGCGGTCGTCGACAGGGTCCGGGCGATCGTCCGGCCGCCGGACCTGATGAAGACGTGGAACTGGTCGGCCCAGACCGTGTCCTCGACCATCCAGCCGAGCTTGAGGAACCAGGTCGAGAAGTTCCCGTTCATGAGCCGCTCGAAGCCGCCGGCCCCGATGCCGCCGACCGGGCAGGCGCTCCCCTCGGCCCGGGCCTCGATGTCGCCCGGGGCGACCGTCCGGCCGTACTTCTCGAGCCTCGTCCCGATGGGCCGGTCGAAGGCGGCTTGGGGAAATCCGGCCAGGTTTGACTCGGCATAGTTAAGGGCCTTGAGCGAGGCTCTCACAACGTCGCGGGACGTCCGGGCGCCGGCCGAGCGGGCCGCGGCCAGGAGCGCCTCGAGCCGCCCGTCGATCTCCCGGCCGGCCTCGTCGGTGATGCCCTTTTCGGCCAGGAGCGAGGCGTACTTGGCGCTGAGCTCCTTGCGCGCGGCGGCCGAGGCCGCGTCCTGGGCCGGCGCGGCGGAGACGGCCGCGGCGACGGCCAGAAGGGCGGCCGCCGCGACGGCGGCGCGAGCGAAAAGCTGACCGGGGCGGGCGATTTTCATGACGGCCTCTCTTCCTTGGGGCGCCTTCCCGTCGCCCGGGCGACGAGGACCGTCAGGAGGACGATCATGGCGCAATTGACGATAGGGATGACGAGTCCCCGCCTCAGGCTCGAGGCTTCGGCGATCTTCCCGGCGAGCCAGGGCGCGAGCATGCCCCCGGCCAGACCCACGGCGATGACGACGCTGAAGGCCGTGCCCGTGAAAGCGGCGAAGCGGGCGCCGACGATGGCCAGGGTCGTGGGGTAGATGGCGGCGAAGCCGAAGCCGATGAGGACGGCCCCCGCGCCCGCCGCGGCGCCCGACGGGGCCAGGGCCAGGAGAAGCGCCGCGGCCAGGGCCAGGACGGCGCTCCAGAAGACGAGGGTCTCGCCGCGGACTTTTCGGACCAGACGGCTCGAAAGGAACCGTCCCGACATGACGGCCGCCCAGTAAGCGGCCAGGATGAGCGCGGCCGCGCCCGCCCCGACCCCGAAGGCGGTCTGGAGATAGGTCGAGATCCAGCCGCCGACGGTGAACTCGTTGGCGGACTGGAAGAACAGGATGAGCGCGGTCAGCCAGAGGAGCGGTTCGCGGGCGATCCCGGCCGCGGCCCTGATGGGGAACCCCTGGGCGTGCTTGGCCCGGGGGAACCGGAGGACGACGTAGACGAGGAAGGGCGCCAGGCTCAGCGCCGCCGCGAGGAAGAGAATCCGGGGGACGTCGAGGACCTGGCGCAGGGCCCCGATGAGGAAGGGGATGGACAGCGCCCCGAAGCCGAAGAAGATGCCCAGGACGTTCAGGGCCGCGCCCCTCTTCTCGCCCTCGTGGAGCTCGCTCGTCAGGGCGTTGGTCCCGCCGTTGAGTCCGCCGCCGCCGAGACCGAGGATGACCGCCGCGCCGAGGACCAGGCCGTAGGTCGAGGCCCGGGAGAGGAGAAAGAAGGCGGCGGCCACGAGCAGGGCCGAGACGGCGAGGACCGCCTTGAAGCCGAAGCGGTCGACGAGGGGCCCGAAGAAGAGCGTCGTGACGAGCATGCCGAAGTTCATGGTCAGGAAGAGGTTGCCGGCCGCCCCCGCCCCGAAGCCGATGCGCTCGAAGAGCGAGGGCAGGATCGCGCCCAGGATGGCCATGACGATGCCGAAGACGAAGATCCCGGCCCAGGCCGAGGCCTGGAGACGGGCGACGGCGGAGGGGACGGAACGGCCGGGGCTGTCCACGGTCACCGTCCCTTGGCGGGCCTGTTCACGGGCTTGGCCGCGGCCTTTTTCGGCGCCTTGAAGGGCCGGGCGTAATAGAGCTCGGTGAAGGCCTGATAGACCCGGGCCATGTGGCCGGGCGGAACGCCCTTGACGTTGGGCGAGACGAACGTCGGCGGGACCCTTCCGGTCCTGGCCAGGACGGCGGCCGTTTCGGCGACGAGGGACATGGCGATCGAGACGGCGGCCACGGTCGAGCCCGCGGCCACCCGCTCGACCTGCCCGACGTCGACGAGGGCGTCCTCGGGCGGGACGTGGTTGTCGATGGCCACGTCGGCGACCTCGGCCAGGATCCGGCCCGAGGAGTGCGAGCGCCGGCCGACCTTGGCGTTGGCGTGCGAGGACACGGTGACGACCTTGAGCCCGCGGGCCCTGGCTTCGAGGGCCATGTCGATGGGCGCGGCGTTCAGCCCGCCGTGGGAGAAGACGAGCATGACGTCGCGCTTTTCGAGGGGATAGCTCTGGAGGAAGACCTTGGCGTAGCCCTCCTGGCGCTCGAGCCAGAGGAGCTCCCGGGCGCCGCCGGGGCCGATGACGTTGGTCCACATCAGCCGGGGGTCATAGAGGGGGAAGAACCCGACGAAGCTGCCGTAGCGGGGGAAGACGTCGAGGACCGGGATGACCGAATGGCCGCTGCCGAACATGTAGACCCGGCCTTTCTTCCGGATCGAGGCGGCCATGAGCCTGGCCGCGGCCCTGATGGCCGTCATCTCCCGCGATTGGATCTCCGCGAGGATCCATTGGATCAGGCCGAGATAGCTGTGAGCCGACATGTCATTTCTCCTTTTCGGGGGCCGGTCCCTCCGGCGCGCGTCCCTCCGCTTCGACCGCGTCCCAGGCCAAGGCCCCGCATCCGAAGAGGCCGGCGTCCTCGCCGAGGGCGGTGGGCTCGACGCGGACGGAGCGGGCGGCGAGCGGCTGGGCCCAGCGCCCGAACTCGCGGCGCACCGGTTCGAGAAGAAGGTCGGCGGCCTGGAAGAGGCCTCCGCCGAGGACAACGACCTCGGGGTTGAGGATGCTGACGATGTTGGCGACGCCCATGGCCAGATAGGTCACGACGTCGGCCACGACCTCGAGGGCGAGCGGGTCCCCGGCCCTGGCCGCCGCGGCGACCGTTTCGGCCGTGACCGCCTCGATCCCGCCGGCCAGTTCGGCCATCACGGAGGGCCGGCCGCGGGCCAGACGCTCGCGGGCCTTCCGGGCGACCGAGGTCCCCGACGCTTCGGCCTCGAAGGAGCCCATGGCCGCGTATTCCGGCTTGAAGCGCGGGTCAAGGCCGAACCATCCGACCGCACCGGCGATGTCCCCATGGCCGTGGAGGACGCGGCCTCCGGAGATGATCCCGGCGCCGATGCCCGTTCCGACCGCGAGAAAGACCGCGTCGCGGGCGCCCGCGGCCGCGCCCCGCCAGGCCTCCCCGGCGACATAGGCCGAGCGGTCGCTTTCCAAAACAAAGGGGATTCTTTCAGATGCGCTCCCCTGCATCCGTCCCCTGATCTTCTCCAACAGCGGATACCGGTCCCAGCCGGGAATGTTGGGCGCCCAGACCCCGCCGCTCGCGGAGTAGGCGATGCCCGGAATGCAGATCCCGACGGCCAGGAGGCGGCCGCGGGCGGCCCGGGCCGCCGCGGCCAGGGCCGCGGCCCTTTCCCCGACCTGGGCGGCGGCGGCATCGCCGCCCGACCTGTCGATGGCCGTCTTGTCCCTGGCCAGCGCCTCCCCTTCCCGGGTGAACAAGGCCGAGGCGATCTTGGTGCCGCCGACGTCGATCCCGCCGCAGAAGTCCATTCCTCTCAGCGCTCCTTGAGGTGCACGACCCAGACCTCGCCCGGCCGCAGGGTCTTGTCCAGGACGGCCCGGTCCCCTTCCTTGACCACGGGGGCGGCCGTTCCGGTCTCGAGGTCCGCGGCCGTAGGCCGGGCCGCGTCCGTGCGGACGGCGAGCTTGACCGCGGCCGCGCTCTCGCCGCGGTTGAAGCCGAAGAGGAGGGAATAGCCGTCGCCGCGAAGGAGCCGCGCTTCGACCAGGGCGTCCGGCCCGGCGGCCGTCACCCGGACCGCCGGCCCGATCTTCAGCCAATCGGCCAGTCCGGCGAAGAACTTGCCGTTGTTGGGGTTCTTGAAATGGTGGTAGGCGGAGCCGAGGAAGGAGCCGACGATGACGGCCCTGCCCCGGCTGAACGGCGCGGCCACGACGGCCGGCCGCCCGTCCGGGAACTTGGCCACGACCCGGCTCGACCGGCCGAAGACATCCAGCGACTCCTCGAAGAAGAGGCTGTCGAGCTTGTCGCCGGGCCGGAGGAGCGGGAGGGCCTCGTCGGCCGCCGTGATCTCGACGACGCCGGTCTTGGCGAGGGGCGTCAGCTCGATCTCCCGGCAGCCGAAGACCTGGTCGAGGCCGCCGCCGGGGACGACCGGGCTCGAGGCGCCTTTCTCGTCGACCCAGCCGCAGCGGGCCTCGGTCACGAGCGTCCCGCCGCCGCGCACGTACTCGACCAGGGCCGCGACGTGCGGCCGCGACATCATGACCGGATACGGGGCGATGATGAGCCTGTACCCGGCCGCCCGCGCCGTCCCGAGGTCGCGGACGTGGAGGAAATCGACCGGGACGTTCCGCTCGAAGAAGGCCCGGTGGACGCCCTGCAGGGACTCGCTCAGGTTGTTGACGCCGATCGTCTGGCCCTCGCCGGTGTAGGCCTGCTGGCCGCCGACCATGTGCGAGAGCGGATTATAAAGGATGGCGATCTCGGCCCGGGCCGGCAGGGCCCGGAGAAAGAGGTCCTGGTTCGCCGCGACGACCCGGGCGATGCGACCGCCGGCCTCGGCCCGCTCGGTGACCTTGCCGTCCAGCTCGACCAGGCCGTAGCCGCCGGCCTCGTAGCCCGTGCTCATGGGGTAGTAGGCGTAGATGTTGACGGCCCGGGCGCCGTAGGCGACGGCGCTCCACATCCAGTCGCGGGTGTCCGCGCCGACGACCGGATGGCTCATCTTCAGGCCGAAGACGCCGTAGCCGGCCTGGAGCTCGCCGATGTGGAAGCCGCCGTTGCCGAGGCCCATGGACCGGACGAAGTCGAGGCCCGACGAGCGGTAGAAGGGCGACCAGGGCCGGATCGTCCAGGCGTGCTTGGGGTAGATGGAGGCGCCGTAGAAATCGACGCTGTCGGACATCTTGCGGTCGTCGGGCGTGCCCGACCAGTCCGGCCGGGTGAAGAGGCCGGGCGCGGCCGAGTGGCTGGTGACGACCGACTCCGGGAGGACCGACTTGACGGCCGCGGCCTTGAGGGCCAGATCCTCGGCCAGCTTGTCGGAGATGAACTCCTTCCAGTCGATGTAGTCGGTGAAGGTCAGGATGGTGCCGAAGCGCGGCGGCTGGACCTCGTCGAAGGACCGGAGCGTCCGGTACCAGGCCTTGTTCAGGGCCTCGACCGTGCCGTATTTCCGCCGCAGCCAGTCCCGAAAGCGGGCTTGGGTCGAATGGCAATAGCAGAACTGGACCGACTTCAGGTCGCCGACGTAATAGACCTCGGCCCAGTTGATGATGTGCGGCTCGCTCCAGAGGTCCCAGCCGTAGAAGGCCGGCTTGCCCCGAAGCGCCCGGGCCGCGGCCTTGAAGAAGTCGAGGATCTTCTCCCGGACCTCCCCGTGGTCGAAGCAAAAGCCGGGCGAGGCCTGCGATTCGATCGCGACCCCGTTCGAGGAGACGAACTTGGAATCGGGATGATCGGCGCCGACCCAGTCCGGGGCCGAGTCGATGTAGACCTGGACGATGACCCGCAACCCCGCCTCCCCGGCCAGGTCGGTGAGAAGCTCGAGGGCCGAGAAATCGTACCGCCCCTCGGCCTTTTCGCAGGCCGTCCACTCGATCCAGGTCCGGACGGTGTTGAAGCCCAGGCGCTTGATCTGCTCGATGTCCTTCTTCCAGGCCTCCCGCGACTCGGGCGTCACGGTCTCGAGCATGGGGGCCCGGGCCTTGCCGCCGGCGTACCAGACGGAGACGGGAAAGAAGCCTTTGGTCTTGTCCTGATCGGTGGCGGCCGCGGCAGGGGCGGCGCCGGAGAGAATGGCCGCTCCGAGGAGGAGGAGGCCGATCGCTCTCGCGGACAGGCGTGCGTTCTTCATCATGGTCACCTCACGGAGATCGATCGTCAATCGCGCCGGGCGCCGGCCCCGAAGGACTTCCCGATGACCTCGAGGAGCTCGGAGCTCCCGGCCCGGACGTCCCCCCCGAGCTCCCAAATGATGACCCCGGCCGAGGCCCGGTCCTTGACGTACTGGCACTTGAGCCCGACCGAGCTCATGTCGTCGAAGGAGATGAGCTTGGTCCCGTCCGTCCGGCGCATGTACGGCACCTGGGCCTCGCCGTCCCAGACCCGGCTCCACTCCGGCGCGGACAGGGCGATGATGTCCGCATAGTCCCATCCTTCGCTCGTCGTGAACGGCCGGCCCAGGTCGCCGCAGTCGAAGGACCGGCCGAAGAAAGCCACGCCGACGAGGAGCTTGGCCAGGGGGACCTGGCGGCTTCGGGCATAGGTGAACGTCTCGTCGAGCGAGCCGCAGGCGTCGCCGGACGGCGCGTAGAGGGGCGAATTGTGGCCGGAGTGGTCGGACCAGGCGCCGTGATAGTCGTAGGTCATGAAGCCGATGAGGTCGAAATCGTCGGCCAGCCGCTCGTAGTCGATCCAGCGGCCGTAGTAGTTCCCGGACGGGACCGCGGCGGTGAGGAGGAGCGGCGGGGTCTGGGCCTTGAGGGCCGCGCCGAGGGCCTCCACGAACAGGACGAAGTCGGCTTTCTCCGTCTCGTTGGAGACGAACTCCCAGTCGAGATCGACCCCGTCGTAATCGTTCGTTCGGCAGAACCCGATGATCTGGGAGATGAACCGGCCGCGGTTGGCGGCCGTCGAGGTCGCGCCCGGGAAGCCGGCGCAGTTGCCCCAGCCGCCGAGGCTCACGAGCATCTTGACGCCTTTGGCCCGGGCCGCCGCGTTGAGCTCCGGGTAGAGGAAGCCGGCCGGCACGACCAGGTTGCCCGACGCGTCGGGCCAGGCGAAGGCGTGGGCGATATGGGTCAGGTCTTCGTAGGCGATCCCGGTGTGGTCCAGAACGGGCCGGCTCGAAGTCCGGTAATATCCGACGACGGTCTTGGCCGGCCGGGTCGGCCCGGGCGGGACCTGGGAGACCTCACAGGCGGCGGCCAGGAGGGCGGCCCAAACGAGGGCCGCACCGGCGGCCGGCGACAGCGTCCGACGTCGGGAGCGGGCCATGATACTCCTCAGACGTCCATTTAATCTTATCCGGGCTCATTTTTCAATCCGCCCATTTCGGGCAGACAGAAGGAGATCGAGCGCCGCTCGCCGCAGGCGCCGCAGCGGAGCGAGGCCTCGAGCTTCTCGCACTTGAGCCCCTTCTCGGCGCGGAATTCGGTCTCCCACCTGCCGCCGCAGGCGGAGCAGGAGGCGGGCTGGACGAGCGTGACCCGGGCCCGCCGGGCCCGGCCGCCGGGCCCGGGGACGTCGACGGTCCGGACGCGGAGGTCCCTGCCGTGGACCTCCTTGAGCTCGGAGAGATAGGACCGGAAGAAGCGCAGCGCGTCCCCGGATCTCTTCACGGCCAGCCGGCGGGCCGCGGCCGTGCGCATGTTCGCCGGGAGGACGGCGGCGTAGGTCAGCTCCTTGCTCAGGTAGTCCATGGCCGCCGTCTCGAGGTTGCGGCCCCGCAGGGTCGACTTGACGAAGAACGCGGCCACGCCGATGTAGCCCGATTTGGACAGGCCGTCGGCGTCGTGGACGATGTCCGCGAGGCGGTTGCGGCTGGCCCCGGACCTGTAGAGCGAGCGCAGGGCCCGGACGACGTGGCCGATGTCGGCCATGCCCAGCCCGGTCTCCTCCAGGGTGGCCCGGGCCAGGCGGGCCGCTTCGTCCTCCTCCGGCTTGTCGTCGGAGTGATAGCGGCCGCCGGCGAACTTGCCCGAGTCGTGGAAGAGGGCGACGAGCGCGGCCAGGTCTTTGTTCTCCTTCTCGAGCCGGGCGAGGCGGTAAGCCTGGGCGGCGACGAGGACCGTGTGCTCCCAGAGGAAGCCCGCCTTGCCGTCCTTCTTGCCCGAGAACTTCCGCTCGCCCTCCTCGATGGTCCGGCGGACGCGCTCGACGAGGCCCGGCGACAGGGCGGTCAGAGAGCGATAGAATTCCTGCTGTTTGAGGAGCATGGGACCAGGCGCCCGCTCATTATCGGACCCGGAATGCCGGAAGTCAAGCGGAGGAAGGCGCGCGAAAGGCTCAGGTCCGATCGCCGGGGCGGGCGACCAGCCCGTAGAAATGGAACCGGCCGGCCGCCTCTCCGGCCAGGACGAAGGCCAAGGCCAGGAGCAGGGCCGGCGTCGCCCCCTTATCGTTCATGATGTCGTTCCCGCCCGTCGCGATCTCGATCACGATGAAGACGAACCCCGCGGCCAGGCAGGCGATCCGGGCCCAATGAAGGCCCCGGGGCGGACAGCCGGCCGGCCGGAGGGACGGGCCGGGGCGGACGCCGAGGAGGCCGTGCCGGGGGGCTGTGAGCGCCGCCGTCAGGATCCCGGCGCCGATGAGGGCCAGGGCCAGGCCCAAGAGATCGAGACCGAAGGCCCCCGGACCCGCGACGACGCGGACGATGACCTCCGTGGTCACGTCGCCCAGGATGAGCGCCGTCAGGAGGAAGGAGAGCGGGGTATGGACGCCGCGCCAGGCGGGCAGGGCGGGGAGCATGTAGAGCCTGATCATGCTGACCAGGAAGAGGCCGCCGGCGAGGCCGGCCGCGGCGAGCGCGCCCCAGATCAAACCCCGCCCCGGAGAGCGGGTCCAGCCCAGCCAAGCGGCCAGGGCGACCAGGGCCGCGAAGGCCAGCGCGAACAGGATCTCCCGGCTGAGCCAGGATGCGCGCAGGTTGCTCAGGACGAAACGGGCCCGGAACGGGTGGCGGAGATGGAAGAGCGAAACGAAGACCGCGAGGCCTGTGAGCAGGACGACCAGGGCCAGGACGACGAGCCAGGTCACGCGCCAGCCGAACAGAGGCGCCCGCCCTTGGGCCAGGAAAGGCAGGTGGAAGAACCAGAAGACGCCGACGGCCGTCTGGCCCAGAATGGTGAAGGCGACGAGCGGCCACTCCTTGAGCATGGACGGCTAGACTTCTTCCCAGTTGGCCACTTCGGCGGCCCGCTCCGCGGCCAGGGCGGCGTCGCGGTGCGGCTTGATGACGAGGCCCGGGTCGGTCTGGGCGGGGTCGGGCAGAGGGAAGATCCGGCGGACCTGGCCGTATTTCTTCCGGAGCTCGGCCAGGTCGCCGAAATCGAGGGCCCGTTGGGGGCAGGAGGCGACGCAGGCGGGCACGCCCCCGGCGTCGATCGCCTCGTAGCAGAAGTCGCACTTCGAGACGGTGTTCGTCCGCGCGTCGAAGCGGAGGGCTGTGTAGGGGCAGGCCCACTCGCAGTAGCGGCAGCCGATGCAGGCGCCGGTGTCGACGAAGACGATCCCGTCCCCGCGCTTGACGATGGCCTGGACCGGACAGGCCAGCCCGCAGACGGGATGGGCGCAGTGATTGCAGGCCATGGAGATGTTGTAGGCGATGACGGACGGGACCCAGACCCCGTCCTTCTTCTCCCAGCCGCCGCCGGCCACCTCGTAGACGCGCCGCCACAGCACGCCGGGCCCGAGGTCGTTGCGGTCCTTGCAGGCGACCTGGCAGGCCTTGCAGCCGCTGCAGGCCGCGGCGTCGAAGTAGAAGCCGTACTGCGTCACCATCTCAGGCCCCCTCCGCCCGTTCGACCTGGACCATGATCGTGTGCTGGGCGTTGCCGAAGGCGAACGGCGTCCAGCGCTCCGACGAGAGGACGTTGACCGAGCCGCGCCGGTCGACGCCGTTCTTGTCGGGCGTCCACCAGGCGCCCTGCGGCAGGGCCACGACGCCGGGCATGAGGCGCGGCGTCACCCGGCACTTGACGATCACGGCGCCGCGGTCGTTCCAGACCTTGACCGCGTCGCCGTTCTTGATCTGGCGCGGCTCGGCGTCGACGGGATTGATGAACAGGCGCTGGGGGAAGGCCTCCTCGAGCCAGTCCACGCCCTCGAGGGTCGAGTGGACGCGGGAGAGATAATGCTGGCCGATAACCGAGAGGGGATATTTCGCCGCCTCCGGGCCGAACGGGCTCTCCCATTCCCGGACATATTTAGGCACGGTCGGGATGTCCTCCGGCCGGCCCAGGTCGTGGAGCGCCTTGGAGAAGATCTCGATCTTGCCCGAGGGGGTCGGGAGCGGGTGCCTCACGGGGTCGCGCCGGAATTCGGCCAAGGCCACGGCCGGGCGCGTCACCGGGAGGGAATAGACGCCGGCGTTCGATCGCTCCAGCTCGTCGAGCGTGGGCAGGCCGGGGAAGCGGGTCTCCCGATAGCGATCGAGCGACCAGGCGACCCAATCGCGCTCGGTCCGGCCCTCGGTGTAGGCCCGCTCGAGGCCGAGGCGGGCCGCGATCTCGGAGGCGATGCGATAGTCGCTCTTGGTCTCGAAGGGCGGCTCGACGACCTTGGGCATCAGGATGACCTCGTCGCCGTATTTCCAGCCGTCCTCGAGGCCCCAGGTCTCGAACTGGGTGCAGACCGGGAGCAGGATGTCCGCGAACCGCGCGGTCGGGGTCAGGAAGTTGTCCTGGACGAGAAGGAACTCGACCTTCTTCT
>JAXDAV010000024.1:0-27452 GCA_034679465.1 Candidatus Aminicenantota bacterium | reverse complement strand
CCATCTTCGAGTTATAAACGCGCCAGACATTGAGATTCAGCCCGTTCGGGCCGGGAAGCGAGATGTCCAGATATCGAAGCGTCAGGTTCCCGCTGTAAAGGTCGATATTTTCCTCCGGGACCGCTCCATGCAGTCCATGTTCGGTGAGGATCCCGATGCGGTCAAAGATGTTATTCTGGCCGTAAAGGCCGTTCACAAAGCAAGAGACTAGAAAGAGAACTGGTACGAAGAAAAGACGCCACCTTTTTCTACACATATTCCCCCCTTCATTTGCCCGATAGATGATCTCCCTCAACGCCAATTCGCAAACTCGTGGATTTGCTGGGGAGATCTGGCGATAACAGCCCTCTTCTCTTCCGTGTTCTTTGAACACAACCCGCCTCGACTATAAAACAATAATGACGAAGATCCTTGTCGCTGTCAAGAAAAACAAGAGCCGTGTTGTCTACGACTGAGAAGTGAGCTTTTGGGGTTTAAAAGTGAACATCTTTCACGTCCGACCCTGAAATTCACTTGACAAGCGGCTATCCGGGTTCCATATTAAAGGTGGATGTAATGGATAAGGGAGCGAATGACCTTGCATCCGGTGAAAGGGGGGGCTATGAAAAGAATTTTCTTTGTGTCTTGCGCGGCGCTGACGGCGCTCGTGCTGTTGCCGGAGCTGGTTCAGGCCGAGGGCAGGTTCAGCCTGAGACTCCAGGGCGGGTGGGCTTACGTATCGGCCGGAGATGTGAATCCTGGAACTCAGGCCTACTTCGATTGGAACGAAGCCTTCTGGGGTGAGTCGTATTTCGGGTATCGGACCGTGCACAACGGAATTGAACTCGGGGGAGACCTTATCTTCGACCTCACGCCGCGTCTCGGCCTGGGCATCGGCGGCGGGTATATGACTTTTTCGCGGGCTTCCCGCATATCGCTTTATATTCCGGACGTCATCGGCCCGTATGCAGGGCTTCGGGTCAAGCCTACGCTGAGCGCTGTGCCCATCCGGCTGGGTCTCTATCTGACCCTTCCTCTCACCAGAACATTCAATTTCCATGCCGATGGTGGACCATCCTTCTATTTCAGAGCACGATATCGAGATACCTGGCGGACGAACCTTGTGCAGATGGAGACAGACTCCGGATATGTCGATATTACGACTCTGGCCGAAAAAAATAACGCCCCCATCGGCTTCCAGGGAGGGATCGGCTTCGAGTACAAGCTGTCGCCTAAGCTGTTCCTCTGCCTTGACGCCCGGGGACGATACGCCCGATTCCGGGGGTGGAGGGGTTCGAGCGTGCTCGAGAGCGACATCCGGACTCCCTTCTCCGAGCAGGGGATTCTTTATTATGAATCCGTGCCGATGCTGTCGGGCGCACCGCGGGTGATCATGGTCCAGAGCGATCCGCCCGACGGGCCCGGAGGCGAGCCCCGCCAAGCCGTCATCGATTTCAGCGGCGTCAGTCTTCAGCTTGGCTTCCGGATTCGCCTTTAGCCTGACTATTCATAAAAACGCCTCTCTTCTTCTCCCTCACTCTTTTCTAAGGCGTTTTTACCCTCCGGGCGAACCGATCCGGCCCCATCTGCTTCGTTCTCGCGGTTCGCAGTACCAAAGAGTACAGCTTCACCTCTCGGGCCTCGCATCTGAGGGCCGCCTCGATTCGTGAATAGTTCAGGTTAAGGGTCAAACCTATACCTTTTTAATTTTCGCAAGAGGCCGGCGCATTTCCAGAGAAAAAATTAAAAAGGTATAGGTTTGACCCCGTCTTTTTCGAGGGCGGCCAGCGTCTCGAGATGCGGCGTGTGCGGGAAGAGGTCAAAGGGCGAGAGCGAAACGGTCCGGTAGCCGGCGTCGATAAAGCCGCGAAGGTCCCGGGCGAGCGAGCGCGGATTGCAGGAAACATAGACGACGGCCGGAGCGCCGAGGGCGACCGTCCGGCGCAGGGCCTTGTCCGTGAGCCCGACGCGCGGCGGATCGACGATGACGACGTCGGCCGGCCGGCGCGGTCCGTCGAGCAGGGCCTCGACCGTGCCCGGGACGAACGCGGCGTTCTCGATCCGGTTGACGAGGGCGTTCTCCACGGCGTTGGCGATGTTCGCCGGCGAGGAATCGATGCCCGTCACCCGGCCCGCCCTCCCCGCGAGCGCCAGCTCGATCGCTCCGCTGCCGCAATAGAGGCCCAGGACCCGGCTCTCCTTCGTGATCGGGGCCGCCTCGGCGATCCGGCCGTAGAGAAGCTCGGCGGCCGCCGTGTTCGTCTGGAGGAAGCTCGGCGGATAGACGCGGAAGGTCAGGCCGCTCATCCTCTCCTCGATGAACGGCGCGCCCCGGACGAGGGACGTCCGCTCGAACTCGACGAGGTCGGCGCCGCGGCTGTTGGTGACGTGGACGAAGCTCCGGAGCTCGGGCGCGGCGGCGGCCAGGCGTTCCGCCAGGGCCGGAAGGTCGACCTCCGGCAGACGGGCTGTCACGAGAAGGACCATCAGCTCGCCCGTCCGCTTCCCCTCCCGGAGGACGAGATGGCGGAGGTGGCCCTTCCCGGTGGCCGGCTCGAAGCTCTCGAGGCCGTTTTCCCGGGCGAAGTCCGTGAAGACGGGGAAGACGCGCTCGATCACGGGGCTGAAGATCGGGCAGGTCCCGATCGGCAGGGTCCGGCGGTAGGTCCGGCGCGTCGAAGTGGTCTTCTCCCTGAGGCCGAGTGCCAGCCGGCCGTGCTTTTCGCCGAAGGCGTACTCCATCTTGTTCCGGAAGCCGTAGAGGTCCGGCGACCCGGTGATGGGAGTCATCGCGGCGGCGGCGTCCCGGAGCCCCGCCTCTTCGAACGTCCGGCGGAGGTATCGCTCTTTGAGCTCGAGCTGGGTCCGGTAGTCGACGTGCTGGAAGAGACAGCCGCCGCACGGCCCGAAATGCGGGCATCGCGGCGCGGCCCGGCGCGGGGACGGGGACTCGACCCGGATGACTTCGGCGATCGAGGCGGCCCCGCGCTCCCCGACGACCTGAACGAGGACGCGCTCCCCCGTGACCGCGCCGGGGATGAGGAGTCGGCGGCCCCCGGCCCCGGCCTGGCCCTGGCTCGACGGGAAATCGACGTCCTCGACCTCGACCGAAAGCGACGGGGCGATGAACCGGGCCAGCAGGCGCCGGACCTTATCCACCGGGAAGCCGACGACGTTGTCGTAATCGCCCTTCATCCGGGCCACGAAGGCGTCGCCGACCTCCTGGACGGCGTAGGCGCCGGCCTTGTCGAGGAAGGTCCCCTGGTCGAGATAGCCGTCGATCATCTCATCGCTGAGCGCGCGGAAGGTGACGTAGGTCAGGTCGTAGCCGGTGAGGAGGCGCCCCGCGGCCTTGGTGAAAAAGGCCAGGCCCGTAATGACCCTGTGCCGCCGACCGGAGAGGGCCCGCAGAATGGACCGGGCGTCCTCTCTGTCCTTGGGCTTGCCCAGGATCCGGAGCCCCAGGGCGACGACGGTGTCGGCCCCGATGACGACGGCTTCGGGGAAGCTCTCGGCGGCCCGCCGGGCCTTGAGCGTCGCGGCGGCGATGGCGAACTCGAGCGGGTCTTTCGCCGCCACGGCGGATTCGTCCACGCCGGTCGGAAAGACGCGGAACTCCGGCGCGACCCGGGCCATGAGCTCCCGGCGGCGCGGCGAGGCCGAGGCGAGGACGATCTCCATGCGGGCTATTCTACCCGAATCGGAGTCATCCGGCGAAGAGCTTCGAGCCCCAGTCCACCTCGACGGCGTAGGACATGCAACGGTCGAAGACCCCGTGGTCGAAGGCCGGGCAGACGAGCCCGCGCTTCTCCAGGATGGGCGCCGCGTTCGCCGCGTCGAATGTCCTCAGGTCCTGCATGTAGGGCCGGTAGATCTCGAGATAGGAGTCGTAGAGGACCTCCAGGGCGTTCCTCGGCCGGCCGGCGAAGGACCCGGGCCCGCAGGCCTCGATCCCCGACAGATCGAAATGACGCGTCGCGTAGGCGATGAGGTCCTCGATCGGCGTCGACCTCGGGTTGGCGATGTGATAGACGCCGCCTTCGAGAGCGTCCTCGAAGAGGGCCATGAAGGCCCGGACGCAGTGATCGACCGGAACGAGGTTGAGGCCGCCCTGGCGCGCGACCTCGATGCGGATGGGCATGACCAGCCCCCCGTCCTCCGCGAGGCGGACGCCCAACTCGGCGGCCCTGCGGCCGCCCCGCTCGCGGATGTCGGCGAGGCAAAGGTCGCGGAGATAGACGGCCGCCTTGACGGGGAAATAGAGCGCATTGAAGCGCAAGGCGCGGCCCGTCCGGGAATCGCCATAGACGATGGTCGGCCTATAGACATTGAGCCGGATGCCCCCGGCCCGGCAGGCGTCCCGCGCGATGATCTCGCCGCGCGCCTTGGTCTCCTCATAGACGTTGGTGAACGGCCCCTCTTCGACCCATCCCTCCGCGCAGGCCCCTTGCCGCCGGCCCGCAACATAAGCGGTGCTGACGTGGTGGAAGAACGCGCAGCCGCCGCGGTCGGCGAGCTCGAGGACGTTCCGGAGCCCGTCGATGTTGGTCGCTTCGACCTCGGCCCGCCTGCGCTCGTTGAAGGCCGTGCTCGAGGCGCAATGGACGATCTCGTCGATCGTCCCCAGGCTTCCGCAGGCCCCGGCCGCCCACCCCGGGTCGAGGATGTCGCCTTCGACCACGGTGAGCCGGCGCCGGGCCTCGTTTTCGAGGGCGAACCAGTCGGCGATCCGGTCGATCCTTTCCCGGGCGCCGAGCTTCTTCGCGGGCCGGACGACGGCCGTCACCCGGTAACCCGACTCGAGCAGGGCGACGGCGAAGTGACTGCCGAGGAATCCCGCCGCTCCCGTCACCAGGATGCGCGAATCCTTGGCGGCCCGCTTGTTCCGCAGTGTCCCGGGATCGATCCTCATCGCGGCCCCTCCCTAGATCCTGTAGAGGAAGCCTTCCTTGCGCGCACAGCCCTGGGAGAAGACGTACTTGAGGGACATCACCCCCGGGACGCGGGCGGCCAGGCCGTCCAGCCAGGGGTCGAGCTCGGGCATGGCCCGGGCGATCTTCTCCTTCTCCGCCGGGTCGGTGTGATCGAGGTAATAGTCGTACTCGAGGATGGCCCGCTTGCCCAGGTCCATGGGCGTCAGGAACCCGAAATCGTGATCGAGGCCCTGGGCCTCGGCGACCCGGGCGAAGCCGTCCAGGATCTCGTGGATGACGTCCAACCTCGCCGGCGGGACATAGACCAGGAAAGCGAACATATGCTTGCGCCGGGACATGCGGGCGCTGACGATGCGGTGCATGTTGAGCCAGACCATGTCGGTCATCTCCGGCCGGGCGTAGAGGTCCCGGTAGAACGGCCGGAGGCTCTCCGGGACGGCCTCCGCGATCGTCTCCGGCGAGGGGAGGAGCGCGGCCTCGACGAGGGGCCGCATCTCGGGCCTGCAGAGGAGCTCGAACGGCCGCCCGCCCTCGTACTCGCGGGCCAGATCGAGCCAGCGCGGCTCGAGAAGCCGGGGCAGGCCGAGCATGAGGAGCCGGAGGAGGCCGGCGTCGATGACCGCGGGGGCCATCTCGCGGATGGCGTCCCGGGCGAACCGGTCGGCGATCGCGAAGACGACGTGGCTCACGCCCAGGGCCTCCGGGAGCGCCTCCTTGAGCCGGCCGGCCAGGTCCTCGTCCGGCGAGAGGAAGCCGGCGATGTAATGGGGGCCGAGGACGGCCACGGCCAGGCCGATCCGCCTTTGCCCGAGCTCCCGGGCGAACAGGACGGCCCCGTCGAGGTCCGCGAAGGGCACGAGGAGGCCCTCTTCGTCGTCCGTCGCCGGGTGGAGCTTGACGAAGGCCTTGGTGCAGATGCCGGGCGAGGGCGCCACCCGGTGCTCGAAAGCGTAGTGGTTGGGGCCGGCTTTTTCGTTGAGCCGGAAGACGCGGCCGTCGCGGCCGACGAACTCCATGTCGACGAAGTTGTCCGCGGCCGTGCCGTAGACGTTCGACCAGGTCGAGAACGTCCCCGTGCAGACGAGGTTGCCGCAGACCGTGGCCGCCGGCTCGGCGGCGTTGATCCGGAGGCCGCGCCGGAAAGCCTCGCGCTGGAGCTCGAACGAGGTCACTCCCGGTTCAACCGCCGCAGTCCAGTTGTCGAGGTCGAAGACGATCCCGCGCATCCGGGCCATGTCGAGCACGATCCCGTCCGTGAAGACGAAGCCGAAGACGCTGCCCCCGTTGCCCCGGATGGCGATCGCGAGGTCGAGCTCACGGGCCAAACGGAGGACCTCCGCGACGTCTTCCCGCGAGCCGGGGAGGACGACATAGCGGGGCATTTGCGGGCCGGAGAGAGGGAAGGGGTCGTCGGCGTAGGTCCAGAGGACGGCCGGATCGTTCGAGGCCCAGTCCCGCCCGACGATCGCCCTCAGCCGCCGCAGGGCCTCGTCTTCGGCCGGGCGGACGGCCTGGCCGCCCTCCCGCCGGAATTCCTCGGCGTAGGCCTTGAGGGCGCGCATGACCGAGGTCGGTTGCAGGCCGGTCACGAAATGGCACTGGGGATCGCAGATCCCGCAGAGCGAGCACGTGTCGGCCGCCTCGAGAAGGGCTTCCGTGACCGGGATCCGCCCCTCGGCCAGGCCCCGATAGAGGTCCATGCGGCCTTGGGGATAAAAGGTCACGAAGTGCTTTTCCGGGCCGGAGGGGCAGAGCCCGGTCGCGAGATAGTCGATCTTGCACATGGCGTAGTGACGGCATTGGGCCGCTGTGGCCCGGGCTTCAGGGACGATCCGCGGCATAGGGGACCTCCAGGGACTTCCGTCCGGAATAGATGGTCGCGATCCCGAGGGAGACGGGGCGCAGGGCGACGTCGGCGAATCCGCCCCGGGCGAGGCGGCCGGCCAGCTCCTCGGGCGGTTCGAAGACGCGGATGGATTCGGCGAGATAGCGGAAGGGGCCGGCGGTGCCGGAGATGAGACGCGCGGCCGGGAGCATGAGCCGGAACGAGTAGAAGGCGTAGAGCGACCTCTGCCAGCGGCGGCGCGGCAGGGAGAACTCGAGGGCGGCGAGACGGCCGCCGGGCCTGAGGACGCGGGCCATCTCCCGGATTCCCCGGTCGAGGTCGACCAGATTGCGAAGGCCGAAGCCCACCGTGACGGCGTCGAACGAGGCGTCGGCGAACGGCAGGCTTTCGGCGTCGCCTTGGATGAAGGAGACCGACCCGCCGCGCCGGGCGCGGCCGGCCTTCAGGCGCCCGGCTTCCATCATGGGTCGGTTGAAGTCGCAGACGATCGCCCGGCCATCCGGTCCGAGACGGCGGGCCGCGCGAACGGCCAGGTCGGCCGTCCCACCGCAGACGTCGAGGAGGCGCCCGCCGGGGCCGAGTCCCAGCCGCCGGACCGTCCGCCGCTTCCAGAGGAAGTGCAGGCCGAGGCTGAGCACGGCGTCGGCCCGGTCGTAGGTCGCGGCGATGGGGGTGAACTGATCGTGGACCAGGCGCTTCTTCTCGGCGGCGCCGACCGTCCTGTAGCCGAAGCGGACCCTGTCCTCAGTCATCTCTGCGTCGGGCGGCTCGCCCGCAGGCCCAACTATAGCAGATGGCCCGGGGAACTCCAATCGTATCCAATCGCGGCCCGTTGCCCACGCGGGCCGATGGGCATAGAATAGCCTCCGGGACCGGACATGAGCCGCTGTGCCGTCGGCATCGACCTCGGAGGGACCAAGGTCGAGGCCTGCCTTGTCGACGAGACCCGGCGGGTCCTGGCCCGCAAGCGCCGGCCGTCCGAGCCCGGGCTCGGCCGCGACCGCGTCGTCGGAAACATCCTCGAGCTCGCCGCCGAGACCGCCGGAGGGGCCCGCTATGAGGCCGTGGGCCTGGGCACGCCCGGGACCTACAGCGCCGCGGACGACATCATGTACGGCGCGCCCCATACTCCGCTCTACGAGAGGCCGGGGCTCGTCAGCCGGCTCCGGTCGGAGCTCGCGGTCCCCCTCGTCGTCGAGAACGATGCCAACTGCCTGGCCCTGGCCGAGTTCTTCGCCCAATGCCACGGCCGCTTCTCGACCGTCATGGCCGTCATCCTGGGCACGGGCATGGGCTCGGGCCTTATCCTCGGGAACAGGCTCCACCGGGGCCCGAACGGCAACGCCGGCGAGATCGGCCACACCTCGATCGCCATCGACGGCCGCCTCTGCGAATGCGGGCGGAGGGGCTGCGGCGAGGCCTACCTCTCCGGCCCCAGCCTCGGCCGCCGCTACGCCGAGCTGGCCGGGGAAACCCTTTCCCCGGGCGAGATCTTCGCCCGCTCCGAGGCCGGCGATCCCCGGGCCCGCCGCGTCTTCGAGGAATCCTTCCGGATCATGGGCGAGCTCTTCGCCAACTGCGTCAACGCCCTCGACCTCGAGGCCATCGTCCTCGGCGGCGGCGTTTCGAACATCCCGCTCTGGTACGACCGCGTCCCGGCGGTCATGAACAAGGCGCTCTTCGGCGTCCCGGGCCGGACGATCCCCATCCTGAAGGCGGTATTGGGCGATTCGGCGGGCGTGCTCGGCGCGGCCTACCTGGCTTTGCGCGAGATGGGCCTTATGGACTTCTAGTTCCAGGTTTCCCTCTCGAGGCGGCATATCCCGAGCAAAGCCGGAGAGAGGCAGGATCCTATTGATACTTCCCCATGATGTAGTTCTCGAGGTTCTCGATGGTCACCTTCTGGTCGGTCATGATGGCCTTGACCACGTCGCCGATCGAGACGACCCCGGCAAGCTTGCCGTCCCGGCACACGGGCAGATGGCGGAAATGCTTGTCCGTCATGAGGGCCATGCACTCCTCGGCCGTCGTCTCGTGGCGGACCCCGTAGACCTCCTTGGTCATGATGTCCTTGACCGGGGTGTCCTGGGACCAGCGGCCCATGAGGACGACCTTCCTGGCGTAGTCGCGCTCGGAGATGACGCCGGCGACCTCCCCCTCCTTCCCGACGACGATCAGGGCGCCGACGCCCTTTGTGGCCATGAGCTCGAGAGCCTCGAAGACCTTGGCCTCCGGCCCGATCGTCCAGGCCTCGTGGCCTTTCCGGTCGAGCATGTCCTTGACCGTGATCATGCGCGTCCCTCCTTTCGGACGGCCTTCCGTCCCGTTCCGAAGCGGCCCGTCTGAAGCCGGACGGGGTCCGTCGTCAATCGAAGTAGCCGGTCAGGTCGTCCCGGTTGAGCCCTTGGGCCAGCGCGGTTCGGGCCACGGCCCGGGCCACGGCCTTGTGCAGGGCCTTGTCGAGGGGGTTCGGGACGATCTCGCCCGGTTGGGCAAAGGCCGCGATGGCCTCGGCCGCGGCGATGAGCATTTCCCGGGTGATGCGGGGCACGTTCGCGTCCACGGCGCCGCGGAAGATCCCCGGAAAGCCCAGGACGTTGTTGACCGATTTCCCGTCGGCGGCGAAGGCCGCGCCTGCGGCCAGAGCCTCCTCCGGGTCGATCTCGGGATTGGGATTGGAGAGGGCCAGGATGATCTGGCCCTCGCGGACCATCTCTCTCTTGATCAATCCGGGGACGCCGGTCGTGGCGATGACGACATCGCACCCGCCCAGGACGGCCTTGAGGTCCGACGGGACGCCGCCGGCCCGCTTCAGGCGCTCCAGGGCCTCCGGGGCGATGTCGGCGCCGAGGACCGGCTTGCCGAAGCGGAACATCAGCATCCGGGCCAGGGCCAGCCCGGCCGCGCCGAGGCCGAGGACGCCGATCGAGCTCCGGGCCAGGTCCCGGCCGGTGGCCTTGGCCGCGTTGAGCAGGGTCGCTGTGACGACGACCGCCGTCCCGTGCTGGTCGTCGTGCATGACCGGGATGTCGAGCCGGGCCTGGATCCTCTCCTCGATCTCGAAGCAGCGGGGCGCCGAGATGTCCTCGAGCTGGATCGCGGCGAAGGTCGGCGCCATGTGGACGACCGTCTCCACGATCTCGTCCGGGTCTTTCGTGTCGAGGAGGATGGGCATGCCGGAGAGCCCGGTCAGGGTCTCGAGGAGGCTGGCCTTGCCCTCCATGACCGGCATGGCCGCTTTGGGGCCGATGTCGCCGAGGCCCAGGACGGCCGTCCCGTCCGTGACGATGGCGACGAGGTGGCGGATGGACGTGAAGCGCCGGGCCAGGGAAGGGTCGTCCCTGATCTTCAGGCTGACCTCGGCCACGCCCGGCGTGTAAACGCGGCGGAGGGTGCTCAAAGTCGAGATGTCGTAGCGGCTGCGGATGGCGATCTTCCCGCCCTGGTGCATCTCCAGGACCTCGTCGCGGACCTCCAACAGGCGGACTCCCGGCGTCGCTTCGACGGTCGCGATGAGCCGGTCGAGGTGACCGAGGTCGTCGGCGTAGATGACGATGTCGCGGTCGACCGCCGAGCCGCCCAGGTGGACCGAGCGGATCTCTCCGATCAGTCCGCCCCCGTCGCCGATCGCCGTCAGCAGGCGGCCGAGGTGGCCGGGCTTCTGCTCCAGCCGGCAGCGGAACGTCCTCTGGATCTTGCCATCCCACCACATGAACGGGGTTCCTCCTAATAATGGATCGGCGGAGTCGCCTGACCTGCGGCTATTATAAGGGGATTCCCGCGTCCGCGCCAGTCGGCGGGCCTTTTCGGCTATAATCATATCCCATGAGCCCGCTCGCCCGCTTCGCCGTCGTCCTCGTCCGGCCGGACAGCCCCGAGAACATCGGCCTGGCCGCCCGGGGCATGGCCAACACGGGCTTCACCGACCTGCGACTTGTCGGGGTCGACAGGCTCGAACCCCCGGCCTGGCGCACGGCCGTCCACGCCGAAGCCATCATCGATAGGGCGCGGTTCTTTCCCTCGCTCGCCGAGGCTGTGGCCGACCGGGACCTTGTCCTCGGGTCAACGGCCCGGGTCCGTCACGACTTCCCGCTCGTCCCCCTCGCCCAGGCGGCCGGCCGCATCGGCGAGTACCCCGCGTCGGCCCGGGTCGGGCTCGTCTTCGGCAACGAGCGCACCGGGCTGACCCAGCCCGAGCTCGGCCTGGCCAACGTCCGCTTCCACATCCCCCAGGCCGCCCGACAGCCTTCCTACAACCTCGGCGTCGCGGTCACACTGACGCTCCACGCCGTCGCCTTCGGCGGCGGCCCTCCGCCGGCCCTCCGGCGGGACCTGCCCCTCGACCACGCCGCGCAGGCCGAGGCCGGCCGGCGCTTCGGCGACATGCTCGAGAGCCTCGGCTTCATGCACGACACCAACCGGGCCTTCATCGTCGAGAAGGTCCGGGACATCTTTTTCCGCATGGCCCTGACGGCCAAGGACCGGGACGTCATCCTGGCCATGTTCCGCCGGGCCCTCGAAGGCCCCCGCGAGCGGCGGCCGCGCGTCCCCGAAAAAACTGGAAAGGAGCTTCCATGACCCCCCAAGAGCTCAAGGTCGTTTTCGGCGGCAACTACAAGATCGACGTCGAGTACAAGGGTTTCACCGTCAGGACCGACCAGCCGGTTCGCGACGGCGGCGACGGGACGGCGCCGTCCCCCTTCGACTATTTCCTCGCCTCCCTCGCGTCCTGCGCCGGCTTCTACGCCCTGGCCTTCTGCCGGGAGCGCTGGCTCCCCGTCGAGGGCCTGGGCGTGACCATGGCCGTCGAGCGCGGCGAGGCCTCCAAGATGATCGACAAGATCACCCTCACGGTCGATCTGCCGGCGGGATTCCCGGAAAAATACCGCGTCGCCCTGGTCAAGGCCGTCGACCACTGCACGGTCAAGAGCCATATCCTCCGGCCGCCGCAGTTCGAGATCGTCGCCCGGCCCTAGCTGGGAATTCCGGTCAGGGCGCCGGCGTCCGCGGCAGCCAGAGATAGTAGAAGCCCGTCTTCAGGGCCCCGAGCATCGATTCGACGACCTTGGCGTCGAGAGGGGAGAGGTCGCCGAGCCGGCCGGCGTAGATGTTCGTCTTCGTCTTCGGGAAGTACGTGTACGAGACGAGCTTGGCGCTCTTGAGCGAAGCCAGGTCCCGGGCCCGGACGAAGGCGTCGTCGAAGTAGCCGAGCGCGTCGACGAGGCCGAGCTCCAGGGCCTGGGGGGCCGTGTAGATGCGGCCGTCGGCGATCCGCCGCAGATCGGCCTCGGCGATCCTGCCCTTGCGGCCCTTGGCCACGACCGAGAGGAAGCCCTCGTAATACTCGTCGATGATCCCCTGGAAGATCTTGCGGTCGTCCTCGGTCATGTCGCGGAAGGGCGAACCCGAGTCTTTGGACGGGCCGGACTTGATGACATCGACCTTGACCCCGACCTTGGCCAGCAGCGATTCGACGCTGGGGAAGACCGAGATGACGCCGATCGACCCGGTCAGCGTCGAGGGATGGGCCACGATGGCGTCGCAGGCGGAGGCGATGTAATAGCCGCCCGAGGCGGCGACGCTCATCATCAGCGCGACGACGGGCGCCCGCGTCCGCTCCTTGAAGCGGAGGATCTCGTGGTAGACGATGTCGCTCGCGGTCACTTCCCCGCCCGGCGTGTCGAGCCGGAGGACGACCGCCTTGACCCGGGGGTCGGCGGCGGCCCGCTCGAGGCGCTCGAAGACCCGCGCGACGACGCTCTTCTCCCGGGTCAGGAACCCGGTCTCGAGGGCCGACGAGATCGTCCCGTCGATGTCGATCATCAGGACCTTGTCCCGGGCGGCGCTCGGCAGGAGGACGACCTCCTGGAGGTTCTCCTCGCCCAGCAGGTCGATGCGGATCTGCGGCGAGCAGGCCGCCAGCGCGGCCGCGAGGACGGGCAGCCACAGAAGGGCTCTTTTCATGGGGCCTCCTCAGGCCGGAATCCTGCAGAAATGCTTCCCGCCGCGACGGGTGGACGGCGTGACCATCCGGATGGCCCGGGGCAGGACGCGGAACTCGATGCGGTCCCGGTCGCCCAGGAACTCGCCGTTGAACTGGATGGGCAGGGCCCGGCCGCTGATGACCACCCGCTTGGCCTTGTAGTGCCGCAGGCTGCGCTGGTAGAGGCCGAAATAGATGAACGGGAAGAGGAGTGTGTACTTGCAGGGGCCGAGCTCGAACAGGGAGACGTCCAGGTAGCCGTCGTCGACGACCGCCTTGGGTGCGATGTACCAGCTGTAGCCGAAATAGTTCGTCTTGGCGACCAGGCAGTCGAAGAAGTCCGAGGCGACGGTCTTTCTCTCGAAGGGGCCGGACTGGTCGTAGCCGTCGATGAGCTCGATCGTCTTTTCGCCCCGGGGGGCGTGGAACAAGCGGCGGCCGGCCAGCACGTGCCCCCAGAGACCCTGGACCTTGCCTCGGAGCTTCTCGCCGGTGACGAGGGCCGTGGCGCCGATGCTGGCGAACGCCGCGACGCGGCCCTCGACCTCCATGAGGTCGATCGGCCGGGGCGTCCCCTCGGCTAGGCGGTCGATGGCCCTCAGGGGGTTCAAGGGGATGGCGAAGGCCTTGCGGAAGGCGTTGCCGCTGCCGAAGGGGATGACGCCGAAGAGGACCTGGCCCTGCCGGCCGGCCTCGAAGATCCCCTGGAGCGTGTCGGCGATCGTGCCGTCCCCGCCCATGGCCACGATGACGTCGGCGCTGTGCGAGGCGAGGCCGGCCTTTTCGATCGTCGTCTGGACGTCGCCGAGGTCGTCGTAGATGTCGCCGGGGAGCCTCTTCTGGAGATAAGCGCGCAGGAGCTTCCGCCTCATCCAGCGGGAGTTGGCGGCCCGCGGATTGATGAGGCAGGCGGTCCTGAGGTCCTTGATCGGTCGTGATTCGGTCATCGTCCCACTGAAATCTTATTGTATCGCATGTCGGCCGGGTCCGTCAAAACAGAGCCCCGGTTGAAAAGGCCGGGTCGTTGGGCTAGAATCGTCCGGAAAACGCCATGATCCCCCTGGAAAAGACCGTCACCGTGCGGGACCGCCGCTTCCTCCTCCGCGTCGAGACCTCCGCCCGGCCCGCCGATTACCGGAAGTACGAAGACCTGCGGGAGGACATCTGGGGCTATCCCGACGACCATATGGCCGGCACCCGGAACATGATGTGCGAGAACGTCTTCCACGAGGGGGGCAGTCTCTTCATCGGCGCCTTCGCCGAGGGGTCCGGCGCCGGCTTCCCGGCCGACGGCCCGCATCTCGCCGGCTTCTGCTACGGCTTCGTCGGCGTCCGCGACAAGAGCGTCGGATACCGCGACCGGGCCAACCTCCGCTTCTACGCCCAATACGCGGGGGTCCGGAAGGCCTTCCAGAGCTACGGCCTCGGGACCCACCTCAAGGAGTTCCAGCGCGAGGTCGTCCTCGGCCTCCTCGGCGTCTCGACCATCATCTGCACGTACGACCCCCTCACCGGCGTCAACGCCAACCGCAACGTCCGCCGCTTCGGCATGGACGTCCTCGAATACCTGGTGGACACCTACGGCGGCTACGGCGGCCACCTCAACCGGCTCGACGTGCCGACGGACCGCTTCCTCATGTCCTGGGACCTCGAGAGAACGGGGGAGCGGCCGCCTTACGACCTCGAAGCGGCCGCGTCCGCCCCCCGGCCCATCCGGGCGGGCCTCCGACGGGTCGCGGGGCGCAGCGGCCCCGTCGATCTCGAGGTCGTCGAGGGGACGGAGCCCGGGGCCGAGGCCGGCGCCCTCCTTGTCCGCGTCCCCCTCGACTTCTACCAGATGCTCCGGGAGACCGATGTCTCCGATCCCGAGGTCAGGCGCATCCCTCTCGATTGGAGGCTGGCCGCGCGCGAGGTCTTCCAAGCCCTTTTCGCCCGCGGCTACCGGGTCATCGATTTCCTCAAAGCGACGGCCGGCTCGCCGGCCAATCATTATGTCCTGGCGCGGCGCCGCATCGACCCCGTCGCGGCCCTGAGGCCCGATTAGCCCGGACTTGGCGGGGACAAGCCCCTCCGCTTTCTGATATAATGAGCGGCGGATGTGCGCCGTGGTCAGCCTCTTCTTCGTAACCGGGGGATCTTGCCGGGAACACCAGGAGCCGTCATGATGAAGAAGAACCGCCTTCGAGCCTGTCTCTGTCCCGTCCTCGTCCTGGCCGTCGCCGCCTGCACTTCCGCCAAGACCCCGCCGACCGTCGAAGAGAGGGCCCGCGAGCTCCACGCCAGGATCCTGACCCTCGACACTCACAGTGATACGGCCATGCGCCTGGTGCGCGGGGACTGGGACATCGGCGAGCGGCACGACCCCAACCTCCGGGCCAGCGGCAAGATCGACCTGCCGCGGATGAGGGAGGGCGGCCTCGACGCGGAGTTCTTCGCCGCCTTCGTCGGCCAGGGTCCCCTGACCCCTGAGGCCTACGCCAAGGCCAGGGACAGCGCGCTCCGGGCCGTCCAGGCCGTCCACCAGATGACGGAGAAATACGCTTCGACGATCGGCCTGGCCGTCGATCCGGCGGGCGCCCGGCGCCTCAAGAAGGAAGGCAAGCTCACGGCCTTCATCGGCCTCGAGAACGGCTATCCGATCGGGCGCGACCTGTCCCTGGTCAAGCTCTTCTACGACAACGGGGTCCGCTACATCACCCTTTGCCACTCGTCCGACAACGACATCTGCGACTCGTCGACCGACCGCCGGGATCCCGAAGACAAGGGCCTGAGCGATTTCGGCCGCGAGGTCGTGGCCGAGTGCAACCGCCTGGGCCTGCTCGTCGACGTCTCCCACGTCTCGGAGAAGTCCTTCTATGACGTCCTGGCCGTTTCGAAGGCCCCCGTCATCGCCTCCCACTCGAGCGCCCGGGCCGTCTGCGACCATCCCCGGAACCTGACCGACGACCAGCTCCGGGCCCTGGCCCGCAACGGCGGCGTCATCCAGATCTGCTTCCTCGGCGCCTACGTCAAGACCTCCCCGGTCGTCCCCGAGCGGGAGAAGGCCCTGAAGGAGCTCGAGGCCCGATTCGGGTCCTTCCGGGAGATCCGCGACGAGGCCGTCCGGGCCGAGGCCATGGCCGCGCGCGAAGCCCTCGATCAGCAGTACCCTCAGGTCCGGCCGACGGTCAAGGACCTGGTCGATCACTTCGACCACGTCAAGAAGATCGTCGGCATCGACTATGTCGGGGTCGGCACGGACTTCGACGGCGGCGGCGGGGTGGTCGGCTGCGACGACGTCAGCGGCATGATCCACGTCACCGAGGAGCTCCTCCGCCGCGGTTACACCGATCAGGAGATCGAGAAAATCTGGGGCGGGAACTTCTTCCGGGTCTTCGAGCAGGCCATCGCCCTGGCCCGGAGGTAGGTTGAAGCTTCCGGTCTTCGCCGCGGCCGCCTGTCTCCTCGCCCTGTCGCCCGTCCAGGGCCAGGCGCCGGGCGAATTCCCCAGCGCGGGCGGGGTCTTCCGCATCAAGGGCTCCTATCTCCCGTTCAACCAGATCTTCGATCCGGCCGGGCCCTCCCACTTCTTCATCACCGAACAGCTCTTCGACGGCCTGGTCAAGTTCGACAACCGCTTCAATCCCATCCCGGCCCTGGCCGAATACTGGCGGTTCTCCGACGACCACACCCGCATCGCCTTTTATCTCCGGCGCGGCGTCCGCTTCCATAACGGGCGCGAGCTGACGGCCGCCGACGTCAAGTATTCCCTCGAACGGCTCATCCGGAACCGGCCGGGCGACACCCTCTACCGGCACTTCGCCGGCAAGGTCGTCGGCGCCCTGGACTTTTGGGAGGGCCGGGCCTCCGGCGTCGAGGGCTTCCGCGTCGTCGACCCCCGGACGTTCGAGATCCGCTGGGAGCGCCCCTATGTCTCCGGGCTCTATCTGCTGGGCATGTACGCCTGCAAGATCCTGCCCCACGACCTTCTCGAAAGCCAGGGCAAGAGCTTCTTCCAGAAGCCCGTCGGGACCGGCCCGTTCAAATTCGCCGAGTGGCTCCGGAGCCCGCGGCTGGATATCCTCGGCGTCCGGCTGGTGCGCAATGCCGACTATTTCTTGGGCCCGCCCTATCTGGCCTCCCTCGAGTACAGCCCGCATTTCACGGACGAGCAGTTCGAGAGAGGCGTCATCCATCTCGTCCCGGTGACCTCCGAGGGGATGCTCCGCGGCCGCTTTCCGATCCTGGAGAACAACACCCTCAAGTCGTTCTTCCTGGCCTTCAGCTGCGACATCCTCCCGCTCGACCGCCCCGAGGTCCGCCGGGCCCTGGCCCTGGGCCTCGACAAGGCCCGCCTGGCCGCGGCCTGCGACTCGCCGGGGACGATCCACCAGGTCCTGAACAACTTCATCCCGCCCTTCCTGCCGGGGTTCTACCCCCGGGCGGCGGGCCCCTTCACGGACACCGACGCGGCCAAGCTCCTCCTCGACCGGCTGTTGCCGCCCGGCGGCCGGAAGGCCCTGAAGCTGACCCTGCTCCTCGATCTCCCCAAGACCGACGAGTCGGCCGGTTTCGCCCGCGAGCTCGCCCGCCAGCTCGCGGCCCTCGAGATCCGGCTCGAGGTGAAGCATCTGCGCCGGCCGGAGGACGCCCGGCACGTGACCGCGCCCTACCTGAAGTTCGTTCCCTACACCATGGACTTCCCCGACCCCGAGAACATCGTCGCCCCCCTCTATCGGTCCGGGTCCGTCCCGAACGGGCTCAACTCCCGCTTCGCCGACCCGCGCCTGGACGTCCTGCTGGCCAAGGCCGAGTCCGAGCCGAGCCGGGAGCGGCGGACGAGTCTGTTCCGGGACATGGAGAGGCTCCTCTACGAGGAGATGCCGGCCCTGCCTCTCTTCTCCGAGCGCATCCTCCTGGCCGCCCAGCCCCAGGTCCGGGGCGTGCGGATCCCGGCCCTGGGGTTCATCTTTCTCGACGTCCGCTCGATCTGGCTGGCCCCCGGGAAGGAGAAGTGAGCTGAAGATCTCGATCTACAAGCGTCTCCTCTTCTGGATCACCCTGCTCGTCCTCCTGCTCTTCGGGGCGGTCCTCTATGTCATCCAGATCCGCGAGGCGGCCATCCTCAAGGAAGAGACGGAGGCCCGGGCCATGCTTCAGGCCCGTTACATCGCCGACGCCAACCTGACCAACCTCTCGTTCAACGATTGGCAGGCGGTCAAGACCTATGTCGCCGACCACAGCACCGGGGACTTAGTCTACATCATCGTCTATGACCGGGAGTGGCGCCCCGTCGCCTGGAGCGATCTCATCGCGGGCCACAGCGAGATCGTCACCGCGAGCCACCTGAAGGACGCCCTGACCCCCCAGGAGACCGCCTCGGAGACCAAGCGCCTGATCCTCCGCGACGAGCCGGTCCGGGTCCTCGAGATCGAGGTCCCCGCCTTCGCCCCGGCGGCCGGACGGTGGGGCACGGTCAAGATCGGCCTGTCCCTCGAGCCCATGTACGACCGCCTGCGGGAGATCCAGCGGGTCCTCGGGCTCATCGGCCTGGCCGGCTTCCTGTTCGGCATCGCCGGGGCGGCCCTGCTGGCCCGGCGCATCACCCGGCCCCTCCACCGGCTCGTCGAAGGGACGGTCCGGATCGCCAGGGGCGACTTCTCCCAGGCCATCGTCGACACCTCCCGGGACGAGGTCGGCGAGCTGGCCCGGAGCTTCAACGAGATGACCTCGCAGCTCCTCCGCTCGCGCGAGCGGGTGGAGGAGGCCAACCGCCGCCTCGTCCAGCACGAGAAGCTGGCCTCGATCGGCCGCATGGCCGCCACGATCGCCCACGAGATCCGCAACCCCCTGACGTCGGTCAAGCTGAACATCCAGAAGGTGGCCGAAGAGGAGGGGTTCGCCGAGGCGGTCAAGGCCCACCTCGGCCTCTCGCTCGAGGGCATCGACCAGATCGAGCGCTTCATCAAGGAACTGCTCAACTTCACCCGCGCCCAGGAGCTCAGCCTGGAGCGCTGGCCGGTCGAGCAGGTCGTCGAGGAGTCGCTCAAGGTGGTCCAGGGCGTCCTGGCCGGGAAGGGGATCAGGGTCGAGCAGGACTGCGCCGGAGGCCTGCCCCCGATCCTGGCCGACGCCGACAAGCTCCGCCAGGTCTTCCTCAACGTCCTCCGCAACGCCCAGGAGGCCCTCGGGTCCGGCGGGACCATCCGCATCGCCTGCGACACGGTCGTCGAGGGCGGGCGGACCCTGGTCCGGGTGCGGATCGCCGACAACGGGCCGGGCATCCCGGAGAAGGACCGGCCGAACATCTTCGAGCCGTTCTATACGACCAAGCCCTCCGGCTTCGGGCTCGGCCTGGCCAACGCCCGCAAGATCGTCGAACAGCACAACGGGACGATCGGCATCGATCCCGACGGCGGGCGCGGCGGCGCGTTCGTCATCCTCATCCCGGCGGAGGAAAGGCCATGAGATCCATCCTGATCGTCGAGGACGACCCGCTCGTCCGCAAGACCCTGGCCTCCCAGCTGGCCAAGAAGGGCTTCGACATCGCCGTCGCCGAGACGGGGGAGGGGGCGGTGCGGGCCTTCTCCGAATCCGCGCCGGACCTGGTCCTGCTCGACGTCCGATTGCCGGACATCGACGGCCTGGAGGTCCTGCGGCGGATCAAGGAGCGCGACCGGCGGGCCGTCATCCTGATCATGACCGCGTTCGACGACATGAAGACGACGGTCGAGGCCATCAAGCTCGGGGCCTTCGAGTACCTGGTCAAGCCGCTCAACGCGACCGAGCTCGACCTGACCATCGACAAGGCCTTTCAGGTGCGGGCCCTCGAGGAGCGGGTCAGCTACCTCGTCGAGGAGAAGCAGAAAGAGTACACGATCGACAACATCATCGGCCGTTCGCCCGGCATGCGCAACGTCTTCAAGCTCATCGGCTCGGTGGCCAACACCCGGGCCAACATCCTCATCCAGGGCGAGAGCGGCACGGGCAAGGAGCTTGTGGCCAAGGCCATCCACTACAACAGCCCTTACCGAGACGAGCCCTTCATCGTCATCAACTGCTCGGCCATCCAGGACACCCTGCTCGAATCGGAGCTGTTCGGGCACGTCAAGGGCGCTTTCACCGACGCCGTCAGCGAGACCAAGGGGAAGTTCGAGATCGCCGGCAAGGGCACCCTCTTCCTCGACGAGGTCGGGGACGTTTCGCCCAACCTCCAGAGCAAGCTCCTGCGGGTCATCGAGTCACGCGATTTCATGAAGGTCGGCGGGGAGAAGGTGCTCAAGACCGAGGCCCGCATCATCGCCGCCACGAACCAGAGCCTGAAGGCGCTGATCGAGAAGGGAAGGTTCCGCGAGGACCTCTTCTATCGGCTCAAGGTCGTCGAGATCACACTGCCGGCCCTGCGCGAGCGGCGCGAGGACATCCCCGACCTCGCGGCCTATCTGCTCGAGAAGATCAACCGGGACCTGCGCCGCCACGTCCGCAAGGTCCCGCCGGAGGTCATGAAGATCCTGGTCGAGATGCCCTGGCGCGGCAACGTCCGCGAGCTCGAGAACGCGCTGACCCGGGCGGTCATCCTGGCCAAGGGCGACGTCATCCTCAAGGAGAACCTGCCCTTGGAGCCGGACGAGAAGAAGGCCTTCTCCGACGAGCTCGTCCCGCTCGAAGAGGTCGAAAAGAACTACATCCAGCACGTGCTCAGCGCGGTCAAGGGAAGCAAGACCCGGGCCAGCCAGATCCTTCAGATCAGCCGTCCGACCCTGGACAAGAAGATCAAGGATTACGGCCTCGACCTGGGGGAGCCGTCCTGAGGAGCGGACTGTAAAGCGCCCGGCGCGGCTGTAAAGGAACTTGGCCGGACCCCCTCGGGCCGCCCCCGGTCCGCCGCCCGGTCCCCCCCGGGAGCAAAGTCCCCGGACTTGGCATAAAAGGTGCAATTTAAGGCGGCGGCCGCAAGGAAGAGGCCTCTCATGACCGCATTGAAGAAGATCGTACTGGTCGACGATGACGAGACCGTCCGCAAGACGTTCGCCCTGCTCCTCGGCAAGAAGTACCGGGTCGTGCCCCTCAAGGATCCCCGTCAGGCCCTGACCCAGCTCAAGGACGGACGGGCCGACCTGGTCATCGCGGATTACAGGCTCCCGTTCTTCACCGGCATGGAGCTTATCAGGCGTCTCCGGGAGAGCGGCTTCGAGGGGGAAGCCATGCTCATCACCGCGCACCCCGACGAGGTGCGGATCGAGGACATGGGCCGGTTCGCGATCAGCCACTTCTTTGTCAAGCCCCTCGACCTCAACGACCTGAACCTGTCGATCGACCGGGTCCTCCAGCCCAAGGACCCCCTCGCCCCCCCCGCCTAAGAAGGGACCGGGTCTTCGCAACACCCGGAAGCGCAAGACGGCCAGTCCCCTCCGGGGACAGGCCTCTATCGCGTTGCGAAGACCCGGTCCCTTCTTTTTCTCGTTTTTTACAGGATCTCTAAAAGAAAGTTTACATCGGCCGCCGTTCTCCGCGCTTTTTCAGGCAGGGGGAGATGGCACAAAACATGCATTCCCCGAGGGTATGGAGATACCGATGGTTAGAGCAATCAACCTCAGGACTCCCGATACCCTTCCATAACCCTCCTTCTTTTGTTCCGGAGCGAGGGGCGCCGCGGGGGCGTCCCTCCTCCCTTTTTTTGCGCCTTCCCGCCCCCTCTTCGGCGCCCGCCGCCTTCCGTTGACTCCACTCCGGGCGTGGTGTAGCATGATGCGGAGTCGCGGGGCCCGCCCCCGGCACCCGCCGTTCGAGAAGGAGAGCCGTCATGCGCAGCGCCACGAAAAACCCCCACCTGCCCTTCGGCGACCAGCGCACGGCGCCCTGGTACGGCAAGGACATCGTCTCCGTCAAACAGTTCAGCCGCGCCGACCTCGAATACATCTTCGGCGTGGCCCACGAGATGCGGGTCATGGTCGAGCGGGTCGGCACCTTCGACCTGCTCAAAGGCAAGATCCTGGCCTCGATCTTCTACGAGCCCTCGACCCGGACGTCCTCCTCCTTCATCGCGGCCATGGAGAGGCTCGGCGGCAACGTCATCAACATCAACGAGGTCCGCTACTCCTCGGTGGCCAAGGGCGAGAGCCTGCCGGACACGATCAAGACGCTCGAGTGCTACGCCGACGTCATCGTCATCCGCCACCCCGAGCTCGGCTCGGCGGCCAAGGCGGCCGAGGCCGCCCACAAGCCGGTCATCAACGCCGGCGACGGCGTCGGCGAGCATCCGACCCAGGCCCTGCTCGACGCCTTCACCATCCGCGAGGAGCTCGGCCGCATGGACGACCTGACCGTGACCATGCTCGGCGACCTCAAGTACGGGCGGACCGTGCACTCGCTGTCCCGTCTGCTGTCCCTCTACAACGCCAGGCTCAACTATGTCTCGCCGGAGGCCCTGCGGATGCCGCCCGAGATCATCTCCGAGCTCGAGGCCAAGGGCATGAAGCAGTCCGAGCACCGGACCCTCGACAAGGCCCTGCCGGAGACCGACGTCCTCTATGTCACCCGCGTCCAGCGGGAGCGCTTCGAGAGCGAGGCGGTCTACGAGTCCGTCAAGGGGGCCTATGTCCTGGACAAGGCCATCATGGCCGCCGCGAAGAGCCGGATGATCGTCATGCACCCGCTGCCCCGCGTCACCGAGATCAGCACCGATTTCGACGACGATCCCCGGGCCGCGTATTTCCGGCAGATGGAATACGGGCTCTATGTCCGCATGGCCCTGCTGGCCATGGTCCTGGGCAAGGCCTGATCCGCCCCTGCCGTCGAGAGGAGTCGCGATATGCCGAAGACCCGCCGGAACGCCCTCCTGGGCGCCCTCGGACTGCTCGCCGTCCTGGCCGCCGTCCCGCTCCCGGCCCAACGGACCGGCTACACCCCCGGAGAGTTCGTCCGGCGCCGCGCCGCCCTCATGGACCAGGTCAAGGACGGAGCGATCCTCCTCTTCGGCGACGCCTCGGTCCCCGCGGGGACCCACTTCCGGCAGGACAACGACTTCTTCTACCTCACCGGGAACGAGGACCTCGGCGCGGTCCTCGTCCTCATGCCGTTCGCCCGGGGGGCATCCACCCTCTTCCTGCCCCAGCGGTCGGCGCGCGAGAAGCAGTACGACGGCCCCGGCCTGCTCGACGACCCGGAGGCCAAGACCAAGACGGGCTTCACGGACATCCTCCCCGTCGCCGACCTCGACGAATTCCTGGCCCGGCTCATGGGGCGCGGCGCCGGGACGCTCTACGTCCGGCTCTCGCCGCGGGACTCCCTCGACGACGCCCGCTCCGAGACGGCCCTGATGGACGGCCGCCGGTCCCGGAGCCACTACAACGACCAGCTGTCGATCGACCTTCATCGGATCGAGAAGCTCCGCCAGCGCTACCCGCAGATGGAGCTCCGGGACATCGCCCCGGCGATCGATGCCCTCAGGGTCATCAAGACGCCCGAGGAGATCGCGATCCTGCGGCGCAACGGCGCTCTCTCGGCCGAAGCCGTCCGCCAGGCCATGCTGGCGACCCGCTCCGGGGTCCTCGAATACGAGCTCGAGGCGGCGGCCATGTCCGTCGTCCTGAAGGGCGGGGCCACGGGCCCCGCCTACGCCCCGATCGTCGGCTCCGGGCCCAACTCCTGCGTCCTCCACTACGACAAGAACGCGCGCCGCGTCGGGGCCGGGGACGTCGTCCTCATGGACTTCGGGGCGGACCTCGATCACCTGGCCATGGACATCACCCGGACCTGGCCGGCCTCGGGCCGGTTCTCGGACGAGCAGAGAGAGATCTATCGGATCGTCCTCGAGGTCCAGAAGGCCTGCATCGAGGCCTACAGGCCGGGCGCGACCCCGCAGGACGTCCGCGACCACGTCGCCGCCGTGATGAAGGCCAAAGGCCTCGACCCGCGCGGCCAGCTGGGCGGCTTCGGCCACGGCGTCGGGCTTTCGACCCACGACGTCCCTCTCGGCGGGGTCCTCAGGGAGGGCATGGTCTTCGCCATCGAACCCGGCCTCTACTATCCGGACAAGGGCTTCGGCGTCCGCATCGAGGACACGGTCCTCATCACCGCGACCGGCTGCGAGGTCCTGACGGCTGGCGTGCCCAAGGAGATCGCGGACATCGAGAAGCTCCTGGCCGGGCGGGGCCGCTGAGGCGGGCGTGCCTCAGCCCTGCCTGCCGCCCGAGGAGATCCTGGCCCGCATCGAGAAGGGCCTGAGGACCCCGCTTCCCGGGATCCCCGCCCAGCTCGCCATGGCCCCGGATCCGCGCCCGGGGAGCAGGGCCTGGTTCGAGGTCGAGGACAGCTGCCGCAAGGCGGGCGTCCTCATCCTCCTCTGCGTCCGGGACGGGCGCCTCCGCGTCCTCCTGACCCGCCGAACGGAGCGCGTCCAGCACCACCGCGGCCAGATCTCCCTGCCCGGGGGCGAACAGCACCCCGGCGAATCGATCGAGGCGACCGCCCTTCGAGAGACCGCCGAGGAGCTGGGGCTCGACCTCGGCGCGGTCCGCCTCCTCGGCCGCCTCACGCCGCTCTTCATCCCGCCGAGCAACTACTGCATCTTCCCGACCGTGGCCGCGATCAGCGGGCCGCTTCGGTTCCGCCTCCAGCCGGAGGAGGTCGAGGAGGTCATCGAGGCCCCCGTCGACCACCTGGCCGACCCGGCCAACGTCCGCCGGGAGACCTGGCATTACGGCGGCCGGGACCACGAAGTCCCGTTCTACGCCTACGAGGGCCACAGGATCTGGGGGGCCACGGCCATGGTCCTCGCGGAGCTCCTGGCCCTTCTGATACAATAGCCCCGGAAGGAAACGAGGTCCGGACATGACTCCACGCCAACGCATCCTGAGCGGCATCCAGCCGAGCGGCACCATCCACATCGGCAACTATTTCGGCGCCGTCGAGAACTGGGTCCGCCTGATGGACGACTACGACTGCTTCTTCACCATCGTCGACCTCCACGCGATCACCGTCGCCTACGACCCGGCCCTCCTGCCCCGGCGGGTCTGGGACGCCGCCCTCGACAACATGGCCGCCGGCCTCGATCCGGCCAAGTGCACGATCTTCATCCAGAGCCACGTTCCCGAGCACACCGAGCTCTGCTGGCTCCTCAACTGCGTGACCCCCCTCGGCGAGCTCGGCCGGATGACCCAATTCAAAGAGAAATCGGAGCGGGAGCGGGAGAACGTCACGGCCGGTCTGCTCAACTATCCCATCCTCCAGGCCGCCGATATCCTGATCTACAGGGCCCAGGCCGTCCCCGTCGGGGAGGACCAGGCCCAGCATCTCGAGTTCAGCCGCGAGGTGGCCCGCCGCTTCAACAACCGTTTCGGCGAGTACTTCCCGGAGCCGGCGACGCTCATCGGCCGCGGCGCCCGGGTCATGGGCATCGACGGCGCGTCGAAGATGAGCAAGTCCATGGATAACGCCATCGGCGTCGCCGAGGCGCCGGAGGCCATCTGGGAGAAGCTCCGGCCGGCCAAGACCGACGAGGCCCGCAAGCGCCGCACCGACCCCGGCGAGCCGGACCGATGCAACATCTACAGCTATCACAGGCTCGTGACGCCGGAGGGCGAGCTCGGGGAGATCGCCGAGGGCTGCCGCAAGGCGACGATCGGCTGCATCGACTGCAAGAAGATATTCCACCGCAACCTGATGAAGGTCCTCGATCCCATCCGGGAGCGCCGGCAGGACCTGGCCCAACATCCGGACCGCGTCCGGGAGGCCCTGGCCGAGGGCGCCCGCAAGGCCCGGGCCGTCGCCCGGGAGACCCTCGACGGGGCCAAGACGCTCATGGGCCTCCTCTAGCCTGCTGTCGGACCATGAACGCCCCCGGCGAGACGCCCTTCACCCGCCAGGTCAAGGCCGTCATCCGCCGGATCCCGCACGGCCGGGTCGCGACCTACGGGCAGATCGCGGCCCTGGCGGGGCGCGAGCGGGCCGCCCGCGGGGTCGCCTGGATCCTTCATTCCTCTTCGGAAGCGGCCGGCCTTCCCTGGCACAGGGTGATCGGGGGGCAGGGGAGGATCTCCCTGCCGCGGCGCCGGGGCTTCGAGGAGCAACGGGAACGGCTCCTCGCCGAGGGGGTCGCGGTGGGTCCCGGCGGGCGCATCGACCTCAAGCGGTTTCAGTGGGAGCCCTCGTCCGGGGCGGCCGGCCGGTCCCGCGCCGCGAAGAGATTCCTCAGGGGACTCCTCAAGGCCGGCTAGGAGCCTGTCGGATAACCTAGGTCTGGCATAGTAGCGACAGAGACGTCCCGGGATCTTAGTCCGAGTATCCTGCCTCCCCCCTTGGTGTCGATGGAGCCGCTGCCGCGTCGACCGGGTTCCTTCTCCATCTCAGGCCCTCGCTTCCCGGCCGCCGTGCCGGTAGATCTTCAGCAGGTTGTGCGTCAGACAGATCATCTCCCACTCCCGCGACACCGCCGCGACGCCCCGCAACAGGAATCTTCGGAAGTGCCGGGCTTCCTTGATCTGCCCGAACACCGGCTCCGCGGTGACTTTCCGTAAACCATAGACCCGGCGGCCCCGTTTCGTCCGCAGTTTCCGGGACATCCGTTCCTTCACGCTCGCCCCCGCCGGAATCCGTCCCCGTTTGGCCTCGCCCTTCCCATCTCTGCCTGTTGCGATCCAGGGATCGATCCCTTGCCCCGTCAAATACTCCACATTCTCACCGCTGAAGTAGCCCGCGTCCGCACTCATCGCCCGCGGCTTCCGACCCGTCATCGCCGTCATCACTTGAACCAGCGGTTTCAGCTGTCTCGAGTCCGCCGCCTCTTGCGTCACCGCCGCCGCCACAATCACCTGGGCCGTCGCGTCCACCGCCGCCTGGCAGTTGTAACTCTGTTCCAACGACCCCGTCGCCGACATCTTCATGATCCGCGAGTCCGGATCCGTGAAGTTGCGCTGCGTTTTCGCCTCCGGCTCCTCCTTCGGGGGCGCCGGCCGACGCCCCGGCCCTCCTCTCTTCTCCTCCTGGTCCCGGCGTTTCACCTCCGCCCGCGCCCGAGCCTCCTCTTCCAGTGCCAGCTTGGCCTCGCGGATCTTCGCCAGCCGCCCCTGCTTGTGCCGCAGCTCCTCCGGTACCTCGTCCCCGCGAACCCCCTTCCCGTACCTCGCATCCTCCGCCGCGTCGACCGCCTCCGCTTCCTTCAGCAGCCGCTCCACCTCCCGCTCCAGCTCCGCTTCCTTTTCCACCATCCGACCATAGCTCATCGCCTTGTGCTTGGAGGCATTGGCCCACATCTTCGTCCCATCCAGCGCCACGTGCCCCATCCGCACCAGCCCCGCCCTCCGACACAGTTGCAACACCTGCTTGAACAAGTCTCCCAGCGCCTCAAGATGACGCTTCCGAAACGCCGCGATCGTATCATGGTCCGGGTGGGCGTCGGCCGTCAGCACCCGGAAGGCCACCGACTCCCAGGTCGACCGCTCAATCTGACGCGAACTCGGGCATCCCACACAATACGCATACAACAACAGACCGACCATCATCCCCGGATCGTACGCCGGCCGGCCCCCCTCGCCCCCGGCGTACGCCCCCGTTATGGCCCCCAGATCCAAACTCCCAACCACATCCCGAATGAAGTAAACCAGGTGCCCCGGCGCCAGCCAGTCGTCTAGGCTCGGCGGCATCAATAACAACTGATCCGGTTCATAGGGACGGAATCGATTCGCTTCTGCCATATCTCATCTTATAAGCAACTCCGCTCCAGGACGCAAGC